>JABGQA010000145.1 GCA_018644665.1 Candidatus Poribacteria bacterium
CATCGCTCGGGGCGCTCGGCCTGCACGACGACATCCATCAGTCGGGTGTCGTTGCCCGCCCGCGGTACATGCACATGCTGTTGACGCCGTCGCTGACCCCTTCGTGTGGCCCTCGCCCCGGATCGTCCCGGGTCCGTCGCTATTGGTGAGCGGGACGTGCCGTCGTCGCCTTCGCGTGTCAACACCTGGCCGAAGGCGCCGGCGGCGTCCACGACGACGTAGAACTCGTCGGCGTTCGGGTGGCGTTCGGCGCAGTTCTCGGCGGGGAGCAGCTTGTGGGCGCCGCCGCTGCGGCTGGGGCCGCGCGCGTGATGACGTTCGCCAGAAAGGCGGCCAGCCGGCGCGCAAGCCAGAGCGAGACGAACACACTGAGTTCGAGGATATGTCATCCTCGAACTCCACTAGGGCGAGACTTCGCATGTGCCGGGCGGCGCCCGATAACCCAGTAACCTCGAGCGGCAGCATATCGCGCTGCATCGGCAGCCGCAAGCGCCCATCAAGTAACCTCTTGCGCTGGATGGGAAGTCCGTGCTCCGCGGCCGTGAGCACGCGCGCCGTGCCTACCGCTGCGGTGCTACTCGTATCGCAGGGCGTCGACAGGCGTCAGCCGGGAGGCCCGATACGCTGGGTAGATGCCGAAGAACACTCCTATCACGAGCGACACGAGAGCGGATATCCCGCTCGCCTTCCACGATATGACGGCCGGCCAGATGACGTCCTTGAACATCTCGCGCACCACCTTGCTGATGAATGTCGAGTGGAGGAAGGCGGTGATGCCCATCGCCATGCCGTGCCCGATCGCTACGCCGACGAGCACGCCGATCAGCCCGCCCATGAGGCCGATGAGCGCGGCCTCGGCGAGAAACTGCAGGAGGATGTCGAGGCGTGTCGCGCCCACGGCCTTCCTGAGGCCGATCTCCGAAGTGCGCTCCGTGACGGACACGAGCATCAGGTTCATGATCCCGATCGCCCCGACCAAGAGCGTGATCCCAGCGATGCAGACCAGTACCGACGTCAGGACGGCGGCCGTCTGCTTGGTCTCGCGCACGCTGCTCGTGGGCGTCCAGAAGTCGAACATCCAGTCCTGACCGTCGTGCGTGTGGCGCAGCACGCGGCGGATCTCCGCGCCCGCCTGGTCGACGACCTCGAAGCTGTGTGCCTGGGCGCGGATGACGTCTATGTGCTGCTTGCCGGTGAACCGCTGCTGCATCGTGGTGAGGGGTAGAAACGCGCGGCGCCCGTACCCCTGAAGGCCGAGCGTGTCGCTCTTCTCCGCCATGACCCCTACGATTCTCAGCCGCTCCGCGCCCAGCACTATTTCCCGACCGATGGCGTCCCCTCGGCGATACAGGCGCGTCCACAACTCCGTGCCGATGACGCATACCTTGGCCCCGGTCTTCATATCGTCCGCCGAGATGAATCGCCCAGCCTGCACGCGCCACGCGTACGCGTCTGTGTAGGCGGGCGAGACGCCCAGGATCTCGGAGATCGTGAACACGCCTTCGGAGGACGCCCACATCCACTGCCTGTCCGTCTCCGGCGACACGGTCTTGACGTTGGGGCAATAGCGCTGGATGGCGACCAGGTCGTCCATCGTGAGTCGCGTCGTCTTGGGGTCCCACGTCTCGGCTTCGACCCAGTCGCCCAGCCGCACTTTCACGACGTTTAGCTCGCCCGCGCGCTCCATCTCGCGGAGGATGAAGACACGGAGTCCGTCGCCAACGGCGAGGATACCGATGATCATCGACACGCCGACGCCCGTGCCGACGACGCCGAGGAACGTGCGGAGCTTGTTGCGGCGGAACGTGTCGATGCTGAGGCCGAATCCCAAGAATGCCCGCATCGGTCATCGCCTCCGCAACGCTTCGACGGGCGGCAGGAGTGCCGCCTTGCGCGCGGGGTAGATGCCGAAGAACAGACCCACGGTCGCGCAGGCGGCGATGGCGAACACCACGGCCGGGACGGACACGAGCGGCAGCCACGGCTGCGGCGGCGTCGCGACGGTGTCCATGAACCACGCGACCGCGCGCGTGACGCCGAGTCCTATGCCGATCCCGCCCGCGCCGCCCATCAGGCTCAGCACGACGGCCTCGACGAGGAACTGGAACATGATGTCCGCCCGCCTCGCCCCGACCGCCTTGCGCAGCCCGACTTCGTAAGTGCGCTCGTTAACCGATGCGAGCATGACATTCATGATGCCGATGCCGCCGACGAGTAGCGATGTAGCCGCCAGCCCGCCGATGGCGATCTGCAGGACGAAGATCATCTTGTTGATGTATTTGAGGATGTCCTTGAGCGACCAGGTGCGGAAGAAGTCCTCGCCGCCGTGCCTCTGCGACAGCACCGCGGAGGCTTGCCCGCGGGCCGCGTCGACGGTGTCGATGCTGGTGGTCTTGACCCAGAGGTGGCCGACCTCGTCGCTGCCCGTCATGTAGTTCTGCGCCGTGGTGACGGGGACGATGATGCGCTTGTCGTTGTCCTCGTCCTTGTCGTCCATCACCCCGACGACGACGTACCGGCTGTCGTCGAGTCGTATCTCGCGCCCTACGGGATCGACGTTGGCCTGGAACAGGTAGCGGGCGACGCGGAGACCGAGGATGCACACCTTCGCCTCGGAAGCGGCGTCGCTGTACCGCATCGACCTGCCGAGGCGGGTGAACCACTTCATGCCTGGAGAGAAGGCCGGCGACGTGCCCATCACCGGAACGTGGCGGCCCTCGAAGCCGACCGACGCCCGGACGCCGTGCTCGACCTGCGGGATGGCGTGCGTGACGAACTCGCAGCGGTCTTCGAGCGCGAGGGCGTCCTCGTAGGTGAGGTACTCGTCGCTGTAGTTGATGGTGAGTTCGCCGTCATCGAAGAAGAACGGCGGCCGGAAGACGCCAAACATGTTCGCCCCGCCGACGAGGTCGTCTAGCTGGGCGACAAGCATGCCCTTCGCGCTCTCGGCGATGGACACGATGCCGACGATGCCGCCGACCCCCATCACGATGCCGAGCATCGTCAGGAAGGAGCGCACCTTGTGCGACATCACGACCCGCAGGCCGGTGCGTGCGCCCTCGATGACGGACGTGTGGAGCCGCGCGCGGCGCACTCGCTGCCCGGCCGGGCCGGCTCGATCGGGCTCGCGTCGGAACTCGGATACCGTCAGGCGCGCGCGCGCGGAGAGGGACTTGACGACGCGCAGGCACGCGCGGACGACCGCCTGTGCCGAGAAGTGTGGTCGAGCGAGGCGCATCACTCGTCCCACATGAACAGGTCTTTCCTGCTCAGTTCGGGGACGCGCACGCGGTCTGCTTCGGCGAGTCCGTCCAGGATCTCGATGCTGTATTCGTTGCGCTCACCAACCTTCAGGCGGATGTCCTCCGTCACCAGAAGCGACATATCCTCGGGCAGCGGCCCGTCGCCAACGAGCCTCGACGCGTAGGGATCACGCTCCTTACGCACGTCGCTCATGATGTCGGTGAGCGTGTCGCCCGCCTCGATCGCCAGCGTCATCGGCGTGGTGGGTCCCCACTGGAGGTCGTCCGGGTTGTCGTCGACGATGATGCGGACCTCGTGGATCACCTGCTCGTCGAAGTGGCGCTCGTCCTCGGAGACGCGGTCGACGCGCGCGGGGAAGCTGCGCTCGTCGTCGGCGTAACTGACATCGACGCGAGCCCCGACGGACAGCTTCGGAGCCAGCGCCTTGGGCACCTGCGCGTAGATCGCCGTGACGTCCTTCTCGATGAGGGCCGCGATCGGCATCTGTAAGACATCGTCCCGCTCGATGACGATGATGTCGACATCGGCGGTCATCGCGGGTCGCAGCTCTTCGGAGGCGTTTGTCAGGAGCACCTCGACCTCGAACGAGCGGATGTTGTCGCGCATCGTCGCGGTGGGCGCTATTTTCCACACCTGTCCATCGTACGTTCGGTCGCGGTAGGCGCTGACGTTGATCTCCGCGCGCACACCCAGCTGGACCTTGCGGATTTCGATCTCGTTCACGTACGTCCTCGCGACGAGCTTCGACAGGTCGGATATCTTCATCACAGGGCCGCCACCGCCCCACTCCGACCGACCCGACTGCACTGCCTGGCCCACTTCGAGCATGGACGCTGTGACCGTGCCCGCGCGTGGCGCCGTCTTGATGGTCCACCCCATCTCCTGGCGGAGGCGGGTCAGATCGGACAGCGACCGCTCCATGTACTTCTGACTGGTGGCGATTGCGATCTCGCCGCGACGCTCCTGGTCGTCGACTGACGCACGTTGGTCCTGCAGTTCCGCCAGACGCTGTGCGACCTGTAGCCGCGCTTCCTTCTGCTGCGCCGCTGTGGTCTCTCTGAGCTTGGCCAGACTCGCGCGGCTGTCGGCTATCTCGCCGGCCAGTTGCGTCAGGCTCTTTCGCGCCGACTCTTGGTTCAGCTTTGAGAGCGTTTCATCGGCGATGGCGGCCTCGTGTCCTGCCTTCGCCGCCTCCACTTGGCCGAGCGCGGCCTCGTGCTGCGAATTCGACACGTACTTGCGTTCGAGCAACTGGGCCGACCTGTTCGCCTCGGATTCGGCTAGAGTAAGCGAGGTTTGGGTCGTGGTGACGGACAGACGGGCTTTCGTCAAAGCCAGCGCGGCGCGCTCGACTTCCGTAGTCCGCGCGTCCATGCTGTCGGTCTCGAGGCGGCGGACGACCGCTTCCAGTTGCAGGATTTGCTGTTCGCCGTACGCCTTGGTAGAGACGAGATTGGCCTCGGCCAACTCGTGGGCCTTGCGCCCCATCTCGATGCCGCTGTGGATGCGCTGCATCTCGAGGGTCGCGTTGATCCGCGACTGCTCGACGTTGCCTTGCGCGACGTCGTACTCGGCCTCGGACGCCTTCAGGCGCTGCACGATGTACTCGTCGTCAATGCGGAAGAGCCGGTCGCCTTCCTCCACCTCCTGGCCATCCTCGACGTAGAGTTCGACCACTACGCCCGCGACATCGGACTTGATCTCGACCTCCTCCAGGGCTTCCAGGTCGCCACGCTCGCCGATTCGGGCGAGGAACATGCCCTTCTGCACCTTCTCGATCTGAACGTGCATCGTGGGGCCTTCGTCGTCCTTCTTCTCGAGGTACCGCTTGATGGCGGGACGTCCGTAGACGACTCCCGCCGTGAGGATCGCGGCGACCACGACGAGCTTGACGATGAGGCCGGTGTACCGAGGCGTGGACCAGTCTGCTCGTGGCATGACGTACCCCTATGCGGAACGAGAGGCGGCATGGGGTCTGGACCTAAGCCGGACGCCCATCCCTCGCGGCGAGTATAGCGCGGCACGCCAAAAACGCACAGGCCCAACCTGCTCATCTCGGAAGGCGAGGCTTAGCGATGCTAAGGGCCGTCGTGTCTCGACGAGGCGCCGGCGGCGAGGAGATACGGTCCGCTAGTTCGCGGCCCAGAGAGCGCCCTTGAAAGGCGGGAAGAGCGTGTCCAGGACGATGGCTTCGATGTGTGGAGCCGAGCAGTCGGCGAACATGTCGGTGAGCTCCCGGCAGCGCCGACGGCCGCACAGCAGGTGCATGAACGTCTCGCGCGTGAAACGGATGCGCGCGTCGTCGGAATACCATTCCTCAATCGCCGTGACGGCGCCACGTTCCAGTGCGATCCGCACGCCGCTACGGTAGAAGCTGATCTCCAGTGTCCCCGTGTAGCCCTCGGCGGGCGTACCGACGAGATTCCGCTCCAATCCGGCGCGGACGTGGCTCAGGAACCCCACGATGTCGGGCACGCGGATGAACCAGGCATACGGCGAACCCGGCCGCGACTTCCCAGCGGGGACGGCGACGTACGCCGGGTGTTCGTCCCCCAGCCCGAGGTGCACGTTCTCGATTTCCTTGATCGGGTGGATATCCGTATCTACCATGTCCTGGCCGAGTTCCCAGAGCGCGCGCAACAGGCTCGGCATTAGGTTCAGGTAACAGGCGCCCTGTACAAGCTCCAACTGATAGACCGCCAGCGATGACCACTCGAGCCACGCGTTGTGGGCCAGGTACCCGATGCGCTCGCCGTCGGGGCTCTCGATGATCTTCCACTCGCCCGCGCCGCAGCCCTTGTCCCGTCCGATCCACAGTTCGTACTGCCACAGATCGTCGGAACGCACGACACCCAGGGGGTGACGCCCTTCCCCGGCGGCGTAGAGCGTGCGCACAAACTCCTCGTCTCCGACCACGATCGGCCGTAGTCGGCAGGTGGGTTCCTTGACGGCGTCGCGCAGATGGATGCGGTGGACTGAGCGGTCGCCGCCGAGGTCCATCGCCATGTCGTAGCCGAACTGCGAGTAGTACCACGGGATGCCCGTGATGCCCTGCATCAGTTCGCCGCGCGATGCGCTCAGCTCGTGGATCACCTCGAACTGCTTACGCACGAGACCGCGGCGCCGGTACTCCTTGTCCGTTGCGACGAACTCCGGCTGACCAACCGGGAACTCAACGCCGGCGTACGTCCACGTCTGCGATAACAGGCACATGGACGACACGATCCGCCCCGACGGCGCGTGCTCGACGACAGTGAAGTCCTCGGCGCGGATCGTCGGATGCTTGCCCGATACGAGATGGTGCACGCCGCGTCCGACGATGTCGTAGTCCTTGTTGTCGTCGTGGTGCTCGCGGTTGAACGCGCCGATGGCGTCGGCGTCCGCCGTCGTGGCGAATCGTAGGGTCAAGTCGTCCTGTATATGTAGCGGCATCTGGCTCAGCAACTCGGACATCGTCTCGCCCTGTTTCATCTCGTTGTGTGGCATCCAACCTTACCGTGGCACGGATGCACAGGGCCCACCAGGGCGATTTCGCGCTCGGCCGTTCCGCGGGGCCGGCGGACATCGGCGGCATCCGTGTTACCCTGGCGGCGTCTTCGATAGCACGATGGCGAATGGAGCGACCATGAACACGAACGTCGATCGCCTAGCGATGATCTCCGTCGTCGGGGAAGTGTCCCACCCGAAGGTGGGTGGGTCAGTGTACCGCGTTGGGCAGGATGGGGCGGTGCACGTCGTGCCTGGGACAGGCGGCATCACGTACAACGTCCGGGTGGGATCGCCGGCGGGCGGGTGGAAGGGCGATCACCTGGAGCCAGGCGCCTCTACGCGCTCGTCCGACTCGGGCGACAACGGCGCGTACAACACGCTCGCATGCGTCGGCAACCCGGCGAAGGTCGTCAGCGGCGACGCCAAGGGCGGCGAGGGCTATGTAGTCGGCACGCACGGCGGGATCGAGCACGTTATGGTCGAGTTCCCCGACGCCGTCCTGGAGGAACTGCTGCCTGGCGACAAGATACTCGTGAAGGCGGTGGGGCAGGGGCTGGAACTGACGGACTTCCCAGGCGTGGCCGTGCGCAGTCTCGATCCGCGGCTACTGCACTGCTGGGGGATCGAGCCGGACGGCGACACCCTCGCCGTCCCCGTGACGCACACGGTTCCCGCGAAGGTGATGGGCTCCGGCCTCGGAGCGAACACGGCGGTACGCGGCGACTACGACATCCAGATGTTCAGTCGCGACGTCGTCGACGAGTATGGACTCGAAGACCTGAAGCTCGGGGACTTTGTCGCCATCCTCGACGCCGACCACACCTACGGGCGCATCTACTACACGGGGGCTGTGTCCGTGGGCGTGATCGTGCACAGCGACAGCTATGTGGCGGGGCACGGCCCCGGCGTCGCGACCGTACTCACGTCGCGCGAGGGCAAGATACGGCCGGTGATCGACGCCGACGCCAACGTCGCCACGCTGTACGGCAGACTCGACGCCTAGCGGTTGATCGCAGCGACTATGCCGGGCGCCGCGTGGCGGCGTGAATGCCTTCCCTTACTGGGGAAGGTTTGGATGGGGTCGCTCTGCGGGCTGCATCTCCCATGTGGCGGACCCTAGAAGTACGACGCGACGCTGAACAGCAGGGCAGCGGAATCGGCCTTGTTGTTGAAGCCGTCGCGCTCGCGCGTTCGCTGGTAGTCGAGTTTGAAGGCGGTGTCGCCCTGCGGCCGGAAGTTGGCTCCCAGCGTGAGCCGGCCGATGGAGTCGCCGTCGACATCCGCGTTGAAGTCCACGCGGCCGTACCGCGCGACGGCCGCGAACCCGGACTCCGGCATGGACGCCAACCACCCGGCGCCGAACGGGACAACCGCCTCCGCGTAGAAGCCTCGCTGGCTCTCGGCGAATATCCCCATGAAGCCCGTGGGGACGTCGACCTCCGCCTGGGCGTATTCGCCGCGGAGCGTGGCTCGTCCGACGCGCGCCTCGGCGTCGATCACAAATAGGGTGACGTCGCGACTCTCATCGACTTCCAGACCTTCGATGGCGCTTGCGTTGTACGGCCCGTGGTGCCCCGACACGCCGATTTCGACCTTCTCGCCTGGACTGTACGCGACCCGGCCGACGAGGGACGGCGTCGTGTTGTTGTCCTCGATCGTGCCCTTGCCCGCTGGGATTCGCGTGCCCGCCTCGTCGCCGACGAGCACCCCGTCACCGAAGCCGTTGACGGCGTACAGCTCGTACGTCAGGCGCGCCGAGGGCGACGGGTACCACGCCCCGAAAAACCCCATGCCCGGCTCGGATAGGGCCACGCCCAAGAGCTCCGTAGCCACCAGGGGCCGATCCGTAAGCTCGTTGGCAGGACTGTCGTGCGCCAAGTTGAACCTGCCGAGAGGCGACAGGAGCATGCCCGCCCGGAAGCTGACGCTGTCGGTGAGATCGAAGTCCACCGACGCGAGTTCGATGATGATCTCCTCGCCGCCCTCCTCGAATTCGATCTCCGACGCGACGCGCACGCGCTCGCTGACGGGCGTGAAGGTGAATAGGTTGATGCGTTTGGGGACGAACGTCAGTTCCTCGGTGAGACCCTCGGCACGCTCGTACCGGAAGTGGGCCTCGGTGTAGCCGCCGAGAGACGTCCTGCCAGCGCGCGTGACGAAGGGCTTGTCACCGATGCCACCCTTGACGAATGGCCGTTCGTCGACGGGCGCGTCGCTCTGGGCAAGCGCCACCGCGACGCACGTGATCGCCAGGGTCAGGACGCATAGACCGAATCTCCGGTTCACTGCGGGCTCCTCGCCTGTGTGAGGCGGATCTCAACGGTGTGGTCCGTGATGTGGACGGGGTATACGGGGAGCGGACGTTGCGCAGGCCCTCGGACGACGCGGCCGTCGGAGCCAAACGTGCTGCCGTGACAGGGGCAGCGAAGGAACTCGCCTGACGGTCGAACGCCGCACCCGAGGTGGGTGCATGTGGCCCCCAGGGCGCGTGCGTCGCCTCCGTCGAGGGGCCACAGGATGACCGCTCCGCTGTCCGGCCCCAAGGCGACCACCACGGGTTCGCGCCGCTCCCACATCGGCTCTATGTCCGCGCGAGGCAGTGTGACTCGGTCGTCGTCGACAATGCCGCTAAGGCGCATCACGCCCCCGCAGCCCGACAACGCCAAGGCTCCACTCGCCACCAGGAATGTCCGCCTGGACTGCCTCACGGCCGTACTCCCTATCCCGCGTGCCCTATAGCGACAGGACGAATGCCAGAAGAGCCTCTCTGTCCGCGGTGGGCAACTCACCGAACCGCTGGCGCACTGCGGCAGCCTCGCCGCCGTGCAGGTCGATGGCTTCTCCCAGGTCGGTCGTGCGCCCGTCGTGCATGTAGTGGGCGACGCCGTTGGTGAAGTCCGCCACCAGGCGCGTGCCCCAGAGCGGAGCGGTCTTCCACTCCGTGCCCGACGCGTCGCCGTCAGGCCGGTTGTCGGCGAGTTCCGGTCCCATGTCGTGCAGGAGCATGTCCGAATAGAGATGCGCGTCCACATCGCGCAACTGTGCCACGGGACTGTCGCCGGTGGTCATCACCGGGACGTGGCACGTCGCACAGCCGATGGTCTCGAAGATGACCTCGCCCCGGGTGGTCTCGACGGTCGAGGGCCCCCGCGCCGGGGGGCTCAGCAGTCGGACGTACATCGTCGTGTCGAGCACCGTCGACGCGGGGATCTCTGGGTCCGCGACGGTGTCACCGATCGCGGTTCGCCCGTGCTGTGGATTCGGGTTCTCGACAGGCATGAAATCGCTCGTGATGCCCATGTCCTGGTGGTACGCGGCGGTGACCTGAAGCAGGAGCGTCGAGACGGACGCCTTGCGGCCGAACCTGCCGAGTTGCATCCCGGGCCCGCCGCCGATCTCGTGCGAAGGGATGAAGTCGGGAGACTCGACCCAGTTGGGGCGCCCGGATATGCCATCGCCATCCGCGTCCGCCTCATCGGCGTGTGCCAGTATCGTCTCGACCGGGATCGCCTCGATGAGACCGACGCCGAACACCGGCGGCGCCATGCGCGGTGAGGCGTCCACGCCCGGCGGCAGTACCTCGGCGGGGACGCCGGGTATGGCTCGCGTCTGGAGTTGCGGCCCGCCGACATCCTCCGCCAGGTCGTGTCCGCGGCTGATGCGGAGGAAGACTTCGTCGCTCGTGGCGCGGCCGTCACCGGGGTGGCAGCTCCCGCATGCGTTGTTGTTGAAGATGGGACCGAGGCCGTCCTCTACGCGGAATACGCGCTCGAAGTTCTCGTCTCCCCGCAGGAACGACGCGTTGAAGCTGAAGGAGAGGCCGTCGAACGGTGACTCGAAGTCGTCGCCGACGGGCGGCGTCTCCGTGAGGATGTCTCCGCAGCCGCATAGCAGCACGGCCAGAGACGCGGCGAACCAGACGCGCGAGCGGCTCTGTGATATATGCGCGCGGACCATCGCGCCGCCTCCCTACCCTATGGGGTTTAGCCCCGGCTAACTTAGCTATGCCTAAATTAGGCCGAGATGGGTCCTGGCGTCAAGTGGGAGTGGCGATTAGGCCTGTGCGACCTATCCCCGTTGGGTTGCTGCGCCGGGAGGGCATCCATAGGCTCGCCCACAGCGTCAGGCTCGCTTGGCGCCGCCGGGACCGCAGCCGCTCGGTGTCTGCCTGAGCCCGCGCGCCCAGGCAGGCCCGCAAGGCCGTATTCCGGCCTTGCGGGCCACGCGGCGGATGGCTACCCCTGATACGTGCGTTCAGGATTACCGTTCGCCGCCGCTTGGGATAGGGGACGCGCTCGAGTTGGTACGCGCCGCTCGGGCCCGCCGAATCGGCCGGGGGAAACATTGCCAGCCGCGATGCGCCAACTGGAGGCCCGCCTTTCCGCGCCGGCCTTTATCACCGGGCCTGCCACCCAATTCCCCTTCGCCCTTGCCCGTCCAGACGATAACATCAGTATCGGTCGCGCCTCGACCCGACGACGGGCGTGCGAGGGACGGCGACCGTATCAACACCGTGGCTCGCCTGTACGCCACCCCGTGAGCGAGCAGGCCCGGCCGCGCGACGCACGCTGCCCGAGACGCGGATGCCCCATCACGGCGGGGCTCGCGCTCAACACGCGCTGCGATCTACTAGACGAGCGCGACGATCCCGAGATGGATCGCCGTCACGCGAGAAGCGCCTCTCAGGCGCCTGGTGACGTAAGGTTGCTGCCCGGAATGTACGATGTCGCGGATCGGCTCGACGCGAGCCCGTCCGGCCACACCCCCATCCCAATACTGAACGCAAAGCGCCGCCCTGGCCGCGTCCGAGGGCGCCCTGGCGCGGTGACTGCCCGCTTCCGCGTGGCCCCGCATGGGCACGGCGCGTCTGCTTTACCGGCCCTCCGCCCGCCGGTCACGTTCCGATACCTGGCAACAGGGAGTAGCTAACGGATGTTCAACTGGTTCCCGCCGGAGGTATCGACCTTCGGCCAGGACATAGATTCGGTGTTTTGGCTGATCTTCTGGCTCGGCTTGGCAGGCTTTCTCATCGCCGAAGGGATAATCCTGTTCGCCCTCATCTATTACCGACGCGGCAAGGGGAAAAAGGCCGCGTACATCGACGGCAATTCGTGGAAGCAAGCGTCGTGGATACTCATCCCCGGCGCCATCGTGCTGTGCCTCGATCTGGCCGTGGACTTCGCCGGTGGACACGCGTACCACGAGGTGAAGGGCGAGTTGCCGGCTTCGGATGTGAAGGTGCGCGTCGAGGGAGAGCAGTTCGCGTGGAATATCACGTATCCCGGCCCCGATGGCTTGTTCGACACGGCCGACGACAAGTTGATGCTGAACCAACTGCACGTCCCGATTCACCACCCAGTGCACGTGTACCTGCGATCGAAGGACGTGATTCACAGCTTCTTCGTGCCGACGCTACGCGTGAAACAGGACGCCCTACCGGGCCGTGAGATCGCGCTGTGGTTCGAGGCGGATGTGGCAGGACAGTACGAGATCGCGTGCGCCGAACTGTGCGGACCCAACCATTACACCATGCGCGGCTTCCTCAACGTGCACACGGCTGACGAATACGCGGCCTGGGTCGGCGAAACCTGGGGGGACAACTAGGCGACAATGGAACACGCAATACATCCTGAACCCACTACGTTCCTGCGGAAGCACGTCTTCTCCGTAGACCACAAGGTCATCGGCCGCCAGTACCTGATCCTGGGCATGGTCTGGGCGCTGCTCGGGGGTCTGATGGCGTACGTCGTGCGTTCGCAGATCGCGTGGCCCGCGCAGAAGGTGGTTGGCGCGTCGCTGTTCATAGACGGCGCGGCCGGGCCGGGAATCGTGCTGCCCGAGACGTTCAACGCGCTCATCACCATGCACGGCACCGTGATGGTGTTCTTCGTGGCCATGCCGATCCTGCTCGGAGCGTTCGGAAACTTCCTCGTTCCGCTGATGATCGGCGCGCGGGACATGGCGTTCCCTCGGCTCAACATGGCCTCGTTCTGGGTCATCACGACCGCGTCGTTGGTCATGCTCGTCTCCATGTTTCTGCCGGGCGGGCCGGCAGCCTCCGGCTGGACGGGCTACCCGCCCCTCTCGGCGCGGGAAAGCTACACCGGCGTCGGCCTGGGACAGGCGTTCTGGATTCTGGCGTTGGCTCTGGAGTTCACTTCGTTCCTAATGGGCGGGGTGAACCTGCTGACCACGGCGATCACCATGCGCGCGCCCGGCATGACGATGATGCGCCTCCCGCTGATGGTGTGGATGCAGATGACGGCCGCCGTGCTGTTCATGCTGTCGGTCGGCCCGACCATCGCTGGCGCGATCCTCCTGCTGCTCGACCGCACGGCCGGGACGAGCTTCTTCGTCCCCGCAGCGGACGGATCGGGAGGGGACCCGCTGCTGTGGCAGCATCTCTTCTGGTTCTTTGGACATCCCGAGGTGTACGTCATTCTATTGCCCGGGATCGGGGTGCTCACCGAGGTTCTCCCGACCTTCTCGCGGAAGCCCATCTTCTCCTACAAGACGATCCTGTGGTCGACGATGGTCGCGGGCGTGCTGAGCTTCCTCGTGTGGGCGCACCACATGTTCGTGAGCGGGATGAGCCCGCTGATGGTCATGCCGTTCAGCATCACGACGATCCTCATATCGGTGCCGTTCACGCTGGTGATCTTCGCGCTCATCGGCACGATGATCGGTGGCTCGATCAAGCTGACGACGCCGATGCTGTTCGCCGTGGGCACGATCGCCTGCTTCATCGTGGGTGGCGTGACGGGGATGTTCCTAGGATCGGCAGCGGTGGACACATACATGCACGACACGTACTTCGTGGTCGCGCACTTCCACTACACGCTGTTCCCGACGGTGATCCTCGGCGGGCTGACCGGGTTCTACTTCTGGTTCCCGAAGATGTTCGGGAAGACGTTGAACCGGCCGTTGGGGCACATCCATTTCTGGATCACGGTCATCAGCTTCAACGTGCTGTTCATCGCCCTGTTCCGTGTTGGGCTGGCTGGGCATGTGCGTCGGATCTGGGCAGCGGTGACGTATGACTACCTGAAGCCGTTCCAGGGCTTGAACGTCGTCGCGACCTGGGCGGCGATCGCGATGCTCATCGGGCAGATTCCGTTCATCGCGAACCTGATCTGGACCGCGTTCAAGGGCGAGGCCGCGCCGTCGAACCCGTGGAAGTCTAACTCGCTGGAGTGGCAGACCGCTTCGCCGCCTCCCCACGAGAACTTCCACGAGATCCCGACGGTGCACCGGGGGGCGTACGAATACAGCGTTCCTGGTAGCGAGCAGGACTGGATCGCTCAGGACTCAGAACCATCATCCACATCAGCCGGGTGAAGGGGGAATCACTGATGACATACGCAGCAGAAGGGCAGACCAACCGCGAGATGCCGTTCGCCAAGATGGCGATGTGGTGGTTCCTTGCGTCCGAGGTGATGACGTTCGGTGGCTTCCTCGCGAGCTACCTACTGTTTCGGGCCGCAGCCCATGGGGCGTGGTCCGAGTTGGCGGCGCACCTCAACCCGTGGCTGGCGACGGTGAACACCGTGGTGCTCCTCACGAGCAGCCTGACGATCGTCAAGGCGCATCAGGCGATGCAGCACGATGACCAGGTCAAGGCCAAGAAGCTCCTCGGCATCACCGTGATCCTTGGCGTGGCGTTCCTCGGCTTCAAGGCCGTCGAATACTCCATCGAGCTGTCACACGGATACACGCCGTTGACGCACATCTTCTGGTCGTTCTACTACGCGCTAACGGGGTTGCACGCGCTGCACGTGATCGCGGGCATCGTCGTGAACGCCGTGCTGTTCGTTCACGCGAGCAAGGGGAAACTGACCCTCGCCCGGGCCGAAGCGGCGGGGCTTTACTGGCACTTCGTCGACATCATCTGGGTGTTCCTGTTCCCCCTGCTGTATCTTTCCTACTAACGGGAGGCCGTGACGCATGGCAACCGAATCACACACGAACTACACGGCGGTGTGGGCCTGGCTTCTCGTGCTGCTGTTTGTCAGCGTGGGGGCTGTGTATCTGCCGTTCTCGGGCGCTATCACGGTGGCGTTCATATTCCTCGTCGCCGCCGTCAAGGCGGTGATGATTGCGGTCTACTTCATGCATCTCAAGGACGAGACGCAGCTCATCCGCGCTCTGCTATGGGTGCCCGTGGCGTTCTTCATCATCATGACGCTTGCGCTCGTGCCGGACATCGTGGTCGACCGGCTGGGCGACGACGGCGCGGCCGGGACGCATACGTCCGCGCACTGAGCCCGGAACCGACGTGGTTGGCGGCGGGCACAGATGTCGACGCCGCCGAACGCATGGACGGAATTGCATGGACACCGTCGTAGCGCATCGCGCCGCGCCCGACAAACGCACGTTCGGCCTCGTGGTGTTCCTCGCGGCCGAGTCGATGACTTTCGCCGGGCTCATCAGCGCGCACATCATCCTGCGTCCCGGGCAGGAGGCGTGGCCGCCGCCGGGCCAGCCGCGCCTACCCGCAGGCATGACCGCCGTCGCAACGGCGTTTCTCCTGATAAGCGCGTGGACGGCTTACCGCGCGCTCAGCCGTGCAGGCGAGGCCCAGGGAGCCGAGAAGCCGTGGCTCGGCGCCACATGGGCGCTGGGCGCGCTGTTCCTCGGAATCCAGGGCGTCGAGTGGGCCCAGCTCATCGGGCACGGTCTGACGATGACGTCCAGCGTGTACGGCGCTCTGTTCTACACGGTCATCGGGTTCCACGCATTGCACGTGGCGATCGGCATGTGCATCCTGTCGGTGACTTCCGTGAAGGCGCTCGCGGGACGGTACGGGCCTGACGAGCACACGGGCGTGCGTCTGTGCGCAGTATACTGGTGGTACGTGGTGTTGGTGTGGCCGACGCTGTACGTGCTGGTCTACCTCCTCTAGGTGAGTGACATGCGTACCGTACGACTATCGGCGGCCGCGGCCGTCGCGTATCTGGCAGTGGCGCTGGATGCGGTGGCTTGCCCGAACTGCTTCGGCGGCGTCGAAGGCCCGGTTCTCAGGAACTACTACATCAGCCTGTCGTTCCTGTCGCTGCTGCCGCTGATGATCATCGGTGGCATCGGTATCTGGGCGTACCGCCACTTCCGGCAGCCGGGCGACTCCGACCTCGACCTGTAGGCCGTGACCGGGTAGGGTAGGTGTCGAGGGCTTCGCGCGTGTCGCGCGTGACCGTCTCGCCATACGCTCCGGCCGCGCATTGGAATCCCTATCGCCACGCCTCCCGACGCATCGCACGACGCGTATGCCCCATTCCGCCATCGCAGCTATACGCTCTACATGCTTGGGGCATCCCTGTCCGCCGTGGGCATGGGCGCGCAGGGGTTGGCCGTCGGGTTGGAGCTGTACAAGCGCACGAGCGACCCGTTCATCCTCGGCCTCGTAGGGCTGACGACCGCGGCCCCGATGATGCTCCTCATCCTGCCGGCCGGCTACATCGCCGATCGCATGGACCGACGGCGAATTGTAGGGATAAGCATGGTCGGCGCGTGTTGCGCTTCCGTGGGTCTTGCGGTGGCTTCCGCGATCGTAGCTCCGGTTTGGGTCATGTTCGCGCTGCTATTCCTCGGCGCGGCAGCGTCCACGATGGGGCGGCCCGCGCGAACGGCGCTGTTGCCACAACTCGTGCCCAAGGACATCTTCGAGAACGCCGTCGCGTGGCGTACCAGCGTGCAGCAGTTGTGCGGCATGGCGGGGCCAGCGCTGGGAGGATTCATCGCGGTGCGCAGTATCACCGCGGTCTACGTGTTTTCGGCGTGCGCTGCGTTGGGGTTTGTCGTCGTCCTGCCGTTCATGCGCGTCGCACGCATCGAAGACGACGGGAAGGCGCGCGACCGAGCGTTCGGGCGCGAAATCCTGGCAGGCGTGCGGTTCGTCGGACGGACGCGGCTCCTGCTTGCGACGATGTCCCTGGATCTGTTCGCGGTGCTGTTGGGCGGCGCCGTCTACCTGCTGCCGGTGTTCGCGCTGGACATTCTGAACGTCGGCGAACAGGGCCTCGGCTGGCTCCGCGCGATGCCGGCCGCCGGAGCGTTCGCCATGGCGCTGTTGCTGGCGCATCTGCCTCCGATGAAGCACGCCGGCCGCAACCTGCTGTTGGCCGTCGCCGGGTTCGGCGCTGTGACCATCGTGTTCGGGCTAACGACGAACTTCTGGATCGCCATGGCCATGCTCTTCCTGACGGGTGTCTTCGACAACGTCAGCGTGGTCGTGCGGCACACCCTGATGCAGTTGCTGACGCCGGACGCGATGCGCGGGCGCGTCTCGGCGGTGAGCGCGATCTTCATCGGCTCGTCGAACGAGCTCGGCGGGTTCGAGAGCGGGCTGGTCGCGAGGCTCACGACGCCGGTCATAAGCGTCGTGGCGGGCGGAATCGGCACGCTGGTGGTAGTCGCTGGGACGGCGTTCGCCTCCCCGCGCCTGCGACGGTTCGGCGCGCTCGCCGACGCGCGGGCGGAGGATCTCACACCGTCCTCGTCGGACTGACTCTCGTCGTCACGCCGTGACGGCGCGGAACATGCACTGCTGCTCGATGAAGTGAACCGGCACGTCGGGGAGCGCCGCCTCGAGATGCTCCGCGAGCAACTGCAAGCCGTAGATCTCGGTCACGGCGTGGTTCACGACGATGGCCGGCACGCCCAGGTCGATGGCCATCGCGCCGTCGCGCCAATACGTAAAGCCGTCGTCGCTGCATATGGCCAGATCGGCGCCGAACTCCTCGATGAAGTGCACGTACGGCGTGATGGCGCCGGTCCCAATCACCGCGCGCGTGACCGCGGCGTCGGCATCCCCGAGGAGGTGGACCGCATCCTGGCCGAGGCGGCGTGTCTCGCCGGCCACCTTACGGGCCATTGATAGCGCCGTCTCTCCGGTCACGTCGTACACGCGGTAGTAGCCATTACCGTCGATCGCGTCGCCCAGGCCGAGGAACTGTCCCCATGAGTCAGGAATACCGATGTCGAGCACCTGGTCCCACAGGTCGTGGCACCGCAGGACCACCATGCCCGATTCCTCGAGCCAGTCCCGCTTAGCGCGCACCCCTGCGTGCAGGAAGACCTTCTCGTCCGTGTCGTGGTGGTTGTAGAAGGTCGGCTCATGGCAGACGAACAGGTTGCAGCCGAGGTCGTGAGCGCGACGCAACGACTCCGTGTAGCTCATCCAGCCCACGGCGATGCCTGTCAGCTCTACGTCGGGGTCGCCGATTTTGAACGTGTCGACCGTGTTGTCCCAATCGACCCAGCCGCCGTCGAGGGACTTGAGGTGCTCCCGTACGTCGTTCGCAGTCATGCGCGCCTCCTCCGGTTGTCCGTTGCCGCGTCCTGCGGGCTACAGCCCTGGCCCGTGAAATGACGCTGTCGGCATCGAGTCCATCGCCATGTTCCCACCGTACGTGCAACGCGCAGACATTCGCCGGATGTTGTCATGAAAGGTCCGGGCGTCGAAGGCGCGGGGCCCGGTGAACGTCTTCCCTTGGCAGGGGAAGATTGAGATGGGGTCCCTGCGTCACCGCACGCCTGCCACATCACATCGTCTTCGGAGGCCAACTATCAGTGACGGCGCCCCGACGCGCAACCACCACCCGTCAGTGGTTCACCCACCAGGGACGCCGTGTCGGTGTTGGTCCCGCGCGTGGTATCCTCCACGCCCAGGCCGTTGCGCTGTTCGCCGGGGGGCGCCACGCGATGTGAAGTACCGCAGGGGGATTCGATGACCGCAGACGTCCGCGACTACCTGTTCGACCTGCACGGCTACCTCCACCTCAAGCAGGCCGTCGCGGTGGACGACATCGACGAGATGAACAGCTGGGCCGACGCGCAGCGCGAGTACATAGATCGGCCGTGGGAAGACGGCGTCGAGGCGAATCGGCGTGGGCGTTGGATCGGGAACGTCCACACGCACACGTACAACGTCGAAAACGGCGTGAACTTCCAGAACATCATCGCGGCAGGGCCGGTGTTCGAGAGGCTGATTGACCACCCGTCGTGGGTCGACTTGGCCAAGCGCTACATCAACTCGGCGGTGAACGGGCTGTCGATACACGAGAACTTCATGACCGTCCGCGGACAGGGGGGCTTCATCCACATCCACTGCGGCGGGCATGTGCCGCTGAGCTACCTCACGTTTCGCCAGAACAACACAGGCGACTGGATGGTCGGGCAGATAAACCTGCTGATCGCACTGACCGACATCGGCCACGGCGACGGCCCCACGGTCCTCGTGCCTGGCAGCCACAAGTGCACCGAGCCCCACCCCAGGCTGGAGCAAGACGGCAAGGGCCTAGTGTACGACGGCGCGACGGGCGAGGCAGCCGGGACCGCTTTCGGGGTCCGGGAGATGTACCTGGAGAAGGGCGACGCGCTCTTCTTCACCGACGCGATCACGCACGGGTCGGCGAAGCGCACGAACCCCGGCGAGCGCCGGACCGTCATCTTCCGCTACTCGCCGCGCTACGTCCGCGAGCGGTTCAACTACCGGCAGACGCCCGACTTCCTTGCGGGGCTCACGCCAGAGCGTCGGCAGATCGTGCAGCCGATCCCACCGCAGGAGCGCGCGGGCTCCGAAGAGGCGTGATGGCCGCGCGGGCGCCCGTCTTGCGCCGTGGCCGCCCGGTTCCGCATACTGCGCGATGCAGTCCTCTACCGCCCTCGCCGCCGCCCACGGACCGCCATGACTACCTGGATACACGCTGAGCGCCTCATCTCAGGCCCACGGTGGGAGCCTGTGCTCGACCCCTGGGTGTGCGTCGTCGACGGCGTCATCGCGCAGATAGGCGGGGAACCCTCCGCGGCCGAGGACCCTCACGTATTGGATTTCCCCGGCGCCACGCTGATGCCCGGCCTCATCGACGGCCACGTACACCTCGCGTTCGTCGGCGACGGCACGCCGATGGCCGACATCGTTCACGACGACGACGCGACGATACATTTCCGCGCCCTGCGAAATGCGCAGGCAACGCTCGCGTCCGGCGTGACGACCGTCCGCGACTGTGGCGGGCCAGGGTTCACCGTGCCGGCGGCTCGTGACGCCATCGCTCGCGGCGCCGCGATTGGCCCGCGCATCCTCTCCTGCGCAATGCCCATCACGACGACGGCGGGTCATCTTCACTACTGCGGGGCCGAGACCGACTCGGCGGTCGCGCTCCGCAAACGCGTTCGCGCGTTCGCGAAGCGAGGCGTCGACTTCATCAAGGTGTGCGCGACGGGCGGCAACAACACGCCCCGGAGCAACATCTACGCTCCGCAGTATTCGCCGCGAGAACTGGCTGCGTTAGTCGACGACGCCCATCGGTTGGGGCTGCATGTGGCGTCGCACGCCCTGTCGCGCGAGGGCATCGCCGCGTCCGTGGACGCCGGCGTCGACACTGTCGAGCACTGCACGTGGTTCTCGCCCGACGGCGCCGACTATGACCCCGACACGGTAGACCGGATGATCCAACGCGGGATCTACGCCGGGTACAACTTCAGCGGGCCGATCGCGGACGCCCTCGGCGACGACGGCCGCCTGCACGCCTCGCTCGTGCAGGACGCGACAGCGCCCTTACGACGGCGGATGCGAGACGCGGGCGCGCCGTTCTTCGTCACGACGGACGCTGGCATCCCGCGCATGCCGCACGGTAGCTTTCCGCTATCCATCGAGGCCGCCGGCCTCCTAATGGGCCTGACCGCAGCGGAGGCCCTGGCCGCGGCGACGTGCGAGCCTGCGGCAGCTTTCGGCGCTGACACTGTCGGGACGCTCGAGGTGGGGAAGCGCGCGGACATCCTCGCGCTCAACGGCGATCCTCTGGACCATCTCAGCGCTCTCCGCGACGTACGCGCCGTGCTGCGCGACGGCGTCGTGTGCGCCGAACGGCGAGACGGCGTTACGTGGCTCCCCGGGTCGGAGGCGGCGTAGCCGGTGGACTTCATTACGGACCATGTCGCGATCGGCTCGCGGTACGACGCGCAGAACCTGGCCGAACTGCATCGCCGCGGCATAGGAGCCGTGCTGAACGTGGCGTGGGACCTCGACATTGCGTACGCAGCGACCGGCGCGTTGGTTCACCCCGTCGAGTACCACAAAGTCGGGTTGATAGACGCCGACGGGAACGAGCCGACGACACTGCTCGCCGCGGTCCTCATGCTCTACCAGTTGCGCGCCCGGCACGAGCGCACTCTCGTGCACTGTCACGCGGGCATCAGCCGGTCGACCACGGTCGTCACCCTCTACCTGTCAGGGCACGAAGGAATCCCGTTCAGCGACGCCCTTCATCGCGTGCAGGACAAGCGGCCGATCGTGTCTCCGCACCCCGCGCTCGTGCGTCTGGCCCGCGGGATAGGAGACTGGACGACAGCGATTCCGCTCGAGTGAGTGACGCCTCGGCCCGCCAACCGCACGCGCCTGTTGCGACGCCCTCTGTGGCTTGATTTTCAGGCGGTTCCCCGCCATGATGTAGGCGGCCGCTGACGCGGCTATATCGCGACTGCGTGTGGGATGACGAGAAACATCAAGCTCACCATCGAGTACGACGGCTCCGACTACGCCGGTTGGCAGGCGCAGCCCAACGCGCCTACGGTGCAGGCCGTCATCGAGCGGGCCTTGGGAACCGTCCTCGGCGAGCCCACGCGAGTCACCGGAGCGGGACGGACGGACGCCGGCGTACACGCGCGGGGACAGGTCGCGAACGTACGCACCTCCTCGACGATCCCGGCGCGCGGACTCATGCACGCGCTCAATGCGACGATGCCCGACGATGTCGCCATCTTGCAGTGTGACGATGTCCCCGTGGATTTCCACGCTCGTTTCGGGGCTCTCTCACGCTCGTACGAATACACCATCCTGAACAGGGATGCGCCCTCGGCGTTGAGGGGTAGGTACTCGTGGCGCTACCGGCGGCGCATAGACGTCGACGTATGGGACCAATTAGCGAATGACCTCCTGGGAACGCGGGACTGCTCATCCTTCAGGAAGACCGGCAGCCAACGCCGGAACCCCGTGTGCACCGTCCTCGACTGCTCCTGCAGCCGCACCGGGGACACTGTGACGCTCGCGATTACCGCAGATGCGTTCCTGCGGGGCATGGTGCGCGCGGTCGTTGGGACGTTCGTGAAAGTCGCGCCAGATGACGCGGCGGACGTGGAGGCGGCGAGGTTGGCATTGCGAGGCATTCTGGCGGCGGGCGACCGTTCGGTGGCAGGGGCGTCCGTCCCGCCACAAGGGCTGTGCTTGGTGGGCGTGGCATACCCATGACCCGGGCTTGGAACCGACATCGGCAGTCGCGCGTTCTAACACGCGGACGCCACGAGCGCGTACAACGCGGAACGACACTCGGGAGTGGGCGCGGATGCAGCTGAAGGAACTCAAGGTTCGCGGGTTCAAGAGCTTCGCCGACGAGGTCTCCTTTACCGTCGACGACGGCCTGAACGCGATCGTCGGGCCCAACGGGTGTGGTAAGAGCAACATCTCCGACGCCATGCGCTGGGTCCTTGGCGAGCAGAGCTCTCGGACGTTGCGCTGCGCGAAGATGGAGGACCTCCTCTTCAACGGCGGCGCCGACCACAAGCCGGCGAGCGTCGCCGAGGTGTCGCTCACGCTCTCGAACGAAGAGGGCAAGCTGCCGCTAGACTCTCCCAACATCACGGTGACGCGCCAACTGCACCGCAACGGCGACAGCAAGTACTTCCTCAACGGCGCCGGCTGCCTGCTCCGCGACATCCACGAGCTGTTCATGGACACCGGGATCGGTCGCAACGCCTACTCGCTCATGGAGCAGGGCAATATCGACCTCATCCTGAACACGCGTCCTGAGGAGCGTCGCTTCCTCTTCGACGAGGTCGCGGGGATCACGAAGTACAAGTACCGCAAGAAGGAGACGCTCAAGCGCCTCGACCGTGCCGAGCAGAACCTTGTTCGCATCAACGACGTGATATCCGAGCTCGAACGCGAGACAGAGGCCCTCGGTCACCAGGCCGAGAAGGCGCTGGAGTTCCGCGATCGTCAGGAGAACCTGCGCACGCTCGAGCTGGAACTCGCCCGGCGACAGTGGGACGGCGCGCATTCCAAGCTCGCCAAGGCCGAGGAAGATCTCGCGAAGGCCACAGTCGTCATCGAAGAGGCCGGCGGCAAGGTGGCCGCGCTAGAGGCGGCGATGGACAAGGGCTCCGCCAAGGCCGCGGACCTCGATTCGCAGACCCAAGTGGCTCAGGGACATGTGCGCAAGTTCGAGTCCGAGATCGAGCGCACCGAAAGCGGCATCGCGATCTTCAAGGAGCGGCAGTCGAACCTTGGTCAACAGCGTGAAGACGCCGCGGGCCAGATCAAGGCGCTTCAGGAGCAGATGGAGCGCATCGCGGCGCAGATCGGCGAACGCGAACGCGAACGCGAGCAGCTTCAGATCGCGTTGCGCCTCGACGAAGGTCGCCTGACCGGCCGGCAGCGCAGTCTGGACGAGCTGACCCAGCAGGTGGTGACGGCGGAACGCCAGATCGAGGACGGCAAGGCCAGTCTCATCAACATGATGAACGAGGGCGCGCGCATCGAGAACGCGCTCTCGACGCTGGAGAATCGGGCGGAGTACTCGCAGACGCAGCGCGCCCGACTGGATGAGTCGCTGAAGGCCCTTAGCCAGAACCTGGAAGCGTCCGGGCTGAAGCTCGACGAGTCGCGCCGGCGCGTGAAGGATCTCGACGCCGACGTAGCCGCGACAGCGGCGACTGTCACCGAGATGACCGAACAGCTCGAGTCCGCGCAGACCGGCGTGCGCAAGCTCGAAGCCGAGATGCGCGGCCAGCAGGACACGCTCGCCATGGCGATGTCACGCGTCAAGTCGTTGGAAGACCTGCAGAGATCTCACGAGGGCTACTACCTCGGCGTGCGGGCCGTCCTGCGCATGCACGAGGAGCGGCCGGACGAACTGCGGGGCATCTGCGGCGTCGTCGCTGAGTTGGTCCGCGTTGAGTCGGACTACGAGCGGGCGATCGAGACCGCCCTCGGCGCGGGCATCCAGAACGTCGTGACCGAGACCGCCGACGACGCGAAGGCGGCGATCAACTTCCTCAAGAAGCACAAGGCCGGCCGAGTCACGTTCCTCCCGCTCGACATCCTCTACTCCCGCAACAGCAGCGACGACCGTGTACTGAACTACCGCGGCGTGGTTGGCTGGGCCCCGGACCTCGTGGACGCCGACCCGAAGTACCGCGTCGTCGTAGAGAACCTGCTAGGGAACGTCGTCGTCACCGAGACGCTCGACGACGCCATCCAGATCTCCCGGCGCGAGCGGACGAGGATGCGCCTCGTGACCCTCGACGGCGAGGTCGTCAGCCCCGGTGGCTCCATGAGCGGCGGCTCCGGGCGCGGGAACCAATCTGGGTTCCTTCAGCGGCCCCGCGAGATCGAGGACCTCAAGGAGCGCATCGGCCAGTTGAGCGAGACGCTGGCGAAGAAGGAGAAGCGCCGAGGGCAGTTGGAGCACGCCGCCGCCGACGCGCAGAAGCGCCGCGCCGAGGGGCAGGAAGCTCTTCAGAAGCTTCGCATCGAGCAGGCCGAGGCCGCCAAGGATCTCTCCCAGGTCACGGAACAGACCGCGCGCATCAAGCAGGAAGCGACCGTCACCGAGAGCGAGCGCGAACTGCTCTCCGGTGAAGAGGGCGACATCACGCGGGAGCGCGACGAGACAAAGGAAGGCCTCGCGAAGATTCAGCGCGACCGACAGGTGCTCGAACGCCGCGTGAAGAGCATCGGTGAGCAGAAGGACGCCACGGCGTCACGCAAGGCTGAGATCGAAGGCTCCGTCACCGAGATGAAGGTCGACCTTGCCGGGCGCCGCGAGAAGCTCGAGGGCTTCTCCGCCGTCGTCGCGTCGTTGGAGGCCAACCGCGAGGACGCCGCCACGCGTGCGCACGAGTTCCAACGCGCCATCGACAACCACGAAGAGGTCGCCAAGGAACTCGCTGACAAGGTCGCCGACGCCCAGCGCAGCTTCCTCATGCTCGAACAGAAGAAGTTCACGCACGCCGAGGAGGTCGCGCGCCTCGAACATGAGCGCGCCGAACTCGGCGAAGAGATGGCGACCAGGGAGCAGGAACTCCGCACCGTACGTCGCGACGCCGACCGGTCGACGAAGCTGCGCCACAACCTCGACGTCCAGCTGACGCGCCTCCGCATGCAGGAGCGTTCCATCGCTGAGCGGGTGCAGGAGAAGTACCGCATAGCGATCTCCGACGTCGAGACGAACCCCGAGGTCGGCGAGAACCAGGTCGAGGTTAAGGAAGCGGTCCAGGCGCTACGCGGCCAGATCGAGTCCATGGGCGCGGTCAATCTCATGGCGATTGAGGAGTACGACGAACACCGCGCGCGCCTGGAGTCTCTCTCGGGCGACCGGGACGACCTCGAAGAGGCGCGGGACACGCTCCTCAAGGCCATCCGCAAGATCAACGAGACATCGCGCGAGCGGTTCCTCGAGACGTTCGAGCTGATCCAGACGAATTTCGCCGAAGTGTTCCAGCAGTTGTTCGGCGGCGGCGAGACGGAACTCAAGCTCACCGAAGCCGAGGACGTGCTCGACGCGGGGATCGAGATCATCGCCCGTCCGCCCGGTAAACGACCCCAGAACATCTCGATGCTGTCCGGCGGCGAGCGCTCGCTTATCGCGATCGCGCTGCTCTTTGCGGTCTTCAAGATCCGTCCTTCCCCGTTCTGCGTGCTGGATGAGGTGGACGCCGCGCTCGACGAGGCGAACGTGCTGCGCTTCGCCAACCTCATCCAGGAGTACGCGAAGGAGACGCAGTTCCTCATCATCACGCACAACAAGCGGACGATGGAGAAGGCGGACCTGCTCTACGGCGTCACGATGGAGAAGGCGGGCGTGTCGAAGATCGTGTCCGTGAAGTTCGGCGACGACGCCGACCAGGCCATCGCGTAGCGCGGTAAATGGAGCCGCGTCCTAGCGGCGTCCTCACGCACAGTTGGTAGGTCGAAGGCGCGCCACAAGCCTTCGGTCGGTGGACGGGCAACGTCTTCCCCTTGCAGGGAAGATGGAGATGGGGTCCCCGCATCACCTCACGCCTCCCGCGCCCCGTAGTCCTCGTCGACCACCGATCCGCGAGCACGCCCCGTTCGAGGTTACCCCCCGCCCGGCTTCTCGCCGATGAAATACACTGCGCTGGCGATACGTCCAGCGTCCGACCGTCGCACCAGCCAGAAGTCGAGAAGCAGAAGCGGGGCCGTCAGCCAACCCACGGCGAGCGCGACGGCCTTCGCTACCCACAGGTTCCCGAACGAGAACAGAATCCCCACCCACTCCCTGAATATCCAGTGCAAGGCCGCCGTCGGCCCGACGCAGTTCCCGGCGTCGACGCGCTCGAACCTACCGAACAGATCCTCGAATCCATCCAGCGTCCACCGCTGATAGTCCGTCGGCGACGGATGGTAGCCCTGCAGGAACGGCACGGCCGCACAGACGACTCCGGTGGGCTTCAACACGCGGTGAATCTCCGCGACCATCCCGATGGGGTCGCGCACGTGCTCCAACACGGCTTCCACAATCACCGCGTCGAGGGTGGCGTCGGCGAACGGCAGAGCATGGCCATCCCCGACGATGTCGGTGTGTGGCACAGGGGCTATCTCGAGGTTCAGGACGTGAGGGGCGCGCTTGCGCTCGCCCGCGCCGAGGTCCAACACACGCGCGGATGGCCCCCACACCTTCAGCAGGCGGCGGATCTTTGCGTCCCAGTACGGCGCGGAATATGGGCATGACGCGAGGAAGTAGAGCCAGGGATGCCGCTTGATCCAGAACTTCAGTCGGAGGAAGGTGGACTGGGACTCGCTCACCGGGACGCGCGCTCCCACGACGCCTTCTCGAGCAGCGTCAGGTACGACGAGGCGACGTTCGTCCACGCGTACTTCTGCACGCGCGCCACGCTTGCGGCGCCCATCTGCCGCCGCTGCGTCGCGTCGCCGAGTAACTCCTCCATATGGCGCGCCAACTCCAGCTCAGCGCCCGCCGAGAACCGCCGTCCGTTCTCCCCGTCCTCGACCAGTTCGTCCATGCCCTGCACATCGGTGGCGATGACGGGGAGCCCAGTCGCCATTGCCTCCAGGACGACGAGGGGCATTCCCTCAGCGTGGGACGTGAGGACATACGCGTCCGCGGCCGCATACTTCTGCGAGAGGGCATCGTACGGGACGGTACCCACGAACCGCAGAATCGCGCCCAGATCGAGTTGGTCGCACAGAGATTCCAGGGCCGCGCGTTCCGGGCCGTCGCCGACGATCTCGATCTCGAAGGGCGTGTCCACGCGGGACCTGAGCAGCGCTGCGGCGTAGATGAGCGTGTCGAATCCCTTGCGGGGTATGAGCCGGCCGACGGACAAGAAGCGCACGGGCCCGGCGTCCGTGCCACCCTGAAGCTTCGGTGTGAACCGCTCCAGGTCGATCCCGTCTGGGATCACATCTATCGGCTGACGTGGCGCGGTCTGTAGCGCGAGGTCCCGGAGGCCGTCACTGCACGCCACGACGGACGACGCGCTGGCCCAGATCTCCAGGATCGCGGGCTTCAGGATCGTGTACAGATGCTGGTAGTAGGGCGGGTCCGGGTATGGGCGCGGCACGTCGCGGCCGCCCAGGAACACCACGTACGGGATGTTCGCGAACTTCCTCAGCAACCACGCGCCCAACCCCGACGGTATGCCGAAGAACACCTGCACAGCGTCCGGCCGGAACTTCCGCACACGCCACATCGCGACCCACGTCGAACTGAGCGAGTACGTGAGCATCTCATGCACCTGCGCCACGTCGGCGTTTGCGCGGAAGCACGGCACACGCTCGATCTGGTAGCCGTCTCGCGTCTCGAACCTGGGCAGGTCCTTGTACGCCGCCGTCAGCACAAGCACGTCGTGTCCGCGCGCAGCGTACTCCCGGGCGAGATGCGCGGTAACATGGCCACCACCACCCCCTACCGGAGGGAACTCGTGGTTGAACAGGAGGAGTCTCATCGCGGCGCCGCGTCTGAACCCGAGAAATAGGCGACGGTAGCGGCGAAGAACATGCGCGTGCGGTCCACCATCTCGTCGAGTGCAAGCGATTCCAAGTCGGAGTGCGCGCCGTGCCCGTTGGGGCCGAACCAGAGCGCGTCTGACCCGCCCTCGCGCGCGAACGTCGCCGCGTCGCCGACAGATGGATAGCCGCGTATCTCGGGCTCCACACCCTTGACGTGCCGGAACGCGGTCTGAGCCGCGGCGATGATGGGCGCGTCCGCGGGGATCTCGTAGCTCGGTCGCACCAACTGCCAGTCGATGTCGATCTCCACATACTCAGCAGCCGCGACCCCCTCCAGGCGGGTGCGCAACTCGTCACGGACGCCCTCGAACGTGTTCGCGGGGTGCCAGCGACGCGTGCCCATGATCATCGCGGCGTTGGGGAAGCGATTGTAGAAGTCGCCACCGTGCGTCTGCCCGACGAAGATCGTCTCGGGACGCAGCAGATCATGTTCTCGTAGGGACAACTCCTGGCGAAGTGCCTCGATCTCGCCGAGGAGGCGACCGGCGGCTATGAGGGGGTTGGGCGTCGCGGCTGCGGTCGAGTTTTCGTGCTGCACATCGCCCGGGCGCGTGACGCTCACGGTGTATATGGCCATGCCGCGTCCGGCAATAGCTATAAGATCCGGCGCGCCTTCTGCCACCAACGTGGCGTCGCCCACATGCCCGTCGGCGATGAGCGCCTTCACGCCCTGTGCGTATCCGAGCGGCGCTTCATGCCAGCCGTGCGTCGTGAAGAGCAGCCGGCCGGAGAACGGGAATCCCACCTCCGCGAAGCAGCGCGCGGCTTCGAGCATGATGGCGAGCCCGCCCTTCATGTCGGCGGCGCCGCGTCCGTACAGCACGTCGTTCTCGATGCGTGGGTCGGGGTGCGGTATCGGGACGACGTTCGTTGAGCCGTCCGGGAGCGTGTCCACCCGGCCGATGACGTCCGCGTGGCCGTCGAAGTGGAGCGTTCTGCCGTCGCCATTGCCTGCCAGGTACGCCGCCATGTTTGGCGCGTTTGGCACGGTATTCGACACGTGCACGTCGAGGCCTGCTTTGCGGTACATGTCCGCGTAGCACGCGGTGACCGCCTCGGTTTCGCCCGTTGGGCTGGGGATGTTCACGAGGTCCCACGCCGTCGCCATCAGGCGTTCGGGGCGGATGGCGTCGTCGAGCTTTCTGAGGAGCGCCGAGACGTCCAAGGAGTGGACCCCCAAACCAGGGTTCGAACGCGCTAGAGGGCGACAGATCACACGTTAACGCGGTGTCGAAGGCCGCGCAAGGCAGCCTCGCCGATGGGTATTCACACGAGTGGTTGGCAGGTCGAACGCGCGGGCCGCACGCGCCTTCGGCAGGTGGGCGCGTGGACGCCTTCGCCTGGCAGGGGAAGATCGAGATGGGGTCGCTCAGCAGGCTACCGCCTTCTACGCGCTGCCGTCCCCGTCAACGTGCTGTCCATCACCACACCCCGGCCGTTGGCCCTGAGCATAACGTGTCGGCGCGCTCTGTCCTGGATGCTCGCGACGGCGCTCCAGGGCACGCCGTCCCCGCTCGCAAACGCGCACGACACGCCTCGCCCGACCCCTAGCCGGCCCGAATCTCGCGGCCAATCAGCATGCGATGGGGCGTGAACCCAAGCTTAGCGTATGTCCCCTGGGCCGCGGCGTTCCACAATTGCGTGGAGACGGACGCGTGCCGCGCGCCCATCTCGTACCCAAGGGCCATGACCCGCGAAACGAGCGCCGTGGCTACGCCGCGACGTCGGTGCTGCTCCCCGACGCCCAGCGTCCATATGTTCACGCACGGGGCTCCAAGTCTATCGAGGCACGGAAGCAACACCCATCCGATACCCCCGAGGCGATCGCCATCGCGGAACGCGTCGATGCGGCGAGGCTCGAAGCCGACCCACGACTCGCGCATCCCACCGTGAGCCATCTCTTCCGTCGACTCGACCAGATCGAAGGCGGGACCACTCCGCAGGGAAGGCGGCCCCTCGGGCATCGTGGCCGTCATGAAGATCGACTCCTGGGCGGCCCTGTAGCCCGCGACCTCCAACGCGAGATGCACATGCGGCAACGTCGCGGGACACAACGGCTCGCCGCCCATCCACAGCCCTCGGTAGAACGGGTACCCAGCCCGGGCGTGCATCGCCTCGATCTCGAGGAACCCCGTGCCGCGAAGACGTGACGTCGCCTCGGCGACCAGCAAAGCGCCGGCCGCCAACTGCTCGGGTCGGTAGAGGAGCATGCGGATGCGCGCCGCGAACTTGTCGGCGTCGTGCCAAGGCTCGGTTCGCGGAGCGATGCACCCGTGAACCCACCCGACAACGTCTGGCCCGTCCGTCGCGACGAGCAGCAGCGCCGGATCGAAGTAGGTCTTGTCCGCGACGAGCCGCTCGAACCGCTCGGCCGTCAACGGCGCGATGTGTGGCTCGCCCTCGGTCTGCCGGTTGTAGAGCGCGGCCATGGCTTCGAGGCGCCTGGGGTCGTATTCGTGGATCCGCAGCGGCATTGAGCGTCGCCTTGCTCGACGCGGCGCCGACGACCATCGGCCGGCCGAGAGATCGTGTGTGTCTGACCCGTTGAGTGTTACGCCAACGTCTCGATATCGCGCAGCGTGCCCTCGATGCAGGCGCGCGTCCTGTCGACCGCGTGGGCGGCCGGGATGGCGATGTCGCTCAGCGCGCCTCGGAGCTCGACCAGCTCTCGCCCGTAGTCGTGCCTGGCCTCCGCGGACATGCGATCCCGCAAGTACACGGCCGGCCCCGGCGCGGCGCGATTCTCGCTCCACACCAGCGGCTCCAGCGATAGCGGCCCGTCGCCGATCTCGAAGTTCGCCCGCGAGAAGTACGCCTCTTCGCCCCGGCGGAACCAATCGCTAAGGTCATCGCGCGCGTCGCCCGTGACGCCGTAGACGGTCGTCACGGCTTCGGCGAGGGCCTGCATCGGCGCCATCTCGGGATGCGACAAGATCATGGCGCCGGTGCGCCACGAGACCTCCTCCGCCGGGTTCTCGAAGGGGCGATGGAAGTACTCGCACGCACGGCCGCCGTCATTCCACAGGCGACGCAGCGATTCCGCCGACGCCAACCCGCACGGCACGAACCATCGCAGCCGGGCCCAGTGTTGAGGGGGCTCGACGAAGACGCCACCGACGGTGCCGAACGCCGTATCCAGGCCGCTGATGAGCTGTCGCCGTGCGCCAGCGGCAGCCGACCGTTCGCGCACTTCGATCGAGTAGTCGACGGCGCTTGCCATCGCCTGGACCCACTGGAGTTCCTCGGGCTCGTCCACGCGCAACCCCCACGACGCCTGACCGATCGTCCAGTCGGGCCGGGAGGCGCGCACGTACTCGGCGCAGCGCACGATCAACAGGGCGTGATGCTCTGCCGGGGACAGCCGCCCGCAATCGTCGCATTCACAGCGGCCCAGGTCCGCCGACTGCATGCTGATCCCATCCAGCCCCCACGCGTCGTCCATCATGTAGTCGAGGACGCGGCGTTGCCAACCCCACGCTGCGGTGGCATGGGCGCACATGACGTGCGCGCCGCCGCGGGCGACTTCGGGGTGCTCGGCGATGATCTCGTCGAAGCCCCACGAGTAGACGCCTACGCCCGACAGCGCCTTCAGTCCGCGTGCGTGCGCGGCATCCGTGAATCGGCGCACCCGTTCCGCGCGCGCGTCGTCTATGACGGCATCGAGTGGGGCAGGCCACGCGCGGTCGACGAAGAGTCCCCACGCGAGGTTGTACGTGACGCCGAGTTCCGCCTGCGCGTCGAGGAAGCGGAGCTGATCTCTCTCGAGCTGGTCGTCCCACCGGGTGCACGGCCAGGCATCGTCGGGCGTCGGCTGTGACGCGAGATCCCGGAGCCATCCGACCGTCACGCGGTAGTCGAAGTCTGTGCGCATGTGCTCATTCCGGGAAGGGGGTGCGCGTACCGGACCGCGCCGCCGGGTGTGGTCGCAGCAGGGCTTCGTGCCCCAGCGTTAGCCACCACGAGCCGATCGTCGGCCTCTGCAGGCTACGGCAGTTCCTCGCCTGTCGCCCGCGCGAGTCGCGCCCGTGCGATGACGGCATCGTGCGTCGCCTGGATGTGCAGGAGCTGGGTCTGTGTGTTCGCCAGTTCCGCGTCCGCGAGCTCCACGCTGGTCAACAGCCCGTTCTCGAACGACAGATTCGCGATACGGAGGGCCTCCGCCGCCTGCGTGACGGCCTCGGCCTGCGCCGCGAGCAGTGCGGTCGCCCCGTGGTACGAGAGATAGGCCTGTTGCACTTCCAGGCTGATGCCCCGCCGCAGCGACTCGATGTTCAGGGCCACCTGCCGCTGAGCGGATTCCGCCTGCCGTCGCTGCCCGCGTGTCGCGAAGCCATCGAAGATCGGGAACGTGACCCCTGCGCCCACAGACCAGGTCTTCTGTGGGTCCTGCTTTTCCGTGTCGTTCCAGGTGTACGTGCCGGTAAGCGCTACGTTGGGCTTGTTCCCCGCCTTCGCGATGCGCGCCAGGTGGTCGGTCGCGATCTCCCGTTCGTTGAGTTCCCGTAGCTCGGGGCGCGACTCCAGTGCGGCGGCCACAAGATCAGCGAGGGGTTCGTCTGTTGGGGTGTATTCGAACGCGCCGTCGGGTGCGGCGTCCTCGGAAGGCTGTAGACCGATCGCGAGGGCGAACGCCCGTCGGGCGAGTTCCCACGCGTTCCTCGCCCGGATGAGTTGCGCGTCCGCGTTGGCGAGCGCTACTTCGGCT
>JABGQA010000121.1 GCA_018644665.1 Candidatus Poribacteria bacterium
CAGGGGATGCATTGGAGCTTCATGGGAGCCGACGCCGTCGCGGCCCTGAGGACACTCTGGCTCAACGAACAGTGGGAAGACTACTGGCGGAAAGCCGCATGAACACTGGCGCGCGCCACTTATGACACGCCTTCCCATGGCCACATAATCGTCCATTATCGGAAACCCGCCTGGCTCTTCCGGGGTTAGGCCTCTCCCGCCTTCCAACATCTGCCGCGCATGTGACGTGCACTCGCCCCCGCACATAGGCTGGCACAACGTGCCATCTTCCTGGTTGTGCGGAGGAGATGTCCGGCGCGTGCCGGACCCGGCCGCCGTAACACTCACCACGATCCGACCGTAGCGTCTATTGGTTCGGACGTCTGAACCGATCGCAAGCCTGACGTCCGAATCGCCGCGAGACTGACGTCTGAACACCCACCATCAAGGACGGTCGCATGCCGGACACGCACGACAGTCGTACGACAGACGTCCCACGTCAGACGTCAGAACTAGCAGCCGAACATCGGTGGGTATCCATGAGCGAGGCGGTCAATGAGCTAGGAATAGGCGAACGCGCTGTGTACCGACGTGTCGCCAAGGGTCGCCTTGAGAAGCGCATTAACGCCGAAGCGCGGGTGGAGATTGGCATACCGACGGATGAGAACTCTAGTCCGAACCAGGTCAGACGTCAGAAGCCAGTCGTCGGTCAGACGTCGGAACCAGTTCAGGCGCGCGAACTAGGTCAGACGTCGGAACCAGACCAGGCATCCGGAAATCCCGTCGCGACGGGCGTCAGTCCGCCACAGTCAGACTTGGCATGGCGTGACGACCTGCTGGCGCAGATAGCACGAATCGAACGCGACAAGGAACTGTTGACCAACCGCCTTACAGACATGGATGGGCAGCACGCCGCTGCCGTGGCCTCCATGCAATCGAGGCACCAAGAAGCACTCACCGCATCCTGCGATGCCCTCGAAGCACAACTAGAAGACGCCTGCGCACGCCGCGATCAAGAAGAGGGCAGGGCAGCGCGACTTGAGGCCGAACTGCGTGAGACGCTGCGCGAGTCCGAGCAGCGTACGGCGCACTTTGCGGATCGGATCGCTGACCTCGTGCAGCAAGTAGAGGACACGCGCGGTCGGATAATCGAGCTACAGCCGGTTGCCGAGCAGGTACCGATGCTCCAGGCCGCTGTCGAAGAACGTGACGAAACCCTGTCAGATATGCGCGATGAAGTGGCCCGTATTGAGTCGGGGGTTATCTCCGGCCCGATCTTCCGGATGCTTACCAAGAACGGTCGCTTACGACGCTAGATGCACACGACGTTCTGCGTGCCACTCACCCCGAGCACGACACCCAAGCTGCGAGCATGTATCTGCTGAGCGCAGGCCGCATAGGTGGCCTGTTGACGGGGGATGGGCGGTACGGCAAGATGGTCGCATAAACACGGTCTGAAGCGGCTTTGCCACCCTACGGCCGCAAACCTCAGGTGGCAAATATAGCTCGGTCAATGCTGGTGTCGGAAGTCGTTGGTAGCGACTGAAACACACTCGGCGCTGGCGACCGGTTTAGTGTGTCCGACTCTCGCATTATAGCCTCAACGCTTCCTCGCCTACAACCGTTGCGCGCGAGCAGGAGATCCGCAGGCAAAAAGAAACCGCCATCGGTGCTATCAACACACGATGGCGGATCCAGAACGATCAGACGGTGACCCGCCCAAAAGCTCTCTAAGAACGGGGAAATCGTACCCCCGGGTCGGGTTGCTGTCAACGACGCAGAAGGACGACAGCATGTCCGCGACCGCCACGGCACGGCACGAGTACGAAACCCCCACGCCTCGCACGCACGCGGAATCCCGCCCCCACACGGTTCGCTACCACAACGCGTTGGCGTTGTACTGGGCCCGGCGGATGAAGCCGGTGGACGGCGAAGGCAAGACGATCGGTCACCAGGCCGCCCACTACCTGTCGACGCTCATCTCGTGGGCGGACCACGGTTTCCTGATGACGTCCCTGCACCGTGGAGAGCCGCTGTCGCTGCCCAATGCGACGCAGCACGAGCTGTGCGGATACTCTCCCCGCCAATGCTTGCGCCTGCGCAAGGTCCTGGAACGCCACGGTCTCATCCGCGTTCAGCCGGGTAGCTTCAACGCCGGCGCTTCCTACAGCGCGCAGTTCGTGATCTTATTCGGGAACATCATCGGTCCCGCGGAACCGGCCCTAGCCGCGGAGCGGAGAGCATGGCGAGGGTCGATGTTGGTAACGCCCGCTTCCGCCGAGACAGAGAGTCCAGGTGATGCTTCTTCAGCCTGGACTGACAGTCCAGCTATAGAACCTACGGTTCTTCCTAAGAGCCCTCGTTCGGTCGAAGTCGTGGGGGAGCACCAAGCGAACGAACGACCTTCAGAAACTCCAGAACCCCCAGAAAGAGCCCCGGCCGTCGACTCCACGAGTCCTGCCCTCGGGAAACCCAAACCCACCGACACGGCGCCACCGCCCTCTATCGCTCCTGAGGATCTGATGTTGGCGGGCGCTTGCGTTCGCGCGTGGCAAGAATCCTCCAAATGCCCGCGGCGGCGGCGCGGCGCCCTGGAGAACGCGATCCGTTCCGACGGCGACGCCCAAACGGTGCGCCTTATCGCCTCTCTTGCGCGCGACGGGGTGCCTGAGCGTGTGCTGGTGAAGGCGTTCGTGGATTGCCTGGCGGCGTATTCCCCGGAGTTGGATCCGCGCTACCGCAGTCCGTACATCCAGTCGCTGGTGTGGTTCCAGAGCTGGGTCGAAAACGCCGTGGACCCGTGGCGTCGAGAGCGTCGCCGCCGAGAAAAGCTGCGGGAAGAGCAGGCGCGTCGGAGAGCGGAGACGCGGGGTGGGCATGGCGACGTGGTCGAGGTCGGCTCCCCGTTGGATTCTGTGGCTGGGGGTTCCATGGCGGCCCCCGCCGATGTGGAACGCGACAGCGAGACGGTGTCATCGGAGACGTTGGCGTCTTTCCGTGACCTCTACGCGGGCATGAGCTTTCTTCCGCCGGAGGAGGCCCTGCTCGAGGAACTCGCGCGCATCGATTCGGAGTTGGCGGATCGCCTTCGCGACGACGGGGCGTCGAAGCGTGAGATCGTGGAGGCCGCGAAGCCGTCGGCGACTTCGCCAGCGACTTCGTAAGAGACGCGGGGGAGTACATGCCGGTGAACTCGAGGGACGCGATCGCGTTTGGGGTTCAGCACGGGTATCCGACGCCTGCGCGGGCCTCGATGGACGGAGAATGCGTCGGTATGGAACTAAGAGACCCGTCGGCGTCGGGCCGCCGCTCGTTCCCGGCGTAACGTGACGCGCCGGGCGCCTCGGCCGCGTCATTCCTCGATGCGTATCACGCTCGACTCGCGGTCCTGTACGACAACGTCGCCTTCCCCGAGCGTCTGACGTATCTCATCCTCCGCAAGATGGCGCCAAACGCGTCCGGCCGCGTCTATCTTCTCCAAAACCGTGAATCCGTGCTCTTTTTTACGCGTAAGGAGCACCCGCAGCGTGTTACGAGACGTGCCCAGCAGTTTGGCCGCCTTTCCGAGCGTCAACCATCGTCGTCCGCGGTAAATCATCGTGATTTCCAATTCATATGCATTCCGTATGCACATGGGCTGCACATTCTATGCACCAATTATGCACTCGGTATGCACTATGGAAAAGCGCGGTGGAAACTGAGCGCCCGGTCGACGCGTTTATCGCGCCGGTGATTCGCCGTCGCGGCCGCGGGCCGTCTACGGCTTCTGGGTACGGTCACTGCTTCGGCCGACTATCGTCCATCGCTGCGGCGCCGTAGCATTCGGTCAGGCACAGACTCATGGAGGCGTCCCATGCAAAGCTCCAGAAGACGGCGGCGCGAGGAACAAGAACGCGCCGAAAGGGCCGGTTTCGAGAGGATGGAATACGTCTCCAAGTGGTTCGTGCGCCTGCCCTACGACGCGCTTCTCATCGTGAAGGAGAACGGCGTCGTCATCGGCAAGATACGTAAGTTCGACGTGGACTGGAACGGCAGCGCCGACCTGTATCTGTTCCTGCGCGACGACGAGGAGTTCGGGTACGGCAAGTACACTATCGCCGCGAGCTACGACGGGGCGTTCCGAGGGAAGCACCTGCGGGTCGAGGTGGGGAAACCGAAGCAGTGGCGGCGCGGGAACACGCGCGCGGAAACGCGGGCCTTCTTGGCGGCGGAGAGTGTCAAGCGGGAACGGCAGGAACATTACGAACGAAACCCGGTGGGGGCGATGGTGAATCTGCTGGTGGAGCACGGAGTCCTGTCCGGCTCCGGTCCCACGGAGGCCTCGGCGAAGCAAGGTCGTATTCCCGAAGAGCAACTCCGGACGATGGCCGAAGCGCTACGCGGCGCCGACCTCGAGGATTTCCGCCGATGCTGCGACTACCTGCGCGATGCGTTGCCGCCGGATCTCCTCGAGGAAGTGTTTGCCGAATACAGGCGACTCGAGACCCTGACCCCGTGACCGGAAGCGGGCCTCGTCCTCTCGCGAAGACCGGTTCCGCGTGCGCGTGCGGTCATACCAGATGTTGATTTCGTCCGTCGCGACCCTTGGGTGCGTATCTTGCCCTGAATTCGCGCCGATTCGGGCGGGGAAAGCCCAACATCTTGTGTGGTGGAGCCGATTCGCGGCGGGAGGTTATGACAGAATCCACCTTATCGGAAA
>JABGQA010000022.1 GCA_018644665.1 Candidatus Poribacteria bacterium
GCGGAGAGGTAGTCGCCCTCCTCCCGCGTGCCGTCCAGCAGCGTCTTCGTGTTGTCCTTGAGGAACTCCATGGCGAAGTGGATGCCGTCGAGTTCGCGGCCTTCGACGCGCAGGTCGCGCGGATTCGTGGCCCCAAGCGCCAGCACGACTGCGTCGTATTCATCTACCAACTGCTTCGCCGGGACGTCCGTGCCGATCTCGGTGTTCGGAACGAACTCGACGCCCGAGTCCGCCATGATGTCGATGCGGCGCTGAAGCGTGCCCTTGTCCAGCTTCATGTTCGGGATGCCGTACATGAGCAGGCCGCCGATGCGGTCCGAGCGCTCGTACACCGTCACCGAGTGACCGACGGTATTGAGTTGGTCCGCGCAGGCGAGGCCCGCTGGGCCGGAGCCCACGACCGCGACTCGCTTGCCGGTGCGCTTCTCTGGGGGCGCGGGCTTCAGCCAACCTTCCGTGTACCCGCGGTCGCTGATGGCGACCTCGATGTTCTTGATCGTGACTGGCGGCGAGTGGACGCCCAGCACGCACGATCCCTCACACGGAGCCGGACATACGCGGCCCGTCACCTCGGGGAAGTTGTTCGTCTTGTGCAGACGCGCGTGCGCCTCTTCCCAACGCCCGCCGTAGACGAGGTCGTTCCACTCGGGGATGAGGTTGTTGATCGGGCAGCCGGCTGCCATGCGGTTTATCAGGACGCCCGTGTGGCAGAACGGCACTCCGCAGTCCATGCAGCGCGCGCCCTGTTCCTGCAACTGCGCGTCCGTCATGGGCTCGTAGTATTCGTCCCAATGGCGGATGCGGTCCGTGGGAGCCGCAGCCACCGGGATGGAACGTTCGAATTCGAGGAAACCCGTATCTTTACCCATCGTCAGTCCTTCGTTCAGGCGTCGCGTAACGTCGGTGGAAGAGCCTCGTCGACGCTCTAGTTCCCGCTCACCCGGGAGACGTCGCCCTTGTTGGCCTCGAACGCTGCCATGAGCGCCTCTTCACCCTTGAGCCCTTCGCCTTCCACTCTCTCGACGGCTTCGAGCATCCGTCGGTAGTCCTTAGGCATCACCTTGACGAACTTCGTCGCGGCGTCGCCCCACGAGTCGAGCATCTCCTGTCCGAGGTCGCTGCCGGTGTAGTCCACGTGGCGCTGAATCAGCGCGCGAACCTCCGCCATCTCGGTGTCGTCCTGCCAGTCCTCGAGGGCGACAGTTTCCTTGTTGCATACCACCGCCAGAGCGCTGTCTGGGTCGTAGACGTAGGCGATGCCGCCCGACATCCCCGCTGCGAAGTTCCGCCCCGTGGCGCCGAGGATGACAACGCGTCCGCCTGTCATGTACTCGCACGCGTGGTCGCCCACGCCCTCGATGACGGCGTTCACGCCGCTGTTGCGGACGCAGAACCGTTCGCCACCGATGCCGCGGATGTACGCCTCGCCCGCCGTCGCCCCGTAGAACGCGACGTTCCCGACGACGACCTCCTCGCGTGGGTTGAACGATGACACCTTCGGCGGATAGAGGATGAGCTTGCCGCCCGATAGCCCTTTGCCGAAGTAGTCGTTCGCGTCGCCCTCGAGTTCAAGCGTCATGCCGGGCGGCACGAACGCGCCGAAGCTCTGGCCAGCGGAGCCCTGGAAGTGGATGCGGATCGTGTCCTCCGGCAACCCCTTCCCACCGTTCGCCTTGGTCAGTTCGCCACCCGTGATCGTGCCGACGACGCGGTCGGTGTTCGATATCGGCAGCGTCGCGCGCACCTGTTCGCCGCGCTCGATGGCCGGCTTGCACAGGTCCAGGAGCGCCGTGCGGTCGAGGGACTTCTCCAGGCCGTGGTTCTGCTCGATCGAGCAGTAGCGCCCGACCTCCGGTCCCACATCGGGGCGGTAGAGGACTTTCATGAAGTCCATGTTCCCGGCCTTCCAGTGGTCGACGTCCTTCTTCGGCTCGAGCATGTCGACGCGGCCGACCATCTCGTTCACGGTGCGGAAGCCGAGCTCCGCCATGATCTCGCGCATGTCCTCGGCGATGAACGTCAGGAAGTTCACGACGTGCGCCGGATCGCCGGTGAACCGCTTGCGCAGCTCAGGGCTCTGCGTAGCCACGCCTACCGGGCAGGTGTCCAAGTGGCACACACGCATCATCAGGCATCCGAGGGCCACAAGCGCCGTCGTCGCGAAGCCGTATTCCTCTGCGCCCAGCAGCGTCGCCATGACGACATCGCGGCCCGTCTTCAACTGACCGTCTGTCTCGATGACGATGCGACTGCGCAGGTTGTTCAGGACGAGCGTCTGGTGCGTGTCCGCTAGCCCAAGTTCCCACGGCATGCCTGCGTGCTTGATGCTGGTCTGCGGAGACGCCCCAGTTCCGCCGTCGTGCCCGCTGATGAGGACGACATCAGAATGGCCCTTGGCCACGCCAGCGGCGACCGTTCCCACGCCGACTTCGGACACGAGCTTCACCGTGATGCGGGCGTTGCTGTTGGAGTTCTTCAGGTCGTGGATGAGTTGCGCGAGGTCCTCGATGGAGTAGATGTCGTGGTGTGGTGGCGGCGAAATGAGGCCAACGCCGGGCGTCGAGAACCGCACCTTCGCGATCCACGGGTACACCTTGCGCCCGGGCAGCTCGCCGCCCTCACCGGGCTTCGCCCCCTGCACCATCTTGATCTGCAGTTCCTGCGCGTTCACGAGGTATTCGCTAGTCACGCCAAAGCGCCCCGAGGCGACCTGCTTGATGGCGGAGTTCTTCGAGTCGCCGTTGGGTTCCGGGGTGTACCGCGCCGGATCCTCACCGCCCTCGCCGGTGTTGCTCTTCCCGCCGAGGCGGTTCATCGCGATGGCGAGCGCTTCGTGCGCCTCCTGACTGATGGAACCGTACGACATCGCCCCGGTCTTGAACCGCTTCACGATCTCCGAGACCGACTCCACTTCGTCGATCGGAATCGGGGACCCATGGGAGCGGAAGTCCAGCAGGCTACGGATCGTGACGTGCTTGCCCGTCTGGTCGTTGATGAGTTCCGCGTATTCCTGGTAGACGTCGTAGTCGTTTAGTCGGACCGCCTTTTGCAGCGTGTGGATCGTCATCGGGTTGAACAGGTGGTGTTCCCCGTCCTTCTTCCACTGGTATTCGCCGCCGACCTCGAGCGTCGTCTCGCGCTCCCTGGTCTTCGGGAAGCCGCGCGCGTGTCGCATCTCGGCTTCCTTGGCGATCACGTCCAGCCCAATGCCGCCGATGCGACTGTCTGTCCAGGTGAAGTATTGGTCGATGACATCCTGCGCGATGCCGACCGCCTCGAATATCTGCGCGCCACGGTACGACTTGATCGTCGAGATGCCCATCTTGGACATCACCTTGACGACGCCCTTCGAGAGCGCCTTGTCGTAGTTCGCGACGGCCTGCTCGTGCGTCAAGCCTGTGAGCTGCCCCTCGCGGATCATGTCGGCCAGCGCGTCGTGAGCGAGCCACGGGTTGATCGCCTGGGCGCCGTACCCCAGGAGGAGGCAGAAGTGGTGCGTCTCGCGGGGTTCGCCGGATTCAACGACGAGTCCGACCCGGATGCGATTCCCATTGCGGATGAGGTGATGGTGCAGTCCCGCGGTCGCGAGCAGCGCGGGTATGGGAGCCATCGTCGCGCTGAAATCGCGGTCGGAGAGGATGATGATGTTCGCGCCGTCTTCGATCGCCTCATCGGCGGCGGCGAACAGGTCGTCCAGCCCCTTCTTTAGGCCGGCCTCGCCCTCACCTACCTCGAAGAGCATCGGGAGCGTCGCGGATCGGAGACCCGGCTTGTCCACCTCGCGGAGCTTGGTAAGTTGTTCGGCGGTCAGTAAAGGTAGTTGCAGGCGGATCTGCCGACAGCTCTCCGGCTGCGGGTCGAGCAGGTTGCCCTCGGCGCCGAGGGTCGTGTCCATCGACGTGATGATCTCTTCGCGGATCGGGTCCAACGGCGGATTCGTGACCTGGGCGAAGAGCTGCTTGAAGTAGTTATAGAGAAGCTGCGGGCGATCCGAGAGGACAGCCAGAGGCGCGTCGTTCCCCATCGAGCCGATGGGCTGGATGGAGTTGAGCGCCATCGGCTCCATGTTCACGCGCAGGTCTTCGAAGGTGTATCCGAACACCTGCTGCCGCAGAAGCGTCAGGTCGTGATCCGGGTCCTCGTCCTCGTGATCCGCCTCGGGCAGCGTATCGAAGTCGACGATGTTGTCGTCGAGCCAATCGGCGTACGGGTGCTCCGCGGCGATCTGCTGCTTGATCTCCTCGTCGGCGATGATACGCCCCTGCTCCGTGTCGACGAGGAACATACGTCCCGGCTGGAGACGGTTCTTGTGCAGCACATTGTCCGGCTCGACATCCACGACGCCGACTTCGGACGCCATGATGACCGTGCCGTCCTTGGTCACGTAGTAGCGGGACGGCCGGAGGCCGTTGCGGTCGAGCGCGGCGCCGACGCTAATGCCGTCCGTGAACGCGATGGATGCAGGGCCGTCCCACGGCTCCATCAAGCAACTGTGGTACTCGTAGAACGCCCGCTTGTCCGCAGGCATGCTCTCGTGGTTTTCCCACGGCTCCGGGATCATCATCATCATCGCGTGCGGCATGGATCGGCCGGAGAGCGAAAGGAACTCGAAGCAGTTGTCGAACTTCGCCGAGTCGCTGCCGTCCTCCTGGATGATCGGCTTGAGGCTCTCGATG
>JABGQA010000116.1 GCA_018644665.1 Candidatus Poribacteria bacterium
TCATGCGTTGTACCCTCCGTCCTTTGGGAAAACGAGCCGACGGCCCCAAACGCCGTGTGTCCCTACGTTATCCCCACGTTGGCTTTAAGTGGCTCTTACCTTGCTCGCACGTAGCACATACCACCCCGGACAGGAGCTGACCAACGCGGGCGCTGCACAGCGCCCGTAAAGGCGCGAGAACCTTGCCTAAACCCGCTGGGCACGGCATACCCATGGCAGCGTCAGCGCGCTCCCTGCCCCGTGCCGACGATGACCCTACCTGTGCACATGGGGAGCGACTGTGGACGACTACAAGACCGACGACGAACTCCTGCTGGAACAGATGAATGCGGCCGAGTGGGCGAATGACCTGCTGGGACACGACAACGCCGTGTTCCTGATACGAAGGAAGGGGCAATACCTCGGAAAGATCTGCGCGATGGATCTCCATCTCGACGGGACGCACATGGAGAAGCATCTGCGTGAAGCCTATGGAGCTGGAATCTACTCGGTCTGCGCCAACGTCGACGGCGCAATCCGGGACAAGCATCACCAGTTCCTGATAGGCGGACCCCAGGATAGGGAGAGAGCGGATCACGAGCGCGCCCTCGCCGAACAGGAAGCCACGAACAGCGGCGATGACGCCCACGACGACCGCGGAACAGCAAGCGAAACGGAGTCCGAGAAACTGAGTCGGGTCGTGGGCGAGTTCCTCACGATGTGCGCGAGCATGCCGCCCGCCAAACGCAGATGATCCCTGACCCGGGCTCCGCGCCAACCAGACGCGCGGGCCCGGCCCTGCGGCGCGCGCAGCGTGGGCCGGTTAGAACGGCGTGAACACCGCGCCGTCGAGGAGAACGCCACCGACGATGCGTTCCGCGCGGAGCTCCTGACGTGTATACGAGGGGTTGAGCGTGTAAGCAGGCTCGTCGATGTCCCGCAGGAACACGTCGTCGGCCCAGTACACCTCCCACGCCCAGTCCACGCGGACGGCCAAGCCGTCGCCACGCACGAAGATCTCAAACTGCCCAACCCGACCCGTCGTGGGCGACTCCCCTTCGCGCGTGAGGTCCTGGAACTCCGCATACTTGGCGCGGCGCTGTCCGTCCTTGGTCTCAAACAGCCACGCCGTGTCCGAATCGAAGTTCCACACGATGCCCAGCCCCTGGAGGTACGCGTCGAACTCCAGCGCCCGCTCCGCGTGAGTCTGGTACGGTGTCACGACTTCGTTTTCGATAGGCTCCTCGTCCTCCCCGCACCCAAGCAGCACGCACCCAAGCAGCAGAGGAGCGGCCACGAAGCACGCAATCCCAAGCAAGCCAACACGCGCTGCGAGCCGCGACGTGTCGCGCGGTACCCGAAGCCCTGCAATGTTCCGCATATGGGTTCCTCCCGTTCTGTCGAGCCGACCGGATTCAGCCGGTGGCAAACGTGTCGGACGACGCGATCACTGCCGACCTTTGGTGGCCGACCTTTGGCGATCGTGTGGGAGGTTAGCGTGCCAAAAGCCCAAATGCTAGCTATTGTCTGTCGTAACGGAAGGGGTGTGGGTCCATAGTCGACCCATGGATCCGCAGAAAGCGTTTGGAAGCAACGTCAGGCGCATACGAAAAGCGCGAGGACACTCCCAGGAGAAGCTGGGGGAGATCGCCGGCCTACACCGCACCTACATTGGCTCCATAGAGCGTGGCGAGCAGAACGTATCCCTCCAGAACATCGTCGCCATCGCGATTGCGCTGAGGGTGCCCGTCAGCGACCTCGTGGCAGGACTGCCCGAAGATCCTGTCACTACACCGGCGCCCACGACGAGACAGGACGAATCCGATAAGTAGCGACATGGGCGCGACGGTTCCACGACGCCGAAGAGCTCGAGGTGACCTTTGACGGCCCGCGGATGAGGCCCGAACCCGCCAAGAAGAAGTGAAACAGCCACTGCGAGACGACGTGGACGTCTGTCACGCGCTGACCGCTTCGGCCGACATTCCCGCAATGGGCGGCTGCGCCTCGATCGTGTCGCTGCGGGGAGGGTGAGACCGTCACGCACGCGCCACATGCCGCCCAAGCGCTGATGGCCTTCTGGCACGCATCCAACAGCAGCAACGGCAGGATGACCCTGGACGAGGTGACGTCAGTCACCGGCCTGTCCCCCGAACAGGTCCTGGCCGTCTTTCGCGAATGCGAGCCGGTGTTTAGGTGTGAGTCGATCAGTGGATCAGGCGTATACCGCTGCCTGCTGAAGCCGCCGAACACTCTACGGCGGCGGGCCCCGACTGAGTGGCCCGCGGACCCGATTGCCATGCGAGTCGAACCTGGCAATTCCATGGGTGTCCCAAGCGGGCATTGGGGACACCTGCCACGCGTGCCGAATTCGGATCTGAGCCCCGTTGAGGCGTATTGGGCGGGGCGTGTGGAGCGCTCGACGTCCCCGGGCCAGGTCGAGGCGGCGCACTACAACGCGGGCAAACACATCGAGCGCCGGTCCATAGCTTCGAGCAGGGCCCGGTAATTCACTCCGGGAGGCGCCGTACAGGTTTGCGCCGCCCAGGCGGTCGCCCTCTCCGCGGCGCCCTGTCGTGGTCGTCTCCTCACCCGCCGGCCGACGTAGTAATCGCGCTACCTCCTTGTATATGCGACGGTCGGTCGCTAGAGTCGTTTGGTCTGTAATTGTAGGAGGGCATCATGCGAGGCGGCTGGAAACCCATCGACGAGATGCGGCACATGACCAAACGCACGCTGCGCGTCGACGGCCGCGAAATCGTCACCGGGCGCGCGCAGTACACCGGCGACGTGCGCCCTGACGGCATGCTCTACGCACGGCTGATGAGCTGTCCGCACCCCAACTGCACCGTCCTCAGCGTCGACACGAGCGAGGCCGAAGCGCTCCCCGGCGTCGAGGCCGTCTGGCACGCGTTGGAATGGGACAAGTGGTACAGCCTGTCCTTCAGTCGGGTCGTCTATGCTGGCGATCACGTCGCCGCAGTCGCGGCCACCACTCCCGCCATCGCCGAGGACGCGATTCGGCTCATACGGGCGGAATACGACGTGTACCCCTTCAGCGTGAGGTTGCAGGATTCGCTACGTGCGGCGACACCCAGGGTTCGGTCCGAACGACCCAACGTGACGAAGTATGCCGTCAACGAGCAGTCGGGCGATGTCGAGGCGAGTCTGGGAGCCGCGGACGCGCTGATAGATGAGGAGTACGCTACGCAGGTGCAGGAGCACGCGTGTCTGGAGACGGACACGGCAACGTGCCTCTGGACCGACGATGGAGACCTGATCGCATGGGTCGCGGCACAGTCGGTGTTCATCCGCCGCTACGAGCTGGCGCGCGTGACGGACATGGAACCCACGCGCGTCCGCGTGCTATGCGACTACGTCGGCGGCGGGTTCGGAGGCAAGTACGGCGGAGGCAGTAAGTTCCCTCCGATAGTTGCGGTACTTGCGAAGCGCGCCGGTCGGCCCGTGCAGTGTCGGATGCGCCGCAGGCAGCACAGCGCGACCGCCGGGAACCGACCCTCCAGCGTGCAGAGAATGCGCGCCGGCGCCACGCGCGACGGGTCCATAGTCGCGCTCGATGTCGACGCACACGGCACGGGCGGGTTCCAATACGGCGCGGAGCTCCCCGTGCCGTACGTGTATCGGCCGGAAAGCTGGCGGTCCCGAGTAAGCCACGTCTACACGAACTCTCAGGGCGGCGGCCCGATCCGGGGTCAGAGGGCCGTGCAGGCGTCGTGGGGCATAGAACGGGCGATCGATGACCTTGCCGACCGCATGGGCATCGATCCACTCGCAATGCGCATCCGGAACGACCCCCGCCCCCGGCGCCACGACCAGCTACGTCGCCTCGCCACCGAAATCGGCTGGGGCCGTCGCGCCGGGCTCCGCGCGAACGGGCCGTTGAGACGGGGCCTCGGCATGGCGAGTGCTGAGGTGGACTACGCGGGCAATAGCGCCCACTGTGCCGTAGAGATCACGAGCGACGGGGGCGTCAACGTGCTGTGTGGCGCCGACGAACTGGGCACAGGGATGCGAACGGCAATCGCCGTCATCGCGGCCGAGGAGCTGGGCCTGCCGGTTGAGGCCGTGACGCCGCGCATCGGCGACACGCGACTGCCGTTTACGCACGGCAGCGGCAGGTCCACGGGGACGTCCTCCGTCGGCCCCGCCGTCAAGGTGGCGGCGCGCGCTGCGTTGGACGAGGTGTTCGCGCGCATCGGCGCCGGTATGCGTGCGGCTCCCACACGGTTGTCCGCGGCCGACGGCTACATTCACATCCGCGGTCTTGCCGGCCGGGCCATGGCGTGGAAGGACGCCTGCCAACTCATCGGCCCGCACCCCGTCTACGCCCACGGCATCACCGACCGTGAGCTGGCGTCCCGAGGTGTCATGGGGTGCTGCGGCGCCGAGGTTGAGGTAGACGTGGAAACCGGGCGTGTGCGTGTTGTGAGGATGGTTTCCATTCAGGACTGCGGCCTCGTAGTGAATCGCCTCGCCGTGGAAGCGCAAATCCTCAGCGGCATGGTGATGGGGCTGTCGTTTGCGCTCTTCGAGGATCGCATCATGGATCCTCTGCAGGGCCTCCAACTCAACGGCGATC
>JABGQA010000117.1 GCA_018644665.1 Candidatus Poribacteria bacterium
CATGGCATCTGAGTCATCGCGGAGCATCGACGACGCCTTCAGCGCGGATTCGTACGTACGGGAGAACGAGCACTTCCTGGACTGCGTCCTGAACGACCGCGAGCCGTCCATCACCGGCCGGGACGGCCTCGCCACGCTACGGGTGTCGCACGGCATCCTGCGGTCACATCACGAGGGCGTGGTCGCCGAGGTCGGCTAGCCGTCGGCTCCGGGGAGGCGGTAGTGCTCGTTGTCCTCGTGCGCCTCGCGCATGATGTCCGCTATGCGACGCGCTACGGCACGATGCGCCGCCGCGATGTCGGTCATCTCGCCGATGTCGTCTTCCAGGTTGTACAGCTCTAGCTGGTCGTCGTTGCGTTTCCTGCGGACGCCCTTCCACGGCCCCGTGCGCACCGCCTGGTCGAAGCCGCGTTCGTAGAACTCCCAGTACAGATACTCGTGGGGCGTCTGCTCCTCGCCGCGCAGTGTCGGGAGAACGGACACGCCGTCGACGCTCTCCGGTGAGGTCAGTCGGACCCCAGCCATGTCCGCGAATGTGGGAAGGACATCCCAGAACGCCCACGGCGTGTCGCTTACGACGCCCCGCGGGGTCATCCGTGGCCAGCGGACGATCATCGGGACGCGGATGCCGCCCTCGTACAGGTCGCGTTTGATGCCCCGGAGCGGCCCTCGACTGCCGAAGAACTCCGCGTCGTGGCCACCTTCACGGTGAGGCCCGTTGTCGCTCGTGAAGAACACGGCCGTGTTGTCGTCGATGCCCAACTCGCTCAGCCGCTTCATGATCCTCCCCACGTCCGCGTCGAGACGCGAGACCATCGCCGCCGTGCTCTTCTCCACGTGTGGCCAGTCGGTCTCCGTGTACTCGCCTTGCGAGGGGGTCTCCATGCCGTCGCCGGTTTCTCGGCCGAGTTCGTTGTTCGCATGTGGGATGGTGTAGGGGAGGTATAGGAAGAACGGCTCGTCTCGGTGGTCCCCGATAAACCGCAGCGCTTCCTCGGTGAACAGGTCGTGGGTGTACGAGCCCCGCATGTCGCGCTCGTTGTCGGGCAGAGCGTGCCGCTCCTCGTTGCGCCAGAGGTACTCTGGGTAGTAGTTGTGGGCGTTGCGTTGGTTGAGGTACCCGAACCAGTGGTCGAAGCCCTGACGGTTAGGGATGCCCGTCGTGTCCGGCTCGCCAAGACCCCATTTGCCGATGATGCCCGTAGCTAGCCCGCCGCGCTTCAGCACCTCTGCAACGGTCGTATCCTCGGGGCGCAACGGGATGCGCGCGTTGCCTCGGACGAGCGTGTGGCCCGTGTGCTGACCGGTCATCAGGCAGGACCGCGACGGCGCGCAGACCGTGCTACCCGCGTAGCACTGTGTGAACCGCATGCCCTCGGCGGCCAGCTTGTCGATGTGCGGCGTCTTGATCCGCTCCTGTCCGTAGCAGCCAAGATCGCCGTACCCGAGATCGTCCGCCATGATGAAGATGATGTTCGGTGGGCTTGGCGCACGCGCACGTGCGGTCGTTGCCAGCGCCATCGCGCCCAACGCGCTACGGCGCAGGAACTCTCGGCGTGATTGTCGACCCATGTCACCCCCTGTCGCGCGGCGCTCGACGTCACCGCTGCTGGCGCGGGCCCCTATTCGGTCGGTTCGCGCATCACCAGGTCGGTGTTCATCGGCACGGCGGCGGACATGACCTGTTCCGTTCCAGACGGCCACAGCACCTCGATCTTCTCGATCTCGGTCGCGTCGCCGAGGCCGAAATAGAGCGGGGCTGCGCTCTGCGACAGGTAGCCGGATTTGCCGTCCGCATATCGCGTGTAGACCATCCCGCCGGCGTGGACCTTCACCGTCGCGCCCAGCCCGTCCCGATTCGAGCGCGAGCCCTCGAGTCGAACCTTCAGGTAGTGGATGTCATGGAGCTGCGCAAGACTGCTGACCAGCACCTGCGGTCGGTCGTTGAACTCGCTGGTGACGATGTCCAGATCGCCGTCGCCGTCCAGGTCGAAGATCACCGAGGCTCTCGACCCGACCACTCCGTTGACCGCGACGATCCCCGTCTGGTCGCCGCACTCAGGGTGGCCGGCGTCCTCGCCGGAGCAGTCCAGTTCGAACCAGACCTTCTCGATACGCGAGTCGAGCCGCGGCTCGATGCCCAGCAGGAACTCCGCGTCTAGGAACTGCTTCCCGTGGTCGTTTAGCAGTGCTGAGTTGATGCCGTAGCGGAAGGGGTAGTTCATGCTCGACGTGATGAAGACGTCCTCGTATCCGTCCGCATTGATGTCCGCGACGCTGAGGCCCCACGGCCAGAAGTTCTCGGCGCCGATCTCGTCGGATATCTCCTCGAACGGCAGGTCGACTCCCACGTTCCTGTGGAACGAGTTGCCGAAGACGTTGTTGTCGCCCCCCTGTAGAACGTCGTCGTCCCAGACCATGTTCTTCACGGTCTCCATGTCGGGACCGACATTCTCGCTCATGTCGGAGTGCATGTCCGTGATCATTAGGTCCATGCGGCCGTCGATGTCGTAATCGAAGAACTTGATGCCCATAGCTCCCCACGATGTCTTGGGGAACAACTGCTCCGTCTTCTCCACGAACCGTCGGCCGCCGTCGTTTTCGTAGTAGTGGTCGTCGCCCTGCATGTTCAGGACGTACAGGTCCGGGTAGAGGTCGCCGTTGAGGTCCGCGAACGACGCGTCGCCGCTCCATCCGCCATCGAGTAGTTCTACGCGACTGGACACGTCGACGAACTCGTTGCCACCCGTGTTCTCGTACAGGATGCTCGTCTCAGTCTTCTCCGGCACGAGGTGCCCGCTGAAGGCGTTCTCGACGCCGACGTAGTAGCCCCCGCGTCCCCGCTCGTCGGTTGTGTAGTTACCGACGTTCGTGAGGTAGAGGTCCAGCCGGCCGTCGAGGTTGTAGTCGAAGAACACCGCGCCAGAGGAGTGTCCTACGTAATCCAGGCCGGACTCGGCGGAGATGTCGCGGAATCGCCCGTCGCCGAGATTCTCGTAGAGCACGTTCCCCATGCGCACGGTCGTCACGAAGAGGTCCGAGTCGCCGTCGTTGTCCGTGTCGCCTAATGACGCCGTGACGCTGATGCGGTCTTCGAGCGCGACCCCAGCGGCGGCAGTCACGTCCTCGAACGTGCCATCTCCCCGATTCCGCCACAACTCATTCGCGCCGATCTGCGTCAGGAAGTAGATGTCCAGCAGTCCATCGCGGTCGATGTCGGCGACGGCGATTCCGTTGCCGTGGTCGTAGTGCACCGGCTTCCAGTGCCGCCCCGCGTCGTCGACGATTTGGTGCACGGCGGTGATGCCGCTCTCCGTGACCCGATCGGTGAAGCTGAAGTCATGCGCCACGCCGTACGCCTCGCCTGCGGCGAGTTGCTCCTTTTTGCGCGCCTCGAGGTTCTGGAGTTCGTCGAAATACGGCGATCTGGATCCGACGCGTGTCTCCATAGCAGACCTTTGGCGATACACCCCTAGTCCGCCCTCGTCCGGATCTGCGGCCGTGTCCTCTGCGTCCGGGCCGCGGCATCCGGCAATGTAGCCCCCAGCGACAATGCCCGCCGCCACCAACCCCACAATGGCCACCAACCCCGCGCTTCGCCGCTTGCCGTCCATGCTTAAAACCTCGCGCAGCGCAGATCCGGGTCGGCCAGATCGGGCCACGTAATCCGATTGTGTCGCCATGCGCGCAACGCCTCTCCGCAGGAATCCGAGATGCGCCTGGTCCGGCATCACGAGGCTCGCACGCTCTACGGTAGAGGGTACCCGTGGGCCACTAGGAATGCACGCGGCCGACCCCTGTCAGGCGTGGTAGGAGGCGGTTGCGTACCGACGCCAATGCACGGTCCAGATCGGCGGACACGCCAGCGTACCACGGCGCCGGCGACCAGGGTCGCGATCTTGACGTGCGGGGCGACGCGGCCTACAACATGCTCAAGCTCAGCAGGGCGCTTTCCGTCCGCGAACAGGACTGTGTCCACCCGCTCCTACGACTCTCGGTCATTCGATGACCTTCTTTCTTGGCCTGTCAATGCGGACAACGGGCGCGTCGAAGAAAGAAGGAGCCCTTATGCCTCGGCACGCCCATCCGCATCAGAACCGCCCTCGGCGATCGCGCACGCAGGCGCTACGTCACGCCCGTCTGCACAGAGGCCGTCCACGCGCCTCGTCGGCATTCGTCATCTTGCTGACCGCCGCCCTGTGCGTGGCCATGCCCACATCTGCCGTGTCGAGCCAAGGAGGCGCTCCGATGCTACGACATACTCGCCCATACCCAAACAACGTGGACCAGTTGCGCAGGCAGGCAAAGGAGCTTCTCGCTGCATGGCGAGCGGAGGACCCTCACGCCCTGACCCGCCTTGTGGAATCACACCCGCGCGTTGACGGCGCATCCGACAGCCACGCGGCCTCCCTCTCGCTGTCCGATGCGCAGCTTGTCATCGCCCGTGAGTGCGGCTTTCCGAGTTGGCCGCAACTGAAGGGCCACCTCGATCTCGGGCGCACGGTGCGCGATGCCCGCGACCACGCTCTGTTCAGCTGGGGAGGCGACGAGTACTACGTCCGCGAGGCGGATGAGCTGCGCCGCGCGCATGGGAATCGCCTTCGGTGGGCGGCGACCTGGCTGCGCCGCAACCATCCAGACTTCTCCGACCTGACGGATAAGGAGGCGTTCGACACGCCGCTCTCGGTGGACGGGGCGAGGCTGGCGATCGCGCGCGAACTCGACTTCGATGGTTGGGAGGCGCTGTCGGAGCGCGCCGGGGCCCTCGGGCACGCGAAGCCCGAAGACGCCGACGCGGCGGCGCGCGAGGCGTTGGAGGCGGTTGAGGGCGGAGACGCGGACGCGCTCGAGGCGGTTCTCGAAGGTGACCCCACCGTGGCGCACGCGACGGTGGGTGACAACAACACGCTGCTGGAAGTAGCGACGGGTGTTGGCGACGTGCCCTTCGAGACGAGGGCCCGGATGATGCGCGCTCTCATCGCACGTGGGGCGCGAACGGCCAAGGCTCTGTGGACGAACGATCCCGAGGCGCGCGACGTGCTCATCGAGGCCGGGGCGCTTGCGGACGGCGAGGCGCCCGCGCAGGTGGCACTGAAGTCGAACATGATGCACGCCGACGGTAGGGCAGCCGCCGACGACTGGCTCCGGCGAGGCATCGCGCCGGTCGGGTTCTGGATGGTGGCCGCGTCGGGCGACATCGACCACCTACGGCGTTTCTTCACCCAGGACGGTTCGCTCGTGCCGGAGGCGGCGGAGCTTCGACCGAACCTGGCGGACGTCGGGTGGTGGGAGGAGACAGGCAGGTCCGACGACCCACGGGAGATCCTCGGCGAGGCGCTCTCCATGGCCGCGATGAATGGTCGACTTGAGGCTGTGCGGTTCCTGCTCGAGCACGGGGCGGACGCGTCGTTCGCGCCGCCTGGGCTGGGGGGTTGGGCGCCGTTGGATTTCGCGGCTTACGCGGCGTTCGCCGGTCAGGGGCATCCACGCGAGGACGTCGTGAGGCTGCTCCTCGACCGTGGTGCCGAACTCAACGTCCCCGACCCGCACTGGGAGGTGACGCCGCTGACGTGGGCGGTCTGGCGCGGCAATGCTGCTCTCGCCCTAGAACTCCTGGCGCGCGGTTCGACGCCCGATAACGTCACCACCTGGGGTACGACTGCGCTGCACTACGCCGTGCAACACAACGAGGTAGATCTGGCGCGGGCGTTGCTCGAGGCCGGCGCTCCGACGGATGCGCGCGACAAGGAGAACGACGGCACACCCCTCGACTGGGTAGGTGGCTTCGGTGGGTCGGACGAGATGGGAAGCCTACTGCGCGAATACGAGGCGCGGTAGCCATTCCCAGCCGCGGGCGGCGCTGTCTTCCCGGTCGTCGGGCATATCGCCGCCCAGTCGTCGACGAGGCTTCCCCGGGTTGGGATACGCGTCCGGTCTGACGCGCGAGCATGGTCAGGGCCTCACGTACCGGTGCAGCCTGTCGGCGACGCGGAATCCGACGGACTTGTACAGCCGGATAGCAGGGCCATTCTCTGCCTCCGTGCGTACCACCGCGTGACGAACGCCACTCTCGCGCATGTGGCGGAGACTGGCGAGCGCGATGGCCCGTGCGAGCCCTCGTCGGACATGGGCGTGGCGCGTGCCGACTCCTTCCAGTTCGCCGGCGTCGGTTGCGGGGTCCAGCACGACGGCCGCGTGGGCGGCGATCTCGCCAGCTTCGGTGACCGCGACGAAGTCGCTCTCACCCATGCTCCGCAGCTTGCGGAACTCGACCATCCGCCGGGTGGCGTCGATAAGCCATGCTGGTGGTGTCGCCGCGTCGGCGAATGCGTCGGCCGCCGCCGCCGCGCGCTCGGTGAGCTCCGACTCGGGCCGGAATGCCCTGACCTCGTAACCCGGGGAGGAACGTCCTTCGGGATCGGGTCGGAGAGTGAGCGGGTCATATACGGGCTGAGGTAGACGTCGCGACGGTAGCCCCGGTTTTCGAGGCGGCCCGTCAGGGCTTTATCGCCTTCGAACGCCTGGGTGGCGATGGGTGGGCCGGTCCCGCCTCCGAGCGCCGCCTCTGCCTGCTGCACCACCGTGTCCAGCAGGTGGTCGTTCCGATCTGGGGGATGGACGAGGAGCTGCCATGAATTCGGGAAGGCCAGCCACGCAGGGCGGGAGTCGTCAGGTGGACACACGCGGGCGCACGCGACGACGGCTCCGCCGCCGTCTCTCCATAGGACGGGGTCAGTCTCGGGACCCATGAAGAACTCGAGGTACAGAGCGAGCGCAGAGCGCCCTGACGTCCAGTACGGTGGCAGCGGCCCCGCCGCGTCGCGCCCGCGCAGAAAGTCGAGGAGCAACGGCGTGTTCGCCGCGCGGTTCATCGTCGTTGGATTCGGATCGATCGCTCTACTCACAAGGCTCTCCGTAGCGTCGGTCGGGTCAGGCAATGGCGATGTCCGGCCCAACCGAAGGAGTGGATGGCGAGGAGATGTCCGGGCCTCCCAACTTGGATTGCCGCGGCGTAGAACGGGCTCGGGCGCAGCGTCGGCGCCGGATTCGACCGCAGAGCGCAGCCGCCCGATGTGTCCCCGACGCGTCGGAGTGCGGGCGCTATGGCCGGCGTGTGATGAAGGGCTCGATCTCTGCGCGGTCGGGCGCCGGGATGTAGTCGAGCGACGGGTCGAACGACCTTTCAGGTAGGTGCAGAGGCCGATCTGAGCCGTAGGCGGCGAACTCCAGGTCCGCTGGCAAGCCCCATTTGTCCCGGAACACGGACCACGCTTCACGGACCAGGCTGGAGTAGTCCAGACCACCATCTACCTGACCGCGGCTACCCAGGTGGTGGATGAACACGTCGCGCGCGATGCACAGGCGGAAGCCAGCCAGGATTGCCCGTATCGAGTAGTCGTCGTCTTCGAACCCGTACTTACCGAACCGGGGGTCGCAACAGCCTATCGCATCGACGACCGCGCGGCGCATGAACATGCAGAAACCAACGAGCCGCGTCGTGGGCTGTAGCACGCCCTCGAAGTGGAGGGCCATCGTCTCGGCGATGCTGACCAGTTCCGGCGTGGTTTCGTACGCCACGCCAGGGATCATCTGCGGGCCGGAGATGTAGTTCGTCGACGGGCCCAGCATGCCGATCGCCGGGTCGTTCTCGCAGTGTCGGATAAGGCGACTCAGCCAGCCAGAGGTGACGACCGTGTCGTTGTCGAGGAAGACGATGTAATCGCCACCGGCCAGGGACATGCCCTGCGCACGGGCCGGAGGGCACCCAATGTTCTCGGGGTTCTCGACCAACGTCATATTGGGGGCGTCGGCAGCGCGTAGGAACTCTTGCGAGCCGTCGGTGGATCCGTTGTCAATGACGATGAGTTCGTACGCCGCGTCCGTGAAAACCCTGAGGGCGAGCAGACACCTCTCCACGTGCTCTTTGCCGTTGTAGTTCAGGATCAGGATCGACGTCATCGTTGAGCCCTGCCCGCGTGTGGCCGTGGCGTCGCTACTGGTATAGTCGGAAGCGTCGCATGTGTGATGAGGAGCCCACAAGCCGTCGTAGGGTCGCTCCGGCCGGTATGCTCAGAACCCGCTGATGCCGGGATTGTGGGATGTCCTGCATCGCCCCACGCCCACGCTGCGAGCCATGCGGGTATCGTTAGGCAGGGCAGATTGGCGGTCGTTCTGCTGGCGGCGTTGACTTGCCCGTGTGTTCTTCCCGATGGGCCTCCATGGAGGGAGCGGCAACTTGGCGATGTTGGGGCACAGTCTCCGGTTTTCTTACGCGTACATCTCTCGGCGGAAGATCGACCAAGAGGGCATTTTCCACGCCCTGCGGGGGCGATTCTCCGAGGTGTTCGAACGCGCCAGCGCGCATGAGGGCGCGACGTACACGACGGAGTGGTGGGACGACGAGTCGGCAAGGATGGAGGCCGCGTTCCTGCCGGAAGTCCCGGAGGACTTCCTCCGCAACGACAGGCTGCGATGGGAGATGGTCGCGAGCTCCCTGCAGCTCCTGGAGTGGGAGCTGCCAGTCCTAGAGAGCGCGTACGGGCCGGATCGTCTGCTTACGCTGCTGGAGGAGGAACTCGTCGGCCGTCAGATTCTGGACGTCGCGAAGTACCACACTTCCATCAACAGCGTCCATCACGCCTACCACATACACCGCTTCGTCGAGGCGACCGGTTGCGATCTAGGCGAGGTCGGCGCCGTTGTGGAGTGGGGCGGGGGTTTCGGGAACCTCGCCAAGCTACTCCTTCGATGGGCAGAGACGCCGATCACGTACGTCATAATCGACATCCCGCTCATGAGCGCGGTCCAGTGGCTCTACCTGAGTTGCGTCCTCGGCCCCGACCGGGTGACGCTGGTGGATGACCGCGACACGCCGATCGAGGCCGGCAAGGTCAACATCCTACCCGTCGGCCTGGCCGAGGCGCGCCCGCCGGAGGCCGACCTGCTGGTCTCGACCTGGGCGCTGAGTGAGAGCACCTCCGAGGCCCAGCAGTTCGTGGTTGAGCACGATTGGTTCGGCGCCCGCAGGCTGTTGCTGGCGTATCAAGACACAGACGAAAAGTTCGCGGCGGCTTCCGATGTCGGAGATATCGCCCACGCCCGTGGCGCGGCCATCCACCCGATCGAGTTCATGCCGGGCGGCTACTACGCGTTCCTCTAGCACGCCGGTGCTAGAGACCGACCCTATCCGTGCGTCCATACCGCGTGCGCCCTTATACGAGGATGGCGCGCGTGGATCGCCCAATTCTGGTCGTCTGCCGGCAACTGGCGTATGCTCATGGCCCGCTTGCCCTCGGCGGTTCACCGCCCGCCGGGACATGTCATCCGCTGCGGCGCCAGCATGCGTCGAATGGAACAACCTTCGGAAGTGAGCGAGGAATGTCTTACCTCCTGATGCCGCTCCTGTTGGCGGGTGCCGCTGCGGAGACGGTCGAGCGTTGGGATGTCTTCGAACTCGAACTCAACGGCCCGGCCACGGGCGCCCCGTTCCTCGACACGCGCCTGAGCGCGCGGTTCGAGCAGGACGACCACGTCTTCGAGCCCGAGGGGTTCTACGATGGGGACGGCATCTACCGAATCCGGTTCATGCCGGACCACACGGGCGTGTGGCGCTACACGACCCGCAGCAACGTCGCGGACCTGGACGGCATCAGCGGCTCGTTCAGGTGCTCCGACCCAGCCGACGGGAACCACGGGCCCGTGCGCGTATCGGACACGTACCATTTCGCCTACGCCGACGGCGTGCCGCATCATTCTGTCGGCACGACCTGCTACGCGTGGACCCACCAGGGCGACGCCCTCGAGGAGCAGACGCTGGCGACGTTGAGGGACTCGCCCTTCAACAAGATTCGCATGTGCGTCTTTCCGAAGAGCTACACGTACAACCAGAACGAGCCGGAGCGCTACCCGTTCGAGGGAACGCCCCCGCGCGACTGGGATTTCACACGGTACAATCCGGCGTTCTTCCGGCACTTTGAGGACCGCGTCGGGCGCCTGCGGGATCTGGGCATCGAGGCGGACATCATCCTGCTCCATCCCTATGACCGCTGGGGCTTCAAGGAGATGGACCCCGAGGAGGACGACCGCTATCTGAGGTATGTCGTCGCTCGCCTCGCCGCGTACCGCAACGTGTGGTGGTCGATGGCGAACGAGTTCGACTTCGTGGACGGGCATCGTCCGGGCGAGCTTGAGAAGTCTGAGAACAAGGGCATGGACGCCTGGGATCGGTTCTTCCAGGTGGTCCAGGAGCACGACCCGTACGATCACCTGCGCTCCATCCACAACGGCCGCGTCTGGTACGACCACACGAAGCCGTGGGTGACGCACGTCAGCATACAGAGTTCGAACTTCAGCGACGCCGCGGAGCTACGCGAGAAGTACGGGAAGCCCCTCGTCTACGACGAGTGTCGGTACGAGGGCAACATCCCGCCGGGGTGGGGCAACATAACGGCTGAGCAGATGGTCCATCACTTCTGGCTCGGAACGGCCACCGGTAGCTACGTGGGACACGGTGAGACGTACGAGCACCCCGAGGATCTACTCTGGTGGTCGAAGGGCGGCGTCCTGCGTGGAGAGAGCCCCTCGCGCATCACCTTTCTGAATGAGATCGTGGCAGGCGCCCCGCCCTTCGCGGAACTGAAACCATCCCGCCTCTCGGTGGGGGCGAACCTTCTGTCGAAACCCGTCGAGTATTACCTGCTGTACACGTCCGACCCGACGCCGATCGAGTTCGGTTTGGCGGGAGACCAGGCATACAAGGTCGACGCCATCGACACCTGGGCGATGACGGTGACATCTCTGGGCAGCGCGGAGCCCGGAGCGTTCCGGTTCACGCCTCCCTACGAAGCCACTGCGGTGCGCCTCATTCCATACGCTCCGGGTGAGGCCCGGCGGCCTGACGCCGCGGCGAATGCCGAACCGGCGGAAGGCGTCGCCCCGCTTACGGTGAGCTTCTCATCGTCTGCCGAGGTCCCGGGTCTTTCGATGGCATGGGAGTTCGGCGATGGCGCCGCATCGGACGAGCGCGCTCCTACGCACACGTACGCGCAGCCGGGCCTGTACACGGCGGCGCTCACGGTGACGGGCGACGCTGGCTTGTCGTCGACGACGATGCTTTCCGTCGCCGTCGATCGCCGCACGGACGAACCCATCGTGCGGGTGGGTTTCCCGGAGGGCGATACGCTACCGGTGACGCTTCACGGAGACATCGAAAGGTCTGAGGACGGTTCCCTGTACCTCGCCGACGGAGAGCCGTGGAAGCGCGTCACTGTCGGCGGAGATCCCATAGAAGGTCTGGAGGGATTGCGCTCGTTCACCGTCCTGGGATGGGCGAAACCGGAGCGACTGGACATCGGCAGTGGCGGCAACCGGATCCTGTTCAGCCTGAGCGGGAGCAGGAACGGCGTCGACCTCGTGCATCTCGCCGACGGGCGGATGCGGCTCTCGGTGAACGAATGGCCGGACGGCGTGCGCGACGACAGTTCGCCTGGCAGTCTCCGCGTGGGGGAGTGGACGTTCTTCGCCGTGACGTACGACGCGACGCGGGATGAGGGCAACGTGCGGTGGCACTTCGGCGGCGTCGATGCTCCCGCCGAGGTCGATCGGGTTGTGACCTACACGGGCGGCGTCACGGGCAAGCACAGCGGCCGGCTGTCCATCGGCAACTTCAACGAGTCCATGCAGGGCCATGGCTACGATCGGCAGTTCCGAGGGCATCTCCGAGGCATTGAGATATTCGGAAGCCGCATTGGCTCGGGAGGCGCGCTGTCAGCGGAGGCAATTCAAGGGCGGCAGAGGCTGCCGTAACGTGACGGCCGGGCGTGAGTGTCCGGCCCATGCGCGAGGTGATCGGCCCGTCTGGCGGGCCTGTTGGGGCCGCGAATTCGGGGCGTGGTTCTCGCCCCTCAATGCGGTATATGGTAGAGTGCGATACTTACCGGTGCGTTGAGGCGGGTGTCTTCGTAAGCGCGTTCTCCGGGCATTCGGGGCGCGTGCTCTCGTCACGCCGCGACGCGCATCTACCAGGACGTTGTGTTCCCGATGAAAGGCAGACGCATGACAGTACCGAGATCGGCGTGTACCGCGGCGTTGGCACTGGCGTTGATCGCCGTGCCGGCCCTGGCGCAGGTCACATTCTCTACAGTCCCGGACGACTTCGTCCTCTTCGTGAACTTCGACGAGGGCAGCGGTGACACGCTCGTCGACCACTCGTCGTATGAACACAACCTCGAACTCGTGAATGGCTCGGCCGACTGGGTATCGGACAAGGATACCGGGAAGGCGATGGAGTTCGATGGCGAAACGGCGTTCCAGGTTGAGAAGACGGACGTGCTCGCGAGCTTCATGGACACGATCAGCGTCGGCGCGTGGGTACGCCTCAGCGCCACTGACGGGTGGCGCAACATCATCGAGATGGACAACACGGACGGCGGGAACGAGGCGTGGAAGGTCGGGTTCGCCGATGGCGGGGCGCCCGTATTCACGACCTACAGGGTGAAGGATCACATCGCTACCGGAGTCGTCGAGATGGACGAGTGGCACCATGTGGCGTGCACCTACGACGGCGACGGTGGCACCGCGACCTTCTACATCGACGGCGAGATCGACTCGGAGGTCGCGGGCGGCGGCTTCTTCGACACGAGCGCAGACGATGTTACTTCGATGGACATCGGTTGGCGTGGCAACTCGGCCGCGTCCTTCATGAGCGGGGCAATGGATCAGCTCTGGGTGTCGATGGACGTGAAGTCGCCTGCGGAGGTCAAGGATTTGATGGGCGGCATCATTCTCGGCGTCGACCCGGCCGGAAAGACGGCGACGACGTGGGGTCACATGAAGGGGCGCTAGCGCGCCACACGGCTCGGAAAACAGGAAGGACGTAACAGATGTCTTCAGGGCGATTTGGGCGGGTGTGTGCGGTCACTGCGGTGGCCGTCGCACTGTGTTTCAGCGGCGTGGCGCGGGCGGAGTTGATCTTCCTCGCGGGATTCAACGAGGGCTCCGGCGACTCAGTGGCGGATGAATACGGCGCCACTGGCACGGTCATCGGGGCGGCGAGTTGGGTCGAAGGCAAGCACGACGGTGGGTTCGACTTCGACGGCGCGACGGCGGTACAGTTCGCCAAGACCGCAGCGCTCGCCGCGATTACCGAGCCCATGTCCGCTGGCGCGTGGGTGAAGCCGGCGGCGCAGGACGGCTGGCGCAACGTCATGGAGATGGACGGAGTCGCGGGAGCGTGGAAGCTCGGATTCGCCGATGGCGGCGTTCCCGTGTGGACCACCTACTTCGTGAAGGACCACCAGGCGAACACGGCTATTGCCGGCGGCGAGTGGACCCACGTCGCGACCACCTACGACGGCGCCAGCGCGAAGGTGTACATCAACGGCGCGTTGGACGCTGACATCGTCGGTGCGGGCGCCGTCGATGTCTCGATGGATGACATCCCAACCCTCGACATCGGTTGGCGCAGCACGAGCCAGTCGTCGTTCTTCCAAGGCGTCATGGACGAAGTGTTCATCGCCACCCACGTGATGAGCGAGGCCGAGCTCGCGACGACGATGAACGGTCTCGTGGTGGCCGTGGAGCCGCAAGGCAAAGCCGCCATGCGTTGGGCCGAGCTGAAATCGGCGCGCTAGCCCGCGACCCGAGATACGCTGAAACGCGGTGAATCCCGCGCCTGCCGCCATCTATGGGACGGCAGGCGCGGGATTCCGTTACTCCGTGTCTACTTCTTGTCGGTCACGGCAGAGCCTCCACCGGCGGACAGGAGTTCCCGTATCCCGTTGAAGGCGGTCGTGCTGAACATGACGTAGTCCTCGTCCGCCTTGCGGTTGTGGCCCACGCTCACCTGGACCCAGTCTCGAACCGCAGAGACGGTGACTCCCCAGCCGAGCTCCTCGCCGCCTTCGCCGTCGGGGTTCATGTACGCGATGTGCGGCCCGACCCCGAGGCTGATCCACTCCTGGTAGAACCTGTTGCGGAGTCCGTAGCCGAACCGGAACATGACGACCGGGGCGAACGGGTCTTCGTCGTCGCTATCCTTGGTCAGTACGTACCCGGGCGCGACCATCGGGCGCACCTGCAATCCGAGGATGTAGAGCGCGCGCTTCTGCGTCTCCAGGACCGTGACCGTTTCCGTGTTCTTGGGTAGTGCTTCCTTGTCCAACACCATGGCGATCCTGAGAACGAGGTGATCGCCTTGCTCGCGCTCACCGGCAGTTCTGAGGTTGACCGTGGTTTCGGTCGGAAGGGCGTCGAGAGTGTGTCGCAGCACCTTGTCTCCGAATTCCGTAAGGGAGCTGCCGCCGAGGATGGGGAGCCCGAGCAGTGCCCACAGCTTCGCGAGAGTCTGGCAGGCCTTGTCCTCATCCACCACCTTCTTGGCACCCCCCACGACGACCTTCATTGCGTCCGTGAGGTCCCCTTTCTCGATGGCCTCGCTGATGGCGTCGCTGGCGTCTTTGATTGTCTTCAGGGATATGACGATCTTCTCCACCTCCTCGCGCACGACGGAGATGGGCTCTACCAAATCGTCCACGAGGGACGTGTACCGAGTGGCGTCGATGGCGGCCGCAACGGTGGGAGGCCGCCAACTCTTGAGATCATCAGCCGCCGCCTTCACCTTCGCGAGCGATTCCCTGATCGCCTTGACCTCGGCGGCGATTGTGCCGACGGCCTCGCCGATCTTTTTAAGTTCGGCGACATCGGTAACTCCCTCCGTGAGCTTCCCCACGCTGTCGATGCCCTTAAGCTGTGCCAACTGTGCGTCGGCGGCCTTCTCAAGAGCTTCGCCGCACGCCTTCACATGCTTACGAAGGTTCGACACGACATTGCCGAGGTTCGTGTTCGGCTTCCTGAGCTCTTCGAGTAGCTTGCGATCGCCTTCGCCCAGCGCAAACACCCATCGCGCGACGTCCGTCGGCGTGTGCTCCTCATATGTGTCGAAGCCAGGCAGATGGACGGGGACACCGGCACCTCGCCTGCCCTTCTGTATCCAAGCGCCGAGAACGACATAGACGGCCATTTCCTGTTCGGCGCTTGTCTGCAGGGCTGCAAGGGCAGCTAACGCGTTAAGATCGGAATCGAGTTGGACCACGTCATGGCCCAGGGCCCACAGGGTGTCCATATTGGACGTCGAGCCCTCCGCGCGCGGCGTGAGGGTAAGGGGCGTGAACCCGTCACGTAGGTTACCCACCTGAACCGCTAGCTGTACCAGACTGTCCGCCGCGGATGCGGAGAGCGCCCATCCCTGCTGGTCAGAGCTGTCTCCCGCGAGTACGCCCTTTACGTCGCGCAGTGACTGAAGGTGGGCTTCGGACTTCCCCGCGGCGTCCTCTTTCCGACGCGCCTCAATCGCGATCTTCAGCTTGTCGATGTCGATTCCGACGTGCACGCGTCCGTTGATGTCCAGCACCTGTTTCTTGGACACGGGCTCGACTAGCTCGGAGCTGGACCCGCCAGACTGCTTGTCCCCGTCTTTGAATCTACTGATGGTCAGGATATCAACTTCCGGCTCCCCTTGGGCGATGACAGGAACCGCACAGACCATACACGCCAGCACGTACACAGAGACGATGCGCCGCATTCGCTATCCTTCCTTATCCCAGCAGCAACCCCTGGCGTTGCGAGGGCATAAAGCCGTTCGACAGGCCCGACGGGTGCTGCATATATAGACGGCGTATACATACAAGACGGCATGGTACAATATTGGTCAGTAGGTACGCAAGTGCGCGAATTCGCATGAGTCCGTGTCGGGGTGTCGTCGCAGGTTGCGTGGTATGCGCCTTTCTCGGACAATCGGGGCGGCACCGCGATGGGAGAACCGGATGCCGTACGACCTGATGATCGCCGGCGGAACGCTGGTCGACCCCGCGCGAGGGACATCCGCCGTCACCGACGTGTCGTTCAAGGGCGCCCGCGTCGCGGCGGTGGGCTCCGGCCTGGACCGTGACGACGCACGCGAGGTCATCGACGCCACGGGCCTCTACGTCATCCCCGGCATGATCGACGTGCACGTCCATGTGTTCGAGGGCGTGAGCCACTACGGTATCCCGCCCGACTCGACCTGCCTCGCCAAAGGCGCGACGACCGTCGTGGACGCCGGCTCCGCGGGCGCGGACACGTTCCCCGGCTTCCGCAAATACGTCATCGACGTGAGCGAGACGCGCGTGCTCGCGCAACTGAACATCTCGTCACAGGGAATGCTGACGCAGGCAATCGGGGAGTTCACCATCCCCGAATACGCGAACGTCGCGAAGGCGTGCGCGATGATCGAGAAGCACCGGGACGTCATCTTGGGCGTGAAGGTGCGCCTGACGAAGAACAGCCTGGTCAGCGAGGCGTCGGGGATGACGCCGCTGCACCGCGCGCGAGAAGCCGCGGACGCCGCCGGATTGCCGATCATGGTGCACCCGCAGGACGCGTGGTGCGACTCGCTCGACGACATCCTCGCCGTCATGGGTGATGGCGACATCCTCACGCACTGTTTCCACGGGCATCCGTGCGGCATCCTCGACGGACACGGGCGCATCCGCCAGTCTGTCCGCGACGCAATCGACCGCGGCGTGCTGTTCGACGTGGGTCATGGCCAGGGGTCGTTCTCGTGGCGCGTGGTGGAGAGCGCGCTGGAGCAGGGCGTCGAGCCGCACACGATCTCGTCGGACCTGCACTTCTATAACGTGGACGGCCCCGTGTACGACCTCGCGAACGTCGTCACGAAGTTCCTGCATCTGGGCATGTCCCTAGACGACGCCATCGCGAAGGTGACCTCGGGTCCCGCCGGGATCGTCGGAATGGACGGGCAGATCGGGACGCTCGCCGTCGGCGCGTGGGGCGACGCGGTCGTGTGCGAGATGCGCGAGGGTGAGTATCGCCTGGAAGACTCGCACGGGGAGACGCGCCCCGGGTCGCGGAAGCTCGCGCCGGTGACCGTCATCAAGAGCGGGCGCGTATACCGATCAACATGACGCCGGCGCCGCGTGGCCTAACGATCGCTTCCTGGGGAGCTTGTGCCGAACGTCGTCTTGCGTGAGTCTCCTGACGTGTGCGGAGGGCGTATGGCAGTAACTCCCACGCGGAGGCCAGCGTGCAGATCCACTGCAAGTCGTGCGGGAGCGAGGTCGCAGCCGACGGGATCAACATCGAGAAGATGGTCGCCAAATGCTCCGCGTGCAACGCCGTCTTTGGGTTCGCGGATCAGGCCGAAGCGGGGGCCAACGGCGCCAGAGAGCGGCCGCCGGTTCTCACGCCTCGGAACACGAGGGTAGAGCGGGAAGGCGCGGACCTCACCATCACATTTCGCTGGTTCAGGCTCGCGTATCTGCCCATGGTCGCCCTCTCCATCGCATGGACTGTGGGGGTCAGGCGGCTCTACCAAGCGGCATTGAGCCCTGGCGTGTCGCTGGAGGGGAGGCTTCTTGTTCTACTTGTCGCGGTTGCCAGCATCTGCGCCGTCTACGTTGCGGTAGCCGGGCTACTGAATTCTGCACGTCTTACTGCCAACGGCTATGCGCTGACCTTAAGGCATGGGCCGCTCCCTGCTCCCGGGGGCCGCACGATACCGACATCCGACATCGAGCAACTGTTCTGCACGAGGCGCGTCAGTTGGATCGCCAGCCGCGTAGGGGCCACGACTTACTGTGTCCACGTGACCCGGAAGGACGGGGTAACGCTCAAGCTTCTCTCTGGCCTGTCCGACTCCGACCAGGCTTTGTTCATCGAGCAGGAGATCGAGAAGCGCCTAGGCATCGAAGACCGGCGTGTCCGTGGCGAGTTGCACGTCTGACGGAGTCCGGCCCGCGCGATAGGCCGCTAGGCGGCCACCTGCCGGACGATCCTCGGATAGAACGCGGCGAGGGCCCCCGCCCTCGAAGCCATGTACACCATCAGCGCCAGCCACAGGCCGTGGTTCCCGAACACGGGGACGAGCGTGTGCACCGCGATCAGGAAGATCGCGAGCGCCAGGATCATCCCGTTCCGCATCTCCCGCGTTCTGGTCGCCCCGAGGAAGATGCCGTCCAACTGGAAGCTCCACACGGAGATGATCGGCGACACGATCGCCCATGGCAGGATGGCCCGCGCCGCCTCGCGCACCGTCTCGATGGTCGTCATGGCGCGGATCAGCGCGTCCCCGCCGACGGCGTAGAGCAAGCAGCACACGAGCGCCGTGCCCGCCGCCCACCTGGTCGAGACGCGCACAGCCCTGCGGAACGCGTCCTTACTACCCGCGCCAACCGCGCCCCCGACGAGTATCTCCGCCGCGTGCGCGAAGGCGTCCAGCCCATACGCCTGGATGCCCTGGAAGTGCATCAAGATAGCGTTCGCGGCGAGCGTGATGTCGCCCATCCGCGCGCCCTGCTGCGTGAAGTAGGCGAAGCCCGTGATGAGCGACAGCGTGCGGATGAAGATGTCGCCGTTTACGCGGAGGAGGTGGGTCAGCCGCTGGCGATCCGCGATAAGGTCGCGCCGCCAGGATCCGCCGACGCCGTTGGCCGCGTTGAGGATGAAGACGATGCCGACGGCCAGCCCAACGTACTCGGAGATCACCGTCGCCACGGCGACGCCGCGGATGCCCCATCCAAACCCCATCACGAACAGGATGTCCAGACCCATGTTCAGCAGGTTCTGGACGAGCTGCACGACGAGCGTATGGCGCGTCTTCTCGACGCCGAACAGCCAGCCGATGACGGCGAAATTCGCCAGCGCCGCCGGCGCCCCCCAAATGCGCGTACGGAAGTAGATGTCAGCGAGCCGCTCGACCTCCGCGCCGGCGCTCAATATAGAGAACGCGCTCGTCCCGATGACGCCTCGCAACAGCACGAAGACGATCGACAGAGCGGCGCCCACAAGCACGGCGCGCAGGAACACGGCGCGCGCCTCGTCCGCGTCGCCGGAGCCGAGGGCCTGCGCGGTCAGGCCGGTGGTGCCCATGCGCAGGAACCCGCTGCCCCAGTACAGGTAGCTGAATACGAGGCTGCCCAACGCGACCGCGCCGATGTACGACGCGTCCGGCATGCGTCCTACGACCGCGGTGTCCACGGCGCCGAGTAACGGGATGGACATGTTCGACAGGACGAGTGGCCCCGCCAGTCGCCACACACGTCGATTCATCCCGCCGTGCGTTGCGTCTTCGGTCATCAAGGTCCGCGTGTTGTGGTGGCTCGGCGGAAGGAGACAGGCCGGGGCATCGTCGCGACCGGCGCCCGGGTCGGAGGGATTCTCCACGGACGCAACGGGTTCCATGCCCTCGGCGCTGCACGCCAATTGTCGTCGCGCCGACCGCGCGGGACAACCGCGTCGTCCGCACGTCATGCCCCCTTGGTCGTGCGAGACATTGCCCGGCGGGCGCCTGCGTGATAGACACCACGGCAGGCTATGAGTCGGGAGGGTATCCACGGCGTTCGACAGGAGCAGCGAGCCATGATGAGTCTGACGGTTGGCCTCGTAGCGTGCGCGTGTCTCGTTGCGGTGACTTCCTCCGCGGGCGCTGCCGAAGGTGTGGCGGCCCCCGCGCTCAGAACGGTTCCCATACCCGGCGACGCCGACGTGGCAGAGACGCGCGTCGCGAGGGCGCAGCCGACGGAGCCTGGGAACTACACGGAGGTCCCGTTCGACGAGACGGCGCCGGCTCCCGTGTTCACGGCCGTCGAGCAGGAGCGCGGGTATATTCTCTTTCAGCGCCGCATCATGGACCCCGTCTACCCGAACACCCGGCCGCTGGCCCACGAGCGACTCGAGGGCCTCACGGCGTTCGCGACGCCCGGAGAGTTCGAGCCGGTCACGTTCAGCATCTATCCCACGCGTGACCTTCGGAATCTGCGGGTGAGGGTGTCGTCCCTCGTGAGCGACGGCGACGAGATTCCCGCCTCGGACGTGACCGTGCGTCTCGCGACGTACTGGGACGTCGGGTATCCGCGCTACACGTCTCGTGACACGTACCGCCGCACGCCCGAACTCCTCGAACGCGTGACGTCGCACTCCTCGCCCGCCGGGGAGTGTCAACGTTGGTGGATCACCGCGCGCGTTCCCGAGGACGCCGCTCCCGGTTTGTATCGCGGGACGGTGACTGTGTGGGACGATGGCTACGACAGAGCCGTCGGGATACCAATCGCTTTGCGCGTGCTCGGCTTCCCGCTGCTGTCAGACCCGGCGAAGCACTACTCCGTCTACTACTACACCCGGAATCGCGTCCAATTCGCCGACAAGGACGAGGATTTCGTCCGCCGCGCGACCGCCAACGAGCACAAAGCCATGGTCGATCTTGGTATCGACATGTGCCCCACGCTCAATCTGCGCGTGGATGAGGAGGGACGGGTCACCGTTCAGGACTCGGATGAGTTGGGGGAGATGCTGGCCGCGGGCATGACAGGACCCATCCCTGTGATGGGAGGTAACGTCATCGCGGCCCTCTACCGCGAGACGACGCCCGACGGTACGCGCGGCTCACACTGGAAGATCGACGCGATGCCGCCGCCAGAGTTCTACGAGAGAGTCACGAAGGCGTTCCGCGGCCTTGACGAACTCCGCCGCGAGAAAGGCTGGCCGGAACTCATCTGCTGCCCACTCGACGAGGTGGACGCGTCGCGCAAGGACTTCGGAGCCGGCGTGTACCAGGCCGTGCGCGACGCTGGCATCCGCACGTACATCACCAAGGACCCCACGGCGCTTGACGCCCTTGCCTACCGGGACGCCGTCGACATCTGGTGTTCGCAGCCGTATTCGGCGCGGTACGAGAAGATCGTCGCACAGGATCGCTACGAGTATTGGTGCTACCCCAACCACAACGCGGGGGAGATCAAGGACCGGCGCGTCATGTCCCTCGGTGGGCGCATGACGTACGGCTTTGGGTTCTGGCGTAGCGGCTACACGACGCTGATTCCCTGGCACTGGGCGTGGACGCCGGCGCCGGACCAGTTCGACTACCTGCGCGGCAGTCGATCTGGATGCGGCCAGCGCATCGGCGACGACGGCGAAGTGATCCCCGCCGTGTACTGGGAGTCGTTCCGCGAAGGGCGCGACGACGCCCGCTACATCTACACCCTCCAGCAGGCTGCGTGGGAGCGAGAGGGTTCGACCGACGCCGATTGCCTACGCCTCGTCGCCGAGGCGAAGGCAGTCCTTCAGCAGATGTGGGATGACATCGACGTGCAGCAGAAGTACCTCGCGGACGGGATGTGGCCCTCCGAGGAGTTCAACAGCCGGCGCTGGCGGTTGGCGGGCCTCATTGAGGCGTTGCTGCGATTCCCCGCGAGTAGGACGGGAACGGCGCCATCCGTTCTCGTGACCGACACGGACCCGGTCGCGAGTGAAGGCGGGATGCAGTTCATCGCGGACGCCCTCGAACAGGGACTGCTCGAGTCCAAAGAACTCGGCGGCGATTGGTCGGAATGGGCCAACGAAACCGGGGAAGGAGCGACCTCGGTCACCGCGGACGCCGGGAGGGACGGGAATGTCGGGCTGCGATGGGACGTCACGATCGACCACAAGACCGATCGCGGCGAGGGTGGGGACTACCCCATCGGCTGGCCACGCGTGCGTCGCGCGTTCGCCGAGGACGAACTCGACATGACCGCGTATGACTACCTGCTCTACTGGGTACGTGTCGATTCGGATCGCGATGAGGTCGCCGACGACAGCACGCCGGTTGGGTTCACGATCAACACGGGTGGCTTCTTCGAGGAATCGCGTGACCTGGGCGGCGACCAGAACGTGTGGACGCCCATCCTGTTCCCGATCCGATCGATGATCGAGAAGACTGGCCGCGGCGATGCCCCCTGGCGCTCGGTCCGGCGAGTGCAGATGTACATCTCCGAGGCGGACTACCCCGACGGCGCGCATCTGACGTTCGACATCGCCGAGGTGACATTGCTGCGCTTCAAGGCGCCGATCATGTATCGAGTCGACGCGCCTCGATTCGTCATGCTACCGCGAAGCGTGCTGCCGGTCGGTCTCGAGACGATGGGCGTCGCGGCCCAGGAGGACGGCGCGTATACCGTCGAGGTCACGCTCGTCGATGACAGCGGACGGGTGCGCGTCGAGACAGTCAAGGACATCGCGACGGCCGACACGGCGCTGCTCGATACAGCGGGCCTCGAGCCCGGGGCGTACACGTTACGAGTCACCATCATGGCGCCCGACGGTACGCGCCACGGTACTCTGGAGCGTCCGGTGGAGCTGATGGCCGGGCCGCTGCTGAGCGGATGACGTTCGCCTACCGAGGGCCGGCGTCCCGCTCTTCCACGGCGAGGAAAGGCAGGCCTAGAAAGCGGGTTCCCACGCGGAAGCGGGTTCCCACGCGGGCATGCCGTCGTAGTCGCGGCTGTTGGTGAGACGCGTCACGCTCAGGTCGTCCAGGTTCACGACGTGGATATCCGCGCGCCCCCGCCGCTCGAAGCCCGCCGCATATATGGATGTGTAGGCGATGCGCCGCCCGTCCGGCGACCATGCGGGCGCGTCGTGGTATGCGAGCGGGTCGCTGACGACGACGCGGCGACCCTCCCCGGGGACATCCACCACCACGACCTCCTCCCGCTCGTACTCGCCCTCTACAATCGCAAGGCTTCTCTCGTCAGGAGACACGGCGAACCAACGGAACATATACCGGTTGCCACGCTCAAAGGACGTTAGCCGCCTGCGGTCTGTCCCGTCTGCGCCCATCGTGATGATCTCGCCGAGCGATGTCCGCAGATAGATGCTCGCCCCATCGCGTGACCCGATGGGCCAACTCGGCCACTCAGGAGGAGACAGCGTGTCGCCGCCGCGCGGCACACGCCTGACGTTCTCACCGTCGGTGTCCATGATGTGTATCCGCCGCCGCCTCGGCTCGAATCCCCGATCCGAAACGAAGACGATGCTGCGTCCATCGGGCGACCACGCCGGGTGCGTGTCGTCGCTGTCGGGGGCGTTCGTGATGTTCCGTTCGTTCTCGCCGTCGGCGTCCATCACGTATATCTCTGGATACGCGCGATGCAGGTCGCGGTACGACACGAACGCGATCTGCGATCCGTCGGGTGACCACGTGGGATACGTGTCGCTACCGAATTGGGGGTCAGAGAGAGCGCGCTGATTGCTCCCGTCTTCGTCCATGGCGTATATCCGCGTGTAGCCATCGCGGTCCGACACGAACGCGATCTGCGGGGCCGTGACATCCTGGGGGTCGGCGGCGAGATCATCGAGATCGTCACCGCACGCGACAGTCAGCACGACTACCGCAGCCAGACACGACAGCATTGACCCAACCTTAACGCGCATCAGCCCCTCCGTCCCTGCGATGACGCCCAGATGCCCGACGCTAGTCCACCGCTTCCGTCACGAGTCGTGGCGACCACGCGGGCATCCCATCGAAGTCGCGGCTGTTCGTCAACTTCCGCACGCTCAGGTCGTCCAGGTCCACGACGTGGATGTCGGATTGCTGCTCGAAGCGGCGCGCGTGGATGTTCACCGGAGCCTCGACGCCAGCGGCGAAGGCGATGCGCTTGCCGTCGGGCGACCATGTCGGCCACTGGTGTCTCACCCACGGATTGCGCGTGATCGTGCGTCGACTTCCGCCTTCGGCGTCCATGATCATGATGTCTGGGCGCCCTGTATCGGCGACATTCGTGGCGATCCAGAGGCCGTCCGGCGACCACTCAGGCAGATCGTGGGAGTCCTCTCGGGAACCGATGATCCGTTCGTTCTCGCCCGCCGCATCACTCAGGCCGAGCACGGGCGGGGGCGGAACACCCTCGGGGACTCCGCGCAAGTCGTATACCAGACTTGCGCCGTCAGGTGACCAGCCCAGTCGCCGCGCGTAGGAGAAACTGTCGGCGAGCGCGCGCACGTTCCCGCCGTCCGCGTCCATCGCGTACAGCATGCCGTACCCCTCGGCAACCGTTTGGGTGGCGAAGGCGATGCTCGTCCCGTCCGGCGACCACGCAGCCGAACTCTCGCGCAGGTCTCGACTGTTGGTGAGATTCCTCCGGTTCCCGCCGTCGGCGTCGATCACGTGGATGTCTTCGTTACCACTACGATCCGAGATAAAGGCGATGCGCGTCCCGTCGGGTGACCACACGGGCTTGCTGTCGTCGCCGTACAGCGGGTCCGTGAGCGCGTGTTGGTTGCTGCCGTCGGGGTCCATCAGGTATATCCTGCGGTAGCCGTCACGATCGGACACGAACGCTATCCTCGAGACGTCCACGAGCGCAGCCACAGGCGGCCCGGAGTCCTCCCCGCAGGCGACGACGAGGGCCATCGCGAACAGCAGCGGCATCACGGAACGAAGGCGCAAGTTCATGGCGTGCGGTCCCAGGACGGCACAGCAGGCGACAACTGCAACGGCGCCCCGCCTCGGTGCGCCGATCGACGCGCTCATGGTGACCACGCGGGCATGCCGTCGAAGTGTTCGCTGTTTGTAAGTTCGGTGACGCCCAGCCCGTTCAGGTTCACGACGCGGATGTCGGATCGTCCTTCGACGACGACGTCCGCGTCGTCGCGGTACGTCGACGCGTAGACGATCCGTCCCCCGCCCGGCGACCAGGAAGGATATCCGTCGTCGCCCTGCGGATTGCTGGTGATCGCGCGAGCGGACCGACCAATCTCACCCCGGAGGTTCCACAATGCGATCGCCTGCCGTCTGTTCTCCCTGCGGATAGTCGCAAGACGCCGGCCGTCCGGTGACACGGCGTACCGCGGGTCTAGGGCTCTGACGTTTGCCGCGGGCCACGATCCTTGGCCGTCCGCCCCCATCACATGGACGGTGTATATGTCCGGTGTCGGTATGTCGGGCCGGGGGGTCAGATACAGGATGTGCGCGCCGTCCGGCGACCAGGCGGGGTACATCGCGTCCGCCTCTTCTGCCCTGAACACGCTCCGCACGGCATCCCCATCCGCGTCCATGATGTATATGTCCAACGCTCTCGGCCCGTAGTCACGATCGGATGCGAAGGCGATGCTCTCCCCATCGGGCGACCAAGCCGGGTGCGTGTCGTGGCTGTTCGGGCTGTTCGTGATGTTCCGTTCGTTCAACCCGTCAGCGTCCATCACGTATATCTCGGCGAACTCCGGGTGATCTCGGTACGAGGCGAACGCGATCTGCGTTCCGTCCGGGGACCATGCTGGATGCGCGTCGCCCCCGGAGTCGGGGTCAGAGAGCGGCCGTTGACGACCGCCGTCGTCATCCATCACGTATATGCGCATAGGGCCGTCGCGATCGGACACGAACGCGATCTGAGACGTGCGCGCGTCCGGCGAGGCCTCGTCCAGGGCGTCGACATCCTCGCTGCAAGCCGTCAGTCCCATACCCAGCGCGATCAGCAATGGCACGACCGAACGGAGGCCGAAGGCCATCGACGCTGGGCGCAGGTTCCGCGCGCGGGACCACAGACGGCGTGGAGGAGTCCCGGCGTCTGCTGCGGGTTGCGACGACCTCATGGTGACCACGCGGGCATGCCGTCGTAGTCCCGGCTGTCCGTCAGGCGTGTCACGCTCAGATCTTTGAGATCCACGACGCGGATGTCCGCCCGGTGCGCGCGCCCGCCGTTGCTCGGGACGTATAGGGATGCGTAGGCGATGCGTCCCCCGTCCGGCGACCAGGCAGGCGCATCGCCGAACCCGAGCGGGTCGCTCGCGACGACGCGCCGGTCTGCGCCGTGGACGTCCATCACGGTGATCGTCTCTCGCTCGTCTTCGCCCTCCACAATCGCGAAGCGTTGCCCGTCTGGAGACACGGCGAACCAGCGGAAGATGGACTGGTTGACGCGCTCAAGGGACGCCACCCGCCGTCGGTTCGCCCCGTCGATGTCCATCACCAGTATTTCGCTGTGTGAAGTGCGGAAGAAGATACTGGCGCCGTCGCGCGACCAGGTAGGCCAACTCGGCCACTCGGGAGGAAACACGGTGTCGTGGCCGCTTGGCACATGTCTGACGTTCTCGCCGTCAGCGTCCATGATGTAAATGCGCGGGAGCCTCACGCCGAAGCCGCGATCCGATACGAAGGCGATGCTACGTCCGTCGGGCGACCACGTCGGGTAGGTGTCGTTGCTGTCGGGGGCGTTGGTGATGTTCCGCTCGTTCTCGCCGTCGGCGTCCATCACGTATATCTCCGCGTATAGGAGATGCTGGTCTCGATACGACACGAACGCGATACTGGAGCCGTCAGGCGACCACGCGGGATACGTGTCGCTACCATACTGCGGGTCAGACAGCGCACGCTGATCGCTCCCGTCGTCGCTCATGGCGTATATGCGGGAGTAGCCGTCTCGGTCCGACACGAACGCGATCTGCTGCCCGGTGACATCTCGGCGGTCGTCGGAGAGACCATCGATGTCTTCGCCACACGCGACGACCAGCACGAGGATCGCAGCCAGACACGACAGCGTCGCGGAGTCGTGAACGCGCATCAGTCGCCCTCCGTGGCCTTGTATGGCCTCCTGGGATTGCGGCCCCACGGCGCTAGTCGGCCGCGTCCGTGACCATCCATGGCGACCACGCGGGCATCCCGTCGAAGTCGCGGCTATCCGTGAGCATCCGCACGCTCAGGTCGTCCAGGTCCACTACATGTATGTCGGATCGGCGCCACCCGTATCCCGAAGTGTGGGTGTTTGGCGGGGAGAATCCTTCGTCCTCGTAGGCGATGCTGCGCCCATCGGGGGACCACGTCGGCCAATCGTGGATGCCCCACGGATCGTCCGTCACCATTCGCCGGTTTCCGCCCTGCGGGTCCATTGTCATGATGTTCCCAAACAGGCCGTCGCCGCCCGTCGTCGCGATCCGAAGGCCGTCGGGGGACCATGCGGGTGATTCGTGGTAGTCCCCTCTGCCGCCGATTGCCCGGCCGTTCTGCCCGTCTGCGTCGAGCAGTAACAGCGCGGGGATCCCGCGGCCGCTATCGAAGGCGAAACCCATCTCGTACACCAGGCTGGCGCCGTCCGGTGACCAGCCTAGACGCAGCGGCCGCAGGCTTGCGTCGGCGACTAAGCGTACGTTCTCGCCGTCGGCGTCCATCATGAGGAGCTGACCATAGCCCTCGTCACGCGTCGTGGCGGTGAAGGCGATCGTCGTCCCATCCGGCGACCACGCGGGCGAGTTTACCCAAAGATCCCGGCTATTCGCGAGGTTCCTACGATTCCCTCCGTCGGCGTCGATCACGTGGATGTCTTGACCGCCATCGCTGTCCGATATGAACGCGATCTGTGTGCCGTCCGGCGACCACACGGGGTCAGTGTCCACGCCATACTGCGGGTTCGTGAGCGGCCGTTGGTTACTTCCGTCTGCGTCCATCACGTATATCCGGCGGTAGCCGTCGCGATCCGACACGAACGCGATCTTCGACGTCCGCACGGGTACCCGAGTCTCGGAGTCCTCCCCGCAGGCGAGGACCAGGAGGGTCATCGCGAGCAAGACCGGCGTCAGTGATCGGATCCCTGAGTCCATGGCGTGCGGTCCTGGATCAGTAGGGCAAGCGCCGAGCGATGCGCTCACGGGGACCAAGCCGGCATGCTGTCGAAGTCTCGGCTGTTCGTAAGGCTGCGCACGCTAAGGTCTGCCACGTTCACGACGTGAATGTCGCTACGCCCTCCAAGCCACGAATCGTCCACCGCAGCATAGGCGATGCTACGCCCGTCGGGAGACCACGTCGGCGCGAGGTCCGGCCCGCGGGGGTTGTTCGTGATCGTCCGCGCGTTGGCGCCCGCGGTGTCCATCACCATGATCGACTGCCACTCGTCGTAAGGAATCCTCGGCTCATGCTTGTCAGTGGTAGTAGCGATCCACTCGCCGTCCGGCGACCATGCGGTCCACGCGTTCCGGTCCGGTGTACGCGCAACGACCCTCGGCTGGCCTCCAGCGACATTCCACACGGAGACGTTCGAGTGCCCGCTGGAGCTCGCGACAAACGCCAGCCGGCCGCCGTCTGGCGCCCAACTCGGCCGACCACCTTCGTGATAGATACGGCGCGCATCCGCGCCACTCGCGTCCATCACGAATACGCCGCGGCCCTCCCGGTCTGACGTGAATGCGATGCTTGCCCCATCCGGCGACCACGCCGGGTTAGAGTCACGTGTGTCGGGGCTGTTCGAGATGTTGTGTCGGCTTCCGCCGTCCGCGTCCATCACGTATATCTCGTCGTTTCCCTCTCCATCGTATACGAAGGCGATCTGTGTGGCGTCCGGTGACCACGCGGGCGAGTTGTCGCCGCCGTACGGCGGGTCCGAGATTGCGCGTTGGTTCGTCCCGTCTGTGTTCATCACGTAGATGCGCCGGTAGCCGTCGCGATTCGATACGAACGCGATCTGGGATTCTGTCACGTACGCCGGCTGGTCGTGGTCCTCGGCGGCTGGGTCTTCAGTGTCGCCGCCGCAGCCGACGAACAGAGCGACGCAGGCGATGAGCCACGCCACGCGTGGTGGCGGCCACAAAGGCGTGACTTGGCGAGGCCGCCGCGAACTTGCCGTCCTATCCCGAAGGACACGCTGAGTCTCGACCATTACTATCCCCACGGCGCTAGTTGCATCACATCTACGCGCCTGGTTCTTATTCTCGGGCCCACAGCGGCCGACGGCAAGGCGTGAGGGTCTGTCGGGTGGGGATAGGGTTCCGTCACGACCGCCCGCGCTACCTCAGCGCAACGTTCGCGGCGACCACGAGCGGATCCCAGACAGGTGAGAACGGCGGCGTGTAGCTGAGGTCGAGTTGCGAGAACTCCTCGACCGTCATGCGCGCGTGGAGCGCGGTGGCGGCCACATCGATGCGCTTCGCTACCGTTTCGTCGCCGTAGAGTTGGGCGCCGAGAAGACGCCCGGTTCGGTCCTCGACGGTCATGCGCGCGTGGATCGTCGGCGGATTCTCGTAGTAACCGGCTCGGGACGGTACCTCGACCTGCACGGATCGGGCGTGCATGCCCGCCTGTTCCGCCTGGGCCTGCGTCAGGCCGGTCCTGGCGAAGGCGCGATCGAACACCTTGCACACCATCGTCCCGACGACGCCCCCGAACTTTGCGCTCCCGCCGACCATGTTCTCGCCGGCGACCCGGCCCTGCTTGTTGGCCGTCGTGCCGAGGGGGATGTGGACGTCGCGACCGAGGACGAGATGCCGGGCCTCAGCGCAGTCCCCGGCAGCGTAGACGTGGAACTGGTTCGTCCGCTGCGCCGCGTCGACCCGGATCGCGCCCGTATCGCCGAGGGCGATCCCAGCATCGCGCGCGATCTCGGCGTTCGGTTCTACACCCGCGCCCACGACGACCATGTCCGCAGGCAGCGTCGAGCCGTCGGCGAACGTGACGTCCTCTACGACGTCGGCGCCGCGCAACTCCGTGACGTCGCGCTCACACCGAACCGTCACGCCGTTCTCCGTCAGATACGTCGCGATGAGCGCGGACATCTCGGCGTCTAGGATCTTGAGGATCGACGACCCGTGATCGACGAGCGTGACTTCGACGTCCAGGGCCCGCATCGCTTCGGCCATCTCGATGCCGATGTACCCGCCGCCGACCAACACGCAGTGTCGAGGACGGCGCGTCTCGATGTGCGTGCGGATGGCCAGGGCGTCCGGGACGCTGCGCAGAACGTCCACGCCACCCATGTCGGTTTCCGAGAACGCCGGGCGACGCGCCCGCGCGCCGGTGGCGATGAGGAGCTTGTCGTACGGGAAGGTCTGCTCACCCTCTTCCGTGGAGGCGATCACCACGCGCTTGCGCGCGTCGATGCCCACGGCTTCGTGACTCGTGCGCACGTCGATGCCGTTCTCGCGATGCTCCTGCGCAGTGCGCGCGACGAGGTCGCCGACCTCCGGCACGACGCCCTGCAAGAAGAAGGGCAACCCGCAAGCGGAGTAGGAAACCCAGATGCCCTTCTCGAGGACGGTCACCTGTGCGTCGGGATCGGTGCGACGTATCTTGCTCGCGGCGCTCATCCCGGCGGCGTCCCCGCCGATGATGACGATCCTGGCCTGCTGCATCTGAGGGCGTCCTGGGTGTTCGCGCGTCCGCGGCTCGGTTAGAAGTACCGCGCCAGGTCCACCCTGAAAGTATCGTCCTGCCGGAACGCGTGCAACGGGTCGGCTTCGTCCGTCCCGAACACGGCGCGAGCCTCGAGCGACAGCTTCCATGACTCGCCCACGCGACGACTCGCCTCCACGAGCCCGCTCGCCCCCTGCGTATCGCGGTCTATCAGCGCGCCGGCGAGGATCGCCGTGTCCTGCACGTCGTTGAGCGCGATGCGCGTCGCCACGAACAGGTCGTCCTCGAAGGGGGATGCGCCGTCGTCTCCGCGCTCGTCCCAGAGGTACTCGCCGAGGAGGCCGATGTCGATGCCTGTGTCGCGGACGTTCGAGAAGGTGTACTCGAACCCGCCCGTCATCGCGGAGAAGCGATCGCCGTCGCCGTACCGGTTGACCACTTCCAGCTTCCACAGCCAACCCGCCGTGATCGCCTGCGCATCGATTCCCGTCTGGTCGATGAGATTGTAGTGCGGGGCCAGGACGGGCTCGCCGTCCGCGGAGACCGCCGGGGCAAGGCTCGGTTCGCGATTTGTGCCTGAGAAGTGCGACACCCCTAGGTCAAACGGCCCGAGCGTGTGCGACCACCGCGCCGCCCAGTCGACATGCCACTCCTCGTCGTCGGACTCGTAGGTCGTCAGGTCAGTGTCTACGTGTAGCGGCGGACGCAGGCGTCCTTCGCGACCAGGGAACGTCCGCTCGCGGAAGCCGGGGAGTAGGTAGAGATCGAGCACGCCCCAGTCGTGGATCAGCGCGAGGCTGACGGAGGGCTGCCCCAGTTTGTCCTCGCCGTCCACGTCCTCGACGGCGTCCGTCTGGTTGATGACGTCCACGAGGTGCTGAGACTCCGTGACGCCCCAGAACACCTTCTGCAATCCCGCGCGCAGCTCCCACGTGTCGCCCACCATCAGGTAGAACGCCTCGCGCGCGTCGACGTGGGTTCGGCGCGAGTCCTGCTGATCGTACCGGAAGAACGGGACGAACAGCAGACTCTGGTCGCCGTCGGCCCACTCGGCGTAAAGCTCGGGCTGAGCCGATAGCGAGAGCGACGCCATCTCGTGCTGGTCGGCGTACAGCGGGTCCCCGGGGAAGACGCGGGGGTCGAAGGAGAAGTAGCCACTCAGTTCCACGGCCGCCGCGTGCGTGGCGACCATAGCCACGCACGCGGTTGTCAGTATGGCGAGCTGTCGCGCGTTTCTGGTGAAGGACACGGACGGCACCCCTATCGAGCCCGCTTGAGGCTGTTCTGGTTGAAGTCGCCCTCATCGAGTCCGACGCCAAAGGCATACCCCAGCCATTCGAGGCGCGTGCCCTTCTTGGTCTGGTGACTCACCATCTCCATCACGTCGGCGCGCCAGAACTTGTCGAGGTACTGTTGGTAGCCACTGTACGTGAGCGTCTTGAGGAGCGACTCCTTCCGGTCGTAGAAGTCGGTCTTCCGCGGGCGGTATTCCGCCTTGTCGATCCACACGACCTGCCGCGTGTAACCCGACCCCTTGTCGACCGGATACTGCTCGATGACGAAGCAGTCGACGCCGTCGAGGTCCTCATCGCGCAGCCACTTGTAGGTGTACTTCTCGACCTCCTGGGACGAGATGTCCTCGTAGGCGAATTCGCTCGCCATGAAGGGGCCGGACTTGTTCCGCGACGTGATGCGCTTCAC
>JABGQA010000148.1 GCA_018644665.1 Candidatus Poribacteria bacterium
TGAATCTCAACTTCCAGGGCGGCCATCCGATCCAGGCCAAGACGTGGATACCCGAGGCGGCCGGCAGCGCAGGACGCCGCCCAAATGGTCATCGCGATTTCTACCACAACTCCGCGTTCCGCCCCGACGGGTCGATCGATCCTGACTACGCGGACCGGATCGACCGCGTCATCACGGCGTGCGACGATCTCGGCATGGTGGTGATCCTACAGCTCTTCTACTTCGGGCAGGACACGGTGTTCCAAAGCGAGGACGCGGTCCGCGAAGCGACACGCAACGCGATGGACTTCGTCTGCGATCGGGGCTACACGAACGTCCTCGTCGAGATCGCCAACGAGGTCATGGCGGGCCATTACCACCACGACATCCTGAAGCCGGCTCGCGCCCACGAACTGATACTCCTCGCCCGAGAGCATGCGCGTGACGTTCACGAGCGCGATGTGCTGGTGAGCACATCGGAGGCGGCGCTCCTGAGCCGCGGGCAGTGGACTGAAGAGCAGGTGGACGATGTGTTCGCGGCAAGTGACTTCGTCCTCCTACACGGCGGGGATGGCTCCGCCGAGGAAGGCGACACGGAAGACACCGAGGTCGCGAGGAAGATCCGATACATCCGCGCGCGTCCGTGGTATCAGGAGCGGTCACGCCCCATCATCTTCAATGAGTCGGACGGAGCCACGGCGTTCGACGCCGCGTTGGCGGCGGGCGTGTCGTTCGGATTGCACAGCGACCTCATGCAGACCGTCTGGCCACCGAAGTGGGGCGTGTGGGACAACGACACCCTCTGGTTCTACGAACGCGCCCGGGATGCCACTGGGTCACGCGGGAGACAGGTGGGCTGAAGGGGCGGCAGCCGATCGGAGCCGCTTACCCGAACCACACGCCATACGCGCGGAACACCTCGGCGCCCATGCTTGCCAGCGCGCCCCAGAGTATCCCCGCAGTGAAGAAGTGCCCGAGCGTGATGCCCAGGAACATCGGGACGAGGCGCCGGTAGAGGCCGATCCCGCTCATGCGCGTCACGGCTACCTTGACGGCCCACGCCACCAGGAAGGCGCCCCAGAGCGGATCGCCGTACGCCGTGACCATGGCGTAACCCATTGGGTGTAGCGGGAACTGCGCCATCTTGCGCCGGAGCGTCGCGAGGAAGAGCGTGAAGACAAAGCCGAAGCCGGTCGCCGCGGCCGCCACCCCGTTCGGCCCTCCGGCCGAGCCTATGAGCCCGTGCATCCTGTTGTATTCCTGCCGGATGAGGCTCGCGCCACGCGTGCCGCCCCATTCTCGGGTGCCACCCTCCAGGATGTTCGCGCCGTATTCGTAGTAGGCGGTGAGGTGCATGTGGTAGCCCGCGACGAGCCCTATCACCAGCGCCAGCATGATGCCCACTGCCATCCGCCGCTTGGAGACGCCCCGCTCCTCGGACATCTTGAACGCCTCCATCTGGTACGCCATGAACTGCGGGTAGAAGCCACGGCCGAGAAACGCCAGACTCGCGAGAACGCTCATCGTCTGATAGCTGCCGGCGCGCACGAAGTAGCGCGGGCCGAGGATGTTGTAGAGGACGTTCTTGTTCACGGCCCACGGGAACAGCCAGATCATCGGCGCCCCAGCTTCGGCACGGATCTTCGTGTAGACGAGCGCCGTCCCCAACAGGAGCGCCATGAGCATGAACGCGACGTCGACCGCCATGCCGGCGGCCGCGCACCAGACGCACAGTCCCGTGAACCCACCAACGGCGCCCAACGCCGCATATCGGTAGGGGATGGGCTCGTCCGAATCGCCGGCGGACGAAGGCGCGATCACGCTGCGCAAGACGCGGCCGAGGTGTCGCCGGGCAGACCACACGTACACGATCACGAGCGCCATGTACGCTCCGCTGGCCTGATCGTAGATCCACGGGAATCCCGGCACGTTCGCCCCGGTAGCCGACACGGCCGCCGCGACGAACTTCGTGCCGAGGTAGATGAACCACACGGAGAAGTTCACGTCGAGCGGCATCAGGTACGCCAAACCGAGCACCGCGGGTCGGTACTGGAAGCTGAAGGGGCGCATGGCGTTCCACGGGCGCTCGGTGAGGAGGGGGCCGAAGTTCAAGCTCGTGCCCGGGGCAGGCAGGCTCGGGTAGAAGGCTTGCAGGATGTTCAAGACGTTGTAGAGGAAGGCTCCGCCGAACCCTATCCACATCAGACGATTGCGGAAGAACCGCGCGACCAACGCGCCGGGGTCGGACGACTCCGCGATCGCAAGCCCGAAACGCGCCACGGGGAACACCAGTCGTTCGTGCTGAATCCACTCGCGGCGCACCACCACGACGATGCAGAGCATCGTCCAGAAGAACAGGACGAAGAACACCGTCCACACGCCGAGGGGGACCAGCCACGCCTCCCACGGGACAACTCCGGTGGCCGAGCCCCGGTAGGAGTCCAACACGGCGGCGCGGTCCGACACGACCAGCCAATCCGGCAGGTAGCGGTTGAACAGGGCGTGTTCGTTCTCAGGCGTGGCGAAGTAGAAGGGAGCTGTGAGCACCGGCAGGAAGTACCGAATCATCCCCACAGACGACATCGAGATCGCGATGGCGGTCATGCAGTACGTCGTAAGCAACTCGGCCTGCGACAGCGCCAGCCGCTTCATCCACCGCTGCAAGAACGGGTTCACCAGCACAAGCACCAGGAGCGACGCCACCGCGGGGATCGGCGGCACCGATTCCGCGAAGTTCCCGGAGTGCTTGATGAGACCCGTGTGCCGAAGCCACTCGTTCCCGAGGTACGTCAGCCCCACGACGAGCAGGAACGACCTGACGGTGAGACCCGGTCTGCTCGTGGACGACGACTTCATCCGGGGTACATTCTCGTGGAGGCAGTCGGCAGGCATGGGCGAGCGGCGCGGCGTGTCGCGATCATAGCAGGCCAGGCGGCCCCGCGCTCAGGTGGTCTACGTGGTGGCATCGGTCTGAGCCGATCAGACTCTGGCGGTCAGACCCCGGCGGTCAGACAGTACGCCTCGGCGGTCCGAGCCGCGATCGTCTCCCACGTGAACTCCGACTCCGCGCGGGCCCGACCCTTTGCGATGAGGTCGTTGCGGAACACGTCGTCCGCGCGCAGGCGTGTTAGATGCTCTCCGAGCGCGGTCGCGTCTCCCTCGGGGAACACGAGCCCCGCGTCGCCGATGGTGCCGGCGATCTCGCCCGAGTCGGACCCGACAACGGGGACGCCGCACGCCATGCCCTCGGCGAGGACGCGCCCGAAAAACTCGACCCACAGCGGCGTCGTCAGCGAGGGCAACACGAACGCGTCCATGGCGTGCATGATCCTGGCGACTTCGACGGGCGGTCTCTGCCCAGTGAAGCAGACACGATTGCCGATCCCGAGCCGCGCGACGTGCGCGTCCAGCGCGCCGCGATATGGCCCATCGCCGACTATCAGGGCGGCGGCGTCTGGGATGGCGCCCACGGCATCCAGCAGCGTCTCGATGCCCTTCGCCGGAATCAGCCGCCCCACATACCCGACGACGTAGCTCGACGCGGAGATGCCCAGCGCCTCGCGCTGCTCGGGGCCGGCGTCGGGCCCGAGGTCGCGGTAGACGCGCGTGTCGATGCCGTTGGGGAACGTGGTCGTCGGGCCGGTGTAGCCCCGCGTCGCCAACCACTCCTTCGCATGCGCGCTCAGGACGAATGCGCGATCCGTCCGCCGATACACGCCCCGCTCAACGGCTCTCAGCAGGGGCTTCGCGAACGACTTCAGCCGGATGTCTCTGCTTACGGACGTGCGGAAGATCAGCTTCGCGTTCGGGGCGTGACGCTTCAGGGCACGCACGACTTGCCCCGCGCAGAGGCTGTACGGCTCCTCCTCGATGTGCACGATGTCCGGCGCGAACGACCGCATCTGCTCGGCGAGGCCGCGCTTGTAGAAGTACCGCGTGTAGTAGCCTTCCCAGGCGGCGGGCAGCGATCGCATCCAATCAGGGGCGGACGCCGCATCAAACCGCACAAGCGTGGCCTCTTCCGGCCACGCCTCTGGCACGATCAGACGCAGCTCGACGTGACCAGACTGCGCGATGAGGTCGAACTTGCGTCGGTAGGCCGGCGCCACGCAGGGGTGCGAGATCACGAGAACGCGCAGCTTCGGCCCGGAACGCTCGGTGTCCGTCATCCCCCGGAGCCGGGGAGCAGAACCGGGATCGACGCGAACGGGTCGCCCACGTCGCGCATCCACGCCGTCATCGTCGCGGCCAGGGTGTTCAGCCGGTCGCGCTGGCTTACGTCTCCGGAGAGGTCGGTCAGTTCCCACGGGTCTTCGCCGACGTGAAACAGCTGCACGCGGTCCACGCCCTTGTCGCGGCCCTCTGCGCGGTAGTGCCGGATCAGCTTCCACTCGCCGTCTGTGACCATGCGGTGGATGTCGCGGTACACGGAGAAGGCGCTATCGCGACCCGTGGCCGACGCGCCGGTCGCGAGGTCGGCATTGCTCCGGCTCTCGACGCTGTCGGGTATGGGCGTCCCGGTGAGATCGCACACCGTCGGGAAGAGGTCGTACAGGCAGACGATCTCGTCCACGTCCAAGCCGGCCTGCACGCCCGGGCCTGCGACGATCATCGGCACGCGGACGCTGTGGTCGTAGACGTTCTGCTTGCCGAGTAGTCCATGCTGCCCAACGGCGAGCCCGTGGTCCGCCGTGTAGACGATGATGGTGTCCTCGCCGTGCCCGTTGCGATCCAGCGCGTCCAACACGCGCGCGATGTGCGCGTCCTGATGTGTGATCATCGCGTAGTAGTCGGCGATGTGGCGTCGGACCTCCGCCTCCGTGCGCGGGTACGCGGCGAGGTCTTCGTCGCGGATGCGCATCTCCCCGTTGTCGAAGGGGTGTTCCGCCATGAAGTTCGGTGGCAGTTCGACGTCGTCGGGATCGTACATCGCCGCGTATTCCTCAGGCGCCATCCGAGGATCGTGGGGCGACGTGAACGCGAGATATAGGAAGAACGGGTCGTCGTCCTCGTAGCCGTCGAGGAAGTCGATAGCCGCGTCGGTGAACAGGTTCGTCGAGAAGCCCTCGCCGATGTACTGCGCGCTCTGCGGGTAATCGCCGGTCGCGTCGAAGTCGTGGAGCGGCACGGCCAGGTGATCGCTCATGCCACCAAAGAAGATGTTGCCACCTGCGCAGAACCCGTCCGCGAAGCTCTTCTTGTCGTTGTGCCACTTGCCCGTGGCGAACGTGTGGTACCCCGCGTCGCGGAACGTCCCGGCGAGCGTGCCGTACTTCTCGTTGAGCCTTCCGTAGTTCGACGGCGAGGCGATGTCCTCGACATCCCCCGACCCGCGAAAAACGCTCGCGCCGGTGTGCACCGTCGCGCGGCTCGGAACGCAGACGGCGCCGGACAGGCCGCCCATGATGTACGCCTTGCGGAACGCCGTCCCCCTCGCCGCGAGCGCGTCCAGCGCCGGCGTCCTCACGGCCTCGCGGCCGACGTGGCCCATGCCGCTGAAGCGATGGTCGTCGGCGATCATGAAGAGGACATTCGGGCGCGCGCTCATGGGAACTCCTCGCGGTGCGATCGATGGCGCCAACGACCCGCCATACTAGCCCCGCCTACTCGCCGAAATCAAAGACGTTGCCGAAGACCGACCTGCCGGGTCTGCCGGTGAAGTACGTCTCCCCGTCGATGACGGCCTTGTGACAGTCCAGGCAGCGGTCGATGCCGTGGATGCCGTGCGTCTCGTGGGCGACGAGGATCTCTTCGCTACTGTGGACGTGGCAGGTCACGCACGCGTACCGGTCGTACCGGTTGCGCGTCTCGTGGCACTTCGCGCAGGGGATGTCGTGGGCCTTCTCGCCGTTCTGGGCCGTGGCCTCGATCGGGAAGTAGGGATGATGCATCTTGTACAGCCCGTGCGCCGCGAAGCCTGCCACGAGCGCCACCGCGGCGACGAAGTGGATGCGCAACGCCGCGGCCCGGAAGTACCGCCGCGTGAAGTGCGTCAGGACGCCCGACACCAGGATGGCGGCCACAACGGCGAGAGCGACCCAACCGCTCCAGGTCGCCGGCTCCAGCGCGGAGTGCGTGACGACGCACACCGTCCCGATCCCCGCGAGCAGCCAGTGCGCCTTGAGCCACTTGGCCTGGTGTCCGAATCGGATAATCCATCGCCGTCGACGCAGCGCGAACGGGAAGTTCGCCAGGAAGCACACGATCCCCACCGTGCTGAGGCTGTGCCGCACCATGTCGAACGGCTGAACCCACTTTACGACGCCGTAGCACAGCGCCGCGCCCAGGATCAGACCGATCGTCAGGTAGTAGCCGCCCCGGACCCAGTAGGCGACGTATCCGCTCTTCCACTTAATGAGCACGCGCGGCCTTCCTCTCCTCGTTGAGAGTAGACGGCACAGACGCAGAAACCAAGAGGTGTCCCAAGCAGGCGATTGAGGCTATGATCCGGCCGCCAACATGGGCCGGAGACCGGAGGGAACCGATATGGACCGCTTGAAGATCGCTCTCGTTGGCGTCGGGAACCGGGGACGGGGCACGTACTTGCCCATCATCCAGACCTTGAAGGACGATCTGGAGCTTGTCGCCGTGTGCGACGGCCGGGAGGATGTCGTCGCGGAGGTGGGCGAGCAAGCGGGCGTCCCCGCCTTCACGAACGTCGCCGAAATGGTGCTTGGCGCGAAGCCGGACATCGCCGCCGTCGTCATCACGCCGAGCAACAACCACCAGGCGGGCGTGCCTCTGGCCGAGTTGGGCGTCAGCTACGTTACCGAGACGCCCCTCGACACGGACCTCGACCGCTGCGACGAGATGATCGCCGCCGCCAAGCAGTTCGGCACGAAGATCGAAGTCGCCGAGAACTACTACCGCGTCCCGAGCGAGCGCATCAAGCGGGCGATGATCCTCGAGGGCATCTTCGGCGAAATACACACTGCCTACAACGACTTCCGGGGCCACGGCTACCACGGAGTCGGTTTGATACGCAGCTACATCGGCCTTGATGTCGGCGTGAGGCGCGCCTTCGGCTTCACGCGCAAACGCGACGTGCAGGAGCACACCTTCCGCGGAAACAACCCGACGTCCGAGCAGTGGCAGCACGGTGTCATCGAGTTCGACAACGACTCGGTGGGCATCTACAACTTCTCGAGTCTGTCGTACGGCTCGCCGCTGCGGCGCTACAACACGAGCAAGTTCTTCGGCGAACGTGGTCTCTGCATCGGCGACGAACCGGCCATCCTCGACGAGGCCGCGGAGGAAAGGCGTCCCATCACCATCGAACGCCAGACACACACGGTGGATGGCCGGGAGGTACTGGCGGCGCTCGTCGCGGACACGCCCACGCCGGTCACATGGGAGAACCCACACCGGCACTATCCGCTCAGTGACGGGCAGATCGCCGTCGCGTCGGAGCTGATGAGCATCGCCGACGCCGTGCGCAACGACACGGAGCCGGAATACGGCTACATGAACGGCCGCATCGACCGCGAAGTGGACCTCGCGATGTCACGGTCATGGGCGAACGGCGGGGCGCCGGTCGATCTGCCGCTGTAGCGCGGGCGGATGATCCCTTCCCCCGGTACGAAGGGGGCGGCGAGGATGGGGGTTCTGGGACCCTCCGGGCCGCGCGAATGAAGCAGCGCGCCGCAAGTCCCTGGCCGTGCGGCCGTATGCGAGGAGTCACGGGTCGGCGCGTAACGAGCCTCGCGCCCGCCCGTAGTATCTAGACAGGAATCACTACAAGGGGATCAGAGCGTGTCTACGACCTGGCTCACGCTGTCCGAGGCCGCCCGGCACGTGCAGAGCGCGTACGCCCGCGAGGGGAAGACCATATCGCGTAAGACCGTCAGCCGCTGGGCGATCGGCGGGCTCGTCAACGCCGAGCGTAACGGCAGTCGCTGGCGGGTCGATCGCGATTCCTTGGCCGCGTTCATCGCCGCCCAGCTGTCGAAGATGTCCGCGGAAGAGGAAGCCAAGGGGCCGCATCTGATCGAGCAGGCGCGCCTCGACCGCCTCTCCCGCGATGTCGCCCGTCGCAACTCGGACTTCACGAGGAACCTGGCCGCGGGCATCGACTAGGCAGCGGCGCTAGCCCGCTAGCTCTGCCAGCTTGCCCGATGCCGCCCACTCGTCGATCGTGTCGTCGTCGCCGATGTGTTCCCCGTCGAGGAACACCTGCGGGACGCCCTGATCGCCCGCCTTCTCCAGCAGTTCCTTGCGGTACTCCCGCTCATGCGCGCCAGCGATGTTGATTTCGTCGTACGGCACTTTGTGCTTGTGCAGCGCCTCTAGGGCGTTGTGGCAATAGGGGCACCCGGTCTTCGTGTAGATGAGCATACGTTCTGCCATTTCTCGGCTCCTTCCGCCGCCATTGTACGGCGCCTGCCCGTTTGGGCGCGACTTGCTCAGCCGCCGGTGGACATGAGGCCAACGTACTCAGCCAGCCGCGCGACGTTCCGGTTGAAGGTGCGCACGTCGATGCGCCCGTTCTCGACCCAACGGCCTCGATCGTCCATGCCGTCCATGACCTCGCGAATCGCCGGGGCATGGCGCTCCGCTTGCGCGCGCTTTTCGTCGGGCGTGGCGGCGCGCGCCGCCGCTTCGTTGACCGCGTCACGCCCATCGTTCAGGACGCGCTCGGCGTAGGCGATCATCCCACTGACACCGTACGAACTCTGGAACGAGTAGTGCGTCGGCAGGTCGTCGTCCGTGTAGACGAGTTCGTACTCCTGCGTGAAGTACAGAGGGCGGTTCGTCCTCAGTTCGTAGAACCGCGCCCATCGGTTCTCGTCGATGGATGACCGGCGGAACCAATCCAACGCTGGCGGAATCACGTCCAGGTACTTGTCATCGCCCGTGTAGAGATACACCTCCAGCAGCGTGCGTATGGCTCCGACGGACTCCCCGCCTGTAACCGACGCCGGCTCGAACTTCCGCGCCCACGACGGCTCCATCTGGGCGTTGTACTGCTGCGCCCACACGGGTTGCGGGTTCGGCATCTGCGCGAGCAGAATGAAGTCGCCGCCGCGCTTCGCCGCTGCGAGATACTCCTCGCCGCCGTAGTAGCGATGCGCGTCGAGGCATACGCCAATGACGTCGCGGATCGTGTTGTCGTTGAAGGTGTAGTAGCCGCGGTAGTCGGGCTTTGGGTACTCGCGCGCCCACGTATCGGGATAGCGCGCCTTCGTGACGGGGTATCCGTCCTCGCCGCGCGACTCGCCCCCGTAGCGTTGGGGCCACGCGCCGTTGGGGTACTGTGCCGCGAGTAGCTTCGTCAGGCCGTAGTCGATCGCGGCGCGCGCCTCTTCGTTCGCCCCACCGCACGCCTTATCCGCCTGCATGAGGAAGCTGAGGGCGCTCTGCGTGTTGTTGTCGTCGTAGGTGCTTGTGTTCCGGCGGTCGCCGCGTTCCGTGTCTCCCGCCTCGACATCGCTGCGGTAGTGCCAACGCTTTCGGTTCCTGGGGTCGAACTCGATGCGGTAATCCCACCCGCCGGACGCCAACTGCGTCTCGTACAGCGCGTGGACGACTTCCTCCGCCGCGTCGAGGTACTCCGCGTCTCCCGTCGCCTCGTACGCGCGCAGATACGCCATCCCGACGGACGGCGTGCCGGGCGGCTGCACCCATCCCTGCGTTGCCGTCGCGTTGCCCTCTCCGCGGCGATCCCTGAGATCTTCGGAGTAGGTCCACAGGTAGCTGCCGTTGGCGGACACCTCGCTGCGGAAGTAGCCGACGGCGCGGGACAACGCCTCCTCCGCCTCAGCAACCGGTACTCCCGCCGCGCTCGCGGTCACCGTGCTCCATGCGCACAGGAGAATCCCCGCTCCTAGCCACTTGCCGCGCATGGTGTGCGCCTCCGTGATAATGCCTGTCCGCCTACGCCAACGCGGCTGACTCGGCCCGTGACCGCAATCACGAGTCGTCGACTCAACGGCCCGTCGCCGCGCCAGCATCACCATACACAACTTCCGGCGATATCACTTCCCTGCAGTTGGCGCATTGCGCCGCGACCTTCCCGGTGGTATCCCTGTTCAGGCGCGGCCCGCAGTCGCGAACCGCATCGTTCCCCACATGGCATCCTGATGCGCTATGCCCGCCACGTGGTAGTGGTGTGCGCGTTTGCAGGCGCGGCGCTGCTGTTGGCCCCGTCTACGCTGGCACAAGTCGCTGCCCCAGACTTGGCGACCGCCCACGCGTTCCTTCTGTCGATGGACTACAGCGGCGAGGAGGCAATACGCCTGGAGCTCTACCCGCGTAGGTCGAGTGAAGGCACGTACCGAGACGTCCTCATATATGGATGGGACGCCTTTGGCGAGGCGCCGCCGACAAAATGGGCCAATGCGAACTTCCCGATGGAACTCTCCGCCCGCATCGACGAGGACGAGCGGCCGGACAGGGTTGTGCTGACCCTCGAACACAAGGAGCCGGCTACGATCGGTATGCCGCCGCCATACTCGGCCACGGTCGGTGTCGCCCTGTACTTGGCGGCGAATCCCGCGGAGGAGCCAGGTCTCCGGTTCTCCCTCACCAGCAGGCCGTTCCACCATCCTGACTTCGAGACACGTCGCACCCCGCACGGGGTCGAGATCCTGCTTTGGGAAGACATCGGCACGATGAAAGGCGGCGACTATGAGCAGGTCGCCATATGGAGTGTCCGTCCTTCCGGCGCCTTCGAGCGCACGCTCGACCCTGTGACCGGCGATAGAGTGGACATCATCGACATCGACGACGACAAGAGCCACGAGGTCGTCGTACGCAGCCGGACGATGTTCGCCCAGGTCGCGATGGCAGACTACTGGATGGGGCAACTGGCGTATACGGCGGACATGCTGACGTGGGACGGTGTCAAGTATTCCCGCGCCCCCGCGGAGCATGCCCAGCCGTACGTGCGCGGCGTATCGAGGGACTTGGTCGCAGCTTATCCCGTTACGTACGCGCCCGAATTCGGCGACCGGCTCGCGAAACTGGACCTGATGGAGGCGATTGAGAACTGCTACTACTGGGGCGCCACAGAGTTCGGCGACGAACTCCTCGACCGCTACGAGACCGAGTTGCGTACCCCCGTCGCCTACCCGGGGGACGACTTCCCGGCCGGCGTGGACCGCGTGATCGCAACATGGCGTTCGGGCTCCGCTCTGGCCGGTCACGCGTACAGCGATAGCGGGCGCGAGTAACTCGGGCAGATTGTCCAGAACGCTCCGTCTTGCCGCCGCCGACGGCCCGGATTACCCTGGCCGCGCCACATCCGACCCGCGCCGAGGAGAGTAGACGATGTCCGAGAAGCTGGCGATTCAGGGCGGCACGCCCGTGCACACGACCGGATGGCCGACCTGGCCCCAGAACAGCGGCGAGCTATGGGACAGCAAGGTGGAGCCGGCCCTGAAGGAGGTCTACCTCAGCCGCACGGAGGGACTGCCCGCGCCGAAGGCAAAGGAGTTCTCCGAGGCGTTCGCGAGGTACTGTGGAGCCGAGTACGGGGTGATGATGCCCCACGGCACGGACTCCATCATGGCGGCCCTTACCGGCGTGCTCGACCTCGACGGATTCAGCGACGCGGGCGAGATCATCATGCCCAACTACACCTTCATCGCGACTGCGAGCGCCGCGTTGGACCGTCGCTTCACGATCGCGTTCGTGGACGTGGACCCCGACACGTTCACGATTGACCCGAAGGCGGTTGAGGAAGCGGTGCGGCCCGGCAAGACTACGGCCATCCTTCCGGTGCACCTGGGCGGCCACCCGGCGGACATGGGGGCGTTGCAGAAGATCGCGGACAAGCACGGCCTTAAGGTCGTGGAGGACTGCGCACAGGCGCACGGCGCCGAGTATGACGGGCAGAAGGTCGGCTCGCTTGGAGATGCAGGCGCTTTCAGCTTCCAGTCGTCGAAGAACCTTACGTCCGGTGAGGGCGGCATGGTCACGACGAACGACGTCGACGTCCGCAACCGCGTGGTGGCCTTCAAGGACGTGGGGAGGCACCCCGAGGGCGAACGGTGGGAGTACCCGCGACTGGGGTGGAACTACCGCGCGTCGGAATACCTCGCGGCGCTGCTGAACATCCGCCTCGACTTCCTCGAAGCCGAGACGCTTCGCCGCAACGAGAACGGCGACTACCTGCGCAAATACCTGAACGACATGCCAGGACTCGTCCCGCCGAAGCTGAGTCCGACGACGACCATGCACGGCTACCACCTGTACATGACGATGTTCGACCCGAACGAGTTCGGCGGGCACTCGCGCGGCGAGTTCATCGCGGCCCTGTCGGCCGAGGGAATCCCGTCGTCGTCGGGCTATGGGACGCCGTTGTCGGACTCCGAGGGTCTCAAGTACGTCGCGTCGAAGTACCCCGACCTGATCCGCCGCCTGCCCTGCCCGAATATCGAGAAGGCGTGCGCGGGTAGCGTGTGGTTTGGGCAGAACATCTTGCTCGGCTCGCGCGACGACATGAACGACATCGTCGAGGCAGTCGGCAAGATCCACAAGGCGTTCCGCGCGAACGCGACGCCGGTCAGCTAGCGAGCGGGCTCCGCGGAGCCCACGGCGGCATGACACGGCCACTCGCCCGTCGTCCGGTGAAAGGACACGATGCCACGGACCCATGACCTGGGCGGTCTGCCCGCCGGCGCCATCGACCAGGCGGAGCACGCGACCGAACCGTGGGAGCGGGACGTGTTCGCCACGGTCATCACAAGCATCTTCGACGCCGGACTCATCAACCTCGACGAACTCCGGCGCGCGATTGAGGACATCCCGCGCGACGACTACGCCCGACTCGGATACTACGAGCGGTGGACAATCGCGCTGGAGACGCTGCTGATCCAGAAGGGCGTCGTCACGTTGGCGGAGATCGAGGAGAAGCTGCGTGCCATCGACGCGCGGGGACACGTCGCATGACGGGCCGATACGCCGCCGGCGCGACGGTGCAGGTCCGTCACGGTTCGATGTCCGGCCACTACCGCACCCCCGCGTATGTGCAGGGCAAGATCGGTAGCGTCGTACGCCTGCATGGCGAGTTCCCGAACCCGGAATCGCGCGCGTACGGGGCGACAGGGCTGCCTGAACAGCCGCTGTACATGGTCCGCTTTCGGCAACACGACTTGTGGGGCGATTACTCAGGGGAGTCTGCGGACAGCGTCGTGATAGACCTGTTCGAGCACTGGCTCGCGCCGGCGGAGGAGCAGGATGTCTGAGACACACACGCACGAGCACGCGTCGCCCGCTGCCGACGCGCCGCTTGGAGCGCTCGCCAAGCGAAGCGTCGCCCTCCATCTGCTGCTGGTAGAGAAGGGGCTTCTCTGCGCTGCCGACATCCACGCCAAGGTCGAGTGGATCGAGAACATCTCCCCCGCGACGGGCGCCCGCGTAGTCGCACGATGCTGGACGGACGAGGCTTTCAAGCAGCGGCTGCTTGCCGACGCCAACGCGGCCGCCGCCGAGTGCGATGTCAAGGTCATCATCCCGCTGGTGGCCGTCGAGAACACGGATCGCGTGCACAACCTGATCGTGTGCACGCTGTGTTCGTGCTACCCGCGCTTCCTCATCGGGGAACCCCCCGCCTGGTACAAGAGCTTGGAGTACCGCTCGCGCGCCGTGTCGGACCCACGGGGCGTGCTGAGGGAGTTCGGGCTGGAGGTAGATGCCGACACCGAGGTGCGCGTGTACGACAGTTCCGCGGACATGCGCTATGTCGTGATCCCGCGACGCCCGCCGGGGTCGGAGGGCCTGTCGGAAGAGGAGCTTGCGGCGTTCGTCACGCGCGACAGCATGATCGGCGTCGCGTTGACGCTCTCACCAGATGAGGCCGCTCGGTCTAGCTCGCCGCTAGACTGATTTCACAGCGTCGACCAACGTGCCCACGAACGCCTGCGTCGCCGAGACAAGAGTGGCCTGCCCGACATGCGCCTCAATCGTATTCACGATGGCGCTACCGACGATGGAGCCGTCCGATATCTCGGCCACGGCCCGCGCCTGCTCGGGGTTGCTAATCCCGAACCCGACGCACACCGGCTTGTCCGTGCGAGCGCGCACACGCTCCATGAGCCCCGGGAGGTCGGGGGACACGGTGTTGCGCGCCCCGGTCACGCCCAGCAGCGACACGGCGTAGATGAACCCCCGCGACATGTCCGCAATGCGGTCCATCCGCTCCTCCGTGCTCGTCGGCGCCACGAGGAAGGTCGTCGCGATGTCTTGCGCCCTCGCCGACGGAATGAGTTCGTCGGCTTCCTCCACGGCGAGGTCCGGGACGATGAGTCCGTCCATGCCGGCCTGCTTCGCGGCGACGCAGAACTCGTCCACGCCGTAGTGGAAGATGGGGTTGTAGTACGTCATGAACGAGAGCGGGATATCGCTGGACCGTCGTACGCGCTCGACGGTCCGCAGGATGCGCTCGACTGTCACTCCCGCGGCGAGGGCGCGTTCCGTGGCGCGCTGAACGCTCGGTCCGTCCGCGATCGGATCGGAGAACGGGATGCCAAGCTCCACGACATCGCACCCGGCCTCGTCGAACGCTAGGACAAGCTCCTCGGTGATGTCCAGCGAAGGGTCGCCGGCGGCGATGTACGGGATGAACGCCCGCTTGCCGTCCGCGCGTAGCTTCACGAAGGCGCTGTCGATGCGGTTGGCGCTCAAAGGGATTCTCCCAACGTGTCCGCGATCATGGTCGTGTCCTTGTCGCCCCGCCCGGACAGGTTCATCACGATGATGCCGTCGGCCCCGACTTCGGTTGCGAGCGCCGGTAGATGCGCAATGGCGTGCGCCGATTCCAGCGCCGGGATGATCCCCTCCGTGCGGCACAGAAGCTGGAATCCCTCGACCGCATCGTCGTCGGTTACGGCGACGTACCTCGCGCGCCCGGTATCCCGATAGTAGGAGTGCTCTGGCCCCACGCCCGGATAGTCGAGACCCGCTGAGATCGAGTGCGCCTCGGCAATCTGCCCATCGTCTTCCTGGAGCAGATAGCAACGCGAGCCGTGGAACACGCCAACAGTCCCCGCGGTCAGCGGCGCGGCGTGTCGCCCGTCGAGGCCTTCGCCGGCCGCTTCGACGCCCACCATCGCGACGCCTTCGTCTTCGTAAAACGGCGCGAACAGCCCAATGGCGTTGCTGCCGCCGCCGACGCACGCCACGAGCGTGTCCGGTAGGCGCCCTTCCTTCTCCAGGATCTGCTCCCGGGCCTCGATCCCGATGACCGCCTGGAAATCGCGCACGATAGTCGGGTAGGGGTGCGTGCCACACGCGGAACCGAACAGATAATACGTCGTGCGGACGTTCGTGACCCAGTCGCGGAAGGCGCCATTCACGGCGTCCTTCAGAGTCCCGGCGCCGGACGAGACGGGGACGACCTTCGCGCCGAGAAGCCGCATGCGGAAGACGTTCAGCGACTGCCGCTCGATATCCTCCACGCCCATGAAGACCTCGCACTCCATGCCGAACATCGCGCAGGCCGTCGCGGTCGCGACGCCGTGTTGTCCCGCGCCCGTCTCAGCGATGATGCGCTTCTTGCCCATCCGTCGCGCGAGTAGGATCTGCCCGATGGCGTTGTTGATCTTGTGCGCGCCCGTGTGGTTCAGGTCTTCGCGCTTGAGGTATATCTTCGCGCCGCCGAGTTGCTCCGAGAGTCGCTGCGCATGGTACAGAGGGGTCGGCCGGCCGACGTATTCGCGGAGGTAGTAGGCGAGTTCAGACTGAAAGTCGGTGTCCGCCTTCGCCGCGGCGTACGCGTCTTCGAGTTCGAGCAGCGCGGGCATGAGCACTTCCGGCACATACCGTCCGCCGAAGGAGCCGAACCGTCCACGTTCGTCCGCCTGGAGCACCGTGCGCCTCCTATGTCGTCACCTGAATACGGTAACAACGATACGCCAGGAAACACCCCCGGGGAAGCCCTCGCGTCGCGCACCTGGGCGCCCTCGCGGCAGATGGCGTACACGCCGTGACGGCACCCCCCGGCACGGCGTACGATCCGCAGTCGGATCGATTGGGTCTGTATAGCGACGACCGATGGTAAGGAGGTCGATGGACATCCGCGCGCTCGTGAAATCCGCGACGGCCTCCGAGACGGCCGACGAACGACTCGCGGCGTTCGGGCAAATCGTCGTCGAGTTCCAGGATATGGCGTACGGCCTGGCGTACGGCGCCCTCCGGGACTCACATGCCGCGGAGGATGTGGCTCAGGAAGCCTTCATAGAGGCGTGGCGCAGCCTGCCGGCGCTGCGAGAGCCTAAGGCGTTTCCGGGGTGGTTCCGCAGGATCGTGCTCAAGTACTGCGACCGACTGACGCGCCGCCGAGGCCCCACGGTCGCCATGCTCTCGGACGCAGCGGATGTCGCCGCAGCGGAGCCGAATCCTCACGAGGAAGCGGAGGCGCAGGAAGTGAGGAGCGGCGTGGCCGACGCGCTGGCCGCGCTGCCCAAACACGAGCGCGAGGTGGCGATGCTCCACCACATCGCCGGATACACGCACGTGGAAGTCGGCGACTTCCTCGAGATACCGCTGGGCACCGTGAAGTCGCGCCTGCGCGCGGCTCGCGGCCGCCTACACGGAAGGATGTTGCACATGGCGCGTGAAGACATCGCGGGGAGCCGGCCGTCTCGGGACGACGCGTTCCTCAGAAACGTCCTGTTCCACGCTGTCCGCGACGTCGACGTCGTGAAGGTCGAGCAGATCGCCGAGGAGCATCCGCGATTGGCAGTCGAAAGCGACGGCGATGGGAAAACCGCGCTGACGACCCTGACACAAGACCCGAAATTCGGCGAGTGGCGGTCGGAGGCGTGGGACAAGCGGCGCCGCGTCTACCAGGCCCTCGTGTCCGCGGGAGCCGGCCCTGGTCTGGGCACGGCCATCGAAGGGGACGACCTGGGCAGCGTCCGCCGCTACATCGAGGCCAACCGCGATCTACTGTATCGACCCGTCCGCGCGGCGCAGTCACGTCTGCAGTGGTCGCAGCCGCAGACGCCGTTGACGGTCGCCGCGAACCGCGGGCGTACGGAGATCATGGAGTACCTCCTCGGCGTCGGGGGTTACTCGCAGGACCAGAAGGACGCCGCGCTCGCCGACGCGGCCTTCCAGACACAGACGGAAGCCATGGACAGCCTCCTGCGCCACGGCGCAGACATCACCTCCGCCCGCGAGGTACTCATCGCCGGGGCGACGAACCTGTCGATTGCCGGCGCGGAGACCCTCCTGCCGCTAGGCGCGGACCCAAACGGAGAAGACGACTACGGTCGAACGCCACTTGCCGCGGCGATATGCAGCAACTGCCGTTCGTTCCCCTACGAGGGGGCTGACGACGACCCTGACCGCACCTCGGGTCGCCTGAACCAGATCGCCTTCATACAGACTCTCAGTCAGGCCGGCGTCGACATCGCCGAAACGCCCGTGATGGCGATCGTCCGCGGTCGGCCGGACGTCCTCGCGGATCTCCTCGACGGCGTCGCCGACGTGAACGCGCCCGTGCCGTTCGAGTGGATCGTCGATTCGCCGAACGCGCCCGTCGACGGCGGGTCGTTGCTCCACTTCGCCGCGGAGTTCGACGAAGTTGACTGCGCAAAACTGCTCATCGAACGCGGCGCCGACGTAAACGCGACGATCTCCCGAGACGGCGATGGCATCGGCGGCACAACGCCGGTCTTCAACGCCGTGGCGCACAACTGCCACCGACCCATGCTCGCCTATCTGATCGAGTGCGGAGCCGATCTGTCCGTGTCCGCGACGTTCGACGGCGGGCGGCTACGCGCGGCGTTCGGTCAGGACGCGGGGTTCGAGCGACGCGATCTTACGCCACTCAGCTACTGTGAGCTGACTCGGGACAAGGCGTGGCACAGTTGGGCGCCGGGCGAGAAGGCTGGCCAGATCGCGCTGCTGCGAGAGCATGGCCCGACGGAGTAGCGACGTTACCGACGGCGGCGCTTCCATTCCTCGTACTCGGCGAGCGTCTCCTCGTCGGCGGGATACGTCCCGATGATGGACGCGCCGCCGCGTATCCTCTCGAGGATGAACTCCTCTTTCTCTTCCATCTCGGCCGCCCGTCGCGCGACCTCGTCCGCCAGTTGAGACGGCACGACGACGACCCCCTCCGCGTCCCCGACGATGATGTCCCCGGGGATAACGGCGACCTCCCCGCACGCGATGGGGACCTGAACTTCGCTGGGGTGGTGGATGGTCTTGTTCGTGTGGGCGTTCATCGCGGCGGAGTACGCGGCGAGCCCGCTCTCCGCGATTACAGGACTATCGCGATACGCCCCGTCGGTGACGACTCCCACGGCTCCACGGCAATGGATGCGCGTAGCGAGGATGGCCCCCATCGTCCCTGCGCGCGTGTCGCCCCGCGCGTCGATGACGAGCACCTGTCCCGCCGCGATCTCCTCGATCCCGACGCGCTGCTTGTCCTTCAGGTTGTCGAGCGGCGCTTGGTCCAGATCTTCGCGCGCTGGGATGTAACGGAGCGTGTAGGCGGGTCCCGCCACCTTCATGTCCGGCTTGAGTGGCCGCACGCCGTGCATGAAGCTGTGCGTGATGCCGAGGCCGCGCAGGACGGATGTGAGCGTCGCCGTGCTGGGGATCAGCAGTTGGTCGAGCGTTTCGCGGGATACAGGCGTCGCCATGTGGTGGGCTCCTCCGGCGCCAGGGTGGTTCCACCCACAATACCACGATCGCTCGTGGGCTCGCAGCGGTGGACGCCGATGGCCTGGACAGCCGGGGGGCCGGTCACGTGGGCCGCGCGAATCTGGCGACAGGTTACGCCACTGGGTGTCGGCGACGCCGCAACCGTCGTGAGAACAACCACGCGGTCAGCGGAACCAACCAGAACCAGTCGCCTATGCCGGGCCACAGGAGCGACCCGAACAGCACCTCGCGGAACTCATCCGACTCCGTCGCGTCCAGCGTGAAGTCGGGCTTATCCTCGAACACCGAGTAGTCGCGTTCGAGCCGCGTCAGGAACACGCCTGGAGAAAGCAGCGCGCCAAAGCTCGGCGCCTGATCGCGGATGCTGCGCAGCTCGATGTCGGAGATGCGGTTAGCGTAGCGTGTCCGCGCGCCCTCGAACGTCAACCGCTCGTCGGCGATGGTGTAGACGAGCACGCGGGTCGAGTCCGTCGTGCTGGCGCTGAGCGCGGCGAGGCGCATCGGGTAGTGCAACTCGTCGGCGTCGTACGTCATCGCGACCGGTTCGGTGTCCCACAGGAACAGGTCCGGCTCCGGGTCGCCGAAGATGCCGTCCTCGACGTGCCGCCGCATGGCCGTGAAAACCCATCCGTCCGCCACGTATTCATCAAGCACGGAGTCGTCGTCGACGCCGTGCGCGTATCCGTTCGCGTCGAGCCACTCGATCAGCGCCGACGACGTGTGCGCGGACAGCACGACGACATCGAAATCGCCGACGGTCTGCTGGCTGATGACCGTCGTGCCATCGTCCGCGGTCGGCGAATCTACGGCGACCTCGTCGTCGCCGCCCACGAACCCGCACCCGCCGCCGTTAGAGCGGCTTCGCCAGAGCGGCGCGGTGAGCCAACCACCTTCGTCAAACACAGACGCGCCGACCGTCTGGAACTCCGGCGGGGACGGGGTCGGCACGAGGATGCCCACGTCGGTCGGGTTGCCGCGCACCTGCACACGGGGCACGAGCACGACCCTGTACTTGGCCGCCGAGCCGGGTTGTACGACGTAGATCGCCTGTTGTCCGACGCTTCCGAACCCACCCCCGGGCGGGCCGAAGACGACGCACGGCCCCCAGGCCTTGCAGGTCAACGCAAACAGGGCCAGCGCGACGACGACGACGCGCCACGGCCGCGATAGGGAGTTACAGCACACGGCGGAGAGCCAACTGTAGGAACGAGCCGCCCAAATCGACGTCATAGCGAGCTTCCGGGGTGCGGACCTGCACGTCCGCGAGGAGGACGCGGTACTCCAGTCCAAGGCGAATGCGTTTGGTGATGGCGAACTCGGGGCCCATGTAGAGGATCGCTCCGATCCCCTGCGCAGCGATGCGATCCTGTCCTGGGTACCTCTCCCAATACCCCAGGTATTGCCCGCCGACGCCCACGACGATGGCGTGGTCGCCCTCGTCCGACAGGGCCGCCCGGTATCCCACGGACAGCTCCAGCGGCATCAATGACTGGGTGGCCAGGGGCCCGTTCACGAAGTGCCGACCGTAGCCGTTGCCCGAATGCTTGAGAAAGCCCACCCCCGCACGGACGAAGGAGTTCTTCTCCGACAGGTATTCATACGTGAACGACGTGGCGGTTGCGCTGCCGTACACGTCGCGCGCCGAGTCGAGCTTAGGAGTGTAGCGCTGTACGGAGACGCCGATGGACCGTTCGTGATCCTGCCCAAGGGCGGCGGATGCGAGCAACCCCGTCAGCACAACGGTGAGGGCTGTCGCGACCGATCGATTCATGGCTATTCCTATCGCGGGGCCAGCGGGATCGCACGCATAGTATAGCGGTCGAGACGCCCCTCGGCATGTTTCCCTACCTGTGGCCCTTGAAGTAAGGTTCAGGAGCCACGTCCCTTCGGCCGATTTCATATGCAACGCGCGCGGAGGCCCGGTGATATGCGTTGGAAGGCCCTCAGCATCGCACTGCTTCTCGTACTGTTCCTCCAGTGCGGCGAGGATTCGACGAACAGCGGGAACGCGCAGGGCGACGGAACGCCGGTGGCCGCCGAGATGTACGAGTTCCGCTCCGCCGAAGAGGCGGCCGATTTCCGCTTCCCGTCGGACACGAAGGCGGTGGTTGGGTTCCGCATGACGCGGATTGAGGACGAACTCCGCGCCATCGAGGCCACGCCCGTCTTCACCTCGGACGGCACGCACAACCTCGTGGACCGCTTCGTCACGAACACGGAGCTTCTGCGGATCATCGTCTACCGATGAGCCAGCGCCGCCTGATTCTCGGCATAGACACCTCGTGCGACGAGACGTCCGCGGCCGTGGTCGCGGACGGCCGGGAGATCCTGTCCAACGTCGTGTCGTCCCAGGTTGAGATCCACGAGCGCTTCGGCGGTATCGTGCCCGAGTTGGCGTCCCGGAAGCACACCGAAGTCATCACGCGCATCATCGACAGGTCTCTCGCCGAGGCGGGAGTCGCATTGGGCCAGCTCGACGCGGTGGCGGTGACAAACCGCCCAGGACTGATCGGCGCGCTGCTGGTGGGCGTCGAGGCGGCGAAGGCGTTGGCGTTCACGCAGGGCATACCGGTCATCCCCGTGCACCACATCGAGGGGCACATCTACGCCAACTCGATGGCGCACGACGTGCCGTTCCCGCATCTGTGCCTGACGGTGTCGGGCGGGCACACGTTGCTCGTGTACGTGCGCGAGGGATGGGAGTACGAACTGCTCGGGACGACGCTCGACGACGCCGTCGGTGAGGCTTACGACAAGGTGGCCAAGCTGCTGGGCCTCGGCTTCCCGGGAGGACCGGTCGTCGACCGACTGGCGCACGAGAACACCGAGGAGCCCGTCGAATTCACGATCCCGATGGCCCGCTCCAACTCCTACGACTTCAGCTTCAGCGGCCTGAAGACGGCCGTGCGCTACTACATCCAGAAGTGCGAAGGCGAGCCGCCCGTGGGGCGCATCGCCGCGGGCTTCCAACACGCCGCGGTTACGTCCCTCGTCAGGAAGACGTCGCGCGCGGCGAAGGACCGGGGCGTCGGCGCGGTCACGCTGACGGGAGGCGTCGCGGCCAATCGCCGGCTACGTCACGACATCGAGGCGATGGGCGTGGAACTCGGCATCGACACGTACTGCCCGCCGCTCGACCTCTGCACCGACAACGGCGCGATGATCGCGGGCGTCGCACATCATCTCTGGGACAAGGGCGTCTTCGCGGATCTGTCCCTCAGCGCCCAGGCGAGCGCGCCTCTCACGTGAGTTCGCCATGCCCGCGAAGATCGTCCCGATCGAGACCGGCATCGCCGACGCGGCCCGTGTGATCCGCGCAGGCGGAGTCGTCGCCCTACCGACGGACACCGTCTACGGGATCGGCGTCGACCCGTCGAACCGCGATGCCATCCGCCGCCTGTTCCATATCAAGCGCCGCGATGGCGCGAGACCGATTCCGATCCTCCTCGCAGACGTCACCAACATAGGTAACGTGTGTGATTCGCCGTCCGAGATCGCGATGCGTCTCGCCGAGGAGTTTCTCCCAGGCCCGTTGACGCTCGTCGTGCCGCTGTCGGCGGAGCTGCCCCGGGAACTGACTGCGGGCTCTGGCACGGTGGGCGTGCGCGTGCCCAACCACGACCTAGCTCGCGACTTCATCCGCGCCTGCGGCGGAATGCTGGCCGTCACGAGCGCCAACATATCGGGCGAGCCACCCGCCGTGTGTGTCCCGGACTTGTCGCCGGAGGTGCTGCGTGCGGTCGACGTCGTTCTCGACGGCGGCCCTACGCCTGGCGGCGCGGCGTCGACGGTCGTGGATGCGCGCATGGAGCCCGCCGTTGTTCTGAGAAACGGGCCGCTGACGGCCGCCGACCTTGGCGTCTAGCGAAGACCGCGTCGGACCCGCCGCCGTGCTTGGCCATCGACCGGATCCTGGCGGACTACGCTACGCCCGACGAACGCCGCGTGCTTCCATTTGACCTGCGGGAGGAATTGGGGCATTAGATAGACAGGCCCAATCGTGGTCCATAGCATAAGGAAGAAGTGAGGGAATGGCAGAAGAGACCCGTCAGGAACAGCCGGAAATCACCGCCTGGATGAAGCCCACGTGCGGCTGGAGCAACGGCGTGCGCGCGGTACTCGCGAAGTACGACCTCGAATACGAGGATCGCGACATCATCAACGTGCCGGACAACTTCCTCGAGATGGTGAACATCACGGGCCAGCGCTTCCAGCCTAGCCTGCGAGTCGGTGATGCCGTATTGGCCGATGTCAGCGGCGACGAGTTCGAGCAGTGGCTCATCAGCAGCAAGGTGGTCACGCCGGCCGCAACGGACGACGACACGCCACTCGACGAGGGTTGCGCGGATCACAGCGCGCCGCCGACGTCGGTCACCTTCGGCGCGTAAGCGGCAGGACTCGACGCTACCTACTGCGAGCCGTCCACCATGCCCCGGCCATCCGACGCCTTCGGGCACATGGTTCGCGATCACCTGCGCGGCGGCCACGCCGTCGAGGTGATAGAGCGCGACGACGGCTACGTGGATACCACGCCGGGCGCGGAGGCGTACTTCGCGCCCCATGACCGTTGGCCGGACAACAAGCAAGCCGCCATGGCCCTCGCTCGGGGCCGCGTCCTCGACATCGGGTGCGGCGCTGGCCGCGTGTGCCTCCATTTGCAGGAGCGCGGTCTCGACGTTGTCGGCATCGACATCTCCCCGCTTGCCGTAGAGACATGTCGAGAGCGCGGCGTGCGCGACGCGCGCGTGCTTTCCATCACAAGGGTGAGCCGATCGCTCGGCATGTTCGACACCGTCGTCATGATGGGCAATAACTTCGGCCTCTTCGGCGATCCGAAGCGCGCCCGGTGGCTGCTGCGGCGGCTAGGCGGTATGACTACGCCCGGCGCTAGGATCATCGCCGAGACGATGGACCCGTACGGGACCGACAACCCGGACCACCTCGGCTACCACGCGCGGAATCGACGGCGCGGCCGTATGGGCGGGCAGATACGCCTGCGCGTGCGGTACAAGAGCCACGTCGGGGCGTGGTTCGACTACCTGTTCGTGTCACGAGACGAGATGGCGGGGATACTCGACGGCACGGGATGGCGCATCGCTCAGATCCTGGAGTCCGGCGGGCCCGGCTACATTGCCGCTATCGAGAAAGCCGCTACGTAGACTCGGCCAGCCGCGTCAGTTCCAGCCACACGGTCATAGACCGCTCTCGCAGGTCGTCCATCGAGGCGTCGTTCTCGATGACGAAGTCGGCTCGCGCCCGCTTCTCGTCGAGCGGCATCTGCGCGGCGTTGCGGCGGCGCAGCTCGTGTTCGTCGACGAGCGAGCCCCGCTCCTGGGCGCGTCCCAGGGCCCGGCGAATCTGCGTTTCCTCCGGCGCCGCGACGGTCACGGTCACGTCCATGTCCGCGTCCAAGCCGGACTCGAACAGCAGCGGTGAGTCGATCACAGCGACGCCGTTCGGATGCGCGGTGATATGCTCCTCGGCTTCCGCGCGATGGATCGCGAGCGTCTTCGGGTGCAGGATGCCCATCAGGGTTTGCCGCGCCTGCTCATTGCCGAAAACGACGCGCCCAAGCGCCGGCCGGTCGATCACGCCGTCCGACCGGAATACGTCGTCGCCGAACGCCTCGCGCACCTCGCGGCGCACGTCGTCGTCGTCACGGAGCAGCCGGTGCACCGTGGCGTCGGAGTCGATGACGCGCGCGCCCAAGGCGCCCCACAGACGGGCGACGGTGGTCTTGCCGCACGCCATGCCGCCGGTAAGACCTACCGTCAGACCACGCTGTTCTGCCACGGCTTCTGCCACAGGCGCCGCCGAGTTGTCGCTAGGGAATGACCTTGTTCAGAGGGTACTCGATGAAGTCCTGCGCCCCGGCGCGCCTAAGCACCGGAATGAGGTCGCGCACCTGCTTCGTGTCCACGATCGTCTCGATCGCGACCCACCCGCTCTCCGTCAGCGGGGACACGGTGGGCTCCTTCATCGCCGGGAGAATCTGGAGGATGTCGTTGAGTTGAGCCTCGGGCGCGTTCAGCTTGAGCCCGGCCTTGCCCTCGGCCGAGAGCGCGCCGTGCAGAAGCATCACGAGGTCCTCGATCTTCTGACGCTTCCAGTCGTCGGCCCATGCCTCGCGGTTTGCTACGAGCACGGTAGCGGTCTCCATGACCTCACCGATGATCTTGAGGCCGTTTTCGCGGAGCGAGGAGCCGGTCTCTGTGATGTCCGCGATGGCGTCGCCCAGGTAAGGAGCCTTCGCTTCCGTGGCTCCGTGCGAGAAGCGCACGTCGGCGTTGACGCCGTGCTTCTCGAGCCATTCGCGGGTCGTGTTCTCCAACTCCGAATAGACGACCTTGCCTTCGAGATCGGCGATCGTGTCGATGCCTGAGTCCTCAGGAACGGCGATGATCCACCGCGACCGACGGTTGGTCGCCCGGCTGTACACGAGTTCCGTCACGAACTGCACGTCCGCGCCACACTCCGTGACCCAGTCCTGGCCGGCCATGCCAACGTCGAGAATCCCCTGCTCGACGTAGAGCGCCATCTCCTGCGGTCGCAGCAACATGCCTTCGAGCACGTCGTCGTCGAACGTGACGTTGTAGGAGCGCGAGGGGATGCCGATGTGGTAACCCGCATGCCCGAACAGACGTACCGTCGTGTCCTGCAGGCTGCCCTTCGGTATTCCTATCCTCAGCACGCTCATCGCATCAGCTCCCGCTCGGGATGTGTCTTCCTACGGCTCTCGGGACCGCGGGGGAGAGTCGACCCAGTCGACGATCCGCCACGCATCGGTGTCACCCCGCGTGCCTCCGCGCATCAGCAGGAACGACGCGGACCCCGCCAAATCGCGGGAGTTGCCCGGCCCTCGGAGCGACATGTCGTAATCATACTCTACGGTCGCGGCGTCGGCGCCCCGCAATACCAATTCGTACGGGTCGGACAGTGTCACGTCCGCGACGGGGAACTGCTCGAACAGCTCCCCGACGACCATGTCTCGGTAGTCGTCGCCCTCGTACACGACATCGTCGATGTCGTCTGCGGGCGTGCCGCCGTCGAAGGTGTACCGGAAGTCTTCGTCGAGCGCGGTGAGATACGCCTGCACGTCTCGCCCTTCGACCGCGTCGCGGAGGAAACCCTCGACGACACGGGTCACCTCCTGTTGTAGGGCGGCGGTCACCGGGTCGACCGGCGCTTCGTCGGGTCCCGGGAGTGTAGCGGACGTGTCTTGCTGTCCTGGGCCTGTGTCCACGCCCGCGTCGGATGCGAAGAGGCCCGCTGTCGTCCCCGAGGTCTGGATCGCCGCTTCGGGTCGTTCTGCGTCAGACGAGAAGATCACCTCAGCGACGCGGGCCATCGCCTCGCGTTCGTCCAAAGCCCTCTGCGCGGCCTCGTCCGTCGTGTACACATCGGTGATTACGAGTGGGGCCTCGCGACGGGTCGAAGCAGGGGCGACGGCGTCGCCTACGATGCGCGCGGGGCCCTCGGTCGCGTCGGCGATATCTTCAGAGGCCGATTCAGGGGCGGCGTCCGGCGTCGGAAGGGCCCGCTGCACCGTGAACGCGACGACCAGGCCCGCGGCCAGCCCAACAAACAGCCACACGAATGTCCGCATGGGCGCTCATCATTCCGTCAAGAGCGCGAGGTTCCGTTGCAGGGCCTCGCGCGTGCCTTCCAGTTCCGTCTTCCGTGTCCTGTCTCTTTCGACGACCTCGGCGGGCGCGCGGTTGATAAAGTTCTCGTTCGACAGGTTCTTGATCAGGCGAGCGAGTTCCTTCTCGACGCGGCCATCTTCCTTCTCTAGTCGCGCGATTTCGTCGGCGATGTCGATGGCGCCTTCGAGGGGGATGTACGTCTCCACGCTTCCGGCCACCGCGGCCGCCGCTGCTCTTGGCTTCTCGTGGGCCGCGGCTATGTCCAACTCGCCTATCTTGGCCAGCGACCGGACGTAGTGGGCGTGCGCCGCGAGCGTGTCACGTTGTGTCGCTTCCTCCGAGTGCACCAGCGCCGTGATCGCGCGGCCCGGCGGCACGTGCATCTCGCCGCGCACGTTGCGGATCGAGCGGGTCACGTCCATGACGAGGACCATCTGCTCTTCCGCGGACGCGTCGGCCCGCGCCTCGTCGGTAGTGGGATACGGCGCCCGACAGATCGTGTCCCCCTCGTGCGGGGTGTGCTGCCAGATCTCCTCCGTGATGAACGGCATGAACGGGTGCAGTAGCCGAAGTATCCCGTCCAGCGTCTCGCAGAGCACGTGCTTGACCGTGTAGCTCTCGCGCTCGCCGGCGTCTCCGTACAGGCGCAGCTTCGCAATCTCGATGTACCAGTCACAGAACTCGTGCCAGACGAAGTCGTACAGCGCCGTGGCCCCGTCCGCGAACCGGAACCGCTCGAGCGAGTCGTGCACCTCCGCCGTGACGGCGTTCAGGCGGCTCCTGATCCACCGGTCGGCGGTCTCCAGTTCGAGGTCCGCGTCGCTCTGTGGCTCGAAGTCCTTCAGATGCATGAGGGTGAAGCGTGCCGCGTTCCAAAGCTTGTTCGTGAAGTTCCGGTAGCCCTCGATGCGGCCTTCCTGCAACTGCATCCACGGCGCTTCGATCATCGTCGAGGCGATGGCGAACCGGAAGGCGTCAGTCCCGTACTTGTCCATCATCGTGAGCGCTTCGATCATATTCCCACGGGACTTGCTCATCTTCTTGCCGTCGTCGCCGGCGAGCAGAGGATGCAGGTACACGGTCTGGAAGGGAGCTTCGCCCTCGAGTTCCAACGTGAGGTTGATCATCCGGGAAACCCAGAAGAACAGGATGTCCCAACCGGTGACGAGGACGTTCGTTGGGAAGAACGTCTTGAACGAGTCGCACTCCTTGTCCGGCCAGCCGAGCGTCACGAGTGGCCAGATCCCGCTGCTGAACCACGTGTCGAAGACGTCCGCGTCCTGTCGCAGCTCGACATCCGACCCGTAGTCTGCCCCGTACTTTTCCGCGGCGATCGTCTGCGCCTCGGCCTCGTTCTCGGCGACGATGACGTCTCCGTCCGGGGTGTACCACGCGGGGATGCGGTGCCCCCACCAGCGCATGCGCGACAACGGCCAGTCGCGAATCCGCTCCATCCAGCTTACGAAGCTCGCGCCCTGGTTCTCCGGGATGAACTTGATGCGGCCGTCCTGCACGGCCTTGATCCCGGCCTCGGCCATCGGTCCCATGCGCATGAACCAACCCGGCGCAACGAGAGGCTCGACGGGCTCTCCGGTGCGCTCCGAGATGGACACCGCGTGCGTGTGGTCCTCGATCTTGACGAGGTGACCGGCCTCTTCCAGGTCGGCGACGATGCGTTTGCGGCATTCGAACCGGTCGAGCCCGACGTAGTGGCCGGCACGCTCGCTGATCGTCGCGTCCCCGTTGAGGATGTCCACCCGTTCGAGGTCGTGGCGCTTGCCGATGTCGTAGTCGTTCGGGTCGTGCCCGGGCGTGACTTTGAGCGCGCCCGTGCCGAACTCGCGGTCGACATACTCGTCGGCGATGATGCGCAGCTCTCGTCCGACGATCGGGAGCATCGCCGTGGAGCCGACGATGTCGGCGTACCGCTCGTCCTCGGGATGCACGGCGATGGCGGTGTCTCCGAGCATCGTCTCCGGGCGGGTCGTGGCAATGACGAGTTCCCGATCCGACCCCTTGACCGCATACCGGACGTGGTAGAGCTTCCCCGGGCGTTCCTCGTGTTCGACCTCGAGGTCGCTGACGCTGGTCCTCAGGCTTGGCACCCAGTTGACCATCTCCTCGCCGCGATAGATGCACCCGGCCTCATAGAGTCGCTTGAAGGCGACCGGCACGGCCTTCAGGTACTCCTCGTCCATCGTGAACCGCTCGCGCTCCCAGTCGCAGGAGGCCCCGAGCCGCTTGAGTTGTCCCACGATGGTCCCGCGCGATTCGTCTTTCCACGCCCACATGCGGCGGATGAACTCATCGCGGCCTAGCTCGTAGCGATCCGTGCCCTCTTCGGCGAGGCGTTGTTCCATCACGATTTCCGTGATGATCCCCGCGTGGTCCGTGCCGGGCATCCAGAGCGTGTTGTCCCCGGACATGCGGCGCCAGCGGATGAGGATGTCCTGGAGCGTGTTGTCCATCGCGTGACCCATGTGGAGACTGCCGGTCACGTTGGGGGGAGGGATCACGATACAGAAGGAAGGCTTGTCGGATACGTCTTCGGCGCGGAAGCACCCGTTTTCGAGCCAGTAGTCCAACCATCGCTTCTCGACGTCGGCCGGCTCGTACGCTTTAGGTAGGTCGGTGGGCGCTTCAGCCATTCGGGCGATCCTCTCTCGCGTGCTCCGACGCGTGGACGGGCAGGCAGGCGTGGGCCTTCGGAGCGGCCGCGCGCGCGGCTGGCGCCGCTCCTGGATTGCCAGAAAGCATACCACAGCGCAGTTCGCGCCGGATACGCGGCCCGCGCGCTCACCCGAGGGCCTCGCACGCCGGCAAAGGCGCTTCACGAGAGGGCCGGCAGCCTGTAGCATCTTGCTTTTGGCGCGGGCTGCGTGCTACCGTTCACGGATGCCTGAGGCGAGTTGTCGCTCGTGCGCGCGACGCTTTAGGCTCAATCATCACGCCCTTCTGGACGCCGAGGGTGCCCATGTCGCGCGCGGGCTGCCAAGCCCCGCTAGGGATGGGAAACGGTTGTCGCGAAGATGGGCGGAAGTCACAGACCCAAAACATACAGTTTGACGCGGGCTCGGCGCGCAGACTTGCGTCGTAGGGAGAACGGATCTTGGCAGAGCTCACGATGAAGGCGCTCCTGGGAGCAGGCGTCCACTTCGGTCATCGCACGCAGCGATGGAACCCGAAGATGGCGCAGTACATCTACATGGAGCGGAACGGCATCTACCTCGTCGACCTCCAGAAGACCTTGCGCATGGGGCGCGAGGCGGTGGAGTTCGTGCGGGGAGCCGCCGCCAAAGGCGGGCACGTGCTGTTCGTCGGCACGAAGCAGCAGGCGCGCGAGATCATCCAGGAAGAGGCCAAACGGGCAGGGCAGTTCTTTGTCACGCACCGTTGGTTGGGCGGAATGCTCACGAACTTCACGACCATCTCCAAGAGCATCGGGCGGCTGATCCAGCTCGAGGAGATGGAAGAGCAGGGCGTGATGGCCAGCTTCGGCAAGCGCGAGATCCTGTCGTTTACGCGTGAGCGCGGGAAGTTGGTGCGCAACCTCGAAGGCATCAAGACCATGAGCGGCCTCCCGGCCGCGATCGTCGTCATCGACACGCGCCTGGAGAAGATCGCCGTTGCCGAAGCGAACAAGCTCGGGATTCCGGTGGTCGCCATCGTCGACACCAACTGCGACCCCGACCCCATCGACTTCCCGATCCCCGGCAATGACGACGCGATACGCTCCGTGCGTCTGATCGTTTCCGCCATGGCGGACGCCGTCATTGAGGGGCGCGCCACGCGGACCGAAGGCAAGATGGACGAGCAGGACGAAGCGGCCGAGGAGAAGCCCGCCGAAACGGCCGACGAGAAGCCCGGCGAGGCGCAGGCCGAGGCGGACGCGGCTGCAGCCGAAGCCGGTGACGACACGCCCGAGGCCGAAGGCGCTGATGCGGCGCCCGCGGCCACCGAAGAGGCTGCGGGCGAGGAAGCTCCGGCACAGGAATAAGCAGACCGCACGACGACCGATCCGCGAAGGATTCAGAACGAATGGCGATTTCAGCCCAGCAAGTGAAAGCCCTGCGCGAGAAGACGGGCGCAGGCATCATGGACTGCAAGGAGGCCCTCACCAAGACGGAGGGCAATGTCGAGAAGGCGGAGATCTGGCTCCGCGAGCAGGGGATGAAGACCTACGACAAGAAGGCCAACCGCGCCGCGTCCGAGGGCCTGGTGGCTTCGTACATTCACCCGGGCGGCAAGATCGGCGTGCTCGTCGAGGTGAACTGCGAGACCGACTTCGTCGCCCGCACGGACGGCTTCCAAGACTTCGTCAAGGAAGTGGCCATGCAGGTGGCCGCGATGAACCCGAGATATGTCGGGCGCAATGACGTCCCCGAGGACGCGCTCGAGACCGAGCGGAGCATCCTTCAGGCACAGGCCGAGAAGGAAGGCAAGCCGCCCGAAATCGCGGCGAAGATCGTCACGGGGCGTCTGCGCAAGTTCTATGAGGAGCGATGCCTCATGGACCAGGCGTACATCAAGGACGAGAACAAGACGATCGAGACGCTCCTCAAGGAGGTCGTCGCCTCCATTGGCGAACGCGTCGAGATCCGTCGCTTCGCGCGCTATACGCTCGGGCAGGAGTCGACGACCGCGGAGTCGGTCGTCGATGCCGGCGACGAGGACGGCGACGAATAGGTCGCCGCGCAGAAGGGTGAAATCATGGGACGCGAAACCGAGGCCCGGATGAAGAAGGCCATCGAAGCGACGCTCCACGAATTCAACACCGTGCGCACCGGTCGCGCGTCTCCGGCGCTGCTGGAGGGCGTCGTGGTCGAGTACTATGGCGCCAAGACTCCCCTGAACCAGTTGGCGACCATCACCGCGCCTGAGGCGCGGATGCTGGTTGTGCAGCCGTGGGACAAGGGAGCCATGAAGGACATACAGAAGGCCATCACCGCATCGAACCTGGGTCTCAACCCGTCCACGGACGGGGCGAACTTGCGGATCACGATCCCCGAGTTGACCGAGGAGCGGCGCAAGGACCTCGCCAAGGTCGTGCGTCAGACGGCGGAAGACGGCCGGGTGTCCATCAGACAGGTGCGCCGTGACGCCATTGACGAACTGCGCAAGCAGGAGAAGGCGAGCGACATCTCCGAGGACGACAGTCGTCGGGAGCAAGCCGCCGTCCAGAAGCTCACGGACCAATACATCGAACAGGTGGACGAACTGCTGACGGCCAAGGAAGAGGAACTGCTCACCATCTAGGTCGGCGTCGTTCCGAGACGCCGTCGGGTTCCGATGCTAACACGCCTGCTCAGCGCCCTCGTTCTCATACCATGCGTCCTTGGGATCGTCTGGTTCGATCCCGGGGACGTTTCCGT
>JABGQA010000154.1 GCA_018644665.1 Candidatus Poribacteria bacterium
TAATCCACGCCGCCAGCGTTCGCTCTGAGCCGGTATCATACTCTCCGTTGCAAGATGGATCTCGTTGCGCCGAAGCGCCCCGAGAAACTCTTGAACCGGCATCAATCTAGCTAAGTTCGCTTGGCTGATGCTCGGCAATTCGTACAGCACTTCTCACGAAGACAGTGCCGAATGCCAAGCATTCCACTCAAGTCTCAATCAGGCTGTTCAATTGTCTAAAGAACACCTCGGAAGGTCGCCACTAGGAGGGCTGCCGAAGCTGCCCGGTTCCAGCGGCAAAGAAGAGTATGCCATCCGGCCAAAGGGGTGTCAAGGGAATCCGTCGCAAATGACCCATAATCCGCGGAATAGGCGTGGGATCGGCGTTTTGCGGGCGGGGACGTGGTCGTACCGGCCCTGGTGGGGCCGGACTCATGCGGCTTGCCGGACTACGCCGCACCCCTGCAGATGCGGCCGGCCATGCCCGCGTGTTCCTGGAGCGACGGCCCGCAGCCCAACTCGCTGTCACCGAAAGGCCAGACCTGACGTCTACTTGGGTTGAGGTCTCGGGAACGCGAGGCGTCGAGGGAATCATGCGCGTGCGCTCACACCGGCCCATCTACGCCGGCTGGCGACCCAGCGGGCCACCGACTCCCGACATATCCTTGCCGACCATGCTGCCGCGAACCCGATGCGGCACAGCGATGCAATCAGGAGTGCGCCATGCGTGCGGGAGAACGCGTCCTATATAGCCTGCTTGGAGGGTCCGTCGCCCTGCTCGCGTTCTGGGCAGGCGGGGGTTCTCACGGGCCGGCGGCTTACGGCGTCGGCGTCTGTGCGGTCGCGGTCTTGGGCGCCATCGCGCTGTTGGAACGCAAGGCCATCGCGCGCGGCAACCCGACGGACACCGAGTTCGCGACCATCACGTGCACGCGTCTCCGCGTAGTAGACGACGCCGGCCAGGTCTTCGGGCTCATGGATGCCGACGAGAACGGCGGCCGCCTACGCGTCCTCGGCGCGGACGGCAAAGCAAGCGTCAAGGTAGGCGTCGACCAACAGGGCGGCTCCGTCATTGTATGGGGTGATGACGACCAGGAGTGCGCCAAGGTGGGTATGGGGTCGAACGGCGGCACAGTCATGATTTGGGGCGAGGACGGCAAGGCCCGCGCAAAGATAGGCGTCGAGGACGAAGGAGGCTCCTTCGTCCTATGGGGTACGGACGGGAAAGCACGCAGCAAAATGGCCGCCGCCGACCAAGGTGGAAGCATGATCATATGGGGACCCGACGGGCAGCCGCGCGCGGCGCTCGGAGTCACCGGCGAGGGAGGCGTCATGGGCGTCTCCGGGAACGACGGACGAGCCCGCGCGGTGATGGGTGTGGATGCCGACGGCGGAGACCTACGCGTCTTCGGCAACGACGGTCGCACCCGAGGGGTGTTGAGCGTCGAGGCCGATGTCGGGGTCATGGGCGTGGCCGGGCAGGACGGCAAGCCGCGCGTAGGCGTCGGAGTGAACGCGGACGAGGGTTTCGTGAACGTCTATGGCGACGACGGACGAGTCCGAGGGGCGATGGGAGTCGGCGACGGCGGCGGCGATGTGCGCGTATACGGATCGGACGGAGTCGCGCACGCGTGTCTCGGAGTCGGATCCGAGGGCGGAATGATGTATGCCCAGAACACCGACGGCGAGGTGACGACGACCCTCCCACGCCGCGGGCGACCGGCGCGCGTCTAGCGCGCAACGCAGCGACGGATCGCGGCAATCCCCGGGAGGCTGAAGCGACGCCCTCCCGGGGATTGCTGCGTCAGACGGCAGATCGCGGTCGGCGCCGGCAGAAAGCACTATCCGCGCCCGCCCTGCCGCGTCCTACCTACCGAATGGCAACGAAATGGTGCGCGACGACAAGGGGCGTACGCGTGAGTGACGAGGCGTTGATCGCGGGGTACCTAAGCGGAGACACGTCGGCCTTGGCCGTCCTGTGGACGCGTTACGACGGCCTCGTATACGGCATCGCGCGCAGCGTCACACGCCGACACGAGGTGGCCGAGGACATCCGCCAGGAAGTCTTCATCACCCTCATGGGCGCCATTGACGCCCTCGAATGTCACGCGAAGTTCGCTGCGTGGCTGCGTACGGTCACCTACAACGCGTGCAGATCGTGGCTGCGGGGTCACCACCCGAGCGTAGGGTTGGGCGATCTGGACGAGCGCCACATCCCCAGCACCGACCCAGCGGCCGAGGCGATCGAGAACGCCGAGACGCACACGGCATTGCGGCGGGCGGTCGACCGTCTGGACCTCGATTACCGAGAGGTCGTCGAGCTGTACTACTACGAGGGGTACCCCGTAGCAGACGTGGCGGAGATGTTGGACATGACCGAGACGACCGTCAAATGGCGGCTGCACAAGGCCCGCGAGAGCCTGCGGCGGCTTCAGACTCTTTACATGTAGCCGGAGGAGACGACGCATGGACGCGAGAGACACGCTCATACAGGTGCTCAGTTCATTCCGACAGGACGTGCAGCTCTGCATGCAGCACGAGTCCAAGGACTTCATGATGTCGCAGCCGGGAGGCGACGGTGGACAGTCCGAGGTAGCCGACCCGATCCTCCTGGGCGACTTCGTGGTGGACGCCTACAACCAGTACCGGACCCATGCCCGAGAACTGACGCAGGACGAGATGGTCCACGCACTCCCCGCGCTCACGCCGCTCGATGCGGAGACGCGTGATGGGGCCCCGCACCAAGCTGGAGATGGACGGTGGCCGGAATCTCGCCCGCGTACGCATGGGTCCGATCCCAGGCTCGGGAAGATGGCGGAGGTCCTGTTGGCGACAGGACAACTGCTCGCCGCGTTGCAGGCGGAGGCGTCCGGCGCGAACGCCGGACGGAGGGATACCCTCGAGACGCTCCTCGGGGCTCTTGAAGTTCTGGCGGGCCAGGTGGACGCAGAACCAGGCGTGGGCGGCCCCCGGACCCCGACCATGGTGCGGGAGGCCGCCTGCGCGCTAGCGGAACGGTACAACGCTCACCTGGAGCTCGTGGTCGAGACATGCGCAGACCCGATCGTGGCCCGGTTGTTCTCGCGAATCGACATCGGCGAGGCGCGCGAGGAGGACACAGCGGGCGCGGGCATGCTGTCGGCTCTCTCCGCGGACACGGCGAGTCTGGTCGCATACTTGCGCAAACTCGTCGCCCGAGCCGACGGCGGCTCAGGCATCCGCGGCAAGATGTGGGACGGGGATAGCAAGCCCGCCTTGGCCGGATGAGCCGGCGCCGACGGCAGCCCTCCGGAGCGGGAGCCGTCCGCGAGTCGCACGACGCTGCACCGGCGCCGCTGCACCCCGGCCGTCAGCGCATGGGCTCGTGGTCGTCTGCGTCTGACGGTGGGGGTGGGCATGGCGCCACGGCTGGCCGGCTCCGCCGCCACGGGTGGGACCGGGACGCGCGCGGTACACCCCGCCGACCGCGGCGATGGGGCTGGGACGGCTTCGCGCGGCGGCCCACCAGGGCCTTACACTGGCACGGGCCGTCGTGATATCAGGATGGCGTCCGGCCGACGCCACGTACCGCACGGTCCGCCACTTGCGTCGGTGGTCGCGTGAAGCGGCGCAGCACGCGCGTCCCTGGCGCCAACGACCGAAAGCCGCCCCATGCCAAGCAGCACCGACGCCGACCTCCTAGCGCGCCGCCAGGCCGCGCTCGACTGGATTCTCCGCGCCCAACGCGCGACGCCCAACGGTGGCGCCTCCGCGTTCTACCACACGTCCGACGGCTACTGCCCCACGTCGTACCCCGAGGTCACCGGCTACATCGTCCCGGTGATGTGGGACATGCACGCCGAGACGGGTGACGATGTGTATCGCGAAGCAGCGACGGAGATGATCGACTGGGTGACGTCCGTCCAAACGCCGAGTGGCGCGGCAACGTCGATGGACTTCGAGACGCTATACGTCTTCGACACCGGGATGGACATCCTCGGATGGGTCCGCGCGCACCGCGAGACCGGCGAGGCGCGGTGGATAGAAGCCGCTCAGCGAGCCGGGAACTGGCTGGTAGAGGCCCAATGCCCCGACGGGCACTGGACGACGACGCCGGATAGCGGCCAGACGCACACGTACCATACACGGGTGGCGTGGGCCCTCCTCCAACTGCACGATGCGACGGGCGCGGAGTGCTACAAAGTGGCGGCCGTCCGCAACCTCGACTGGGCCGTGGCGCGCCGTCAGCCGAACGACTGGCTCACGATCCCGCCAAGCCGCGAGTCGACGCACTTCCTCGCCTACGCCGCCCGCGGCCTCCTGGAGGCAGGCGCCATGCTAGACAGCGACGCATACATCTCGGCTGCGCAGGGAATGGCTGACTCCGTCCTGGGGTCGCTTTCCGACGATGGCTACCTGCCCGGCGCGTTCGACGTCGAGTGGGAGCCGGCGGAGCCATCCTGCTGCCTGACCGGCAGCCTCCAGTTCGCGATCATCTGGTCGACGCTCAGCCGCATCACGGCCGATCGCGCCTACGCGGATGCCGCGCGGAGAACGGTCGAGTACGTCTCGCGCTACCAGGACATCGAGCACGCCGACAACGGCGTCCGCGGCGGCGTAGCCGGTTCCGAGCCGATCGGTGGCGCCTACGCCCCTGACTGCTATCTCGCCTGGGCCGCGAAGTTCTACGTAGACGCCGTCAACGCGCTCCTCGGCGAGAGCGACTAGTCCAGCGGCGCGTCGAGCGTGTGCCGTTCACCGTCGCGCCAGACGACCAACTCCACGCGATCCCCTTCGGCGTACGTCATCCGCACGCGCGTCTCGGCTTCGGCATGTGATTCGCGTTTGGTGCTGCCGTCCATCTCGACGATGATGTCGCCGTTGCGCAACCCGGCTTCAATGAGGCCTTCGCTGGGAATCCAGCGCACCTTCCGTGCGAGGGTCGTTGTCGGCAGTCCCATCTCGCGACGCTCCTCGTCCGTGAGGTCGGGCGCCCACACGCCGAGGCTGGGCCGCATCGGCCACATGGACGCGCGCCACGATATGTCGGACGCCGTCCAGTCCCCGGACACGTCCAGCAAGGCCGTCCGCCCGTCCCCGTGCCGCACGGCACTCACTTCGACTGTGCTGCCCGCTTCGGCGTTGAATAGCACCCACTGAATGTCCGCGATTGACAGGATCGCCTGACCGTTGATGGTCACGATCTCGTCGCCCGCGTGGATCCCCGCCCGGTGCGCTGCCGACCCTGGGAACACGGCCTGCACGACGTTGCCGGTGTCCGCGTCCACGGCCATGCCGACACTCTCAGGCAGCGGATACACGTGCTCGAAGAAGTCCGAGTTCCTCCACGTCCCCGCCTCCTCCGCGATCCGATGGAACCCGTCGTTGATCATGTGGCAGTGGACGCATCCCTTACGAACGTCCTCCTCGGCGACGGTCTGCTGGAGCGTGGGGATATCCCGCGGACGCCGATACTCGCCGGGCTCGCCGCGTTTGCCGTCGAACAGCGCCTTGTTGGCGGGATAGCCCGCGTGCAACTCCAACGCCCGTTGTAGCGCGACCTTCAGCCCGGCAATAGATATGTGGGTCTCGGACGCCGCGGCCGCGCGCGTCCCGTACCGCCCGTAGACGGTCCCGTCGGCGTTCTGGAGGAACGCTGCCCACGACAGATCGTAGTCGAACTGATAGAGGTCTAGGTCCACGTCGTTCATCCGCACGATGCGCACCGGCACGAAGGCATCGTACAGCGCTGCAAGTTCGCTGTCCTGGCCGACGACCTTCCCGTCGAACACCTTACACGCCTCGCACGGCACGCACCGGAACAGCACGAACAGCGGCTTCCCGGTCTCCTTGGCTTGCGCGACCGCCTTGTCGTAGTCGTGGTAGATCCACGCCGCTCCGACCTCGGTGTCCTCCAGCGCTTCTTGGATGAGCTGCGCAGGCGCGAGCGTTGTCAGACGCCACAGCGCCATCACGACGAGAAAGAGCCTCGTTCTCACGCGTACCTCCACACGGTCATGGGTGCGATGGGTAGTGGCGACAGTCGCGATGCGAGGGGTGCCCTGCCGCCTCACGGTCCAGGACAATCTACCGCCGTCACGCGTCAGCGTCGAGCATCCCGTAGCGCTTCATCTTCGCGTGCAGCGTGTTGCGGTTGATGCCGAGGATGTCCGCGGCGCGGCTCTTGTTCCCGTTCGTCTCTTCAAGGACGAACCGGAACAGCGGCGCCTCGACGCCCTCGAGAGCGTCGTCGTGCAGGAGCCCGACGTGCCCTTCATCCATATGCCGTTGGAGGAGATGCCGCACCCACAGCTCCACGGATTCGCCACGCTCCGTCTCGGGCGGGGGCGTCAGAAGCGGGACGTCGTCCTCCGTGATCACCGCGCCCCGCGCCATGACGACGGCGCGGTGCAGCACGTTCTCCAGTTCGCGGACGTTCCCCGGCCAGTCGTAGGTCACGAGGCGTTCGCCGAGGGCAGGCGACACGGTCTTGAGGTCGTAGCTGTATTGCGCGCAGTACTTGGCGACGAAGTAGTCCGCGAGCGGCCCGACATCCTCGACGCGCTTGCGCAGCGGCGGCAGCGTGATCGACACGACGTTCAGCCGGTACAGCAGGTCTTCGCGGAACTCGCCGCTTTCCACGGCGCGAGTCAGGTCGCGGTTGCTCGCCGCGACGACGCGCGCGTCCGCCGTCAGCGTGTCGTTGGCCCCGACGCGCTGGTATGTCCTCTCCTGCAACACGCGCAGGAGCTTCGTCTGTAGGTCCAGCGGCATCTCCCCGATTTCATCGAGGAGTAGCGTCCCGCCTTCCGCCTGCTGGAATCTCCCGTCACGATCCGCGACGGCGCTCGTGAACGCGCCGCGCACGTGCCCAAACAGCTCGCTCTCGAGCAGGGCGTCCGGGATAGCCGCGCAGTTCACGGCGACGAATGGCCCGCCGCCCCGATGGCTGTTCGCGTGGATGGCCCGCGCGACCAGCTCCTTGCCGGTGCCGCACTCGCCGGCGAGGAGCACGGTAACGTCGCTCTCCGTAACTCGCCCGACCGTCTTGTACACGTCCTGCATGAGCGGGCTGTTGCCGATGATCTCGTCGCCCTCGCCCGCCTTGGGCGCGGAGACGAACTCGGCCGCCTGAGAGCCGGCGGCGGCCGCCTGCTCCTCGACAGACGTGACGGCGCGCCGTGCCAGCTCCTGGATCTGCGTAACGTCGAACGGCTTCGTGATGTAGTCGAACGCGTGGCGCTTGGTGGCTTCCAGCGCGGTCCGCATGGTGCCGTGTGCGGTCAGGATGATGACAGGCACGTCGGGGTGCTGAGCGTGGATCTCCGGGAGCGCGTCGAGACCGTTCCCGTCGGGCAGGAAGATGTCGAGGAACAGGATGTCCACGCCATCGTCCTCCAGCGCCCGACGGGCCTCCCCAAGCGTGTGCGCGACTTGTGTGTCCACGTCCAGGGGTCGTAGCGAACGCGAGAGGATCAGACAGAGATTCGGCTCGTCGTCACAGATAAGAACGCGCGTACGTCCCATCGCCAACTCCACGCTGCTTGACGTCGGGCGGCCATCCTGAGAACAAGTATGGCGCCCCGCCTGCCCTGTCGGCGAGTGTCGCCGATGCAGCATGCGAGCAGCCGACGCCAGACCGTCCGCCCGCGCGATCGGGACGTGCACTCCTGGGTCATGGCCAGGAACGCTGGCGTCGTGGGTGGACATCGCAGCGGCGATGGACGACGTGAACGTCCTACCGCGCGCTGACAGGGCCGCGTGCCTTCGCCCGGCGCCGCCCTCTGGACCCGTCGCGACAGCGACTTGCGGTGCCCTCCGCGCCCGTTGGCGTCCCTGGGGCCCGTCGTCCGCTACGCTGCCGGGTCGAACCACCCGATCTCGACATCCCCGAGATGCGCGTACGACTCCACGCCGGTGCCATCCAGATCCGCCCGGATAGCCGGGTCGAGGTCCATGAACTCGCCGGTCATGAGCACATACCGGTCGCCTTCGAGCTGGTTCTTCAGCAGGCGGAACGGCACGATCACCTCACGGCCCATGAGTTCCTGGAACGGCTCGATATGGTAGACCGCGAACTCGCCCCAGTGCACGACGAACTTCAGCTCGAGATCGGGGGCCTGTTGACAGCCCGGGCAAGCGCAGATGCGTCTGTCCTGGAAAGTGCGATCCCGCTCGTCGACGAACGCCTGATAGACTGCGCGTATCTGCCTCACTACGCTACGCTGGAGGTCCCCGAGCTCGACTTCCTCGTGGCGAGGGCAGTACATCAGCACGGCATCCCCGATGAGCTTGCTGACCTGCATCATCTCCCAGCCCTCGTGCATGATCGCCTTCATCAGACGCGTCACGACTTCATGCGCGTGCACCAGCTCCTGCGACGACACGAGTCCGGTGTACCCCGAGATGTCCGGGATGACGATGACGCCTTCGCCGATGTCTGGCGCCTCGTCCCCGAACGCCCTCGGCAACGTCTGCGCGGCACTGAGGTCGGCGTCGCCTTCCGCGACAGCCGCGGGGCCGTCGAGTAACAGGTCACCGATGCGTTGTCTGGCCACGGCGCGCGCCTCCTGGGGCAGAAGTCGACAGGTCCACGATGCCTTTCACTATACGACAGCTAGCGCGCGCTGGCGTATCGCGGACGGATCAGCGGAGGCCTGCGCGGCGAAGCCGACCCCACGCCGTGGCGACAACCCCAAGGCGCGGCACGGGCCTGAACCGTCCGGGCCGCGCCCACGCCGGATCCCCTTCATACGTCGGCGACAGGCTGATGTTCCGCACGTCCTCGCCCTCGGCCGACATCGTGTAGATCTCCGTGTTCCCATCTCGGTACGTCGTGAACGCGATCCGCGATCCGTCTGGCGACCACGCAGGCGCCACATCACTCCCGGGATGGCTCGTCAGGCGTTCGACATTGCCGCCGTCCGCATCCATCAGGTAGATGTCGGGGTTCGCGCGGCCGGCGGTGAATGCTAGCCGTCGACCGTCGGGCGACCACGCCGGATACATCTCCTCGCCGGCGCCGTCCGTGAGTTGCTCGACTCCGACGCCGTCCGGGTCGATCGCGTAGAGCGCGTCGGAACCGCGACGTCGGAAGAGGTGACGATCCGCGACCCGTCGACGGACCAGCCACACTGCCAGTCCGACACCCCTTCCGTCAGCCGCCGCGAGTTCTCGCCGTCGATGCCTATGATATGCACATAGCCGCCTGCGTCCCACTGCTGGTAAGCGATCCGCCGCCCGTCCGGCGACCACGCGGGGGCCGAGTCGCTACCCGCCTGACGCGCCACGCGCCACGCGCCGCGTGTCCCCGGTCCCGACATCGACGACGACGATGTCGTCGGCGCCGCCGTCGCGCTTCGACGAGAAGGCGATTTCCCGGCCGTCGGGAGACCACGCTGGCCCGGTGTACCAAGCCACCTTGGGCGTGAGGCGCGCCGCGTCCAGGCCGTCCGGCGTCACGACGAATATCTCGAAGTTCCCATTCCGGTTCGACGTGAACGCAATCTGGTCGCCGCTTGCCTCCACGCCCGAGCAGACCGCCGCAAGCGCGGTCGAACCTGCCACGGCCAGTCGCGTTCCCAGGCCCGTCGGCCATCGCGAGTTCGCGCCATTATGCGTCTCTTCATCCCGCCGCGCCCGGCCGACACGGCGTCACGGTGAGGAGATCGTGCGCAACCACCCCCAGGTCGCGTGGGTCACGCCCGCCGCGGCCGCGGACAGGTACCTGCCGGGCCGCGCCCACGCGGGGCTACCCTCGTGGCTCCGCGTGCGCGTGATGTTGCGTATGCTCCCGCCGTCCGCCTCCATCACGTAGATGTCCGTCGCGCCGTCACGGTCGGAGGCGAACGCGATTTGCCCGGCGTCTGGCGACCACGCGGGACTGTAGTCGCCACCCGCGTGCGTCGTGAGGCGCTCGACGTTCGCGCCGTCAACGTCCATGACGTAGATGTCACGCTGCGCGCCGTCCCACGCGCTGAATGCCAAGCGGCGGCCATTGGGCGACCAGGCGGGAGAACTCGCGGATTGGAAGCCATGGGTGAGAAGCTCTGGCTCGCCGCCGTCCTCGCCGATCGTGTAGACGCCAAAGAAGCCGCGTCTCTGGGATGAGTAGGCGATGCGCGATCCATCGACCGACCAGGAACACTCGCCGTCCGACACCCCATCGGTCCGCCGCCTCAGGTTGTCGCCGTCCGTGTCCATGACGTACACGTATCTGCCCGTATCCCGCCGGGGTCGCGAGAAAGCGAGTCGGCGCCCATCCGGCGACCACGCCGGGTCGGAGTCCGACAAGGGCAACTCGGCCACGCGCCGCGCCTTTCTGCCGGCGACCTCCAAGATGAAGATGTCGTGGTCCGGGGCCTTGCGCTTGGACCGAAACGCGATCTCCCGCCCGTCCGGGGACCACGCCGGGTCCGAATCCCAGCCTCCGTGGCGCGTGAGGTTGGCAACGTCCCGACCGTCGGGCTCCATGACGTACACGTCGTAGGCGCCATCGCGGTTGGACGCGAATGCGATCGTCGATTCCGAACCAATGGACGGCATCGCGATCGCCGCGACAGCCACGACCAGACCCACCAGCCGCCATGCGCTGCGGGACGAAGTGTTCCGCGCCATGCTGCGCTCCTTCGCGACGTGCCCGCGCCAGAGACCGTGCCCCAGCGTGCTGCTACTTCGACCCCCGCCCGCGAAGCCATCCCCAAGTCGCCGGGGCCACGCCCACGGCCGCCGCCAGCAGTGACGCCCCGGGACGCGCCCACGCAGGCTGCCCGTCCAGCGTCCCGCTGCGCGTTATGGCGCGCGGGTCATCACGCCCGTCCACGTCGATGACGAAGATGTTCGCGCCGCCGTCCCTCTCACTTGTGAAGGCGATCTCACGGCCGTCCGGGGACCACGCTGGCTCGTAGTCGAAGCCAGCGTGCTTCGTGAGACGCGTCAAGCCATCCCCATCGACGCGCATGATGTAGATGTCCCGGCTCCCGTTCTCGAACACGCTGTAAGCCAGGCGTTGCCCGTCCGGCGACCACGCGAGTTCGCGGCCATCGTCTACGACCAGTTGCGCAGGCGCCCCGCCGTTCGCGCCTATTGTGTGGACCCCGCGATGCGAGGAGTACGCTATGCGCGAGCCATCCATGGACCACGCGGGATCGCCGGCCCTGGGGCCATCGGTAAGCGGGCCGGAGTTGGCGCCGTCCGCGTCCATCGTGTGCACGCGCTGGGAAGTCCCGTCCCAACTCTCGTAGGCTATATGGAGGCCGCTGGGCGACCACGAGGGCGCGATGTCGAGGCCCGCCCTACGCGTCAGCCTGCGAGCCTTCTCGTTGTTCACGTCCAGCGCGCAGATCTCACAGTCCCCGTCCCGCTCCGACGAGAACGCGATCTGTTCGCCGTCGGGCGCCCACGTCGGGAACCAGTCCCACGCGGCGTTGCGCGAGACGTTCCTCGCGTTCCCACCGTCGGGGTCCATGACGTATATCTCCATGTTCCCGTTGCGGTCCGACGCGAACGTGATCGTCGACTCCGCGGCGCCCAAGGGCAGCGCCACCACCACGGCGACCACCCCGAGGAACTGCCACGCTCCGGCCGAGAGTGACCTGCGCGCCATCTGTTGCCCTCCCGTAGCGTCGTCTCTCTTCGGCCCCACGCGGCCGCGCATGCGATCACGCGGCAGGACCCGCTTGGTCTTGGTACGCGGCCGCAGACGCGAACGCCCACGCAATCAGTAGTATGTTATAGGTACGGACGCCGCACGCACAAGGATTGCTCTGTGTAGCTGCGAAGTTTGGTAGGGGCAGTCGTCGCGGGCGTCGCGGACGCTTTGCCCACTCGTGATACCATCAGGCTGCGGCGCGGTGGCTTCGGCGCAGGGAGTGACGGGCGATGGCGAATCCCAAGACACGCCTTGACGTGCTCGTGGCCGAACGCGGCCTGACGGACTCCCGCGAGGCGGCGAAACGCCTTATCCTCGCAGGCGGAGCGCTCGTGGACGGCGAGCCCGTCACCAAGGCGGGCGCGCAGGTCGCCGTTGACGTCGACATTCAGCTCGTCGGCACAAGGCCGCGCTACGCGAGCCGGGGCGGCTTCAAGCTCGAACGCGCCCTCCAGGAGTTCCCCATCGACCCGACGGGCAAGGTGGCTCTGGACGCTGGCGCATCGACCGGCGGGTTCACCGACTGCCTGCTGCAGCACGGCGCGCGGCTCGTCCACGCGGTGGATGTGGGATACGGCCAGATAGCGTGGAGCCTGCGCAACGACCCCCGCGTGACGCTCTACGAACGCACCAACATCCGGCACACCACGCGCGACATGTTCGACCCATCGCCCGAGCTGATGACCGCCGACCTAAGCTTCATCGGCCTGACGCTTCTCATGCCGGTGTTCGCGTCGTTGCTCCCGTGCGGAGGCGACCTCGTGGCCCTTGTGAAGCCGCAGTTCGAGGCGGGTCGGGCACAGGTCGGGAAAGGCGGGGTCGTCCGCGACGCCGGCGTGCATGAAGAGGTGCTCCGCAGGGTCGCCGCACGCGGGCGCGACGTGCGCATGACGCCGACCCAGGTGACGTATTCACCGCTGAGAGGCCCCGCGGGCAACATAGAGTTCCTGATGCGCCTCGTCCGTGATGGGGACGACCCAGCCGACGCCCTCGACGCGGCGATTCCGGACGTGGTACACGAGGCCCACGCCACGATCTAAGAGAGGACACCGATGACCGACTTCGCAGCACTCATCAGAACGGTGCCGGACTTCCCCAAGCCCGGCATACAGTTCAAGGACATCACGCCGTTGCTCCAGGATCCCGCCGCCTTTCGAGCGGTGATACAGGAGTTCGCCGACCGCTTCGCCGACCGCGAGATCGACTGTATTGCGGCGATCGACGCGCGAGGTTTCATCTTCGGTGGCGCCCTGGCAATCCACATGGACAAGGGCTTCGTGCCGATACGCAAGCGCGGCAAGCTGCCCTACGACACCGTCGAGGTCGAGTACGACCTGGAGTACGGCACGGACGCCGTGGCGGTGCACGAGGACGCGCTGGCCGGCGGGAACCGCGTGCTCCTCATCGACGACGTCATCGCTACGGGCGGGACGCTCGCGGCGTCGATCGAGCTCATCGAGCGGATCGGCGGGGAGATCGTCGGCATCGGCGCGCTGGCGGAACTGACGTTCCTCAACGGGCGCGACAAGCTAGGCGACCACGACATCGTTGCGCTGGTCGAGTATTAGCCGTCGCCGACTCTGACCGGTTCGGCGACGTCCGCCTCCATCACCGGTGGGAGCATCCAGACGCCGTCACACGCCCGGTTCGTGTAGTAGAGGCGTGACGGCGAGAAGCCGTCCGGGTCGCCGTCGGCCCAGAACGCATAGAAGTCCGGATGAGCGTCCACCGGGCGGCGGACGTACGTGTGGTTGTAGTGGCTGCCGTGCGTGAGGACGCGTTCCCGTCGCCATGTCGCTCCGCGATCCACGCTTACCCACGACGCGACCTCGCCGCCCGTTCCCCAATGCTGCGGCCCCGGTTCGGTCGGTCCGATGACGCGCCAGTCGCCGCCCGGCTCCATGTAGAGGGAGCCCATGTCGTAGTTGTGTGTGCACCGCGTAACCTCGGAGAACGCCCATTCGTAGCCGGTCCATCGGGCGATCTCCCACACGCGCGGCTCCCCTACCGGCCCGGGACGATGGTCGGCGCTCGTCACGACGAGGATGACTGGGTTCCCGTCTCCGTCGAAGCTGATGTCCTTCATGTAGACGAGCCGGCCTTCGGCTTCATAGTCGCGTACGAGCGCGGGGCAGTGGCGATCGGTCAGGGGCGTCTCAAGGACGGCCCCGTCCGCCGTACGCCACGTCTGCCCCACGTCCTCCGTCTGCGCGAAGTACAGGTTGGTGCGCACGTCCACCTTGCCGTCCGGGTGCATGTTAAATGCAGTGATGACGCGGTGTCCGAGGCGGCGACTGGTCTGGTAGTGCCCTCCCATGCCCGCCAGCTTGCGATGATCTGTCCACGCCTGGCCGTCGGGGCTCGTGTTCCAGTACAGCTCGCGGACGCCCGTGTATTTCGTGAACAGGTGGAGGAACCCGCGACCCTCGACCCACCAGGGCTGCGGGTAGGTCATCTCCTCCTCGCTGACGCGCTCGAATGCGTCTATGCTGTGCGGCTCGACGCTGCGGTACTTGTAGCCAGGACGCCCACGGCCTCTGCCGCTGACGAACACCCACACGTGGCCTTGCCCGTCGAGAACGATGCTGGGGTTGTCGTGGGGGTCGTCGACGCCGCCTTTGTCGTGGACGACCGACGGGCGGGGCACGATGCCTCGCGCGTGGTCGTAGTACGAGGCCATCGCGAGCAGATGACGCTCCCCGTCTCGGGATCCGCCATACACGAAGAAGGTCTTGTCGGCGTCGGGAGAGTAGACCGCCAGCGGGACGTGTTTTGCAGTGTACGTGCCTAGTCCGCCGGAGTACTTGTCACCGTGCGCGGACACCTGGCCGAGTGTGAACCATATTCCCGCGTAACCTGGCGATTTTGGGGCGAATTGCATCATTTCTCGGCATAGTTGGGCCACATTGGGGCAGGACTACGCCTCAAGTACCTGGCCGAGTTGGCCGACGGCGATCTGTCCACCTTTGTAATGGAGATGTCGCTCGCCGACGATCGGTTGGGTGCTGACGACCTCGACGGTGCCCTGCACGGCCCCGCCCATCACCTGATCGCCAACTTCCCACCACCCAAACGGTTTGACGACCTGGCTCCGTTGGATGACGACTCGGGCCGTGGCGACCTGTCGGACGACGAACGACACGTGCGCGTCGGCTTGACCCACGTTGAGGAATCGGAACCAGTCGACGGCGCCGGCGACGAGCTCGGCGAAGAAGAGCCGCCGACCAACCGTCTTGCCGAAAACGGACGCGCCCGGGAAGTCGAGCACCTGACTGCCGCTGTGACAGTGCCGTTCACCGACGATGGGTTGGCCGTCGCTCCTTACCTCTAGCGAAACGCTTTGCTTTGGGGCGTCTACCGCGGGCGTCCACGTGTGGTACGGGGGCAGCGTGTGCTCGGCCGTCCAAATTGTCTTTGCCTCGATGTTTCGGCCGATGCAGGTGACTCTGGCCGGGGCGTTACCCACGTTGACGACCTGCACCCAGTCATGCCAGGTGGGGTCCAACTGCGCGAAGTATAGAGTGGTGGCAGGCATGACTGTCCTCATCGCTCGCGTAGCTGGCGGAGACGGCACGGCGTTTCGCGATTATAGGCCAGACGCAGACCCGGCGCCCAGAGGAGGAGCCCCGTCGGTGCCGTTCGGCGTCCAACGCCCGCGGCGTGCGCCCAGATGAACGGGGGGCCATGGCGGCATGCTCTCCGCAGTTGGACGGGCGCCGGAGCGGGTCCCGCGGTGGGAACACTGGGCCTAATATTCATGTCTATATAGTGTTGCGTGTTCTCATCTGACCGTCGTGTAACGAGTGGCCGACGCGGCGCCCTAGAATGGCGCGGCTCCGGCGCGCTCGCTACGACCGAGGCCGCACCGGGCAGGCGCCGCGCTGTGCGACGCCCCGGTCTCGAGCCGTCATCAACGGGGAGGCAGCACTATAGCCGGTTCCATGGTCTACCGCCTGAAGGTCGCGAGCCCCGACGCGCCGCATATGGAGCGGTTCATCGAGGCGTTCCGCACCATCCAGGCCCTCAACGACAGCCGAGGCTACCACCACATTGCGGGTTTCCACGGCGCCCCGGGGAACTTCTGCTGGCACCACCAAGCGGCCAGAGGGGTCGGAGTCACCGCGCGCATGTTCCTGCCCTGGCACCGCGCGTATCTCTACGCCCTTGAGCAGGCCCTACAGGATGTCGATCCCGGTGTCAGCCTTCCGTGGTGGGACTGGACGGAGGACGGCATTCCGCCCGCCTACGGCGCCGAACAGATTGGGGGCGAGTCGAATCCGCTACACGGGAGCGAAATCGACCTAACGCCGCCGCAGGTCGGGTCGCCGATCCAGCGCCGGACGGCCCGGCGCCCCGGCGGCGGGATGCCCGTATTCGCCAATCCCCGCGCCGATATGGACCAGGATGGGCGAGCCACATTGGCGGAAATGGTCGGATACCTCATCCACGCGGTCCCCGATTTCGAGACCTTCAACGACGAGTTGGAGCACGTCCCCGACCGAATGCATGTGTGGGTAGGAGGCGACATGGCAAGTGTCACCACCGCCGCGTACGATCCCATCTTCTTCGCGCACCACTGCATGATCGACCGCATCTGGTACTTGTGGCAGATGCAGCGTGATGTCGACAGGTTCCCGACCGCCCTCCGAGACAGCCCGCTGCCGCCTTTCGGACGTACGCCGGGCCAGGTTCTGAATGTACAGGAACTTGGCTACGAATACGCGCTGATGAGCGCGCCCGTCCCGCCTGGAGGTTCCGTTCTATGACCACCGAAGTACACTGCTTGGCTCCGCTCGACCATCGGTTCACCGGCGACTTCGCGCGAGCTGACCTCGAGATATACAGCGTCAACACATTCCGGCCGTCCTACGACGCTTGGGTCTTCCTCAATGATCCTGACGTCACGGCGGACAACGCCGCGCCGGATCGCCCGAGCTTCGCCGGGGCCTTCGCCGTGTTCGGTCATGAGGACTGCTGGGGCGACCCTGGACACTGCTGCGTGCCGGAAGAAACGCGACGTTTCGACCATCGCCGCTCTCACCATCTCACGCGGGCGTTCAAGCGCGCGCGCGTGACGCGCGCGCTCAACCACGTCATCGAAACCGGCGAGCCGGTCGCGGTCACTATCGTGGCGAGGACACGGGAGGCATGGGAGCGGGACGACGGGGAGAGGCTGTTCGAATACGACGGGATGCAAGTCGTGACGTTCCGGTAACGGCCTGATGCCACGCACGACCCGTGGCTGGGCCGAGTCATAGCGTCGTCGGCCTCCCGTCTTGTGCACCCGTGTGTGTGGGCGTTGGGCCGCCTGTCAGGCGGACGCCCACATGCCGCGTCCGCACGCCGAACTCCTCGGGCAGTATGCCACGAGAACGGGCGAGGCGGGCCACGGCCCGTGCGGCGCGGCGCCCGCCTGACGCGTGGACCCACGTCGGTCTCGCCGCCGCCAACAGCGCGGCCGGCCGCGCGTCAACGTGCGTCCGCATATGCGTCCGACATCACGGTGTACATCACGAAGACCGGCGAGAGGTACCACGAGGATGGCTGCCGCTCCCTATCGCGCAGCAAGATCGCCACGACGCTGGCCCGGGCCAAGCTGACGCTTACGCCGTGCCAAGTGTGCTACCCTCCGCGATGGGTGCCTCGGCGCCGGCGACCATGGCTGGCTGGGGAGTGGCGGGCCCCGAATTGCGCGGCGGTTGGTCCCTGCGTCCAGGGCCGCTGGCGGTGCGGAGCGCACGCCGCAACGTGGGGCACGCCCGGAGAGAGAGCGATGATACCGGTCCTTATGGCGACGATCCTGCGCAGGATAAAGGACGCAAACCCCGACGACGTTCCGTTGCCCGCGAACATCATCCCCGCGTGGTTCCTGATGCTCGCGCTGGCGATCTTCGCGGCGGGAGCCGGGTTGCTCGTCCTGTGGACCAGACTGTAACCAGCCGCCGGGTCGCCGCCGCGTGGCAACGCCGTCCGGCTGGATAGGAGCGTCCCATGACCGTTGCGGCGCGGCTAGCGGCTCTTCTTCTGTTGATCGTGTGCATGATCCCGGCGGCCACGCGCGCGGAGTGGCGCGAGGACGTGGGCCGCGGCGGCGAAGGCGAGGAGGGACGCAAGTACGCGCCCGACCGACTCATCGACGTCACCCTCCTCACGATCGATGTGACGCCGGACTTCGAGCGGCGCGAGATCCGAGCGACCACGACCATCCGATTCCGCCCGATCGCTGAGCCCGTGCGCGAGATCGTCCTGGACGCGGTCGACCTGGGCGTGCTGTCCGTCGTCGCCAGCCACGAGATCGAGGGTCACACCGTCGGCGAGGAGCAGATCGCGATCACGTTCGTCGAGCCCATCCCACCCGGCGCCGATGCTAGCGTCGAGATCGAATACACCGCGTCGCCCGAGAAGGGGCTCTACTTCCGCACCGCGGACATGGGGTACCCCGAGGAAGACACACAGCTCTGGACCCAAGGCGAAACGTACGAGGGCAGGCACTGGTTCCCCAGCTTCGACTACCCGAACGAGCGGTTCCAGTCCGAGGTGATTTGCCATGTCCCCGCGGAGATGACCGTGGTGTCGAACGGGCGGCTCATCGCGGAGAGCGTCGATGCGGGCACGGGACTGAAGACATCGCATTGGCGCCAGGAGAAGCCACACGTGAGCTACCTGATCGCGTTGGTGGCGGGCCGGCTCGCGAAGGTGGAGGCGACCGTTCGCGATATCCCGCTCGCGTTCTACACGCCGGCGTCGCAGGGCGAGTACGCCGCCAATTCGTTCCGAGACACCGCTGACATCATGGAGTTCCTCGAGGACGAAATCGGCGTCGCGTACCCGTGGGACAAGTACGATCAGGTGGCCGTGCTCGACTTCCACTTCGGCGGGATGGAGAACACGTCCCTCACCGTGCTGACTGATCGGACGCTGTTCGGGGACGCGACGGAGAACCTGCGGGACAGCCGAGGGCTCGTCGCGCACGAGTTGGCGCACCAGTGGTTCGGCGACTACGTAACGTGCAAAGACTGGAGCCACGTCTGGCTGAACGAGGGGTTCGCGACGTACTACGACTGGCTGCACGCGGGACATAGGGACGGCGAGGACGAGAAGCTCCTACACCTCTATAACGCCGCGCGCGGGATTGTCGGGAACGATGACCGCCGTCCGATCGTGTCGCGCGACTACAGGTCGGCGATGGACCAGTTCGGCTACCGCGCGTACCCCAAGGGCGCGTGGGTGTTGCACATGCTGCGTACGCGGCTCGGGGACGACCTGTACCGGCTCTGTGTGAAGACGTACCTCGAACGGCACGCCCTTGGGTCGGTCGTCACGGAGGACCTGAACGCCGTCCTCGAGGAGCTATCGGGACGCTCGTTCGACCGGTTCTTCGACCAGTACGTGTACCACGCGCGGCATCCCGAACTCGACGTCTCATACAGTTGGGACGAGGCCGGCGACCTGGCGAAGATCGCCGTCAAGCAGACGCACACGGTGGACGATGACGTCGTGCTGTTCCACGTCCCGACTAAGGTGCGCTTCGACTTCGAAGACGGCTCCGCGCAGGAGCGGGACCTGTTCATCGACGAGGAGGAAGAGGACTTCTACTTCCCGCTGGACGCGCAGCCTGAGGTCGTACGGTTGGACCCCAAGTTCGGCGTGCTCGCGAAGGTCTCGTTCGACAAGCCGGACGCGATGCTGCACGCGCAGCTCGAGGACACCAGCGACGTGATCGGGCGGCTCCGCGCCGTCGAGGAACTGAAGTCGAACGACGACCTCGACACGGTCGAACGGCTCCAGGCCGCGCTCAACGGCGACCCGTTCCATGCCGTGCGATCTGCGGCGTCCAGGGCGCTGCGTGAGATTCACACGCCGGAGGCGTTCGAGGCACTACGCAACTCGCTGGATCAGGCCGACGCTCGCGTGCGCAAGCAGGTCGTCGCCGACATCGGGGGCTTCTATCGGGCCGAGAGCAGGGATATCGCGCTGGAGGTGCTGGCATCTGAAGCGAACCCGGACATCGTGGCGTCAGCGCTGCGCAGCTTGGGGAAGTACGGCGGGGACGATGTGTCGCCGCTCGTCGTCGAGTATCTGGCGTCGGAGTCGTACCGGAACGAACTGGCGGTGACCGCCATACGCACGATCCGCGCGCTGGACGACCCGACGTACCTCGACGCTCTGCGGGACACGCTCGACGCGCGCGCCGGCGAGTTCACGTCGGGGGGACTCGGGACGGGCCTTCGCGCGCTCGGGCATCTCGCACGCAACGAGGAGGATAAGGGGGCCGTCAGGACGTTCCTTGCGCAGTACCTCGGTGATGCCAGGCGCGGCGTGCGCATCGCCGCAATCGATGCCCTGGGTGAACTCCGCGACCCTCGCGCGATCCCAGCGGTGCAGACCTTCACCGTGGCGAAGACGGACGACGGCGTGAAACGCGCCGCCGAGAACGCCGTGAAGGCGATGCGGGACGCGAAGGCCGTGCCGGTGGAACTCGCGGACGTGCGGGGAGAACTGCTCGACCTTAAGGAGCAGCACGAGGAGCTCGCGGAACGGTTCGAGGCGCTCACCGAACGGCTCGATGCGACGGCGGCCGACGACGACGACCAGGCGTCCGGCGGCGAAGAAGCGGATACGGAGGCGGAGCCCGCCGCGCCCGAGGGCGCCGACGACGACGCACCCGTTGATGACTGATGGCTCGCCACGAGGGATCTGTGGCCCGCACGCGTGGACCCCATCCTGACGTTCCCTTGCGAGGGGAAGGCATTCGCGCGCCTTGCGCTAGGCCGTGCCCAACTCAGCGCCTGCGTGACCAAGGAGTAGTGGCCCGCCATACAGGATCTGTGAGCCGCGGCTGGACCCCATCCTCACCTTCCCCTGCTAGGGGAAGGCATTCACGCGCTCCCTGCGCCTACGCAGATCCACGGCATGCACTGGGGTGGACGGCTAGTGGCCCGCCACACAGAGATCTGTGGGTCGCGGCTGGACCCCATCCTCACCTTCCCCTGCTAGGGGAAGGCATTCACGCTCGCCCTGTGCCGACTTATACCCTACCCAATCGGCTTCGTGGAGGGCTAGAAGCCTCGGATTGGGGGGGGCTGTAGGGTGTCCACGGAAGGCCCGTACCCTTCGGGGAAGCGATCCGCCACCGATCGGCCGTCCTGGAACAACTGCCAGGCGTCCGGGTCGGATGGGATCGGCTCGGGGGCGTCGAACTCACGCCAGGCGTCCCCGTCCAACGGCTCGTCGTAGCCGTCGTCGCGGAGCCACGCGATCATGCGCTCCCTGTGCGCCGTCAGGACGCGGTTGTACGCGGGGTTGCCGGCGAGGCTGCGCTCCTCCATCTGACCCGGCAGGCGGGCGAACAGCCACTCCCGACGGTCGGCGGCCGAGTAGACGTATTTGTGCTCATGGGTGACGAGCATGTAGACGCCGCGCGCCCCGTCGCTGAATTGGCCGATGATCGCCTGGCGTCCCGTGTTCCCACCCGCGAGGGCCGCGAGGTCGGCGCCGTCGTGGTCGTCCGTCGCGCTGAGGCCGGCCGCGCTCAGGCACGTCGGCAGGACGTCTACGAGGCTGGCGGGCGTTTCGCACCGCGCGCCGGGCGTGAACCGGGCCGGGTAACGCGCCAAGAGCGGGACACGGGCCGACGGATCGAGGAACGAACGCTTGCCGTAGGAGTTGTAATCGCCAAGCATCTCGCCGTGGTCGGCCGTGTACAGAATCAGCGTCTCGTCGAGGATGCCGTCCTCCTCGAGCGCAGCGAGGATGCGCCCCACGTTGTGGTCGATGAACGAGATGCAGGCGTAGTAAGCGGCGCGCATCGTGCGAACCAGGTTCATGTCCATGCCCTGGTCCCGGTACTTATACCGGTTCTGGAAGTGGCTCCAGTACGTCAGAAGCTCCTCGTAACCGGTGGGGAGGAACGGAAGGGGCATCTCGACGGTTCGGTAGAGCCTGCTCCAGGGGACGGGGTTCTCAAACGGCGGATGCGGCTTGATGAAGCTCGTCCAGCAGAAGAACGGGCGGTTGCGGTCTCGACGGCGGAGGAAGTCGATCGTGCCGTCCCCTAGCCACTGCGTGTGATGCAGGCGCTCGGGGAGTTGGGATGGCTGCGGGATGTAGTAGTACTCGCTGCGCTCGCCCTGGGGCGCGACGATGTGGTCGTAGCCTTCGCGGGCGAGATGCTCGGTGAAGTCGTCGCCGCCGGAACCCTCCTCGGAGTAGACGCGCGTCTCGAATCCCCACATCTTCCGGGCGTCGGGGCTGAAGTGCATCTTGCCTATGCCGTGGGTCTGGTAGCCCGCGTCGCCGAGGTAGTCCATGAGAGACGTGCGGTCCTGGGGCATGGGCGTGTTCGACGTGCATCCCGTCCGATGCGGCCATTGGCCGAGCAACATGCTGCACCGCGACGCGACGCACACCGGCGACGGGCAGTACGCCAATGTGAACGACGTGCCCTCGTCCACGAGCCGGTCCTGCGCGGGCGTCTGGATGATGGGATTGCCCAGCGCATGGATCGTGTCGAAGCGTTGCTGATCCGTCTGGATGAGCAGGATGTTCGGGCGGCCGGGCATGGGGTGCTCCTCGTTGCACGGGGTCTGCGGGGACCAGTTGTTCCAGGCGGCCGTCTTGCTCCAGCGCAGGCAGCAGTCGCCGGAGCAGAGCCAGCGCGTGGCAAGGCGAGGGCGGGCGGAGACGTTCGGAGTGCCGCCGTGCGCCCATAGATGGCGGAAGAAGAGCACGTCTCCCCGTTGGGGGGTCAACTCAACCGGGTCGCCGAGTTCCAGCGTAGCGATATCCGGCTGCAGTTGGTAGAGGTACTCGTACCGCTCGGGGTCGGACTCCGCGAGGACGGCGATCTTCGCGTGGGAGCCAGGCCACGCCATCGTGCCGCCGCCGTGGGGCTCGACATTACTGAGAAAGACGAGCGCCGTCAGCCGATACGGGCCGGGGAACGTGCGGTGTGCGCACTCCCCGGGGATGCCATCGATGTGGGGGCCGGGAGATGTCCACTCGCGGTCTGTGGGGAAGAGATGGAGCGCCTGGCCGGCGTCCGGGCGATGCGCCGCCTCGGCCGGCTCGCCAAGAAGCTGGGCCGTCGCGTCGAGGAATGCGACCGTGCAGTACGCCATGACGTCGGCGTCTTGGATGCCGTAGAGGTCGTACCGGTTTGGGCCGGCGGCGTGTTCGAACTCCGGTGGCGCCGCGTCCCACGTCGTCGGGTCGTGTGGGTCCATTTCCAGGATGCGCCACATCGCCCGCTCCGCTTCGCGGGAAATGTCTTCGGGGATGAGCCCCGATACGACGACATAGCTGTCGTCGTCGTAGCCCTTCCTCTGCTCGCGCGTGAGTGGCGAGGGCATGCTCGCTCCTACCAGTCGGCGACGCTTCCGTCGGACTCGTAGAAGTACTCGCCGCCGAGTTCCTCCTGGTATCGGGGCTCCTCGGCAAGATCGTCCTGCACGATGTCGATGCCGAGACCAGGCCGCGTCGGCAGGTCTATGTGACCGTCCGTGACCTCCCACGGCTCCACGAGGAGACCGTCGCCGAGCCCCGCGTCGATCTGCTCCTGCGCCAGGAAGTTGGGGATCGCCGCGTCGACCTGCAGGCACGCCGAGAACGCGACCGGGCCGATGGCACAGTGCGGAAGCACGTGAACGTAGTAGACCTCCGCCATGTTCGCGACGCGTCGGAGTTCGCTGATTCCGCCCACGTGCGAAGCGTCGGGCTGGATAAGCGCCGCGGCGCCCTTCTCCAGGCATTCGCGGAATCCCCATCGCGTCAGGAAGCGCTCGCCAGTGGCGATCGGGAACGGGACGGCGTCGGATACGAGCTTGAGGGCGTCGATGTTCTCTTGCGGGACCGGCTCCTCGACGAACATCGGTCGCATGCCCTTTAGCTCGTGGCACACCTCGATAGCCATTCCCGGGGTCATCTTGCCGTGGAAGTCGAACGCCAACTCGACAGCCGGGCCGACCCACTCGCGCATGAGGTAGGCGCGCTTCACGAACTCGTCGACCATCGCGGGTGGTTCATGGGCCCGCCACTTGCCGCCGGGCCCAGCCTTGTACGCCGTGTAGCCGCGCGCTTGCAGCTTGTCGAGGCGCGCCTTCGCGTGTTCCAGGCTGCGCTCCTCCATGCTCCGTATGCCCCAGTGGGCGTAGACCCGTATCCGGTCGCGCACGGCCCCGCCGAGAAGCTCGTAAACCGGCGCGTCGTAGTGCTTGCCCTTGATATCCCAGAGCGCCTGGTCGATGCCCGACAACGCCGTCATCAGGACGTTCCCACCCCGGTAGAAGGCCGACCGGTAGATGTGCTGCCAGTGGTGTTCTATACGCAGGGGATCTTTGCCGACGAGATACTCCGCGATTTCCTCGACCGCCGCGACGGTGCTCTTCGGCTTGCCTTCCAGAGTCGTCTCGCCCCATCCCACCAGGCCCGTGTCCGTCGTCACTTTCACCAGGCGCGTTCTGCGGCGTGGGAAGTACTGCTCGACTGTCGCGATCTTCATTCGGGGCCTCTCGTGATTGGGCCGTCGCCTGGAGTCCTGGTGGCCGTCTAGCGGGCCGTCCTGAGTGATGCCCACGTCACGGCCGCGCTCTGTCTGGGTCGCACGGCCACCGAGTCGACGTCCCCATGTACGACCACATCATCTACTCGCACCTGCTCACCTGCAACGATGAAGCCGAGGTAGCCTTCGGGGACATCGAGGCTCGTCGCCGCGGGTAAGTCGGGGACGTCGAAGGCGGCCTCGCCGACGACTGCGCCACCCTCTACGGCCGCGGTCATTGTCGCCGATCGGCCCGTCAGCGTCACCTCAAGTCGCACCCACGTGTCCAGCGGGGCCGACGCGTAGAGCACCCCCTGCACCGTCTGTACGCCACGGTTGAAGGCGCCCCAACCTGCGGCTTCCAGGGGCCCGCTGACGCCGAACCAGTAGCCGCTGTGGCGTCCACGACTCTCCGCGTTCTGGTCGTTGCGCGCGTAGATGTTGGCGCCGTGGTCCTGGCTGACCTGCCATATGCGCGCGGTCATCGTCACGTCACCGAACATCCGGTCAGCGATGTTCATCGTGCGGAAGGGGCCACCGTCGCTTCGGGCGTAGCTGTTGCCGTCCTCCTCCTCGACGCGCCAGTCGCCAGTGACCACCTGCCACGCGCCCAGGTCGCCGGATTGGAAGTCGTCGGCGAATAGGATCGCGGCGTGTGTGATGCCAGCGACCGAGAGGAGGAGGCACGCGGTGAGGACGACTCTCGGCGGGGAGGCGCATTGCGGCATGGCGACGCTCCTTATCCTGTGTGCGCTTGGGTCTGCCGGCGCGCATTCCGCCAACATCACCCGGTATACGGCGCCCGCGCAAGCGCCGTCCAGGCGCCCGGCCTCGGCGTGCGAGTTTGCCCGCGGTCGAGTCCGTGGCATACTTAGCAGTGACCCATGTGCGCCCGTAGCTCAGCAGGATAGAGCGGGAGTTTCCTAAACTCTAGGTCGGGGGTTCGAGTCCCTCCGGGCGTACTTCCCAAAACCCGCATGAACACTGAACCTATCGTGTTCTAGGCTGTCCCGGAGCGCCCTGCATCTCTGCGTGCTTTCAGCCGTCTTCCCTTGCATTTCGCCGTTTACCGTGGCATTCCTGAAAGAATCCTGAAAGCCTCCAGCGCGCTGAGTTGGCGGTCAGGGGCGGCAATCATACCGTGTACAGCACGGAGCATGAAAGCCATGGCAGGGAGGCCAACGAATGAAGGCGACACGCAAGACCATCGTCAAGCTCGACTACCGGCGCTCGTCAGGGCTGTTCAGACGAGACGGCGAATACATCGCCGACATTCAGCCAGACGCGGGCGGGCGCATCATACGCAAGCTCGGGACCGACCAAGGGCGTGCCCGGAAGCTGTTCTGGGACGTTGTCGACGAGGCGGAGAACGGGGGAGAGAATCCACGGTTCGCGGACTTCCTCACCCGGTCCTTCCTCCCGTCGCAGACATCGCTGAAGAGCTACGCGTATTCGGAGAAATGCGTCGGCTGGTTGCTGCGGTTCCTAGACGCTGAAGCTCCAGACCTGAGACTGCGGGACGTGAACCGTTCGCATGTCGAACGGCTAAGGGCATACTACTCCGACCTGGCCCCACAGACCCGGAACCACATGACGCAGAAGCTCAAGCAGGCGCTGTTCTACGCCGTGGATGTCGGACTTCTTGACGCGAATCCCATCGCCCGGGTTAAGCAGCTCCCGGTGGACAACCGACGTCGGCGCGTCCTGTCGATGCGCGACGTCGTGCGGATATTGGGTGACGCGCGTAACACGGACGCTCACGACCTGTTCCTGTTCATGGCTCTCACCGGCCTCCGACCGTCCAACGTCCGCCTACTGACTTCGGACGAAGTTGAGGACGATATGATCCGCATACCCCCGGAGAAGATGAAGAACAGCCGGTGGGGAGAGGTCCCTGTGTCGACGTATGCCACGGACGTGCTGTCGCAGCGCACATCGACACCGCTGTTCTTCGCCGCGCGCGGCACGGCCGACAAGCCGAAGAGCATCGACAACCTGTCGCGTAGCTACCGGTCAGTCGTCCGTAGGTTGGAGGGTGTGGGCTGGTCGACCCTCTACGACCTGCGCCACTTCTTCGCGTCGCAACTGGCGAAGCATGGCGCAACAGAGCAGCAGATCGGCCGGCTACTGTGCCACGTCGGACAGAGCGTCACGAGCAGATATGTGCACCACGACATCGACGACTTGCGGCCATTCGTCGAGGAACACGGTGAACGGGTCCGCGTCGCCCTTGGGGGTATGTCCACGTCTGCGCGGGCCGAGGACGAGACCGCGATGCGCGTGTAGGACGTAGCGCCGCGGACGAGCCGGAAGCGACTACTCGCGGCCGCACCAGGCCGCGCTCCACGCCACGACCGCACGCATCCGGCACGACCCACCATAGACCAGGCCGTCGCCCCGCCCCCGACCCGTGGCGCGCGCGACGTAGCGGTCTTGATAGGTTCCCGTCGCCTGGCTAGGATACTTATAGGTATCTCCGGTGATCAGCCGTCTCGCCATGGAGAGTTCACCGGGGTCAGGCTACTCAGCACGTGGGATGCCTGCAACCAACTCGGACAACGTGACGCGGAGTGCGACGGCCATCGCGGCCATGTTCACGAGTGAGATGTTGCGCTCCCCGCGCTCGACGCCCCCGACATACGTCGGCTGGAAGCCGGTGCGAGTCGCCAGTTCCTTCTGTGTGAACCCTCTCTCGCGCCGTAGGCGGCGGACGTTGGCTCCGAAAACAGCCTTCGGGTTCATCCGAGCCGCATTCTACACGGGCCTATGACGCCCGGTCGAGGCCGCAGTCGGAGGCGCGCGAGACGCCGACTGCCGTGCGCGTGCACAGCCGCCGTACACGCTGAGAGCCGAAATCACTAGGGTACGGACATGGCGAAGCACATCGTCGAGGACTACGCGGCGCTGCGCGCGTCCGACCTTATCGCAGCGAGACACCGACGCGACGGGCGGGCGCACAGGCAGCGTGCCGGCCTACCGCCCGGAGCGTTCGACGAGCTGGCGCGCGACGCCGCCGGCGTGCCATTCGTCCCTGACGGTCGTCCTGCGCTCGAGGTGGTTGCGTCTGCACCTGGAGCGATACCGCAGCGACTCTCTATCGCAGTCACGCCCTGTCATTTCGGCGGCGTGCGGCTATGGCTAGTCTGCGCCTGCGGCAAGAGGCGCGCAGTTCTGCATCAGCCGCGTGAGGGCAGCCGCCGCGGGTGGCTATGCCGACCGTGCTGGGGTCTGCTATACGAGACACAGGTGTGGGGAGGGCGGGACGCACGGAGGCTCAGCGTTGCGGCACGTCTCGCCAGGAACGCCATCTGGTGGGGATCACCGTCGCACGCGGCGTCGCGCGCCGCCATCCGTGACGCGCCTGGGGTCGGATCGCAGGAGGCGGAGCGGCGCGTTGAACGCGGAGAAGCACGCCACGTCCGTACCGGACTGGCGTTCGCCCAGGAGTTCGAGCAGCTTAGCCAACGCGCGGCGACCCGACGGCAATCGCAGGAGCCCCACGTGTCAGTCGTGATCCGACACGACCCCATACGGCGCTTCGTGCATCCGCTGCTTCGCGTACTGGGCGACGGGGACGCTGGGAGCGGCGCGGCCAACCTGTCAGACAAGGGGGTGGCGCGCGGCGCCGGTGGCAGCAGGAGCAGCGTGGCGTGGCTCGTGAGGCACAGGGCACTGGTCGGTATCGAGGGACAGGACGGCGCGCGGCGCCGAGCGCTCCGCGCCGCGGTGGACTTGATGGACAGCGCAGACACGCGAGTGGTGTTGCGAGGAGTTGATCTGACGCTACAACTGTTGACGGACGTACCGGGACGTGGATAGGCGACGGAGGAAAGGTCATGCAAGGCGCATACAGTCGACGGGACGACCGTAACACCCCGTACCAGGAGCCGGCAATCCGCAGAGCATTCGGCTGGGTATCCCGCGAACACCCGGTGATCCTGTGGACGGCAGTCTACGCCGTCTTCACGGCGGTGATGGTCTTCGTCATCGCCGGGGTTGGTCTGACGCCGTTGCAGGTGGCAGGCACGGTCACATTGGTCCTCCTGACACTGCAGGTGGTGTGCATGGCGACCCATCGGGGCGGGTGGAGTCCACTGTGGCGAGTTCTGTACGTCCCGCTCAGCTTCGTGGTCTACAACTACGTTCTGGTAGGGGTGGCATCAGCGATCGTGGGCTGGCCGTTGATGCGCCGAGGGGCATGGGAGTGGGCGCATCCGCTCGGCGGTGCCCTTGCGAGCGTGGCCGCTGCGGCGCACGCGATCCGGCAGTCCCGCCTCTTCGGACAACGCGGTATTCGTGTAGAAGACGGCACGTCGCCGGACAACGTCAGTGCCGAACCCAACGACACCGCCGACGCCGAACTGACGGAGGAACCGGCACCCTCGGCGTGGCCGCGTCGACTTGTCGCGAACGGGCCGCTTGCGGGCATCGTCACGCGCGTCTCTCGCGAGGGAGTCCGGGGCCTGGCTGCGGGAGTGACTCGTAGGCGTCTGATTCTGGCGTACCTCGCTGCGGTTCTACTTATGACCGCATATGTCCCCATGCAGATCGCGGGCGCGAGCGGCGCGAAGGCAGGCGTGGGATACGCGTGGATATGGCAGCAGGGGAGCAACCGTCAAACGCGCTGGCAGCGGCCAGACATGGGGAGGTGGGCGATGCAAGTCGTTGGCCTTTCAGCGGCGTTTGGCTTCGTGCTGGTGCTGCGGCGGGAGCGGAGCGGGTAGCTGCTCGAGCAGTGGAGGACAGGCACGGATGCGTGCTGACAGGACTCGGGCACGGCGTGCGAGGCTCGTCGACATTGGCCTCGGCGGGGCGCTGGTGGCGCTTGGCGTTGCGGTCGCGCAGGTGCTTGGGGGCCCGCAGGCCGATGGCGCGACGGCGGAGTTCCAGGAGATCACCGTGCGCCGCCTTCGGGTCGTTGACGACCGTGGCGGCGTCCGCGCGGTCATGGAGGTACGCGAGCGCGATTGGAGACCACGCGAGCAAGCAGACAGCCTGCGCGAGCGTGTGGACGCTGGCGAGGAGAATCTGCGGGAGTACCTCGACGGCATGCGATATGCGCACGTTGATGACGTCCTGCACGTGTACGGCGAGGACGGCGAGGCTGCGTTGCGGCTTGGCGCCTCGTCACTCGGCGGCAACGTGCTTGTGTCGCGGGTGGAAGGCGAGGTCGCGGGCATGGTGTGGGCAGGCGAGCGCGGCACAGGTCCTCGGACCAGACGGAGCGTCGGTATTGGCCAGCGCGAACGGCGAGAACGACGCAGCCCTGACCCTTCACGGGTCGTCCCCGCCCGCCGGCCCGCGCCCGCGCGTGCAGATCAGTGCTGCGCCTGGGTCGGCGACAGTGTATGCCAGAGCAGGTGAGCCCCATGCGATGTTGGGTGCGTACGCCGCCCCTGGCCGACTGGGCGGCGCTGCGGCGGTAGAGGCGAGGACGCTGCTAAGTGACGCTCGCCTCTACGCGTATCAGGGGGATAGCAGCGTCACGCTTCAGTATGGTGGCCGGCATCGGGGCTCGAACGTGTACGGCGCGACTGACGCTAGAGATGCCGTGGCTCTCCTCAGCGGCCCACTGCGCCGAAGCGTGGAGGTATACGGAGACGATGGGAAGCGGCGCGTATGGATGGCGGCGCATCCGCCTTCATCGCCGTTCGACATGCACAACGTCGGACAGTTGCACCTGGCTGACTCGACCGGGCGCACCCGGTGGTCAGCAACAGGACAGGACTAGGCACCAGGCTTGCTGGCCACGGGAGGACGCGCGAGGGCGGGGGCCGTGGGCGGGGTCAACGGGGCGGTGCGACGGGAGCTTGGCCTTGGGGAGGTACGGCTCCCGATGTCGGATTCAGAATCGTGTGTGGCGTGGGCGCGAGTGGCTGGGTAGTCGGCCGCGCAGGCTAGAGCAGTCCGTCCACGGCGTGGTGGTCCACGGCCCCAGTGTCCACCAGGTAGCTTGCGAAGCCCTCGCCGTATGCGTTGACATTCGCGTTCGGCACGAAATCCCGTACCCGCCGCACGACGGAGTGCTCCTGCGGATCGGCGGGATCGTGCCGGCCCTTGCGGTAGACGACATCAATAGTGCGGTCACCGAACCACCGCAGCCCGTGCCGCATCAGCCATGTCAGTCGCACATCGGAGGGAGCGAAGGACAAGCCCACTATGACGATCCGGTTCGCCTCCTGGAGGTGTCTCACCGCGAGCCGCCACTGCGTTTCTAGGGTGGGGTATTTGCGGTAGTCCTTTGCCATCGTGGGCGGAACAATCAGCTGACGCCAGTGCGCGCCACAGATGCAGGTCAGCTCAGGGTGGAAGTGCTCTGGCAATGCGTTGAATCCGAGGCCCCACTCGGTGTCGAATATCGCGCTGAAGCACTCAGCACGTTTGGCGCAGTCCTCGTTGGGGCAGTAGAACCATTCCAGCGAGCCGTGGAGCTTCAGGTACCATCCCGCGTCCCCAACTGGGTCAGCGTTGCCGGACGGAAGCTCGGATAGGCTGATGCGTCCGCGGACCCCACTCAGCTTCTCCATTCGGAACGCTCTCGAAGACGTCGGCCAGACCTCTTTCTCCAGGGCGCGGAGCGCGTAGTCGGCCACGAGGTCGTAGTTCGTCGTGATCACAGTCGATCGGTAGCCACCGTCGAGCGCAGGATTCAGATGGGACTGGAAGAGCGCCCGGTGGCATAGGTCCGTCTCCTCTGGAGCGACGTACATGTCTTGGCGAGGGAAGCCCGGCATCGTCGGCTCAGGATGCGGGATCTCTAGCCGCTGTGCCACGTAGCGCTCGAGTTCGATCCGTAGCGCCTCGAGGTACGCCGTGTCGAGCAGTGTCTTCGTCTCGGCATAGTCTCTGTAATGGGCAGCCATGTCCAGATGCCCAAAGACATCCTCGACGTTGATCCTTCGGATGTCCACGTCGCCGTAGATCCGACACAACCCCGAGGAGAGTTGCTCCGATATAGGGGTACCGCAGTCAGGATCAAAGAACCCGTACATCACTGGGAGCGCATACTTCGACGCGGCCGACGCGCCGGCGCCCAGCATGATTACGGTACGTTGGGGCTGGTCCAGTTCTGCCATCTACGGGCTCCGCTGCGTGGCCTACTCGTCCTCGAACTCGAAGGTAGTGAATTGCAGCGTGCGGCAGTTCTCAGACACC
>JABGQA010000162.1 GCA_018644665.1 Candidatus Poribacteria bacterium
TCGGACGACGGGCGGTACACGATCCGCGTCGTGAAGCGGCAGCGCACGAAGCCGATGCCCGAAGGCGCGCGCTACGTCGGGAGACCCACCGCGCTTGGTAGCCGGTTCAAGCCGAAGGATCGCAGCGACGAAGAGCGCGCGAACATTATCGCGGCGTTCACCGAGGAGTTCTCCGACGAGGGCTCTTGGCCGCCGAAGCGCGTGGATCGCGTCGCGGAGTTGCTTACGGAGTTGCGCGAGAACGGCGAGCTGACAATGGCGTGCTGGTGCGCGCCTAAGGCCTGCCACGCCGACGTGATTTCCGAGTATCTGCTGACGCGGGCGTAGGTCCCGTCTACTTCCGCACGAGCATCCGCCGGATGGCCCGGAACTCCCGTGCCCGCAACTCGTAGACGTACACCCCGCTCGCGACGCGTTCCCCGAGGGTGTTTCGGCCGTCCCAATAGGCGGCGTCCTGCTTGGCGCGGTAGGCTCCCGCCGCCAGGCCTCCCAGCTCGATGCGCCGCACGCGGGCTCCCATCGCGTTGTACACGGTCACCGTTACGTCGGCGGCCTCGGACAGGTCGAACGGCATCCACGTCTCGGGGTTGAACGGGTTGGGGTAGTTGGGAAGCAGACTCGATGTCGCTGGGACCATCAACTTGCCGAGTGGGAACGTGACACCGCGAGAACGAGCGATAACGGCGCCACGGGCGTCGACCAGCTTCACGTCCCGTAGACCGAATGCCGTCTGGGCCACGCTGAACGGCCGCAGCACGCGGAACGTGAACGTAGTTAGCGCGCCGGGCCGGGATACCCCATCGCCGGGTCCCAGGCGCGTCGCGACGATCGTCGGTGGCGCCCCGGAGGCGGGTGGGTGGGCAACCTGTCGCCAGAACGAGTCGCCGTCCCGCCCGAGCAGGGCGTCGTCGTCCGCGGCCACCAATCGCAGATGTGTCGCGTCGAACACCGGTGTGAATTGGTACCCGTAGAGACCCGGGATTCCCTCGCTACGCACCTCGACGTGGAGAGTGTCTCCGTCCAGAACCGGGTGGATAGTGAGGCCAGCGATCGGTACCGTCTTCGGGAGAGCGCCAGCCATCGCCGGCGCCGTCGTCCGCTCCCCAAAGCGCGTCGCTACCGTCACGAGGTCGACGATGTCCACGACGCCGTCACGGTTGATGTCACCTGCCAGACCTGCCTCGGATACTCCGAAGTCGAGCGCCACGATCACGAGGTCGACGATGTCGACGGACCCGTCGCCGTTCACGTCCCACGGAGTCGGCGCATTCTCGATGGTGATGCTGCCGTCCATGAAGTCCGTGGTGATAGAGTCGCCGTCGGAGGCGCGGATCGCGAGTCGGTAGGTCCCGTCGGAGACGGTGGTCGTGTCCCACACGAACGCCCCGACGTTGCTTAGCCCCCTCGCCAGATCGAGGACCGTCACGTCGTCGTCAACGCTGTACTGCAAGTCGATTGTGAGTTCATCACCGTCCGCGTCGCTCGCGGACCAGTGGATCGTGAACGCGCCCCGGACGGGACCCACGGGCGCTTCTACGCCGATGGACACCTCGGGATCGCGGTTTGCGCCGATGACTACCACGACGGAGAACGTCTGCTCGTCGACCTGTCCGGTCTCGTCGCCGGCGGTCACATGGAAGCTGTTGGGGCCCTCTTGCGCGTCGGCAGGCGTCCAGGCGATGGACCCTGTCTCGGCGTCGATATCCGATCCGTCGGGGCCGGACTGCAGGGAGTAGATGATGTCGTCGCCGTCGACATCCTGGGCCTGCGCTGAATACGTGTACGGTTCGCCTACGACGCCACTCAGGAGGGGGTCCGACACGATCTGAGGCGGGTTGGCGCCCGCCGGGGCCAGCAGCGCAATCTCGACGGGTTCCGAGAGCGCGCTTTCCCGGGTCTCGGCGTCGTACGCTACCACCGCGACGCGGTAGGACCGGCCCAACTCCAGCCCGTTCAGGACGTATTCTACGGCGTCGCCCACGATCACGCGGTTGGGGTACGCGGGCTGTGTAGGACGGTCGGTCCAGTACAGGGCGTAGCCCTCGACGGCGTCTGCAGAGACAGCGGCCTGCCATATGAGGTTGATGCCGCCATCTTCGGCCGCGCCCTCGAGGCCGGTTGGGAGCGCCGGCGCCTCGGCGCCGGGAACAACCACAGGGGTCATCCAGTAGCTGGACACGGGCGCGTTGCCGCCGTCGTCGACCTCTCCGTAGACGTAGTAGGCGCCGGCTGGAACATCGCTCAGATCCCAGACGTATGCGTCCGTCTCGTCGTCCTCCGACAGGCCCGTCACGATGACCGTCCCGTCGAAGCCCGTCGTGTCGGTGTCGTAGTAGAGGCTGACGCTGGCGTCGTCGTCCTCGTCTTGATCGGTCCATCGGATCGTGGCTTGCGTGCTATCGGCGCTGCTGTCGACCTCGTCGATGAGCAGACTTGGCTCGGCGTTGTCGCTGGCGAGAGTGGAATCGTCGGGAAGGGCCGGTTCTGGGACGCTTGTATGGGCATCGTAGACGATGGACACGTCGCCATGTGCGATGAACTCGCCGTTCGTGCCGATGGTCATGCTGATCGCCGCGTCGGTCGCGTACCCGTGACCGATATGAGGCTGCGCGTAGACGACCGCGGACGGCGCGCTGAGAGGAATGTCGTCCCACCCACCGGCGATGCGACGCGCGCCGACCGGGCCGGTCGATGGACCGGTGTACAGGGGCGGCTTGAGAGGCGGGTCGTGCACCATGGTAGCGAGCGCCATGCCTTCCATGTCGAGCGACCCGTCGGCCGGCGCCACGGACCCTACCACGGTGAAGTTGTGAGGAATGGACACCTCTGCGGAGCCGACGTACCGCTCCTGATGCGCGTCGTAGTCGAGGACTAGGGCGCCCAGGCCCAAGGCGCCCGTCGGCAGCATCATGTCCGCGAGTTCCAGATGGGAGCCCGCGAGATCGGCGCCGAGCGACGACGTGAGCACGACATCCGCCGGGACCATCACGCTGGCGCCGGGCCGCGTGGCGACACCGTCGGGCAACGTGACGAGCCCGGCCAGTTCCGCGCCGCCCGGGATCAGCTTCAGTGTATCGAGGCGCAAGTCGGGAACGTCGATGGTGAAGTCGATCTGCGGGGCTGCGGCCGTCGTAGCGTCGTACGACCCATCGGTCGCGCGCGGGAGAATGTGTCCTCTTCCCGTCACCCTAGACAACACGCGGTCGATGAACACAAGCCCATCGAAGACCAGGAAATCGTTGAGCGCGACTGCGCCCTCGATGAGCAGCCCATCTACGTCTGTTGTCACAGGGCCAGGGACGTCAGGAGAAATGGCGACGATGTCGTTCAGCCAGATCTCGGCATACTCCCCATGCCGGAACTCCATCCACTGCCTGCCGGGCGAGATGTAGAGTTGGCTCGGCTGTGTCGCCGCGTCGGAGTCGACGGCCAACAGTTCCCCGTCGACGAACATCCTCACGACATCGCCGTCCTTCTGGATGACAACCTCGTGGTCATCGAAGTAGGGCGGGCTACCGTCATACTCCTTGACGACGCTGTACTCCATGGGCGCGCTGGCGCCGAGATGGAACTTGCCGAATGACACGCGACGCCATTTCTGCGACCAGAAGCAGGTGTATCCTGTCGGCGCCCCGGTGTTGGCATCGCCGATCCAGAGCCCCGCGTTCTTGTCCGATCTGACGTAGGTCGGTCTTACGTTGACTGTGATTGTCACGTCGTCTCGGAGGAGATCGGTCGCGGTCCTGATCTGCACGTGTGGCGAGAGGCCGTTTCGGTAGATGAGCTTCAGGTAGCCATCCTCCTCACGCACCTGCCCCGAGCCGTCCACTATCGCCCATTTGCTGGGATCGATGGAGGCGTCGGAGAAGTCGTCCTCGAAGAGGATCTGCTGTGCGGCGAGGTCGGTGGTCAGCATCACGAGCAGGGCGATGGGGAACAGGATCTGCCGTCGGCAGAGCGCACGCGTCAACGCCATTGGCCGGGTATTCGATGGACGCCGTCCGTGCTCACGGACCAACGCTGAACACATGTCGAATCTCCCGTCGACGGCGTGGGGCTCGCCGCTCCAGTGATTCGCTCAGCCGCGATGCATAGCCTGTGGAGCTGCCTTCTCCACACCAAGCGGAGCGCGTGTTGGCGGTGAGTTCGCCCGGCGCCGCGTGCTCAATGGTAATAGACGTAGCGGCCTCCCGCAATTGCGCCAAGAAGCGCGAGGAATCCGGGCGACGCGCCAAGGGCCCGTCACGCGACCGCGATCTGGGACTGTCTGCCGGCCCGGGCGCCACGCGTAGCGCTACTTCCGAACGAGCATCCGGCGTGTGCCTCGGACCTTCCCTGCCCGATGCTCGTAGACGTACACCCGCTCGCGACGCGTTCCGAGAGGGCGTTTCGGCCGTCCCAAGAGGCGGCGTCCTGCCTTGTGCGATAGGCTCCTAAGTAGCCAGCCAGAAGTTCTGGCTGAGTATGCCAGCGGTGCGAAGTCTCTG
>JABGQA010000056.1 GCA_018644665.1 Candidatus Poribacteria bacterium
TGTCCACCGAGGAAGCCGCCTGACCGCCATACACAACTCTTGACCATATCTCCAAACGACTCTGGGATCATCGAGTCGTGTAACGCAGCCGTGGCGGCGATGTTCCGGCATGGAGACGGCGGAGTCGTCGGCCTACCTATCACGGCGTTGGTTCACCCGTCCTACCACGGCGAGTACATACGCTACGCGGCGGCATCGCTCGGGAGCGGCGGCGCCGACGCCAGCGCGGGAGAACTGGAGGTCGAAGGAGTCCGCGCCTACGGGTCGGGCTTTCCAATGGCGATCTCGACACGGCGCATGCGCCTGGACGAGCGGGAGATGTTCACCTCCGTCGTGCGGGACATCACCGAACGCAAAGCCGCGGATCGACTGAAGGACGAGTTCATCTCGACGGTGAGCCACGAACTCCGCACACCGCTGACGGCGATCCAGGGAGCCCTGGGACTCGTGGTCGAAGGCTCCGCGGGCGAATTGCCAACGGATGCGCAGAAGCTGTTGGGGATCGCGTACAACAACGGGGATCGGCTCGTCCGGCTCATCAACGACATCCTGGACATCCAGAAGATTGAGTCCGGCAAGATGGCGCTTGCCGACGAACGCCTGCGCGTCCGGCACGTGCTTCGGCAGGCGATTGAGGCGAATCAGGCGTACGCCGACCAGTACGACGTGAGCATCAGAATGGACGATCCGGCGGACGACCCGTGGATATGCGCCGACACGGACCGGATCATGCAGGTGATGGCGAACCTGCTCTCGAACGCCGCGAAGTTCTCGCCCAAGGGTGGGAGGGTGGTCATCGGCGCCATGCGGCGCAATGGCATGGCGCGCATTTCCGTGACGGACCAGGGCATGGGAATCCCGACCGACGCGCGGGAGACGCTCTTCGACAAGTTCACGCAGGTGGACGCGCGGCTCACGCGGGACCGCGGGGGCACGGGTCTGGGTCTATCGATCTGCAAAGCTATCGTGGAGCGGATGGGCGGCGCCATCGACTACGAGTCGGAAGTGGGCGAAGGGACTACCTTCTACGTAGATCTGCCGGAATGGCGGGCGCCCGACATCGTCGCGGGAAGCGACGGAGCCGAAGACGGGTCTTCGCGTGTGCTCGTGTGCGAGGACGACCCGGACGTCGCCGCGTTGCTTGCGAGGATGCTGGAGGAGGCGGGGTTCAGCGTGGACGTCGCCCACACGGCCGGCCAGGCGATGGACGCGCTCGAGGCGAACCCGTACGACGCGATGACGCTAGACCTGCTGCTGCCGGATCGTGACGGGGTGGACTTCCTGCGCCAGCTGCGGGAGACCGAGAAGGGTGGGCGCCTGGCGGTCGTCATCGTGTCGGCCGTTGCTGACGCTGCGCGACAGGAACTCAACGGGGCGGCCCTGCAGGTCATTGACTGGATCGGCAAACCCATCGACCAACGGCGCCTGGTCGACGCGGTGGGGCAGGCGACCCAGACAGGAAGCGATGGCCTTCCCTCCATCCTACACGTGGAAGACGATCCCAACGTCGCCCAGGTCGTCCACGCGTTGCTGCGTGATGTCGCCGACATTACCCACGCGGCGGATCTGCAGACGGGTATCGAGGCGCTCGGGCAGGCCAGCTTCGACCTCGTGATACTGGATATCGCGCTGCCGGATGGCTCCGGGCTGGAGGCGCTGGGCCACGTCGGGACGACCCCGGTCGTCATCTTCGCCGCGGAAGAGGCCGATCCCGCGGCCGACGAACGGGTGGCAGCTGCGCTCGTGAAGAGCCGCGCGGGGAATGCCGAGTTGCTGCGGACGATTTCATCCCTCATCGGCGAAGCGAACAGCTAGACGCCGTTGACCTCGGCAGAAGGCGTGGTCTCACTCGGCGCCGGATGCCCACACCGACCCCAGACTGCCTATCTACCGCTGCCGCCCACCCGGGCCACGGACGGACGCCGTGGCTGGCGCATTCGTTCGCGCGCTACGGCTGGGGCCACGACGGTAGTGACGCCTGTGCAGCAGACGGCATCCTCCGGCGGCTGGCGGGAATCAGGCTCTGAGCCGCCTTGGGCGGGCGCCGCGAGGCGTGATACAATGCCCCGCCAGCCGATCCGTGTCCCTGCCCGCGCGATGGAGCGCCCCGTGGAAAAGATAAGGCGTCTCGTGTCCCTCTTGCAGAGCGGCATCGACGAGTACGACGCCGCGTCGACCACCCTCCAAGAGGAACGGCTCAAGTACCTCCGTCTATCACTAACGGAGGCGTTCGGGCGCGACGAGAACACGTCCAAGGCCTCCTGGCTCGCGCATCTACAAGCGCTCGAGAACAGCCTCAACTCCCGCCTGAACGCCATGCGCCAGGCCGTCGTGAACACCGGCATCGAAATGCAGCCGGAGCTGGACGAGGGAATCCGGGCGCTCGCGGCTCTTGGACCCACCGAAGAGCCGGAGGAACCCGAAGCCCCGACCGAGCAGGACAAGGTCTAGCGGATGGAATTCGGGCGCATCATTGGCACGGTCGTCGCCACGCGTAAGGATCCGTCGCTGACGGGCATGCGCCTGGCGGTGGTGCAGCCGCTCGACGAGGACGGGACGGAAGTGGACAGACCACTCGTCGCCGTGGACACCGCCGGCCAAGCCGCGATCGGGGAGCACGTCTTCTACGTCACGGGAGCCGACGCGATGATGGTGTCGATCGAGCCACATCCTCTGCTGCCCGTCGACGCGGCGGTCGTCGGCATACTCCACGACGTTCACACGCCGATGTCCCGCCGCGGGGACGAAACAGCGCAGCCATGATGCTCGCGCGCGTTGTCGGCAAGGCGGTCTCAGTGATTAAGCACCCGGCGTATGAGTCGCGGCGACTGCTGGTCGTGCAGCCCCTCTCGACGGAGATGAAGGATCGCGGCAAGGCGATCATCGCTGTGGACTACGTCGGCGCTGGCGAAGGGGACACGGTGATCGTGGGCGCCGGACCCGGCGTCGCTCGTAAGGTGTTTGGGCTCAGCCGCGCGCCCATCCGCGAGTTGGTCATGGCGATCGTCGACTCGGTGCACGTAGAGCCGCAATGAGCCGGGATGAGCGGGGCGTCCCACGTCACGCGTGGGAGCGGGCTCCGAGGCGTATCCAAGCCAAAGCGCCCAACGCCCCGATGAGATCGGACACCAGGTCCATCGACGTGTTTACGTACCCGCCGACCCCGGTCTCGGGCATGATCACCGTAGCGGCGAACTCGATGATCTCGTTCAGCGCGCCCACGCCGAGCCCCGCCATCACGACCACGATGGACACGGACACCCAGCGTCGCGGGCCCGAGGCCAGCGACGGCTCCAACAGGTGGTACATCACGGCCGTCGCGACGCCGAACCCGACGATGTGCACGAACTGGTCGTACCGCAGGATGCTGTACTGCGTCGATATCGGGATCAGCATGATCCCGTAGAGCCGCTCGCCACCGAGAAAGATGCCGCCTCCGCCCATGTGCAGCAACGCCCAGGCGGTTAGGCCCCATAGTAGTTGCGTGGGGTACTCGACGCGCCGGTTCGTCGTGACTATCAGCGCGAGAAAGGCGACAATGACGCCGATGTACAGCAGGAACTCGTAGTTCTCGCGCGAGAGGAACAGCAGCGTGAACGCCGGCAGGGCGATCAGGTGAACGACAAGCACCGGTATCTGGTCTCTGCGGACGATCGGCGGGCGATCCTGCGACCCATCTCGGGACATGTGGTCTCCCTCGCGCGGCGCAGCGCATCGGCATCAGGGCGGGTTACGCGCCGTGGACTGTGGCACATGCCCCATGCGGTCACAAGAGCCGTCACGGACATGGGCCGCCCGGTGGGCCGTCGTGGCGATCGACGGGAGCGCGTGCCGCATTGAGACGGCTACTCGCGGCTCTTGGCGTTCGGAGGGGCGAGGGCAGGTCGACCTTCCTGCTCTTCGGCGGTTTCTTTCTTATTGTCGCTGGCGTCATCACGGGCAAGACGGCGCGTGACACGTTCTTCCTCGCCCGCTTCGACCGCACGTATCTCCCCCTGATGTTCGTGGCACAGGCCGCCTTTGTCACGGCGACCGTCCCCATACTGACCCGGATTTCACGCAGTCTTCACTTGTCCCGCGCGCTCTTCCTCGGCGCGGTCATCACGGCTATTCCGCTGGCGCTGGCGCAATTGCATGTGGAGGGACTCGTCGTGCCGGCGGTGTACGTGCTGGTCGAGGTGGCGACGGTGGTCGTGATGACGCAGTTCTGGCTGCTGTCGGGCAGCATATTCCATTCGCGGCAGGCAAAGCGGCTGTACGCGCTCGTCGCGAGTGGCGGCTCGGTCGCGGCCATCGCGGTGGGGATGGGGGTGCGTCCGTTCGTAGCCACGTTCGGGTCCGAGTATCTGCTGATAACGTGCGCGGGACTGTTCGTCGTCGGGGC
>JABGQA010000087.1 GCA_018644665.1 Candidatus Poribacteria bacterium
TTGTCCATCTGCACCTTGCTCTCGTCGAGATGCAGGTACGCGGACGTCTCCAGCTCTCCCGCGTGGGCGGCGCCCCCCTGCGCGGAGTCGCGGATCTCCTCGAACGCGTCGATCACGAGGTTGGTCCACATCGCAGAGGCGACCAGGCCATCGGTTTCCAGCGTCGCGCGGCGGGCGATGAACTCGCACAGATGCTCGTTGGAGCCGTGGCCATCGATGATGATCATCCGGTCAAACCCGGCGTGGATAACGCTCTTGCACACGTCCAGGCAGTACTCGATGAAGTGGTCGTAGTGCACGTGGATGGTGCCCGGGAAGTCGAGGGCGTGCTCGTTATAGCCGTAGGGGATAGTCGGCATCACGAGGAGTTCACGAGGCGCGCGTTTCGCGGTTTCGAGGCAGACGCCCCGCGCGAGGAAGTTGTCCACATCCAGCGGCAGATGATGCCCGTGCTGCTCCGTGCTGCCGATGGGCAGGAGCACCACCTTCGCCGCCTCAACGGCCTCGTTTATCTCCGGCCACGTGAGTTCGTCGTACAGGTAGCTGTCCAGGGTCGCCATTGACGTCCATCCTCCGCACGTTCGTCGGGTTCGTTGAGAAGCCTGTTGGAGTGCAGTATGCTCCCAACGGAGGGAGAACGCCATGAAGGTACACGTGAACTGGAACGTCTTCGAGACCGTGACCGGCAGCGCGATGATCGGCGAAATCCGCGCGGAGGTTGGGCCGCTGATCGGCAAGCTCATGGAATCTGGGAAGATGGAGTCGCACGGCGTCTATGCCGACGGCCGCGGGGGATTCATCGTCCTGAACGTGGATAGCGCCGACGAGGTGCTGTCGCTGCTGTACCCGCTCCACGACTTCGCGACGATCGAGACGCGGCCGGTCGTGTCGTTCCAGGAACTCGGCGAGTTCCTGCAATCGCACGCCGTCTGAGCCTGACCGGCGAGGTCGTGGCTCCGCCGCGGCCTCTCGCGCCCGCCAAGTGACCAAGGACGTCCCCACATGCCCTCTCTCCGCGTGATGACCTACAACATCCACCACGGTCGCGGAATGGACGACGTGGTCGATCTCCCGCGTATCGCGGCAATCATCGCCGCGGCGGAGCCGGACATCGTGTCCGTGCAGGAGGTGGATCGCGGCAAGGCGCGCACCGGGCGCGTGGATCAGCCCGCGGAACTCGCGCGGCTCACGGGTCTCACGCCGATCTACGGCCCCGCGATCCTGTCGGAAGACGACGGCGAATACGGCAACCTGGCGCTGACCCGTCTCCCCGCGCGAGAGGTAGCCAACGTGCCGATGCCCGGGGAGCCACGCGCCGCGTTGACGCTGTCGTGCGAGGCTCCGGGCAGCGCGGAATTCCTTTTCATCGCCACGCACTTCGACACGAAGGCGGAACAGCGCGAGAAGGCTCCCGGCATCATCGAGCGGTACCTCGGCACACGCGCGCCGACGCCCGCGATACTGGCAGGCGACCTGAACGCCCGGCCACTCGCCGAGACGATGCGACTACTGGGCGCCCACTGGGAGAACGCCACCGAGGGTGAGGAACTCCCAACGATCTACCCCAACGACAGCGGCAAGCAGATCGACTATGTCCTCTATCGTCCTGCGGAGGCCTGGCGTGTCACGGGTTTCCGCGTGCCGCACGAGCGCATCGCGTCCGACCACCTGCCTTTGATCGTCGACATGGAATGCGTCGTGGGCTAGCCGACGCTCTCGACATCTGGGGTCATGCCTTCGGCATCTCCACGATCCACGAGACGAACGGCGCGTCGTCGCGAGTGGAGTGGACCGTGAGACCCAGGCGCGCGAAAAACCCGTCGACGGCGGACTTGACCCCGAATTCCCCCAGCTTTGGGAACACGGCGTCGATGTAGTCGTGACCCGCGAAAACCGCCCCCGGGCGGAGCGTTGGGAGCCATAGCTCCAAGTCTTGCAGGACCGAGACGTAGTCGTGGCGGGCGTCCAAATACACGAAGTCGAGGCTGGCGTGTGCGATGCGGCCAGCCGCGTCCTCACCGGTCATGCGCCAGATGGCGCTCCGCTCTCGATAGCGGGCGAGTCGAGCCACCGTCCGTCTGTGGTACAGGTCGTGCTCCGCCTGACCGACGTTCGCGACATCGCGGTACGCGTCGGCGGCGTCGGCCATCCACGGGTCCACCGAGGTGAGGTGTGTCCCCTCCCAGTGTTCCAGGATATGCGCCGAGTATCGGCCCTCTTGGACGCCGACCTCCACGGCACGTCCTCGGAGCCCGAGCGAATTCAGAAGCGCGGGCAGGTCATCGCGGGTCGCCAGTGCCATCACGAACCCCGGTGTGAAGACTCGGCGATGGCGCTCAACTCGGCGGACCAGTCCTCGTGCCATCGTCCGGGCTTGCGTAAGAGCTTCCGTTGCCGAGGCGTGCACGCCTCGACGCACGCGTCCGACGGAGAGACCACCCAGTCGGCGTGGTGCGACGGCTCGTACGAGAAGAACAGCGTCCGTCGCTGGCGCGTCATGTTCGCGCCGGGGTACCCCGCGTGATACAGGTTCTCGGTGAATATCGCCGGCTGCCCGGCGGCGAGGTCGAGTACGCGCAGTTCGGGGAGCGTGTCCGCGTAGTCGAGGTCGAATGGCGGTCGCATGTCGAGCAGATGGCTGCCCGGGATGACCGACAGCGTCCCCGTGTCCGCGTTCTGATCGGTGAGCGGGACGACGAGCTTCACCATCTCGATCTGGGGCGATCCTCGATGGTTCAGGTTGCGGGTCTGCCCGCCGTCACGGACGGCGTGGTAGTCCGCCGGCCGGTTCGCGTCGCGAAAGTAGCCGTAGTTCTCGGTGATCCGCGGCGGACGATTCAACAGCGTGACTATCCACGGCAGGACGTAGTCCAGGTCGATCAGGTCACGGAAGGCGGGATCTAGCTCGATGATGTTCCGGACGACCGCCTGGATGCGGACGCCGTCTTCGCCGTCGCGACGTTCGATGGCGACGCGCGGGTACGCGTCGGTGTCGAAATCTGCCGCGTTCATCGTGTCGATGACGGCGTTCATGTCGCGCAGTCGGTCGGAGGGTATGCGTTCGTCGAAGACGTGGTAGCCACGGAGCATGAACCGGTACAGATCCTGCTCCGACACGAACGCCATGTCACCCTCCCCTACGCCACCGGTCACGATTATGGCCGCGTTCGCGTGGTGTACTCAACGGGCGCCGCCCGCCTACTTCATGACGACGATGCGCCGCGTCTCCCGGACATCGCCGGCCCTCAACCCGACGAAGTACGTGCCGCTGGCGACCTCCTCGCCGTGGTCATTGCGACCATCCCAGTGCGCGGCGCGGTTCGTCGCGTGGTACACGCCGGGAGCGCGATAGCCGAGTTCCATCCGCCGAACGACGTGTCCGAGGGCGTCGTATATGGTGAAGGTGACTTCGGCGGATTCGTTCAGCTCGAACGGCACCCACGTCTCCGGGTTGAAGGGGTTGGGGTAGTTCGGCAGCAACCGTGTGGCGCCGGCCGGCATCCCGCTCAGGAGGCGTTCCAGGACGGCGACGCCCGCGCCGTAGGCCTCGGAACCGTCGTCGGCGCGCCTCGCCTGGGTCAGCCACTCCTTGATAATGCCCGAGTCCCCGGCCCTGGGCAGTCGCGGGGCGGCCGCGACGGCCCCGCTCGCCTCCCCGAAGTGCGATGCTACCAGCACTAAATCGACGATCGTCACGCCGCCATCGCCGTTGGCGTCCCCGGCCAGATTCTCGCCCGACTCTCCGAACGCCGAAGCGACAACAACTAGGTCGATGATGTCCACCGTGCCGTCGCCATTGACGTCCCACGCGCTTCCGACCTCCGGCGCCACGTCCATGTCCCTGACGAGCCTGACGTAGTGATACATCCGGACGACGTCCCCCTGCGGGCCGTGCCCTACCGGGTAGTCGGCCGGGTCGCCGGCTTTGGGATCGGCGCGCTGCGCGCCGGCGCCGTGGACATCGAGCAACGTCGCGTCCACCGCCCCTGGAAACGCCATGAAGCCGAGAGCCTCCCCAAAGCAAATGTACACCGCCGACCCAGCGTCGCCGTCGGATCGCACGTGCGTCGTGCCGGTCCAGAACGACGGGTAGTCCTCGACGCCGCCCTCGTCTTCGATGGCCGATATGTCGAAGACGGGGTCTATCGCGGCGGAGTCCGTCGCCTGCGGGGAACGCGAGTAGTCGACGATGCTGTGCAGTTCCTTGGCGTCGGGTAGTCGCCAGTTGCCGTAGCCGAGGTACTCCTCGTCGTTCATCTGTTGCGCCCAGGACAGCGCCTCCTGCCAGTCCATGCCCGCTCCGCCGTCGCCCTGCGTCCACATCAGACCCGTGGCGATGTCGCTCACGGTGCCGTCATCGTTGTCCACGAAGTCGTTCTCGCCGTAGAGTTCGGCGCCTCGGACGAGCTTCACCGAGAACGACTTCGGCTCTCCCGTGCGGGGGTCCGCCATCGGATACCCCTTGATCCGCCCATCCGCCATGTTCACGCCGAACACGGTCTCGTCGCGGCCCATGGTCAGACCGGTGTAGACCGTCGATGTCACGTACTGCGAGTCGATGATGCGTTCGCCGTTGGCTCCATACTCGAAGTCGAAGACATCCGTGTCGATGAACGGCTCCGCGCCGTCGGGAACGTCGAACATGTCCGGCCCGCTCGGATCGGCGCCGCTGAACAGGATCAGCGAGTACATCTCCTGGATAGTCGGGAGTCGCCAGTCGTCATACCCCGCGAGGGTCGACTCCGCCGCGTGCTCGACCGCCGCGTCGTAACCCATCACCGCGAAGCCCTGCTGCCACATGAGCCCGGTCACGCCGTCCGTGACGGAGCCGTCGCCGTGGTCCGTGTAGGATGGCTCGGCGCCGACGTACTGCGCGTCCTGCCCGTAGAAGTCGTCTCCCTCAGAGGTCCGGGCAATCTCCCCTTGCGCGTCATAGAACGCCTCTTGTGCCGTGCCGACAATCGCATAGGAGCGATCGGCCGCGCGCGCTGACATCGCGCACACGATCGCGCAGGCGAGCGCCACAATCCTCATTGGCATGATCTGCCTTCCTTGCTCGGAACCGGAGACGATCGAGCGGCGACACTCCCGCGACTAAGCAGGGAGCGTGCCACGCGAGCGACGAGCCGCAGACCCGCGCGAATCCAGAGCAGACGCGCAGGCGCGCGTATCCGCGCCAGCGAGGGCCGACCGTTTGGTCGACTAGGTTCGACGGTTGCGTCGGGCGCGGGGCGACTATCGCCCAGACGGCAGGTCGCCTTCGACGATCCCATCCTGAGAAAGGACGACCTCGCGATTCGCCGGGACATCCCGCAGCGTTCGCGCGTCACCATTCGGCCAACGGATGCGGATCTCGTCCGCCTGTGTCTGGTCCCCCAGGCCGAATAGCACGCGCGGATCGTTGCTGCACAGGTAGCTGTACGCTGTCCGTACCTCCCGCGTCTGCGTCCGGCCTCCCAACCGCAAGACGACCTTCGCGCCGATGGCGTCCCGTCCCGCCGCGGAGTCCAGCACCCGAAGCCTCAGCCAGTTTCGGCCGGGGCCGCTGTCGTTCCGCAGCAACTGCGGGGCGCCCCCGAGGTTCGTCACGAGCAGGTCGGTGTCGCCGTCGTTGTCGTAGTCCCCGAAGATCGCCCCGCGGCTCACGCCGACATGCTCATGAAAGGCCGTTTCCGAATAGCCGCCGTCTCCGTCGTTGTGGAAAAGCTGGTTCCGCTGCGCGTACGTCAGCACGTCGGTGCCACGCTCGACGTTCTCAAAGATGTGGCCGTTCGCGACGAACAGGTCCAGATGACCGTCACTGTCGTAGTCGAGGAACCCCGTGCCAAAGCCAAGCAGCAAGTAGCTCTGTTCCCCCAAGCGCGCGCGATAACTAGCGTCCGTGAAGGCCCCTACCCCGGCGTTCCGGTAGAGCGTGTTCGTCTCGTGCGAGAAATTCGTCACGAACACGTCGGTGCGTCCGTCGCCGTCATAGTCGGCGGCGTCGACGCCCATCCCCGCCTGCGCGATGCCGTCGGCGCTGTACGCGCATCCCGCGAGCACCGCGATCTCGGAGAACGTGCCGTCGCGACGGTTGTAGAACAGGTAGTTCGGGGTGTCGTCGTTGGCTACGTAGATGTCCGGCCATCCATCGTCGTCGAAATCGGCCGCAACGACCCCAAGGCCCTTGCCCTGGAACGGCCCGCCGGGGTCCGAGATGCCCGCCGACTCCGTCGCGTCGGCGAACGTCCCGTCGCCGTTGTTGCGATAGAGCCGGTCACGCGCGCCGTCGAAGTGTTTCGGATGGCAGTACCCCCGCACGCCCGCGTCGGCGCACGGCGGATGAGGAGTGTCCACCTCGTACTGCACGTAGTTGACCACGTAGAGGTCCAGGTCACCATCTCGATCCACGTCGACGAACGCGGCGCTCGCGCTCCATCGCGGATCTCCAACGCCCGCCTTGTCCGTGACGTCCGTGAAGGCGCCACGCCCGTCGTTTCGGTACAGTCGGTTCGCACCGAAGTTCGTCACGTAGAGGTCGACATCGCCGTCGTTGTCGTAGTCGCCGCACGCGGCGCCATGGCCGTAGCTGCCTTCGTTCAACACGCCCGCGCTGTCGGTGGTGTCCGTAAACGCGCCATGACCGTCGTTGCGATAGAGCGCGCTCGCCGACGTCGCGGCCGCGGCGTACGACGGCCACTCGCGACCGTTCACGAGGTACAGGTCCAAGTCGCCGTCGTCATCAATGTCGAGGAACGCCCCGCCTGACCCCAGCGTCTCGGGCAGGTGGTAGTCGCCGCGCGCGCCGTTGACGTGTCTGAACAGGATGCCCGCCTGCTCGGTCACGTCCGTGAACTCGACGGCAAACGCGTCTGCCGACGCCGCCAGGAACAAGGCGCCACCGATGAGCGAGAGCCACGCTCGGGACGCCCACATCATGGACGCGGCCCGCTTGTAGGAGCCAGCTCGCGATAGCGTTGCGCCGTCTCGTCGGCGCGCTCAGGTTCGCCCGCCCGTCGATAGGCGCGTTCGAGGTTGAGGAGATAGCGTCGCTCGCGGGGGTCCAACTCGACGGCGCGCCGCAACTGATCTATCGCCGCCCGGTCCTCGCCGAGCAACAGGTAGACGATGCCGAGGTTCCCGTGGTGTTCCGCCACGTCGGGATACTGCGTCGCGAACCAACCGTACACGTCGAGCGCCGGTTCGTAGGCATCCGATTCGAGGTACACGTACCCGAGCAGCGCGCGGCCGCCCTCGTCCGCCGGCCGGAGCCGCACGTATGTGCGCAACGCGGCGCCCGCCTGATCCCACGCCTGCCGAGTCACGTACTGCTGCGCCAGCCTGAACCAGGCCCCGGCATCCGTCGGGGATACTGCCGTCTCCCGCTCTAGGACCTCAGTCCGTTCTGAAGCGCGGTAGAGCTGCTCGAACTCGCGCAAGTGCCATCGACCGGCCGCGACATCGCCGGTCCGAATGAGGGCGTTCCCGAGGGTCGCGTGCGCCTGAGCGTGCCAGGGCCACCGCTCGACGACGTCGGCGAGCGTCGCCGACGCGAGCGCGTACTCTTCGTCCTGGTAGTACGCCAGGCCCAGCAGGTAGTGGGAGTCGACATCGCCAGGATCGAGCGCCACGGCCTGCCGAAGGTTCCCAACGGCCTCGTCGAGGCGGTGCTGCCGCAGAAGCGCGGCCCCGAGCAGGCGCCGCGCCCGCGGATGGTGCGGCTCCAATTCGAGCGCGCGTAGAAGCGGCGGGACCGCCTCCGGCGACTGCACGGCGCCGATGAGATACGCCTCCCCGAGTTCACAATGCGCGTCGACGTGATCCGGGTCGAGTTTCGTGGCCGTCTGGAGCGACGCGATCGCGGGTTTCCACTGCGAGCGACCTCCAAGGAGCAATCCGAGTCTGTAGTGGGCGTCGGCGAGCGAGGGGTCGGCGGCGATCGCGCGCTGAAAGGCGTCTTCAGCCTCGCCGGCGTCCCGTCGTCGGAGGGCGGCGCGACCCTCTTCATGGGCGCCCGCGGCGTCCGAGAGAACTTCCGCGCGCGCCCCGAGCAGCGACGACCCCGCCAGAACGAGGACGGCGAGGGCGAATGCCACCGCCGATCGTGCGAAGGCGTGGGATGCGTCGTTCATCGGGTGGGACGCCGTCTGACGCCCGCTGCAACGCCGCAACGGACGCGTAGGCACGGTTGCACGTGGGAGATCGCTCGTGCTAGACAGTGGTGAACCTCGCGCCGTCCTGCCGGGCATCCGACCACGATGACGCGCCGATGCCGTGACGCCCATGCCGGCTATGAAGGCGTATACCCAAGTGGAGGAGGACCACCGGAATGACGAACCGTAGCTTCATGTTTGGCGCTCTATGTACCGTCGCGCTTCTTATCGCCGTACGCGGCGACACGCAGATCTACTTCCAAGACGATTTCGAGGATCCGGCCGCGTCCGCCGAGAAGTGGGTGGATCTGTATGGCACGTGGGAATTGGCCGACGGAGAATACCATCAGAGCGAGGGCGTGCCCAATGCGATGTCCGTCGTCGCCGACGCCTCCTGGGACGACGCCATCGACGAATACACGTTTGAGGTGCGCGGGAAGAAGACCGGCGGAGGCGAAGGCTTCCTCATCATGTTCCGCTTGCGTGGCACGATGGACCCGCGGGGTGTGGCGGTTCGAGATCATCCCCCGGTGATGGCGGCGCAGGCGCCCTCGCTCCAGTATTGGTGGAACCTCGGCGGGTGGGGCAACACGCGGTCGCAGGTAGAGTCGTGGGGTGGCGTCGGCGGGGCCAATAGCGCGCACACCATCGACGACAATGCCTGGTACGATATCGTCATCGTCAGCACGCCGACCGACTACACGCTGTTCATCAACGACGAGGAGGTCGCGATGATCGCCGACCCCGCCCAGGGCGGCCTCGGACGGGTCGGACTGGCAACGTGGGCGACGCAAGTAGCCTACGACGACGTATTGGTGTACGGCCCGGACGGCCCCCTCGCGGTCAATCCTGCCGGGAAAACCGCGACGACGTGGGCGAAGGTGAAGGCCCGCCGGCGATAGCCGAGACGCGAACTCGACACGGACGGAGGGAGATCCCGTCCCTCCGTCTATCCCCTCCTGCCGGAGCTGTGTCACCGCCAACGCGGTGGCGCCGAGTCCTCATTGCACCAGCCCGCCCCGAGCGTCCGCAAGACAGGTAGACGCGCCGTCGCGGTGACGCCGCGGGCGGTTGTCATAGGGTGCGTCTGTGTCACGGCGATCTGCCTCGTCGAACCGTACAACGACTACGAGGCGAACAACACGTGGATCGCCGCGCATCACTTCCCGATCGTCGCGCCGTTCCTGTTCGCATTCCTCATACTCGTCGTCAACGTCGCCTTGGAGAGCGTTCGACCTTCGTCGGGGTTGTCCGCGCCTGAGCTGATCACGATCTGGTGCATGATGATCGTGACGGCGAGTCTGCCCACGCTCGGCTTGGCGGCTTACCTCATCCCGACGCTGCTCGGGCCGACCTATTTCGCGTCGCCGGAGAACGACTGGGCGCAGTTGTTCCACCACCACATCCCCTCCTGGCTGATCCCCTCAGACGCGCGCGCCATCGACGGCTTCTTTAGGGGGTTAGGGCCGGGGCAGCCGATCCCGTGGGGCGCATGGATCAGGCCCTTGGGCTTCTGGGCGGCCTTCACGGCGGCGCTGTGGGCGATGATGGTCTGCCTCTCGACGATCGTCCGCAAGCAGTGGGTCGAGACCGAGAAGTTCACTTTTCCGCTCGTGCAACTCCCCGCCGAACTCGCGCAACGCCCTGCCGACGGCTCGCGAGTCGCTCCCTTCTTCAACAGCCGACGCATGTGGATCGCCTTCGCGTTTCCGGTGGTCATCCATACCGTCAGCACACTGCACTTCTACTATCCCGTTCTTCCCGAGTTCCCGCTGCGGATCTCCACGTGGCGGACGTTGGCGACTCCCCCGTGGAGCGCCGTTCGACCGCTCGACCTCAACATGCAACCGTCCACGATCGGGCTCAGCTATCTCATGTCGCTGGAGGTGTCCTTCAGCCTTTGGGCGTTCTATCTCATCTACAAGGCGGAGAGGCTGCTCGCCGCAGCGATGGGGTATTCACAGGCGGTGTACGGGCGAGGGTTCGTGCCGTATCGCGAGATGGGGGCGTACGTCGTGCTCTTCGCCTTCTTCGTTTGGATCGCGAGGCGTCACATCGGCGACATCGTGCGGAAGGCGCGGCAGAGCCAATCACCCATCGACGACTCGACGGAGCCGCTATCGTACCGGGCCTGCGTGTTGGGTCTGGCGGGGTCGATACTCGCGGCGACGGTCCTGATCCTCCTCGCGGGCGCGGACGCGTTCTGGTTGATGCTCGGGGTGATGGCGTTCTTCGGGGTCGTGTGCGTAGTAGACGCGTGGCTGGTGACGCGCGGCCTGTTCTTCATCCACGGTTCGTTCAAGGCGCCGGACTTCTTCGTGGCGGCGCTGGGCACGGCGCGCTTCGGCGCGGCGAACCTGACGGCCATCGCGTTTCCCAAGCGGACGTTCTTCCGCGACCGCCGCGAGACGCTGATGCCCCACGTCGTGAACAGCTTCAAGCTGTCCGATGCCGGCGCGCTCAACCGGCGCCACCTCCTCGTGGCCATGGTGATCGCCCTCGCCCTCGCCGTTCCCCTGTCGTTCTACGCCTACCTCGACGTTGCGTACCGCAACGGCGCGGTGAACCTCGGTCGCGATTGGATTCACACGATCTCGCCCCGCGAGCCGTTCAACGAACTGGAACGGTTCCTGACCTCGCCGACGCCGACCAACTGGCTGGGGCTTCTGTTCGTGGCCGTTGGGGGCGTCGTGATGCTGCTGCTGCTGACGCTCCGCTACCAGTTCATCTGGTGGCCGTTGCACCCTATCGGGTTCATCACGCCGGGGCAGTTCCCCATGAACAACGTGTGGTTCTCGATCTTCCTGGGTTGGCTGCTGAAGGCGGTCATCGTGCGGCAGGGCGGACTGAAGGGGTACCGTGCCGCGCGTCCGGTGTTTCTCGGCGTCGTGCTCGGTGAGGCGTGCGGCGCAGGCGTGTGGGCGGTGATCGGCCTGTTCACCGGGCAGGGATACAACGTCCTCTACTTCTGATGCGCGATGGGCCGGTCGGCCCCGTCCCAGGGCGGCGACCCCTCTGGAATTCCGCCGACGCTTGGGACTCGTCTATGCGTGGTTGATCTGTGCTAGACTGTGCCACGCCCGGACCCACCGTACCCGAACGAAGGGCGCCATGGTAGCAGTCGTGCAGAGCAGCGCCGTGTTCGGCGTCGACGCCTACCTCGTCCAGATCGAGGCCGACATCGCGAACGGCCTGCCCGCGCTCAACATCGTCGGCCTGCCGGACGGCGCCGTCCGGGAGAGTCGCGACCGCGTCACCGCCGCGATGCGGAACTCCGGGTTCGCGGTCCCGCCCAAGAAGATCACCGTCAACCTCGCGCCGGCCGATGTCCGTAAAGAGGGCACCGCGTTCGATCTCGGGGTGGCGCTGGCGATCCTCGCGGCGTCGGAACAGATCCCTGCCGGGGCCGGCGAGAAGGCGCTCGTGCTGGGCGAATTGTCCCTGGACGGAGGGCTGCGTCCCGTGCGTGGGACAGTGGCCATCGCCGCGGACGCCAAGGCGCACGGCATCACCTCGCTACTGGTTCCCAAGCAGAACGCCGAGGAAGCCGCGGTCATCGAAGGCGTGGACGTGTTCGGCGCCGCGACGCTCTCCGAAGCGGCGGAACACCTCGCGAATCCGACAACCCTGCAGCCGACGCGCGTAGACATCGACGCCCTCTTCAGCGAGGCCCGCGACGGCCACCTCGACCTCGCCGACGTGAAGGGACAGGAGAGCGCGAAGCGCGCCCTCGAGGTCGCCGCCGCGGGCGGTCACAACATCCTCATGCTCGGCCCGCCCGGCTCCGGCAAGACGATGCTCGCGCGACGCCTGCCGTCGATCCTGCCGGACATGACGCTCGACGAGGCGTTCGAGGCGACGAAGATCCACTCGGTCGCCGGCGTGTTGGCTCCCGAGGAGCCGCTCATCACGCGGAGGCCGTTCCGCGATCCCCACCACACGGTGTCCCTGGCGGGACTCGTCGGAGGCGGGCGGACGCCCGGGCCCGGCGAGATCAGCCTTGCGCACAACGGCGTCCTGTTCATGGACGAGCTACCCGAGTATCCACGAAACGCGCTAGAAGCCCTGCGTCAGCCGCTGGAGAACGGGACGACGACCATCGCCCGTGTGTGGGGCTCCCTGACGTTTCCCGCCCGCGCGATGGTGGTCGCGGCGATGAACCCGTGTCCGTGCGGCTTCCTGGGCGACACCTCCAATCGCTGCCGTTGCGCCCCGGCGCAGGTGCGGCGCTACCACTCAAAGATGTCCGGGCCGCTCTTGGACAGGATCGACCTGCACATCGAGGTGCCCAGCGTCCCGTACGAGCAACTGCGCGACGGACATACCGGTGAGCCATCGTCCACGATGCGCAAACGTGTCCAGGCGGCGCGCGATGTGCAGAAGCAGCGCTACGCGGGCAGCCCGACCCACTGCAACGCGATGATGGAAGCGCGTGACGTGCGCCGCTACTGCGATCTCGACGAGGCCGCCGAGTCCCTCCTGGCGACCGCGATGGACCAGCTACTCCTCAGCGCCCGCGGCCACGATCGGATTCTCAAAGTCGCGAGAACCGTCGCGGACCTGGACGGCGGCGAGCAGATCGACGCGACGCACATCGCCGAAGCCATCCAGTACCGCAGCCTGGACCGTCTCTCCCGAGACTGACGCGCGCCAAACGTCCCATGGCCACGCCTGTGACGCCGCGCGCCGACCCTCGCGCGTTCCCTCCGGCCCTGCACGGCGGGCGGCGGCCGCCGCGACACGCTCCGAAGCCCACGTCAGCTACAATAGGCTCCATGCCCAGCGCCTCCCACGACCGCCTCTCCGTGCGCGTGACGCTCCTGACCGCGAGCAGCCTGACCGTGATGGCGGGCGCCGCCATTACCCCCGCGCTGCCGGCCATGCGCGAGCGGTTTGCTGACGTGCCGGGAGCGGGCCTATGGGTCCGGCTCGTCCTCACGATGCCCGCTCTGTTCATCGTGCTCTGGGCGCCGGTGGCCGGCGTGATCGCCGACCGGTTTGGACGCAAGCCGCTGGTGGTCGGGTCTGTGCTGCTGTACGCCGTCGCGGGTGGCTCGGGCTGCGTGGCGAACTCGATCCCGGCCCTGCTCGTCGGACGCGCGTTCCTCGGCATCGCCGTGGGCGGGATCATGACAGGCGTGCTCGCGCTCATCGCCGACTACCTGGAGGGCAGATCCCGCGCCTCGTTCATGGGTCTGCAAGGGGCCGTGATGGCGTTCGGAGGCGTCGTGTTCCTGATGGCGGGCGGCGTGCTCGCCGACATCCACTGGCGCGCGCCCTTCCTCGTGTATCTAGCCGCGGCTCCAGTCCTACCGATGACGCTGGTGATCTTGGTCGAGCCGAAGCGCGAGGCGCCGCCCGCCAACGCGACGGAGTCCGGTCCGCGGCTCGCAGTAGGATCGCTCGCGGTGGTGTACGCCTTCGGGGCGCTGCTACAGATCGCGTTCTACGTGCTTCCCGTCCAGCTTCCGTTCCTGTTGCAGGCAGACATGGGTGTCGGCCCGCGCGGCACGGGCCTGGCGATGAGCGCGGGCGCGCTCTGCGGGGCCGTGATGGGCATCCTGTACGGACGAATACACGCCCGGCTGTCCTTCCGCTCCATCGTCGGCGTCGCGTTTACGGCGATGGGCATCGGCTACATGATCGTCGCCGGAGCGCGAGACTTCCGCCAGGTGCTCGCCGGCATGGCCCTGGGCGGGACCGGGTTCGGCCTCATGATGCCGAACCTCAACGTGTGGCTGACCAGTGTGGCCCCCGCCGCGGCCCGCGGACGAGCCTTCGGCGGGCTCACGACGTGCGTGTTCTCGGGTCAGTTCCTTTCGCCGTTCGTGAGCCAGCCGTTGGTGGCGCGGCTAGGACTCTCGGCCACGTTCGGTGTCGTGGGAGTCGCGCTCGTGACCATCGCCCTGTCCTATACGGTCGGCCGCCGGCTGTACACCATGGCGCGTCCCGCCGCGACATAGACCGACGCCGGTCGCCTGAGCCGCGCGTGCACACCGTCGACCGGCTGTGAACCCGTGGTCTGATCAGAGACCTGCCACCGCGGGCCGAAAGAGCTACGCGACGGCGGCCTCTGAAGGCTGTGCCGCACGCACGCAGTCCGCGAACACCTCGACCCCGTCCCGGATGTCCTGCAACGACGGGTAAGCGAACGAGAACCGCACGTTCGGGATGTCCTTCTGATCCACGTGGAACGCCTGCCCACGTGTGCAGCGCACCTGCCGCTCGTCGAGGCCGGCCATGAGCCGCCCCATGTCCGTGTCCTCGGGGACGGTCGTCCACGCAAACAGGCCACCCGTCGGCGGGATGCAGGAGATCATGTCGCCCAGATTCTCATCGAGCGCGGCCAGGAGCGTGGCGAGCTTCTCGCGCACGATTCCGTTGGTTTTGCGGATGTGGTCCCACATGTGGTGGCGCAGGAACTCCGCGAGGATCAGGCTCGCGAGCGCGCTCGGGCCGCCATCGTGCCGGTTCGCCATGATGCGGCCCATGACAGGCTGCGGGACGCTCAGGTAACCCATCCGCACGCCGGGGCCGATGGTCTTGGAGAAGGTCGCGACGTAAATCACGCGGCCGGACGGGGCCTGGCTGTACAGCGACGGGGCCGGGTCGCCCTCGAAGTAGATGTCGCCGTAGCACTCGTCCTCGAGGATCACGACGTCGTATTCCTCGGCGAGTTCGATGAAGCGCCGCTTCCTCTCGGCCGTCATGTTCATGCCGGTCGGATTGTGGTTGATCGGCACCGTGTTGATGAGCTTGGGTCGCTGGCCCTTCGCCGCGAGGTCGCGGAGGATCTCCTCCAGCGCGTCCGTGTTCATGCCGTGCTCGTCGTTCGGCACACCGACGATGTTGGCCTTTGAGTGCCGGAGCAACCCGAGGGTGCCCATGTAGGACAACTCCTCGGTCAAGACGATATCGCCGGGTTCGACGTACGCGCGGAAGACCAGTTCCAACGCCTGCATCGACCCGTTGGTGATAGCGATGTCGTCGGGGCTGATCTCCGTCCCCTGGGATGCTTGGAACCGCATCGCGGCGACTTCCCGCAGCGTGATGTTCCCCAGGTCGCCCGGATAGTGGACCAGCGTGTCTCCTCCGGCCGCTCGCAACGCGCGTCCAGCGGCTTCGATGAGTCCCTCGATGGGGAACGACCCTGGGTCCGGCATTCCGCCCGTGAAGTTGTATTCCCGCATGCCCACACACTCCTCCCACAGTCACGGTGGCGACAACCGAGTGCCGATTGTCGTTGCCTCGGAGTCAGCGCGTCAACCCGGTCAACGGGTCGGGATCCCCGCGAAGAGGACGCCACATGGGGTGGCGACCCGCGCACGAGGGTCTCGGCGCATCCGCCGGAGCCACGGGATGCGGTCTACCACCCCATGTCTCCTACCACCCGTCCCGATGACGTCGTCCTCGTGGGCCCGCGCAGGGGCGACATATCGGCGTGACAGTCCCGCCATGCCGAGGAAGCGGGCCGCGTTGCCGACTCCCTCGGCTTGTCCAAGCTCTACTCGCCGCTAGCGGGCGTCCTTGAGATCACCCCACTGCGTGGCGAGCTTCCCGTCGGCCTCGACGGCCAGGTACGCCGCAAGGCCGCCGTCCACGATGCTGGCGATGTCCGCGTCGGGCAGCGCGGCCGTGAAGACGGCGAACTCGTCCACGCCGCCGGTGTACGCTTCGCCACCGGCGAACCCGCCGACGGCGTATTCTGTGTTGGCGCCCATCGTCTCCTGGAAGGCGCCGTCGATGATCATCTCCCCGCCCACGTAGATGCGGAACTTGTCGCCATCACTCGTGACGGCCGCGTGCGCCCACGTCTCCGCGGCGAGCACCGCCGGGGCAGTCTCGGCCATGCCGCCTGCCCACGCGCCACCGACCATGCCGCGCCACGAAAGCCGGCCGTCGTTGTTGACGAAGAGCGTGTCGTTGGGCGCCGGGCCGGCCCGGAAGATCTGCTGCCACTCAGGGCCTGCGAGCGCCGGGCTGACCCACATCGAGACGGTGAAATCGCCCTCGGCGAACATCTCGGACGTGAACGAGTCCGACGCCAGGATCTTGACGCGGCTGTTCGCGAACCCGACGCCATCGCCCTCGGCCCCTGCGACGATCTCTACGTCGTCCTCGATAATCCCGTCGTTTCCAAATCCGGAGGAGTCCGGGACGGTGTCACCGCTGATGTTGTCGAACGAGTAGTAGACTACGAGTTCAGCCGGCGCCTTCGACGCTACGAGCGTCAGCAAGAGGCCGCTCAGAGCAACAATCGATAGATGTCGCATCATGGGATCTCTCCGTTGCAGTTGCTATTCCCGTCAGCCCTGCGACATCGCTCCGCCGCGATGCGCCATCTCGGGCTATGCTGAGTACAAGGTGGCCCAAGTATAGGCTACCGAGACGGGCGCGGCACATTCAATTGTCAGCCCGTTGTCCCGAGGTTAGTATTGGGCCATCGCGCGTGGCTACTGGCTCCGCGCGGGAAAGGCCGTGACCGGGAAGAGTAGGCGGAGACGTCTCGCAGAGAGGGGAGCCCATCGGCTGGAAGGCTCTCCGGGAAACGACCCGCTGAACGTCGCCCGTGAGCCGCTTCGTCGAACGGTGGTTCGCCGCCGCTAGATGAAGACGGGTCGCGCCCGTAACAGCGCGAAATGAGCGCCCTTCTTTTGCTCGAAGAAGGGAATTGGAGTGGTACCGCGGTAAGAGCAATGCTCTTCTCGTCTCCAAACGAGGGGGCTTTTTTGTTGCCCCTTCTCAGGTAGCGCGCTCAGAGAAAGGTCTGGTACACAACGCGAGGTGGACCGCGATGAAGCTCAAGGGATGCGACATCCTCATCGAAGCCCTGAAGAAGCAGGGCGTGGAGACGATTTTCGGCTACTCCGGTGGCGCCGCTCTCCACATCTTCGATGCCCTGTACAGATTCAACGACACGCACAAAGATGACGGCATCAAGTTCGTCATGACGCGTCAGGAAGCCGGCGCAGCCCACGCTGCCGACGGCTACGCCAGAGTTACGGGCAAGGCGGGCGTTGTACTCGTCACGTCCGGCCCCGGCGCGACGAACTGCGTGACAGGCATCGCGACCGCGCAGATGGACTCCATCCCGATGGTCGTCATTACCGGGCAGGTGCCGTCGAACCTGATCGGCAATGACGCCTTCCAGGAGACGGACTTCATCGGCGTCACGCGGCCTGTCGTGAAGCACAGCTACCTGGTGCACCACGTCGAGGATCTCGCGCGGGTCGTGCGTGAGGCGTTCCACATCGCCGAGACAGGTCGTCCCGGCCCCGTGGTGATCGACTTCCCCAAGGATGTCCAGGTCGCCGAGACCGAATACGAATGGCCCGAGACGGTCGACATCCGCGGCTACAAGCCGAAGCTCGACGGGCACCGCCGACAGGTTCGCCGCGCGGCCGACCTCATCATGCAGGCGCAGCGTCCGCTGGTGTACGGAGGCGGCGGGATCGTCCTCGGTGACGCGTCTCCCGAGTTCCGCGAGTTCGTGTGGAAGACACAGATACCGACGACGGTCACGCTCATGGGCCTCGGCGCGCTGCCGGAAACCGATCCGCTGGCGCTGAAGATGCCCGGGATGCACGGCTCGCGGGCGGCGAACTATGCCTTCCAGGACTGCGACCTCATCATCGCGGTCGGCTCCCGCTTCGACGACCGGGTGACGGGCAAGCTGGAGAAATTCGCCCCAAACGCGAAGATCATCCACATCGACGTCGACCCATCGGCGATCAGCAAGAACGTCCACGTGGACATCCCGATCGTGGGTCACGCGAAGCGCGTCCTCCCGATGCTCACGGAGATGGTGGATAAGACGGACGTTGACCCCTGGCGCCATCAGTGCTCCATGTGGAAGGAGCGCTACCCGTTCCGCTTCGAGGCGAAGCCCGACATCATCATGCCCCAGCAGGTGATCGAGGAGATCTGGGAAATCACCCGCGGCGACGCGATCCTGACCACGGATGTCGGCCAGCACCAGATGTGGGCGGGGCAGCACTATCAGCACGTCGAGCCGCGTCGTTGGTTGACCTCCGGTGGCCTCGGCACGATGGGCTTCGGGATGCCCGCCGCGCTGGGCGCGCAACTGGCCGCGCCGGACGATCTGGTGGTCTGCATCAGCGGCGACGGCAGCATCATGATGAACATCCAGGAGTTGACGACCCTGGCGACGGAGAAGCTAAACGTCAAGACGGTCATCCTGAACAACAACTGGCTCGGCATGGTGCGCCAGTGGCAGGAACTGCTCTACGAGGAGCGCTACAGCGCCTCGGATTTGCATGACAACCCGGACTTCGCCAAGGTCGCCGAGGCGTTCGGGGTGAAGGGTATGCGGCTCTCGCATCCCGACGAACTGCGCCCAGCGTTGGATGAGGCGTTCGCCTACGATGGCCCCGTCGTCATGGACGTGATGGTCGACGAGACGGAGAACGTCTACCCGATGGTCCCGGCCGGCGCGGCGCTGGATGAGATGGTCGGAGGGCTGGCATAATGGCTGCAGAAGCGACCGCTCGCAGGCATATCATCTCGGTCCTCGTGGAGAACCAATTCGGTGTCCTGGCGCGCATCGCGAGCCTGTTCACCGGCAAGGGCTTCAACATCGACAGCCTGACCGTCGCGGAGACGCTCGATCCGGGTTTGTCCCGCATGACGGTAGTCACACACGGCAACGTGTCCGTCATCGAGCAGACGTGCAAGCAGCTCAATAAGCTGGTGGATGTCGTGCGCGTGACGGATCTCACCGACGAGCCGCATGTCGAACGCGAGATGGTGCTCATCAAGGTGAGCGCCGATAGTGCGAACCGCGGCGAGATCATCCAGATCGTCGAGGTGTTCCGATCGCGTGTCGTCGATGTCGCGCCGCGCACGCTGACGGTCGAGATGACTGGGGACGAGGGCAAGATCACCGCGCTGGTGAGCATGCTCCGACCCTACGGCGTCGTCGACGTGGTCAGGACCGGCAAGGTGGCGATTGGGCGCGGGAACCACGCCGTGGTCAGCGAATCCGCCGGGGACAGTGTCGCGGCGGGCTAGCAGACACAGAGTTCACAACGTGGAGTCGGGGCAGTGGCCGGTGGTCGCTGCCCCGACTCCGTGCTCGGCATCGATCGTCACTCAGACGCAGGCGGCGCGAACTGACGGAGACGGCGTGAGCCCGAGATGAAGTCCTCGACAACGCAGCTCATCAGCTACATAGCGCCCGGCGCGCCCGCTACCCGACGCCCGGCCACGGGCGCAGAGCCGTACGTGCGGCCAGAAGTCGGGTTCACACCCAGGTGGTTCCACGACTCGTTGGGCGTCGACTTCAGCGAGCGCTGGCACGCCGATCCCGCCCACCGACGCGACGCCATCAGCGCGATGGCTCACGAGCTGCGCCGTCGGTTCCCGCGCCACGGCATCGGTGGCGTCGCCGACGCCGACCATCCCGTCGACCTCCTTACCGGCGCGTTCGGAGCGTCCGCTGTGCCCGCCATCTACGGTGTGCCGATCCGATACGCGGCGGATCTCTGGCCGGCGTGCGAGCCGGAACACCTCACGGCCGAGCAGACCGAACGCCTCGAACCGCCGGACCTCGACGTGAACCCGTTCTTCCGCGATCTCATGGCTCAGGCCGAGTGGATCGCCGGCCGTGTGGGCCGCATCGAGGGCTACGTGAGCTGGCAGGGCGTCCTCAACACGGCGTATCGCCTCCGGGGCGAGGCGGTGTTCACGGACATGGCCATGGCGCCGAAGCGCGCTGAGCACCTCTTCCGGTGCGTCGCCACCACAATGGTCGACGCGATGCGACGCCTGTACGCCGTGCAGCGCGACTCTGGCGTCGACGTTTGGCATGTGACCGTCAGCAACTGCCTCGTGAACCTGGTGTCGCCACGGCAGTACCGCGACCTGCTCCTGCCGTTCGACCGGTGGATCGCGTGGGGTCGCCCGATCGGCATCCACAACTGCGCCTGGACGGCGGACCCCTACGTCGAACACTACGCGACGATCCCCGGCGTCGCGTATATCGACATGGGGATGGACTCCGACATCGCGGCCGCGCGGGACGCCTTCCCAGACGCTCGACGCGCCGTGATGTACCCGCCGACCGACGTAGCTTCGAAGAGCCGCGAGGAGACCGGGCGCGACGTGGCGCGCATCGCCGATCACTACGGGCCGTGCGACATCGTGTTCGCCGATATAGAAGCCGGCGTGGAGGACGCGCGCGTTACCGAACTGTTCGACCTGTGCGAACATGTCAGCCACGAACACGATGCCCGTCGGAGCCAAGGGCGTAGGAGGAGATAGACACGGTGAGCGGCATCGTCGGGCACATGACCTACGCCATCCTGGCGTCCGAGGCCGCCGCGCGGCGCGAGCTACGCGTGGCCGCGCTCATCCGACGGCACTACGCGAGCTATCTCGCGGGAGCCTATCTCGGCTGCGACATCCAGACGCTGCCCGCGTCGGTCTGTGAGGACACGGGAGGGGAGGTCGGATACGGGGCCGGCCACCTCGAGCGCAGCCCGATCACAGGTGGCGCGACGCGGCGTTGGACGCTCGAGCTTGGCGGCAACCACTACTCGCCGCACACCATCTACGAGGTGTTCTACGGGCGGTCGCACTTGACCTTCGGCTGGTCGCAGGGCGAGGCCCACCGAGCGCTGCCATGGGATGACCTCCCCGGTTACTTCTCCGCGGTCCTGGCGGATGTAGACGGCCTGTTCGACTCAGATGAGCGACCGCTCGCATACGTCCTCGGATGGATCACGCACGTCATCGGCGACGCTCTGATCAAGGGCGTACAGTCGGGCATCGACCTTCACCTCCTGGACGGCCGATACACCCCACGCAACCGACCGATACAGGATCTCATCTCATTTCATGAGGTAGGACGCGAGGAGTTGGGTCTCGACTGGGAACGACTCATGGGTGACCTGGTGAACACCCCCGTCGAGCCGATCCAGCTCCACTACATGCGGGTGTCGAAGCCGCGCGGCCGCCTGGCCGAACTCCATCCCGACGCCTGGACGCCCGAGCACGAGCCGCTTCTGCGGGAGACGCTCGCCGAGAATCGCCGCTACCAGCGCATCCGCAATGGACGCATCCTGCGGGAGCTGGCTTTGACCGAGACGGCGTCGGACTGGGAGTGCAGCGAGGAACTGAGCCATACGGCCGGCGGCCTCCGCTATGGCGAGATGCTGGAACTCGCCGAAGCTGCCGATTTCCGAGGCGCGCTGTCGAGTATATCCGACCGCATTGCGGACATGTTCGAACTCCTGGAACAGGACAGGTAGTCTCGCGAGGCGGGCGGCAGGCAGAGGGTGCCTGAGCGGACGATGCGTTCTACTGCCTGTGGTAGCGTCCGTCAGCGCGTATGCAGGGGGGCCTGCCGACGAGGCGGAAGCGTTGCCCGACCCGCTGGCTGCTGCTGACGACATCGCGGACGAATCACGCCCACGACATGCCAGTGCCCTGGGACCGCACTCAACGAGTGAGAGACGGCGCCACGCCAAGATGTGGGTGATGTATTCGACAGGATCGCGAGGCGAAGGCATTCACGCGGGCGCTGCCCTAATGGCGTTCAGTGCGATCAGTACAGCTTGCTAGCGCTCTGCCGTCGCGATGGTCTTCTGCTGCGCGTCCTTGTCGGCGGGCAGCGCCTCGAGGACTAGGTCGGGCTGCGGCGGGCGATTGATGCGTCTCAGGGTCTTCACAAGACGCGAGGAGCGGCGTCGCTGGCCGGCGTCGGTGAGGAGGTACTTGAGCTTCTGCGGCGGCGTCAGGTCGGCCAGTATGGCGCCCTCGAGTTCGCTGTACTCGGCCAGGAACGTCTTGTCCACTTGGCGGAAGGTATCGACCGCGAGACCGAGCCCCGTCTCGCCCGACCCCGACTGCTCGGCCTCATATGCAGCGAGCGTATCGCGGAGGCCGTCCAACCTGTCTCTCCTGTCGCCCCAGAACTCGCGGCGCATTTCGAGAAGTCTCCGCCACTTCGGTAGCACGCGCACCAGTTGGTCGTCGGTGAGCGCCAGCTCCTTCTCCAGCGTGTACAGGTTGAGCACCTGCACGACCTCTCTCAACTCGTCGTCAGAGAGGTCCAGGACCGGCTCGGGCGTCTGTGCCGAGGTGGGGTCCGCAGGCGGCGGCGAGTCATCACGCCCGGCCTGGGCGATGAACGCGCCGGAGGCGATGATGACCACCCCAAAGGCGACCCAGAAGAGCAACCAATACTTCCCTAAGCGATGCCGCATTTGTCCGCTCCCGATCACCGGTCGACTGTGCTGGATGCGAGGAACACAGAGGCGCCACCGTACAGCTCGATTGGGGTCCGTTCACCGTCGAGGGCGGGCGTGCTGTCCGCCCATTCCACCACGGGCTCCTGGTTGACCGTCAATGCGTCTGCGCGAAGCAAGCGCTGCCACTGCTCGGCGCTTATCGTCGTCGTGACTTGCACGGGCTGATCGTTCCCGTCGACGGTAACAAGCTCGACGATGTATTCGCTGGCCGCCGGCCCGAAGACGCCGGCGGTAAGACCGCCAGGGTCGTCGACCACGACGTTTGCGACATCCGGTGTCCCGGCCCGCCCGTCTCGCGTCGGGAGAAGGCCTGACGACAGTCCGAAGAACACGACCACGAACGCGCATACGGTGCCGCATACGGCCCCGCCGACGGCTCCCGCGGCGACGTCCACGCCGCGCGACGCCCACGCGGCGCGACGCGGTGGCGCTCCCTGCGCGTCCTCTTCAATGCGCCTGCGGAGCGCGGCGGAGAAGCTCTCCCACGCATATGGGTCCGGGTAGTCGACTCCTACCTTTGCGACCTGCGTTCGCATTCGGCGATAGACGTCGACCTCGCGTCGGCACGTCGCGGAGTCGCGGAGGTTGCTTTCGAACCATCGGCGCTTGCGATCGGACAGTGTGCCCTCGAGATAGGCCGGTATGTGTCGCTCGAAGCGACAGTGCTTACCGCTCATGCTTGTCCCGCCTCCTCGTCCACCGGCCACTCTCCCGCAACGTGGGACTCCTCTATATAGGGCGTAAGGAAATGCCGCATCTTCCGTGTCGCGTGGAACAGATGCGCCTTCACGGTTCCCAGGCCGCGTCCCAGGATGTCCGCGATCTCCTGTAGAGCCAAACCCTCGAAGTGCCTCAACACGAACACCTGCCGCTGCTTCTCGGGGAGTTGGCGCACCGCCTCCTTGATCTGCACGCCGATCTCCGAGTTGTACGCGTTCTCGTCGGGCAGCCGCTCCGGCGTCCGCAACGTCCTGACGTCTTCCTGATGTATAACGGCTTCGGTCAGCTCGATGTTCTGATACGTACGCCGCCGACGCCTATGGTCGATGCAAGCGTTCGTCGCGATCCGGTAGACCCACGTGAAGAAGCTCGAGTCGCCCTTGAAGCGGTGCAGGGACCGGAAGGCGCGATAGAAGACATCCTGGGTGATGTCGTACGCGTCCTCGACGCTGTGCGTGAAATAGTAGGCGTAGTCGTACACGCGCTTATAGTGCCTTTCGACGAGCACATCAAAGGCGCCGTGGTCGCCGGACTGGAACTGTTCGACCAGAAAGTGGTCGGCGTCTTTCACGGAATATCAGCCCCCGGTCAAGCCGTGTCCACCCGTTGAGACGCGGTATCGGCGGGATATGTTTAACCCGCAACGCATTCCCGTCACCCGTCAGGGATCGCCGCGCGACATCGGGAATGTATATCAAGTGCCACGCTTGGAAAAACGCGCCTCCGCTACACCATACCCAACCGCCAATAGGACGACAAGGCCGCGTATTACCTCGACGAGCTTGTCCGGCACGTAGTTCGGTTCGAAGGTCATTTCGCGCGTGCCGGATGCCAACGCGGAGAAGAACAGCGCCGACGCCACGACGCCCAAGGGACTCAGGCGCGCCAGCATCGCGACGGCTATCGCGGTGTACCCGTAACCCACCGTCGTGAAGCCCTGGCTCAGCGAGCCGACGCGTCCCAGAAGCTCGACGCATCCGGCAACCCCGGCAAGGCCGCCGGAGATCAGCATGGCCACGAAGGCCGCGCGCGCCGGCGACATGCCTGCGTACATCGCGGCGACGGGGTTGTCGCCGACGGCGCGCAACTCGAAGCCTGCCGTCGTCCGGTGTATGAGGAGATGCGTCATCGGCGCGGCCAGCAGGGCGAGGAATATCCCCGCGTGAAGGTCGGTGGACGGGTCGAGCATCCAGAGCCGGAGCGTGTGCGGGATCTCCGCGGTCTGTGCCGTGCCTCTTACGCCTTCTAATGGCCCGGTCACGGCGTATCGCACGAATTCGATCGCGACGAAGTTGAGGAGGATCGTGCTCAGGACCTCTGGGACGCGACGCCACACGCGCAGCGCCCCCGCGATCCCGGCCCACAGGCAGCCGCCGGCAACCCCTCCCACGAAGAGCATGGGAGCCAGCGCCCACGGTGGCAGATCGACGCTCGTCGCTAGCGCAACGGCCGCGAGGCCACCGACCAGGAGTTGTCCCTCGGCGCCAATGTTCAACGCGCCAGCGCGGAACGCCAGCGCGACCGCGAGCCCCGTCAGTATCAGCGGGCAGGCTCCGGTCAGAATCGACGCCAACCCGTAGCGGTTGCCGAACGTGCCGTGCCAGAACGCGCTCGCGCACGAGGCGAGGTCGTACCCACCGATCGCCAGTAGGATCAGCGCGAAGCCGAGGACGGCGCCCACGACGACGGCGACTCGCGCGAAGTCCCGAGCAGAGCACACGAGGCGAGTCACGGCGTCGACCGCCCGCCGAGCATCAGTCGGCCCAGCCCCTCGCGAATCCGCATGCCGGGCGGCGCCTCGCGGAAAAATCCGTCGCGCATCACGCCGATGCGGTCGGACATCTTGATCGCTTCGTCGAGTTCCGTGGAGATGAGGAGGACGCCCCTGCCCTTATCGCGGGCGCGTACGAGCGCCTGATGGACGTACGCCGCCGCGGCTACATCGAGCCCGCGCGTTGGGTTCATCGCCACCAGCAGGGATCGGGCGTGGGACAGCTCACGGGCGATGACGACCTTCTGCTGGTTCCCGCCGGACAGTTCCGACACCGGCATGGCTACATCCGCCGTCCGGATGTCGTATTCATCGCGGTCCGCTTGGGCCGCGGCGGCGATCGCGCGTGGTTTCAGCCATCCTCGACGCGACGCGGGCTCGCGGCGGAAGCGCTTGCTGACCAGGTTCTCTGCGACAGAGAGTCCGGGGGCCAGGCCCTTCAGGCGGCGGTCGTCGGTGATGATCGCCATGCCGGCGTCGGCGCGTTCCCGAGGAGACGCGCGCGTGAGGTCCTTGCCGTCGACCCAGACGGCGCCTGCGGCAGGCATGCGGACGCCCGCGAGCGCGTCCATGAGTTCCGCCTGACCGTTACCGTCTACGCCCGCGACCCCGACTATCTCGCCCGCGCGCACCGTGAGCGAGAGCCCCCGCACGGCAGGGATCCCTCGGGCGTCCGCGACGTGCAGGTCTTCGACGGTGAGCGCGCGTGGATGTCCGTCCGCGTTGACGCGGTGTGGCGCCACGGCCGCGACGCCCTCTCCCACCATCATCGCCGTGATCGTCGCCTCGTCGGCGTCGGCCGCGGCCACGGTCGAGACATTCCGTCCGCGCCGTATCACGGTAATGCGATCACAGACATCCAGCGCTTCGCCGAGCTTGTGGCTGATGAAGACCACGGAGCGGCCGGCGTCTCGCAGACCACGCAGCACCGTCGCCAGTTCGTCCGCCTCCTGGGGCGTCAGCACCGCTGTCGGCTCGTCCAACACGAGGACGGTGGCGCGTCGGGCCAGGCACTTGAGTACCTCAACTCGCTGCTGCACGCCCACCGGGAGCGTGTCGACACGTCGTGTGACGTCCACGTCGATGCCGAACTCCCGCGCGAGGTCGCGTACACGGCCCTGCGCGCGGTCGCGTCGGCGCCAGAAGGGATTCTCGCGCAGGCCGAGCAGGACGTTCTCCGCGACCGTCATCGTAGGTACGAGCATGAAGTGCTGGTGCACCATGCCTATGCCAGCGCGGATGGCGTCGTACGGCGCGCGAAACGCCGCCGCGCGGCCCGACACCTCAATCGTGCCCGAGTCCGGCGACACAAGGCCGTACATCACGTTCATGAGGGTCGTCTTGCCGGCCCCGTTTTCCCCCAGCAGGCCGTGGATCTCGCCCTCGGCTATGTCGAACGAGACGCCGTCGAGGGCCCGTGTGGCGCCGTACGCCTTCGCGACGCCGGATAGGCGGACGAGTGAGGAGGTGGCGGTCACCTAGCGCGGCCCTCGGCAGGACAAGGCGTCGATGGTCGCGTGCAGGTGATGGTGGCAGGCGTGGCGCCGCGGACGGCAGCGCGATGTGCCGGCCCGACTGGGGTTGAACGCCGCGACGACCGGCAGACGGTGGGCATCCGAGGCGTAGCGCGGGAGGAGGAACACAGCGCTCGCCGGATCGTGGGATGGCGGCCTTTGCGCGACATCGCCAAGCTGTCCCGCATGGGCGCCCGATCGCGTGTGTGTTGCGGCGCACGGAGCAGGTAGAGGCGACGCCAGACGGAGGCCGATGCGGACCTCCGTGTCCCGCGAGCACCCTCCGGGGCTGCCGTGGAACCCGACGCGGAAACCACCACCGCACATTGTAGCCCGCTCCTGTCAGACAAGCCTGGCAGGCAGGACAACGGCCCTGAACGCCACGAGGATAGATACCTTCGATCTACGCGAAGGAGACCGGCTTGCGACACGTTCCGGCGGGGCAACATGGGTTAGCCAGCTGCCCCGCGGCGGTTGACGGCCGGCGCCCGCGACTCTACACTCACCCCGAAGGATGGCCATGAACCTGCCGAAACGCCCGACGCCCCTACGCGCGCGCCGTTCGCCCAGTAGATGGCGGGCCGCGGCGCTCCTTGCCTGTGGGTTTGGCGCGCTGGCGGGGTGCTCGGCTCTGACGTCCGTCTTCCAGCCGGCCGAGCTGAGCGAGAACTACGCTACCCTCCCGGGTGTGACAGCGGAGTACGCCTGGGAAGACCAGGCCATGGAGGCTCCTGGGCTCGTCGATGGCTCGGCCGCCACGACCGTACAGACAAGCCGTGAGGTGCGCGTGCGGCTGCCGGAAGCGCGAGCGATCCGCCGCGTCGTCGCCCGAAACGCGAACTACGAGAACGCCACACTGTACACAGGCGGTCGCGGCGCGGACGAGTGGCGCATGGCAGGCCAGACCAGGAAGAACACCGAGACGGACATCACGTTCAGGGTGAACGCGTTCACGGATCGCATCCGCATTCGTATCGGCAACACGCACGACGACCGACACGGCGCCGTGGCGCGCGTGATCAACGCCGCCGAAGGCACGACGCGCACGACCACATTCGCGCCGGGGCAGCCGCGCGCGGGAGAGATAGAGATCTACGGGTACCGACCCAAGACGGAGGGCCCCTGAGTATGGGCGTGTACGACGACCTCGGGATACCGAGGGTTGTCAACGGCTACGCCACGCTGACAAGTCTGGGCGGCTCGCTCATGCCGGCCCCGGTGACGCGGGCCATGATGGAAGCGGCGGCGAGCTTCGTCGACATGGAGGAGCTCCGCATCCGCGTCTGCGCGGAGATCGCGCGGATGACACGCAACGAAGCGGCCTTCGTCACGACGGGCGCGTCCGCCGGCATACTGCTCGCTGCGGCGGCGTGCATCGCGGGGAGCGACCCCGGCAAGCGAAGCCGGTTGCCCGACGCCCGGGGCATGCGGAACGAGTTCGTCACGCAGCGCTGCGCACATACGGCGCACGATTTCTCGATACACCACGCGGGCGGCGTCCGCGTGAGCGTCGGCAACGACCAGCGGACGACGCCGGACGAGCTCGCCGCCGCGATCAACGACAATACCGCGGCCGTCTTCGTGACGCCGCGCGGAACCGGCCCCGAGGGCATGGTCAGCGTCGGCGAGACGGTCGAGATCGCACACGCGAAGGGCGTGCCGGTCATCGTGGACGCCGCCGCGCAGTTGCCGCCGCCGGAGAACCTCTGGTTCTTCACGCGCGAACTGGGCGCGGACCTCGTCATATTCAGCGGCGGGAAGGGCCTGTCTGGCCCGCAGTCGACGGGGTTGATCCTGGGGCGACCGGAGTTGATCGACGCTTGCGCGTTCCACTCGTCGCCACACGTGTACATCGGCCGGCCGCTGAAGGTCGGCAAGGAGGAGATGGCCGGCATTTACGCGGCCGTGAAGTGCTACCTGGAGCAAGACCACGGCGCTCTTATGGATTCATATGAGGCACAGGTGGATCACTTCACCACGGAGCTGGCCAGGGTCGAGCATGTGACGGTGGCGCGCGACTTCCCGTCGGAGGCCGGTCAGCCGATGCCGCTCGCGAGGATCACCATCGACGAGGAGGCCGCCGGGATGCGCCGCGACGACGTGATGAACGCGTTGCTCGCCGGGGACCCGCCGATCATCCTGGCTCCCGCCGGCCGAGACGGCATCCACATCAATCCCCAGACGCTGAGGCCCGGGGAAGAACGGATCATATCGAACCGCCTTCTGCGCGTGCTGCTGAGTCAGCAGTTGTCGGCTCTGAGGCGTGAGCGCGAGTAGTCACCGAGAAGAAAGGACGCGCCCTATGGCGTTCATCAAGCAAGGGCATCGTGAGGACAAGCCGGACTGGGTCGACATGAGCGCGTGGGGCGTGTTCTCGCTCTCCGCGGAGGACGCGCCGGGCGACCTGCATTTCCACGACGCCGACGAATTCTGGTTCATCACCGACGGCTCGGCGCTCGTTCTGTGCGGCGACGAGGAGACGGTCATGGGGCCCGGCGACCTCATGTGCGCGCGCATGGGTGAGTTGCACCACGTCGTCGAACTGTACGGTGACGGCCCGTTCCGAGGCGTGTATGCGGAGGGTCCTCTGCGCGGCCAGAAGCGCACGGGGCATCTGCATCCCGGGACGCACGACCTGCCCACGCCCCAGGAAATCGAGGCGTCCGGCCGTTGACGGCGGACGAGACGCTCAGACGAGACTACGCCGACATCGCCGCCGCGCTCGACCCGGCCGGCTACCCGTCAATGCAGTTCGTGCATCGGACGGGTGGCTCCCCATCGAAGGTGGCGGTTCTGTCGGCGTCGTTCAACCCACCGACGCTTGCACACCTTCGCATGGCCGAGATCGCGCACGAGGACCTCGGGTACCCGGAAGTCGTCCTCGAACTCGCCATCGCGAACGTGGATAAGGCGGTCACGGACGCGCCTCTGCACGAGCGTCTGATGATGATGCGCGCCATCGCGGCGCCGCGGCCGTGGACGTCGGTAGCGATCGCAACACACGGCAGGTTCCTCGACAAGATGACCGCGCTCCGGGAGCACTTCCCGTCGGCTGACGTGTGCTTCATCGTGGGTTACGACACGCTCGTACGGGTGTTCGATCCGAAGTACTACGCCGATCGCGCCGCAGAGTTGCGCGCTCTGTTCGATCAGACGAGCTTCGCGTGCGCAAACCGCGTGGGGTCCGGGGACGGCGCGCTCGCGAGCCTTCTTCGCGCCCCCGAGAACGCCACCTACGCCGACGGCGTTAGCTCGATGGCGTTGGACCCGTACCACGCCGGTCTATCGTCGACTGCGATTCGGGCGTCGCTGGCGTCGGGGGGCGTCCCGGAGGAGGTCGTGGCCTACCTCGCGGAGCGGCCTCTGTACGGTTGATCTAGCGGAACTTCGTCTTGATTCACCGGGCGGCTCATGGTAGCCTTCTGTTCGCCGATATCCCACCGAATCGGCCAATGTTCCCGCGTAGCTCAGTTGGTAGAGCGAGTGGCTGTTAACCACCAGGTCGTAGGTTCGAG
>JABGQA010000051.1 GCA_018644665.1 Candidatus Poribacteria bacterium
GTCCACCGAGGAAGCCGCCTGACCGCCATACACAACTCTTGACCATATCTCGTCCGCGGCGTCGAGGGGGCCATATGGTCGATGCTCACGCCAGTCGTGAATACGATCGCGGGGCCGGTGATCTTCGGAGAGCAACTGTCAGTGCGGGGCATCGTCGGATCAGCGCTGGTCGTCGGCGCCTGTGTCGTTGTTCTGGCGCCTCGCCTAACGTTCCGGCGCGTCGGGGTCTAGCGGGTTGCGAGCCGGTCCAGGGATGTCCAGTCGAAGTCGTGGAGTTGTACGTCGTACGACCCGGAGGCCAGATCGACCCCGTCGGCACCGTCGTTCCAGGCGAGACGGCACGCCGTGTCGGCGGTCGCTCGGCCAGTCGCCCGCGATCGTGACAGGTGCAGATGCACCGCCGACGACGCCGTCAGGCAGCCACAGCCGTCGGATCTAAGCGATCGGAACCCGGCGAGCCAGATGTCGTCGCCGTCGAAGACCCCCGCTTCGGAGACAAGGAGCGACCCGGCTACGTCGGCCCCCCCGACATAGCACGTCGCGCCGCCCGCGGCGTACCCGACAGAGTCCAGCGCGGCAAGCTGCGCGGCGCCGCCGAGGCTGATGAGCGTCGCGCGGGACAGGGACGACGCCTCGTCGCATGACGATGTCACGCCTATGGCGGACATACCGGCTCGCAGGATGTGGCCCCCGGCCGTTGCCTCCTTGGAGACGCCATCCGCGGGCGTCATCGCGTCGGTGGCGCCGTGCTCGCGGCCGGTGTCCACGAGCAGGAAGAACTCGCCGTGTCGCCACAGGATCTGGCGACGTGACTCGTCGCATTCGGCGGATCGAGCGGCCGCACTCACGTACCCGAACCCGTCCATGTCCGCCACGCTGACGGGTCCGTCGGTGGTGTCGGCGCTGGTGTGCTCCTCGGTCAACCAGGCGTGGCCCTTCCACGTAAGGCGACGCGCCCGGAGCGTCGGGCCGGCGAGGGCCAGGTACTCCGTGGCCCCGTCCAGATCGCGGCGGGCCACCACTGAACGAACGTCGCCGTGCTCGCCGTCCGTGGGCGCCACGTGGATTCTGGGGATGTCGCGAGCGGGCGTCGGGGCTCTCTCGGGAGCGTAGGCGCCCGTGTACCACCCGCTGGGGACACGTCCGCCCGCTGGCTGCGGCGCCGATCCCTGCATCCATCGACGGAGCCAGAGCGGCTCGCCGGCGTCCTGGTACGCGGCGATCTTTCGGAGGACGTTCTCTGCGTGTTCTCCGCCGGACGCGTCGCCGATAGGCACTCCTAGATTGTCGCGCTCGGCGACGGCCTCGCACGTGAGTTCGTCGAGGATGCCGCCATCCAGCAAGTCGTACCGCTCGCAGCGGAGCACGGCGGCCAGCCACCCGTCGACCGTGGGCCAGTCACGCAGACCGTCTTCTGCGACGCCGGGGTCCGGCCGGAGGAGTTTCTGCCACGCCCGCGCGGCATCTTCCGTGAGCGCCGGCGCCCCGTGTGCGCTCTCGAGATGATCGGACACCCGGATGACCGTCATGCAATCGCTGACAACCGCGCTCAGTGGGGCGGCCGTGTCTTCGGCGCGCAAAGTGGCCGCGGCGGCCCTGCCCGTGCGTGTGAGCATCGCGTCGACGCCGGCGCGGAACTCCTCGTCATAGCCGGAGAACGCGTGCGTGAGGCCCCAGGCCAGCGCGAGTCGGCTCGCCGCGTGCGGCCCGGGGGTCGCGTCGATGACTGGAGCCAGCGCACCGCGGACGGCGTCCGCCCACCCAGGGTGATCGGTTTGGTAGTGGCAAAGCGCGAATGTCGCGGCCAGTGCCGCCAAGGCGTTGGGTTCGCCTCCCGCGAGGTCCAGTTCACGCCGCACGGAGGCCGGCTCGGGGACGGCTACGTGGTGGTCAGGCGCCACGCAGAAGTTCAGACGGCGCAGGTACAGAACGCCATCGACCTCCGTCGTGACATCAAGGAAGGTGCGGTTGAGACCGATCGCGGCTTCGTGTACGGAGGAGATGTCCGAGCCACCGATGTGGAGGATGTCCCTCCCGGTTCCCAACGGGTTCACCAGCGTCCGTATCTCGGCGCCGTCGCGGCCGGGGTAGCTCGCGTCCGTGAAGCAGCGGCCGCGGGCGTAGAGCTTCAGGACCGCGGGGTTGTCCAGGATGCTGCCGAACAGCACCAAGTGGTAGCCGGCGAAGTCCTCGTCCGACAGCTCATCCGGCGTGAGTTGCGCGGGCTCGACACGCGTGTACTCGCGCACACGCACGCAGAACTTGTGGCCCAGGTCGCGCCACCGCGGCATGTCCGGCGTGACGACACGAACGAACGCCTCGGAGCCGGAAGCCAGAGGGATGGCGCCGCGCCCGGCGCCTGTAGCGTGGTCGTTCATCCGCGCGCTGCGGCGTCGGCGCGGACCTCGGCTTCCGGCCGCCGGATGTACATCGGAGCCAACCCGTGCACGTCCGATAGGGTCGGCGGCGCGGCGGCGACATGATGCGCAGCCAGAGCCGCCACAGCACCGGGGCGGCAGAGGCCGGCAGCGGTATCGGCGATGTTGGCGCCTTCGGGGCCGTTCGCCTCGATGGCGTCTCGGTAGGCGTCCGCGCCATTGCCTACGTATAGCGTCTTCGGGTGCGCATCGTTCAGGGCCTCGTCAGCCGAGCAGCACACGACATCGCCGAGACGGACGAGCTGGGCGCATCCCGGCGCGGGCGCATATCGCGCGGAGAATACCTGCTGCTTGCGGGCGTCGAACAGTATGTGCAGCGGCCGGCCGATGTGTCGATAGCCGTGCGCGATCGCGTCCATCGTGCTGAAACCCGCGACATCCACGCCCCAACCATAGGCGAGGGTCTTGGCGACCGTCACGCCGGCCCGAACCGCAGTGAACGGGCCAGGCCCGTGGGTCGCGGCAACGAGGTCGACCGAGTCGCCGCTCCATCCGAAGGTCTCCATCGCCCAGGCCAGGGTCGGCAGGAGACGCTCGGAGTGTTGCCGCTCCATCGCCACGGCGGCATCGACGACTAGGTCGTCGCCGTCCTGAAGCGCGACTCCGCCCATTCGGGCGGACGTGTCGAGAGCCACGATCCTCATGACGGCGTGTCGCTCCCATCACGGAGTTCGACGAACACCTCGACAGCGTGCTCCGCAGAGACGGGCCTCTCGTCGTCGCCAACCCGGACGACCACGTCCGCGGACTCGCGCCGAAGGACCAACAGGTCGGCGCCGGGGTACAGGCCGATCGCGCCGAGGCTGCGGAGCGCTTCCGGGTCACGGTCGCTGACGCGACGGACGCGCGCGGACGACCCGTCCGGCACATCGGCCAACGGCGTGTACATGCGCTCGTCTGGAATGTGCCCGTCCTTGGAAGGAATCGGGTGGCCGTGCGGGTCGGTCTCGGGGCGTCCGAGCAGCTCGTCGATGCGCTCCTCGAATTCCTCCGAGATGACGTGCTCGAGAGCCTCGGCCTCCGCGTCCACGGCGTCCCACGAGTACCCCATGTGCTTGGCCAGGTACAGCTCGATGAGACGGTGGTGGCGGATGACCTCCAGGGCGATGCGCCTGCCCGTGGCCGTGAGTTCAGCGCCCTTGTAAGGCGCGTAGCTAACCAACTCCAGCCGGGCCAGCTTCTGCAGCATGTTCGTCGCCGAGGCGGCGGAGAAGCCCATCTCATCCGCTATCGCGATCGTCGTCGCGCGGCCGCTATGCTGCTGGAGCTTGTAGATCGCCTTGATGTAGTCCTCCATCGAGTGCGTTAGCACCGAGGACACGTCTACGCGGGTGTCGCCCTCGTCGCGGTCGGGCGCCGGTGTCTTGGGCTTCGCCATGGATGCCTGTCAGAGGTCGGTGGCGGAGACGACCTGGACGGTCAGTAAGACCACGCCTCTTCATGAAGGTCGCCGGCGCAGACTACGCGCGCGTCGCCTTCGAGATAGATGTCGCCGAGGGCCCCGCCGGTGTTGGTGAAGTGGATTATCAGGTCGAAGCCGCCCCGGACGTGGACGGTCGTCGGAGATGTCGCGTGGCCCCGGAGCGACGCGGTGATCGCGGCCGCCACGGCGCCCGTGCCGCATGCCAGCGTCTCGTCTTCGACTCCGCGCTCATACGTGCGCAGTCGAAGGGAGCCGTCCTCCAGCGTCTGGGCGAAGTTGGCATTCGTCCCGGCCGGTGCGAAGTCGTCATGGTGGCGAGTCTCGCGACCGAGCGCGACCACATCGACATCCTCGGTGTCGTCGACGAAGTACACGACGTGCGGCACGCCTGTGTTCGCGGAGGACGCGAGACGCGGCCCGTCAGCCAGGGCGACCTTGAAGTCGGCGCGCACGTCTGTCGGATCGCTCATGCCGAGCTTGACCCCGTCGCCCACGATGTCGGCGCTGTACGGCCCCGCGGCGGTTTCGAAGGACATGCTGCTGCCGGCGACGCCGTGAAGGTGCGCGAACCGCGCGATGCACCGGGCGCCGTTGCCGCACGTCTCCGCCTCGCCGCCGTCGGAGTTGTAGTAGCGCATGCGGAATGCCGCGGCGGGGTCTGTTGCCCGCTCGACCAGGAGCATGCCGTCGGCGCCGACCGAAACCCGCCGCGCGCACACTTTACTGATGAAGTCCGGCGTGGCGTCGATTCTGCCGTCACGGTTGTCCATGACGACGAAGTCGTTGCCTGCCCCACTCATCTTCATGAAGGGAATCGGCATGGGCCCGCCTCCATTGCGCGCGTGCGCTACTGGTCCGCCAGGAGCGCGTCGGGTATGGACTCGCCACGCGTCAGGTCTTCGACCGTCTCGCGTTCTCGCACTACGGACGCAGTGTCGCCCATCACGAGGACCTCGGCGGCGCGCGGCCGCGAGTTGTAGTTGGAAGACATCACGAAGCCGTATGCCCCGGCGCTGAACACGGCGAGGACGTCGCCCTCGTCCACGCGCTCCATGTGGCGGTCCTTGGCGAGGAAGTCGCCCGATTCGCAGACTGGGCCGACGACGTCGACAGTCTCTGTCCCACGGCCGGCGCCCGTCACTGGACGTATGGCGTGGTAGCCGTCGTAGAACGCCGGCCGGATAAGGTCGTTCATGGCGCCGTCGACGATGACGAACGTCTTGTGTCCCGCTTCCTTCCGGTAGACGACCTGCGTGCACATGACGCCGCTATTGCCGCTGATGAACCTGCCCGGCTCAAGGATCAACTGGCAGTCGAGCGCCTCAGCGTGCCGGCGGAGGCATGCCGCGTATTCCTCAACGTCGACCGTCGCCTCGTCGCGGTAGACGATGCCGAGCCCTCCGCCCAGATTTAGCATCCTGACGGACGTGATGCCGACATCGCGGAGAGACTCGACGAGTGTCACTACGCGGTCGAGCGCGTCCTCGTACGCGGCGAGAGTCGTCACGGGGGATCCCAAGTGTACGTGCACGCCGCAGAGGTCGAGACTCGGGAGTTCGTTCAGCTCCTTATACACTGCGACCGCACGATCGATGTCCACGCCAAACTTCGTACCCTTCTTCCCTGTCGTCGTGTGCCGGTGTGTCTGAGCATCGACATCGGGGTTCACGCGCAACGCTACGGGAGCTACGACGCCCATGCCGCGAGCCACGCGGTCGATCGCGTACGCCTCGGGCACGGATTCGATATTGAAGAGCAGGATGCCGGCTGCGAGAGCGTCGCCGATCTCGCGGTCTGTCTTGCCGACGCCGGCAAACACCAGCTTGTCCGACGGGACGCCCGCCTTGAGCGCGCGGTGCAACTCGCCACCGGACACGATGTCGGCTCCTGACCCAAGACGCGCCAACGAGCGGACGACCGCGAGGTTGGAGTTCGATTTCACGGAGTAGCAGATGACCGGGTCGCAGCGCTTGAAAGCGTCTGCCAGCGCCTTGTACTGCCCAGTCAGGGCGGCGTGGCTGTAGATGTACAACGGCGTGCCGTGCTCGGCGCACAAGTCGCCAACGGGCACGTCCTCGCAGTATAGGTCGCCGTCTCGGTAATGGAAGGCCTCTGCCCGATCGGTCACGTCTGCGCTCCACATGTGTCTTGGTCGCCGCGCGTAGTCAGTTTCGTAGCACGGCCGGCGGACATAAGTCAACGCGGGCGGAGGCGGAGGCGTGAGCCGTTTCGGTGGCCTGTTCTGGGGAAAGCCGGCCGCCGCCGTCACTGGCCGCCCTGTCCCTGCGCGCGCCGGCGATGTAGATTTACCCCATGGACTTCACCATCAGCGGAAGGGATGAGCGCATGCACGCTACCACGCATCGCTATCGCGCATGGGCCATTCTGGTCGCCTGTGGCGTCGTCGCGACAATCGCGGCGTGCGACGTGGGCGACCCTACCGACGCCGCGCGGCCGGCCCAACCCACCAGCCACGCGGCCAGGGTCGCACTGCTGGAGTGGCAGGCGGAGGGGGCACTCCCCGAGGCTGACGTCAACGGCGATGGCATCGTCGACATCGCCGATCTAGTGACGGTCGCTGCCAACTACGGGCTTACGGTCGACCCGGGCCTGGCCGACAGCCGCGTCCTGACGACAGCGAACGTGCGCTTTGAGGTCGGAGCGGCGGAGTGGGCGCTAGCGTGGACGGTGGAGATCCACAACCCGACGATCCGCACGCTTACCGGTCACCTACTCGTCGTCTTCGCGGATGCGGATGGGGTTACGATCGGCGCCGACGTCGCGTTGGACGTCATCGTCGAGCCCGGCCAGGATCGTGCTATCGAGGGGTCTCAGGCCATCCCAGCGGACGACGCGCCCGATGCGGTCCTCATGTCGGCGCGCTTCGTCACGTAGGCGCCGCGGCGTTCTGCACGCCGGCTGTCGTGGTTGACAGTCGTCGCGGGCGGCCCCTATACTACGCGCCGACGCTTCGGCGGCCGTACTATGCCGACTCGACGCGCGCCGATATTCCGTTCGAAGAGCTGAATCCGACCATTTGTGACTTCACGGCTTGCACCGGAATTCTCCCACCTAGCGTATTGAGTGTGAGATGGAGGACCGATAGATGCTAACAACCGGGCGACAGTTGGGGTTGGGCGCGCTGCTCACGTGCGCGATCTTCGTTGGGGCCGGGTGCAACCCGACTCCTATCGTTGAGAGCATGACCCCCACGCAGGGTACCGAAGACGGCGGAACGAGCATCACTATCACGGGCCAGAAGTTCAAGGTCGGCGCGACCGTGCAGTTCGGCGGCAAGACCGTAACGCCGTCCAACGTGACGAAGACGTCGATGTCGCTCGTGTCCCCTGCCGGGGCAGTCGGGTCCGTCCAAGTGACGGTCGAGAACCCGAAGCAGAAGCGCGGCGAGAAGGCGCTGTCGTACACCTATCTGGACACGACGGCTCCGACCGTCAACAGCGTGTCGCCGAGTGACGGCCACGTATACGCTCAGGGCGCAGGCTACGAAGACGCCGTCGCCACGGGGCTTACACAGATAACCGCAAAGTTCAGCGAGCCGCTGGCGTCGGCCACCGTGTCCGTGAGTTCGGCATCGCTGCCGGACGCGATCAAGGGCGGGTACTCCGGAGCCGTAAGCGGTGCCACGACAGTGTCGGGCGACATGGTGACGTTCACGGCAAGCGAAGTGCTCGCGTCTGCGCGTTCGTACACGGTGAGCGTCGAAGGCGTCGACGTGGCCGGCAATCGGAGCGCGGCCAAGACCTCGACGTTCAGCGTAGCCACGCCCAAGCGGCTGCACCGGTACGTCGTCCAAGAGGGAGACACGCTCCAGTCGATCGCAGCGCGGCCGGACACGTATGAAGACGCGGAGGAATGGAAGAAGATCCTCCTCGTCAACCAGGACTACAACGAGGTCAACCGGGATGCCCCGCAGGCGGGTCTCGGCCTGTGGCTTCACTGGGACGAGTGATGCGCCAGACCAGATGACTCGGGCAGGCGGGCGACTACATGTCGTCCGCTTCGCCACTTCAGAGGGCATACGCAGATGGCCAAGCGACCGATCGCCATCGCGCACCGGGGGTCGCCTGTGTCGGCGCCCGAGAACACCCTTGCGGGATACGCGCACGCCCTGGATGCCCACGTCGACATGATCGAAGTCGACGTCCGAGTCACGGTAGACGGGCGCGTGGTTCTCCTCCATGACGGTTCGGTCGACGGTTCCACCGACGGCACAGGCGACGTGTCGACTCTGACCTTCGACGAGGTCCGTGCGCTTGACGCCGGGGCCCACCGCGGGTCGGAGTTCGCGGGGCAGCGCGTGCCTACGCTGACAGAAGCCATTGACGCATCGCGCGGGCGCGCGATGCTCAACTTGGACATTAAGGACGAGGCAGCCATCGCGCCGATGGCCCACGACCTACGCGCGGCGAACGCCCTGCAGGATGTCGTGGTCACCGGGTGCACGGAGGCCTGGGCGTCCCTCGTACACGCTGAGGAGCCCGCGCTCCCCGTGTTCCTGAACATGGACGCGGAACTGGCGTCCGCTGCGGTCGACGGCAGCGACGCCCTGACGCGGGAGGGTCTGAGCCGCGCGCTGGCCGCCGGCCTGCGGGGTCTCAACTTCCACCACCAGCATGTAACCACGGATCTCATACGGCACGCGCACGCGCGCGGGGTGGCGGTGTGGACGTGGACGGTGGACGACCCGGCACGTGTGCGCGAGCTACGCGCGTGGGGCGTGGACGCCGTCACAAGCAACGACCCGGCTACACTCACCCGAGTATTCGGAGAGGCGCCGTGAGCGCGGACACCGCTGCCGGCACGCGTCCAGGGCTCGGGAGCGACACAGCCGCCCGTGTGGAAGCCATAGTGCGCGACATCGGCTTCCCGCTGGAGCCCGAACGGATGTACAGCCGCGTGCTGGACGCCGCACTGAGACTCACGCGGTCTGACGCGGGCTCGCTCGCCCTCGTAGACGACGAGACGCACCTGCTGAACATCCCCGTGACGCAGGGGTTCTCCGACGAAACCGTGCGCAACCTGAAGATCGGCGTCGGCGAAGGCGTAATCGGGTGGGTCATCGAGAACGAGACACCGCTCATCGTGCCGGACACACACGAAGAGCCACGCTTCATCGCCGGCGATATCGACGTCCGCTCCGAGATGGCGATCCCGATTTTCCTCGGTGACCGCGTAATCGGCGCCTTGGACGTGAACGCGATGCAGCGCGACGCGTTCGCCAGCGAGGACGCAGCGGCGTTGTTGGCGTTCGCCACGCAGATGGCTCCTCGCGTGCAGAACGCCCGCCTGTTCGGCGAAACCCGTCAGCGGGCAGATGCCCTGCACGCCCTGTTCGAGATAGGCAAGCTCGTCTCGGAGACGCTCGACATCGACCGTCTCATGGAGCGCATCGTGGAGCATGCGGTCCACATCATGGACGCCAAGATCGCTGCGCTCACGCTCCTCTCCGATGACGGGGAGTTCCTCATCACGAGCGCTGTCGCTGGGGCAGGGCACGAATACGCTGCCAAGCCCCCGCTGCGAGTGGGCGAGAGCCTCATAGGTGAGGCGATCGTGACGCGGCGGCCCCTTATCGTCGATGACGTACAGCAGGACGCGCGGTATCAGTTCGTCCACATCGCGCGCAATCAGGGGCTCCGGTCGCTCCTCGCGGTGCCGATGATGTTCCGGGACAAGGTCCTCGGCGTCATCAGCATCTACAAGGGTCACCTGCACGCATTCAAGAGCGAGGAGATCGGCATCACGATGAGCTTGGCGGACCAGGCTGCCATCGCCATCCGCAACGCGATGCTGTACGACGGGATGATGACGCTGGAGGCGCAGGTCAGGCGCCTTGAGAAGGTCGGAACGGCAGGCGAGATCGCTGTCGGCTTCGCCCACGAGGTGAGGAACCCGCTCACCGTTGTGAAGATGCTGTTGGACTCCGTCAAGGATCTCACCGCCGAGGACCGCGAAGTCATCAAGTCCGAAGTGGACCGGATGGGCGCCATCACCGAGCAGTATCTGAAGTTCGCGCGTCCCATTGAGCTGTCGCTCGAGCCGGTGGCCCCGCAGGATATCGTCCGCGGGAGCCTGCGCCTGCTTGAGCACCGTCTTACGCGCCAGGGCGTGGAAGTGGAGACGGAATACCGCAACGACCCAGTCCTCATCCTCGGATCAGAGAGCCACCTGGAGCAGGTATTCGTCAACCTGTTCATGAACGCCATGGACGCTATGCCTCGGGGTGGCGTCCTAGGGGTCATCGTCAGCGTCGACGGCGGCAACGCCGTCATCGCCGTCGAGGACACCGGCTGCGGGATACCGGCGGCGATCTTGGAAAGACTGTTCGAGCCGTTCAACACGTCGAAGGAGGCCGGGATGGGCCTCGGTCTGTCCATCGTCCACCGTATCGTCAGGGACCATCACGGGCATATCGACGTAGACACCCGCGAGGGCGAAGGCACGCGCTTCACCATCCGCTTCCCTCTCGCCGACAGCGAGGAGGCGGGGGACGAGTGAAGACGATCCTCATCGTGGACGACGAGCAGAACATCCACTTCGCATTCCAGCGGGTGCTGGGGGACGAGTACCGACTCGAGAAGGCCACCACCGCCGAAGACGGGCTGGTCATCATCGAGGATGGCCGAGCCGACCTGGTCATCATGGACATCAGCCTTCCGGGCATGAGCGGGCTCGACGCGCTCCAGCGTGTGCGGGACGAGCATCCACTGCTGCCGGTCATCGTGATGACGGCGTTCACCACCACGCGGCACACCATCGAGGCCATGAAGCTTGGGGCTTACGAGTACTTTACGAAGCCCCCCGAGATGGACAAGATGCGCGAGAGCATCCAGCAGGCGCTCGACGATGCCGAGCAGCGGCAGGATACGAGCAGCACGTCCTCGTACTCCGTGCCGGCGTCCGACGGCGCCGACGAACCGGTGAACATGATCGGGTCATCTCCGGCGATGCAGGAGGTGTACAAGATGATCGGGCGTGTGGCGGAGACAGACGTCACGGTGCTCATCACGGGAGAGAGCGGGACCGGGAAGGATCTAGTCGCGCGCGCGATCTGGAAGTACGGCCCGCGCGGTTCCCGGCACATGGCGCCGATCAACTGCGCCGCGATCCCCGAGAACCTGCTCGAGAGCGAGCTGTTCGGGCACGAACGGGGATCGTTCACCGGAGCCGATCGCGCGCGCGTCGGCAGATTCGAGGAGTGCGACGGCGGGACGATCTTCCTCGACGAGATCGGCGACATGCCGATCGGGTTGCAGGCGAAACTACTGCGCGTGTTGCAGGACGGCGAGATCACCCGCGTGGGGGGCACTGGGACGATCCGCGTCGACGTGCGCACGATCGCCGTGACGAATAAGCACCTCCAGCGCGCGGTGGAGCGAGGGCAGTTCCGGGAGGACCTCTACTACCGACTCAACGTCGTCACGATCCCCATGCCGCCGTTGCGGGACCGAAAGGGCGACGTGGCCGAGCTCGTCAACTACTTCTTCGGCCGGTTCAGCCGCGAGCTTGGGAAGACGGTGGATATCATCGGCGATGACGTGTTGGCTGTGCTCGAAGCGTACCCCTGGCCGGGGAACGTGCGCGAGCTGGAGAACACGCTTCGGCGCGCGATGCTGCTGAGCCGGGGCGGCACGATCACGAGCGCCGACCTGCACCTGCACGGCGAAGCTGGCGAGCCCTCACCGGTCAGCCGGCCGGCTGACACTGAGTCGATGCTCATGCAAGGGTTCGACGAGTTCCTTACCACGCCGCCGGACGAGGGGGTGATGACGCACGTCGAACGGCTGCTCCTGACCCGAGCGCTGGAGCACTTCCAGGGGAATCAGAAGCGCGCGGCCGAGGTGTTGGGCATCGCGCGCAACACCCTTCGCAGCAAGATGGAGCGGTACCAGATCAGTAAGGACGTGCGCATCCGCAGGCCGGACGAGTAGGCCCCGAGGGCTCCCGAGTCCCACCGCGCCGCCCGACCTCGCGCACACTCCGCATGGCGCCGTCTAGCGGTCTCTCAGAGCCGCCCAAGTCGTCACAGCCTTGCCCGCCGCGTCCACCGGACGGCTGACGCCGAACGGCAGCTCGGGGTCGAAATCCTCAGGCGGCTCGACGAGGCTGACCCACACACGGTTGATCCAGATCGACCCCTGACCGTGCGACGACAGTCGGAAGTCCGACGCGTTCGCGCGATTCTCAAACCTGCCGTCCTCGAGGTGGAACGTGTGCGTCAGCCACGTCTCGGAGCCGGTCGGTTTGGCCGCTTCGAAGGCGCCGTCCCCCGCCCCGCGGAACGCCCCGGCGACCGCGCCCGCGCCGTTGCTGTCGTACTGGCAGTCGATCTGCTGCGCGTCAGCAGAATCGAAGTACTCCATGATGATCCACGCCTCGGTGTTCGTGGCGAACAGGTAGGCGTCGTCGATCCTGAAGTACATGTGGTTGTGACCCGGTCCGGCGTACGGCCACGGGTTGATGCGGCACTCCAGTCCGCCTACGTCGTCGGGCTCCGTCATTCCGTCGCCCTGTTCCTCTTGTGTGAGGAGCAGGCCCTCGTTCTCTTCGCCTAGGTCTACCCACACGAAGTCCACCCCGGCGACCGGGTCTGCGGCATGTGTGATCGCGACGAGAGCGGCGAGAAGCGAGGCCGTGATGAGGCGGCGGGGCAAGGCTGGGAAGCGCATGGGTCTTCTCCCGTGTGGGGCCGCGGCGCAACGCACGCTTGCATAGCAGTTTACGAACGCGGCCTGGAGCGCGCAACGCGATGTGGGAGCCTTCGCGCGCGGGGCGTTGACTCGGTCGGAACAGGCGCCGTAGTCATATCAACGTATGAGCAGACTCCTAACAGCCCGCGTCGTCGCACTCGCCGCCGGCCTAGCCGCCGGGCTCGTCTTCGCGTGGGGATGCGGGGCCGACGGCACCTCCGAGCCGCCTTCCACCCCGACCGACGTCGATACGGCCGTCACGACTATCCTGGGGCAGGTGGAGCCGCGTGTGCCGGGTGTGGGAGTCATCGGCGTGCGGAACGGCGTCTCCAGTGCCATCGCGACGACCGATAGCGACGGCGCGTATGCGCTGCGCGACATCCCCGCCGGGGAGTACAACCTGATCGCCTCCGGCCCAGGCTTCTTCACGGACACATCAGCGCGTCGCATCGTCGTCGCGCGCGGCGAGCAGGTGGAGGCGCCGCTGATCACGATGCGCCCTATCACGGCCGCGGCGACGATCCGCGGGCAAGCGGTGGCGGCCGACACAGGCAAAGCGATGCCCGATGTGCAGGTCACTGTGGAATGCCGCGCTGGCGTATGCTCGAACATCACGGCCGTGACGGACGAGGCCGGCCGGTTCGAGGTGTCGATCTGGCCGGAGCTGGACGCGCGGATCGTGTTCCAAGCGGCGGGCTACGCTCCCCTATCCATCACCGTAGCGGGCCTGGGATCTGGAGTGGCGTTCGACGCTCCCGCCGCCCGGCTCACCAAGGAGGGGCCGTGAGCGCACGCGCTGGGGCGGTGGTGTGCATCGGCCTACTCCTCATTGCAGCCTGTGGCGCGGAGACACCGACCGACACCACTGACGTGGGCCCGGTGACGGGGACCATCGAGGGTTTCACTGCCCCAATCGATATCTCGCTCGCGGAGGTCGTCGTTTTCGTCGGCGACCGTGAGGTGCGACGCGCCGAGTTCCGTCACGGCGAGTTCAGCGTGGCAGACCTACCGGCCGGGGTCTACCGGCTTGAGGTGCGCGCCTTCGGCTACCAGGTAAACGACGCTGCGCGGGATGTCGTCCTCGCGCCGGGGCAGTCCCTTGATCTGGGGCGATTCGTGCTCGTGGGCGACGGTGACCTGATGGCCGACATCCCCAGGGTCACGGGGACGCTTACTGACGCCGTCAGTGCCGTGCCCGTCGCGGGAGCCGCGGTGCAGGTAACGTGCTCAGCCGGTATATGCAGCGTGCAACGCTCCACCACGGACGCGGATGGCGGCTTCGTAGTCCTGGCTCCCGCCGAGCAGGACATCCAGGTGTCGTTCCTCGCGGAGGGCTACGACGCGTTGTTCCTGTCACTCGGGCCGATTTCCCTGGGCGCGATGCGCGATATCGCTCCCGAACTCCAGCCGGCCCTGCGGTAGCCCGCCACGGCGGCCCTCGCGGCCGTTCTCGGCCGCGCAGAAAACCGCGTTGCGATCTCGACGCGGCGCGCAACTGCCCTTGAAAAGCCAGAATTCGCTGCCCTAGACTTGGGACGCGCTGCCGTCCGTCTCGGGGCCGGAACCGGATGACGCGCGGCGTAGCCGTACACACCAGAACCGCGAGATAGCGTCGTGACTGAGTCCGTGACGTGTCAGAAGTGCGACGCCGAGATACCGGCCGAGCGGTTCCTCGACAGCGACAAGGTGTGCCCTGAGTGCGGGTTCCATTACCCACTGACGGCCCACGAACGGCGCGACCTTCTCATCGACGACGGCACGTTCGATGAATTCGCAGACGACCTGTACTCCGTAGACTTCCTGGAGTTCCCTCGCTACGCCGAACGCCTGGAGACATACCGAGCGCGCACGGGTCTGCCATCAGAGATGGTCACGGGAACCGGCGCGATCGGCGGATGTGACGTCGTCCTCGGCGTGACGGACATGCACTTCATCATGGGGAGCATGGGTTCGGTGCTCGGCGAGAAGATCGCGCGCTGCTTCGAGGTCGGCATCGAGCGCGGCTTGCCGGTGGTGATCGTGTCGGGATCCGGCGCGGGCGCTCGCATGGACGAGGGCACCGTCGCCCTCATGCAGATGGCGAAGACGAGCGCGGCCGCACGTAAGCACGCGGACGCGGGTCTGCTGTACATCTCGGTCGTGACGAACCCTACGATGGGCGGCACAGCCGCTAGCTTCGTGACGCTTGGACACGTCATCATCGCAGAGCCCGGAGCGATGATCGGATTCGCGGGCCCGCGAGCCCGCGCCGCAATCGGCGAAAAGATGCCGCCTGAGTTGCAGTCGGCCGAGGCGCTCATGGCGAACGGTATGTTGGATATGGTGGTTCCGCGCGCGGAGATGCGCGCGACTTTGCTCGACCTGCTCTACTTCGTGGCGAACAAACCGCCGACCACTGCGTTGTGATCACGTGGTCGGTTATCCGCTTGTGGGGGAACAGATGCCCAAACGACTCGTGATCGTGGAATCGCCTGCCAAGGCGAGCACGATCGAGAAGATCCTCGGCGCCGACTACACCGTTCAGGCCTCGATGGGCCATGTGCGCGACCTGCCGCGCTCGAAGGAGTCGGTCGACGTCGAGAACGGGTTCATGCCGGTCTACGAGGTCATCAAGGACAAGAAGAAGGTCATCACCTCGCTCCGCAAGGCGGCGAAGGAGGCCGACGAGATTATCCTGGCCGCGGACCCGGATCGCGAGGGTGAGGCGATCTGCTGGCATCTTGCGGAAGAACTCAAGACTACCAAGAAGCCGATCCGCCGCGTGACGTTCAACGAGATCACGCCGGACGCGATCAGCGCTGCGATGCAGCAGCCGCGGGAGATCGACCAGCCACGCGTGGACGCCCAGCAGGCGCGTCGTGTGCTGGACAGGCTCGTGGGGTATCGCATCAGCCCCTTGCTCTGGCGGAACGTGCAGAAGGGGCTGAGCGCAGGGCGTGTGCAGTCCGTCGCTGTGCGGCTCGTGTGCGAGCGCGAGACGGCGATCCGCGCGTTCAACCCAGAGGAATACTGGACCGTCGCGGCAACGGTAGACGGCGATACGAACATGAAGTTCGACGCGCGCCTGTATCGCATCGGCGAAGAGAAGCCGGGATTCGGCTCCTACGGGTTCGGCATCGACTCGACGCGGGCGGAGGAAGTCGCCACAGACCTACGTGCGCAGTCGTTCGTCGTGGACTCGGTCAAGAAGCGCCAGCAGAAGCAGTCGCCGAAGGCTCCGTTCATCACGAGCACGTTGCAGCAGGAAGCGGCTCGGCGGTTGCGGACTACGGCGCGGCAGACGATGGCCGTCGCGCAGCAGCTCTACGAGGGCGACCCTGACCGCGACCTCGTCGGGCTCATCACTTACATGCGCACTGACTCCGTTCGGGTTTCGCAGGACGCCATCGACGAGGCCCGTGAGTTCATCGGCGGTCGCTACGGCGCCGACTACGTGCCTGCAAAGCCCCGCACCTTCCGCACGAAGAAGAGCGCGCAGGACGCGCATGAGGCCATCCGTCCGACGTCGGTGGAACGGACGCCGGAGTCCCTCAAGGGCGCGCTGACCGACGAGCAGCTGAAACTGTACGACATCATCTGGAAGCGTTTCGTGGCCAGCCAGGTGAGCGACGCCATCCTGGATCTGACGACGATCGACATCCACGCCGGCGACTACAAGCTCCGCGCGTCCGGGTCGATCGTGCGGTTCCCCGGGTTCCGCGACGTGTTCATGGAGACTGCCGAAGATGTCTCAGCGCAGAGCGCGGCCGAGGAAGACACAAAACAGCCGCTGCCGGACGTCAAGGACGGCGAGGCTCTCAACCTGCACGAGTTGACCCCTGGACAGCACTTCACCGAGCCGCCTCCCCGCTACTCGGAGGCCTCATTGATCCGGGAGCTGGAGGAGCGCGGGATCGGTCGCCCGAGCACCTACGCGTCGATCATGTCCACCATCCAAAACCGTAAGTACGTCGACCGCATCAGCTCACGGTTCCACCCGACCGAGGTGGGTGAGATGGTCACGAAGATGCTCGTACGCAGCTTCCCAGACATCCTCGACATCGACTTCACCGCGAAGATGGAGTCGGATCTGGACGAGGTCGAGGAGGGTGGCCGCAACTGGGTCCAAGTGATGGAGGACTTCTACGGTCCCTTCACCGAGGCGCTGGAAGGCGCCGCGGACAAGATGTACGAAGAGAAGAAGAGCGTCGAGGAGATTACCGACAAGGAGTGCGAGGAGTGCGGCTTGCCCATGGCCATCAAGTGGGGCCGCTACGGGAAGTTCCTCGGCTGCACGGGGTACCCGGACTGCAAGACTACGCAGCCTCTCGATGGGAAGAAGGCCGCCGAGCCCATCAAGACCGGCGTGGCCTGCCCCGAGTGCGACTCGGGCGAGCTGCTGGAGCGCAAGAGCCGCCGGGGCAAGGTGTTCTACGGGTGCTCCGAGTACCCGACGTGCAAGACCGCTGTGTGGGATCCGCCAGTCTCTGGGATGCCGTGCCCGGAGTGCGAAGCGCCGTTCCTCACGCATCGCGTCACGAAGACGCGTCACTACTACCTCTGCTACCGCCGCGATGAGTGCGGGTACAAGAGCGACCCTGAGCCCGTGACGGAGGAGAACCCAGCGCCGACGCATGGGATCCCTCCCGCCGAACAGGCCACCGCGGACGCATAGGGACTGGAGCGCCATGCGCGTCGCGCTGCTCGAAGTGGACCACTGGCACGTCGGCATGTACGTCGACGCGTTGCGTGACGTCGATGGCGTCGAGATCGCCGCCGTCAGCAACGCGGAGTACGACATAGCGCGATCGTGGGGCGAACGGGTCGGATGCACGGCCTACGGGTCGGCGTCGGATCTGCTCGACCGCGAGCGGCCCGATTTCGTGTTCGCGTTCGCGCCACACTACCGCATGTTCGAGCTTGCGCGGCTCCTCGTAGACCGCGAACAGCCGTTCGCGATGGAGAAACCGATGTCGCTCGACGCGGCGGAGTTGGCTCCGCTCGTCGGACGTATCGAGTCGTCGGGGATGTTCGCGGGCGTGGCGTTCGTGCGGCGGATGGGCGGGTACGGCGGAGCGCTTCTGCGGATGCGCGCGGAACTCGGTGCCATCCACCAGTTCCAGGGGCGGTTCATCGGCGGGCCGCTGCAGCGGTATATCGACGATGGTTGCCCGTGGGTGCTGCGGCGCGAGCACGCAGGCGGCGGGTGCATGATCAACTTCGGCACGCACTTCATCGACCTGTTCCTGCAGCTTGTGCGGGAACCTGTGACGCGCGTGTTCTGCCAGACGAGCAACAGGCTGCACGGCGAGACCGTCGAGGATCTTGCCAGCGTATTCCTGCGCACGGACTCTGGCGCGTTGGCGACGCTGGAGTCCGGGTATCTCGTACCCGCGGAGCCGAAGGAAGACACGATCGCTGTCAGCGCGGAACACGCGTATGTCGGGAACGAGGGCAACAAGTGGGGCGGCCCGACGTTCGCCTTCCGAGACGGGCGGACGGTCAAGTGGCCGGAGAGGGAGCCGGACTACGCAGACTACGTCGGCGACGTCGTGCGGCGGTTCCGCGCCGGCGAGCCACCCATCGCGGATGTCGCCTCTATGGTAGACGTGCTTGCCTGCGTCAACGCCGCGTACGCGTCGGCTGAGAGCGGCGAGCCGACGGCGCCGCGGGCCTACCGGACCTGATCTTGTCGGTTATCCTATAGCAGCGAGTGGCACGAAAGTGCGCGCGGGGCGAACCGCGCAGGCGTCGGCTCCGTTAGATATGCATGAGACGCGAATTCGGCGCAGGGACGCCTGACCAAACACGCCCGACAGGAGTGGCTTAGGGATGCTATACCGGTGGCGATTACTCATTGTGACGGTCGCTCTGGGCGCTCTGTCCGTTGGCGGCGCTTACGCGGGCGCCGGCCGCACGGGGGCGCCCATTCTCGACCTCCCGCACCGTAGCGTCCGTGCCGCGGGCCTCGGCGAAGCATTCGCGACCTACGACAGCGACGTCAACTCCGTCTTGTGGAACCCAGCCGGGCTCAGCACGATCAAAGAGCCGCAGCTCCTGGGAGGATGGACGTCGTTCGAGGAGGTCTTCAGCGAGGCGGGCGAGGGGCTGTACTACGCCCTGTTCGCTGGCGCGACGCCAGTGGGCGACGTTGGCGTCGCCAGCGCGACGTTGCAGCTCAATGGCCAGGGCACGATCGACATCACGACGGATTCGCCCGAGGTGATCGCCGTCGAGGGGTTGGGGACGAACTGGGTGCTTGGCGTGTCGTACGCTGAGGAACTGTCCTCACACCTGCGCGCGGGACTTACCGGGAAGATCATCCACCTGCCATTGGGCGTTGGGTTTGAGCAAGCTAGCTCTGCCACGGCATACGCGGTCGATGCGGGCGTGCAGGCCGACTTTAGTCGCGTCACAGTCGCCGGGTCGGTCCTGAACTACGGCACGCGCGTTCAGTTCAAGGACGCCTATCAGAGCGACCCGCTGCCCCGCAAGTTCCACGGGGGCATCGCCGTCACCGCGATCGACCTTCCGAACACGCGCCTTGTCGTAAGCGTGGAAGGGGTCGCGGCGATCGACAAGCTGTCGCAGAACCGTGAAGACGAGGACTTTGTCGAGACCGTGGACGAACGCATGTTCGCTGGGGAGAACGACGCCGAGTCCGATTACGCGGGCATGTCGCGCGACGAGGTCGCGGACCAACTGGTCAAGCAGCGCGGGGCGGGCATCCATGCCTTCGGCTGGGAGCGACTGGAACGCAGCCTCGGGGCGGAGCTGACGCTGGGCGAAGTGTTCAAGGTGCGCGGCGGGTACAAGAAGTTCGACAGCGCATCGGAGCCACCACAGACCCTCGAGTTCTTCGACCGCGTGACATTCGGTTTCGGGGTGGACGTCAGGAGCTTCGGGTTGCCGTTCGTTGTCGACTATGCGAACGCCATCTGGGGCGCAGGCGGGCCCCTGCTCGAGCGCGTCAATAGCTTCTCGCTCTCCTTCCGACTGTAAACGGGAGTACCCATGCGCTTCAGAGCACATGTCGCGGTATGCTGCGCGCTGGCCATCGCCACCATCGGAGCGCGCGCGCAGAGCGAATCACTCGACGCAGAACTACCCGACTCGGATTGCGCGTACCTGCCGACGGCCGAGCGTCTGTCGCCGGGGCGCGCCTTCCTCTACTCCGCCGCGGTCCCAGGCGCGGGACAGCTGTACTCGGGGCGAAGTCGCGGATACGCCTACCTAGCTGGCGAGGCCGTCCTCGGCGTGGCGTATCTGCTTAGCCGCAGCGATGCTAAGGATGTCGAGCAGGCGTACATCGACGCTGTGCGCGCCGGAGTTTCGTTCGACGGCGTCGGCGACTTCGACGAGTGGAATCAGGAAGACTTCGAGCACGCGACGGATTACGACAACTGGCACAACACGTACACCGACGACAACGGCCAGCCCATAGACAGAGTCGGCGCGTTCTACTGGAAAGACGTCGAGGACTTCCGCACGCAGGACCCGCGCGATCCCGCCCAAGGCGACATTCCGGACTCGGCGGCGCGTTTGGTGTCCAAGGAGCTGCGCACGGACAGCAACGCCGCGTTCAAGCGTACACGCGGGATTCTCGGGGCGATGATCTTCAACCATCTCGTGAGCGCCATCGACGCCCGCGTCTCAGCGCGCAGCCGCAACGCGGACATGAGCGATGGCGGCCTGAGCCTGCGGGCTGAGCCGGTCGGCTCCGACGGTTCCGTCGCCGTGCTATGGGGTCACGGATTCTAGTCCCTGCTGTTGCTCTAGCTGACCCTCCGCGCGGTATAGTCCACCGTTGCTCATTGGTCGACCACTAACCGACCCCGGTAGAGGGCTCCATGTCCGCCCACGCATACCGACCGCCATTCCTGCACGCACTCGCCGCTTCCGTGTGCCTGATCCTAGCTGTGACGATTCACATCGGGTGTGGCGAGGATGCTCCCACCGACGGGGTGGGGAACGACGACGTGCTAGATGACGCAGGAAACGGTGACGCGGCGCTGGCGCCTGCCTTCACGCTCGCAACGCTCTCCGGCGACACGGTCGCACTCGAGGAGCACCGCGGCAAGGTGGTGATGGTGAACTTCTGGGCGACGTGGTGCGCGCCGTGCCGCGAGGAGATGCCACTGTTCGAGCAGCTCAGGGCCGACGTCGGCGCAGAAGACTTCGAGATCCTCGCCGTGTCCGTCGACGAGGAGCCGCTGGAGGCGATCCCGGCGTTCCTAGACGAGATCGGCGGTCTGTCGTACCCCGTGCTCCTCGGCACGCCCGAGGTGGTCGCGGACTACAACATCGGGATCGGACTGCCGACCACTTACATCGTCAGCCGCGATGGCCGCGTGGTGGAAACGCTCATCGGGGGGCAGGCGTTGGATGTGTTCGAGCCGTTGGTAAGGAAGCACCTATGACGAGAATGATGACCCTCGCTCTCGCGCTTGTCGTTGTGTCCGCGGCCGGGTGCGCACGTATGTCGGTGATGTCGAGCGGACACCTCGCTCTGGACCTCGGCGGCGCGTCCAGCAACGCTCTGAGCGCCCTGCCCATGTCGCACACCGCGCCCGCCGTCCTGGAAGCGTTCGATGCGCAGCACGAGGGAGCGGCGCTGTCTGACCCGAATTCGCGCGCTGGCGCGAATTGCGCGGGAGGCGTATGCGCGATCTTCTAGCCGCCGTCGCGACGGTGGCGCTGGGGGCGGCGCTGTCCGCGGCTCCCATGCTGGCGTCGGCCCAAGGCGCCACAGTCACGGCCTCAGTCACGCCCCAGATCGAGTACAACAACCACATCGAGTTCGGCATCAGTGTCGATCCGAGCACGGTGTCCGCGTCGCGCACGAGCCCGCAACTCAAGGGCACGCGATCGACGCTGGGAGCCCTGCTCGAGGTTGATGGCGAAACGACCCGCTTGGCGTACCGCCTGAGCTTCGCCCCGTCGCTGGAGGACTACGCCGGCGAGGACGGGTTCCTCGACCAGTTCGACGGGAGGCGGTTCCCGTTCGCGGCCTCAATGACGTATCGCCCGTCCGCCGACGGCCCGGCGTTGCGGCTGCGCGCTCAGGCCACACGGTTGGCTCGCGACGCCGCCATCTACGATAACTGGGAGCCGACCGCAGAGATCAGCATCGGCGAGTTCGCGTCGTACGAGTTCCGACGCCGCGTCTTCGACGACTCGGATAGACGCGAAGACTACCTTCTCATCAGCTCGACGCGGCATCAAGGCCGCCTTGCGGCTCGCATCGTACACGGCGCCAAAACACGCGTCGACACTTCGTACCGCGTGCAGAACGAGCGGTACGGGACGAACCTGTCCGCGCTCTTGTACATCGCCACGCAGGTAGAGCCGACCTTCCGCCGGGAAGACACGAGACACTTGGTGGACGCCACCGCGTTGCGCGTTTTAACTTCGTCGGTGCTCATGCAGGTGGGCGGGTCGCTCATGTGGAACGCGTCGAACTCGGACTTCTACGACTTCCGCACGTCCGAGGCGTCGCTGAGCGCGTTCTGGTCCCACGGTTCGGGCCGGTGGCTGCGCGGTGAAGTCAGGAGAAGCTGGCTGGACTACGGCGCCCGCGAGTTCAGCGAGGCGTTTGGAGGCCCGACGTTCGTCCGACAGGACAGCGCATGGCAGGGCGTGCTGACAGGGGCGTGGCGCGTGTCCGACCGCGTAGCACTCACCGGGTCGGCGGACATCCTGCGGAATCGCACCAACGACACCCGCGAGGAGATCGACTTCCTCAACTACACGCAGGCGATCTACCGCGTCGGCGTGTCCGCAGGATACTAGAGGCGAATCCCGCGCGCCTATCCACGGGCCAGGAGGAAGACGCCAACGCACACGACCAACACCCCTGCCAACCTCGTGGGCGACCACCCCTCTCCGAGCCATTTCCACGCGACGAACTGCAGCGCGATGAATACCAGGCTCTGCTGCAGGGGGTAGACGACGCTGATGCGCATCTTCGAGAGCAACCACAGCCACAGCAACAGCGATCCGCCGAATGTCACGACGCCGCCGAGAACGCGGACGTCCACGACGGCGCGCGCGGCGCTAGAGACTAGCGACGTGGAGGCCTCGCCGACGCGGCGCATCCCGGCCCGCAGAAGCGACTGGGCGAGGACCGTCAGCACGACGTTCAGCGCCAAGACTATGGGGAGTCGAGCCTGATCCACGTGGCACTCCAGTTGCGGCTTGGCCAGCGCCAAGGTCGTCGCTCACGACGCGGCTGACATCCACGGACACACCGGCCGCTGGGCCTCGACCGGCGGCTTCACGCAGGGATTCAGAGCAGGTACTGGGCGTCCTTGGGCGCGCCGTCCAGTTCGTCGGGCGTGTTCGCGCGTTCATGGTGTTCCGGCTCCTGCGCCCAGAACACCTGCGCGATGTACGGTCTGTCTTCGCCGAGGCGCGGGGCGGCGATTTCAGGTATCACTACGCCAGTGCGCATGAGACCTCCCTCCGCCGTGGGGTGGTAGCACGCCGCTCCAAGGCTCCCGTTCATCTTCACGCCGACGAACAGGGTCGGCATCATCGGGAGCATGTCGGCGTAGTACTCGCGTATCTCATCAACCCCGACGTACTTCCGCGTCGGGAACGCGTACAGCGTCGACTCGTCCTCGTAGAACGACAGACACGCCTCGATGTCCTTCTCGACGTGCGCCTTGGCGTATTCCTGCATGAAGGCCGCCGCGAGAGGATCTGTCGGCTCCAGAGTCGTGTGACCGGGCCGCAGCTCCTTTAGTCGCTTCCGGGCGCGCGAGTGGATGTTCTTAACGGGCGCGGGAGCCGAGCCCAACGCCTCCGCGGTCTGCGTCACGGACCAGCCGAGCACGTCGCGCAGCACCACAACAAGGCGCTGGAGCGGCGAGAGTTCCTGCAAGACGCAGATGAACGAGAACTCGAGGCTCTCGCGGATCTCGTCGGCGTCGGTCTCGGGATCGGTGGCTGCGAGGAATTCGTCGGCAGTTTCGAGGGGGTCTGGGAGTACTACCTCGCGACGTTTTCGGGCAGATGTCAGGAAGTTGTAGCACGTGTTCGTCGCTATCCTGTATGCCCAAGTGCGGAACGCCGACCTGCCCTCGAACTTGTCGTACGCCTTCGCGATCTTTATCAACGAGTCCTGGGTGAGATCCTCCGCGTCCTCCACGGAGCCGACAAGCCTGTAACAGAGCGCAAACAGCCCGGGCCAGATCTCCTCTAGGAGCGCATCAATGGCTTTGGGTTCAGATGGCGAGGGGTCACGCGACATGGTCACCCCAGTCTGATGGCACAGTCCGTGCGATGGGCTCGTGGCAATCGACGCGCTGTTTGTGACTCATCCGCGATACCGTGCGGCACGACGGCTGTCTAATGGTACGGAACCTGGAGTCGGAAGGGCGCATCCGTGGCTCGCAGCCGGACGGCGCCGCGGCAAACGACGTGTTGAGAAGGAGCTACGGCCGATGAGGAGTTCTCGAATCCTGTCACGCGCGACGCTGCTCGCCACGATGGCGGCGGTCGCCGTGGGCGCAGCTACGGGCGCACACGCCGCGACGTTCCGGTCCGGTGAGAATGCGCGCAACGAAGTGCAATTCAGGTCGAAGGCTCCGCTGGAGACCATTACCGGCAAGACGTCCAAGGCGTGGGCGACGGCCATGGTCGGCGATCTGCACGACCTGAGCGAGCACGTGATGGCCAGCATCACCGTTGACCTCGCTAGCCTGGACACGGACATCGCCCTTCGCGACCAGCACATGCGCGACCAGTACCTCGAGACCGAGAAGCACCCGAACGCAGTGTTCACGCTGGACGAGGTGGTGTCGGCTTATACCACGAGCGAAGCGGACGGCCAAGGCGCACGCACGGAGGTCGACGGCCTGAAGGCAGGCGTCGAGACCCACCTCGTTGCCAAGGGCACGTTGGAACTCCACGGCGAGAAGCGCGACATCACGGTGGACGACCTGTCCATCACTTACTATGCGCAGGGCGACGAGTCGAAGGCCGTGTTCCGCGGAGACGACGGCGACATGCTGATCGTCTCGGGCTCCATCGGGGTAAAGCTCTCGGACTATAGCATCAAGCGTCCGCAGTTCGTTCTCCTCAAGCTCGCCGATGACGTGAAGGTGTCCTTCTCGATCGCCCTCAGCTCCGGCGTCGCCGCGCATAGTGGCGAGAGCATGGCAGGCTGCGGCGGATGTGGTAGCTGCGGCGGGTGCGGCGGCGACGCGTGCGGTGGCTGCGGCGGATGTGGCGACGGCGCCTGCGGTGGCTGCGGCGGCGGATGTGGCGATGGCGCCTGCGGCGGTTGCGGCGGCGGATGTGGTGATGCCGGGTGCGGTGGCTGTGGTGGCGATGGCGCCTGCGGTGGCTGCGGCGGAGACGGTGGCTGCGGTGGCGACGGCGGGTGCGGCGCGTAGCGACTTGGATCGCGGTCGGTCACGAGCGGCCTCGCCCGTGACCGACCTGTGACGCGGGGAAAGAAGCGGGTCACGCGGAGCGCGAGAGAAGGGAGTCAGTGATGTCGGCGGCAACACGGCAGGCCAAGGCGGTGGCAGGCAACGCGCAGAAGTCACGCAACCATCCCGGGGCGCTGTCTCAATGGATAGAGCGCATCTCACAGATCCCGCTGCTCACGCAGGCCGAGGAGGTCGAGATCGCCACCCGCGTGCGAGCGGATGACGCCGACGCGTTCCAGCAGCTGGTGCAGTCCAACCTGCGACTCGTCGTGAAGATCGCCACGCGTTACGCGCATCCGAACGTGCCACTCATCGACCTGATCCAAGAGGGCAACATCGGCCTGATCCAAGCGGTCGAGCGTTTCGACCCGGAGAAGGGGTTCCGCTTCAGCACTTACGCGGTGTGGTGGATACGTCGCGCGATTCTCCGCGCCCTGTCGTACGACTCCCGTCTTATCCGACTGCCTGAGCACATCCTGGCCGGGACATCGAAGCTCGACAAACAGACCGTGCGCATGCGCAAGGACCTCGGGCGCGAGCCGACCACGGACGAACTCGCGCAGGAACTGGAAACGACGTCCGAGCAGGTGGAGTTGCTGGGCAGCGTCGCGTACGAGTACGTGTCCCTCGACATGGAAATGCCCATGCCGGGGCAGATGAGCTACCGTGATGTCCTCGAAGACACGCGCCAGCGGCCTGAGCGATGGTGGGAGCGCTTCACGCGTGGCGAGGACGTCAGCCGCGTGCTGGACGTCCTGGGCGAGCGCGAGCAGGCGATACTGCGGGCGCGGTACGGTCTGGACGACGGTCGGCCGCTTACGCTCAAGGAAACCGGCGCGCTGTTCAGCCTGACGCGTGAGAGAATCCGACAGATCGAGAAGCAGGCGCTGCAACAGCTCCGGGATACGTGGGAGTCCACCGGTGGCGGCGACGTTGCCATGCTGGCCTCCGCCGCCGTCTGACGCCCAACCAACTCAGCGAAACGAGATGCGTGATGCAGGCTGAACGTGCCCGTAGGGCCGTATTGCCCCTGTTCGTCGCCCTGACGGTGTGGATAGGGTGTGGCGGCGACGACTCGGTGACCGGGCTTTTCGCAGCACCGGCAGATGGTGACGACGCCCTGGACGACCGCGTCGCCCGGCTATTCCCGGAGTTCTTCCCGGAGGGTGTCCCGCATTCGATCGCGCTCGGGTCGATCGTGCACGGCGGGCCAGCCAAGGACGGCATCCCAGCGCTGACGCGGCCGACCGTCATCCCCGCAGCAGCGGCCGACTACCTGGACCCCGGCGACATCGTGCTCGGGCTGGAGATGAACGGCGTGGCGCGGGCGTACCCACTGCGCATCATGAATTGGCACGAAATCGTCAACGACTCGCTTGGGGGCGTCCCCGTCGCCGTGACGTACTGTCCCCTGTGCGGCACGGGCATTGCGTTCGACCCCATTCTGGACGGGAAGGCGTTGGAGTTCGGCGTATCGGGACTCCTCCACAACAGCGACCTGCTGATGTACGACCGCGACACGGATACACCCTCGCTATGGCAGCAAGCGCTCGGCACGGCAGTTGTCGGCCCGCGAAACGAGACTCGACTACAGATCCTGCCGCTGGCGCACAGCCGGTGGGACGACTGGAAGGCGGCGCACCCCGCATCGACGGTGCTCAGCACGGACACGGGCTTCGGCCGGAACTACTCGCGTGACCCGTATGCCGGTTACAACCAAGACGAAGGGCTGTTCTTCGCCGTCGACGGTGAGAAACGTGACCTCCCGCGCAAGACGTGGGTGTATGGTCTCATTCACAACGGGGCGGCGCGGGCGTACCCGTTGGACGACATCGGCGCAAATCAGGCGCTGAACGACGCCGTCGGCGGGGAGGCCGTCCTAGTCGTCACCGGCAGCGGATCGCCACCAAGCGGCCGAGCATACAGACGAGGTGAGCTGCGGTTCACCCTCGCGGATGGAGCGCTCACCGACGCGAGCGGCGGCGCCTGGGAGATCACCGAGACGGCGCTCGTCGGGCCCGACGGAAGTCGCCTGGACCGGCTTAGCGATGGGTTCGTGGCGTTCTGGTTCGCGTGGTCGACCTTCTACCCGAACACGGACATCTACGACGGCGAAGAGGCCGATCCAGACCTGGAGCCACAGCGAGTCGAGGGTTTGGCTCCCGATCGGTGGGGCCGCATCAAGGGCCCCGACGGCGGCGCCGACGGCTGATCTCGGCCACAGGGGCGCCGTGAGCCGTTGCGCCCAGGCCCTCGGAGGGTGATGATGCCGGAATCACCCGCGAGACAGGCATGTTCACGCGTCTGAAGGCGATCGGTCGAGGTCTGAAGCGCGAACTCGACGTGTACCGCCTCGTCCTGGCACACCCCCGCACACCGCGTCTCGCGCGGTGGCTTCTCGGCCTCGCGGTGGGCTACGCGCTCCTGCCGTTCGACCTCATCCCGGATTTCATCCCGGTACTCGGCCACCTAGACGATGTCATCATCGTACCCGCGCTTGTGTGGTCGGCGTTGCGCCTGATTCCGGGCGATGTCGTCGCGGAGTGCCGGCGGCAGGTCTCCGACGGGTCGTGAGCCTGGCCCAGGCGCCCGGTCATCCTCGCTGCGCGCGGCCGGCGTCCACCATGTCCGCACGTCGGTACATGTACACGGTGAAGTCGTCCGTCGCGTAGTCCGTTCTCATCCGCACGTGCGGTGTGATGGCGCGGCAGAACGCCAGGACGCGATCGCGGTCCTGACCCGCAAGCAGCGGCTGCGGGGCGAAGACGGTCGCGTCGAGCATGTTGAACGCGACACCGATCGCCGCCGCGTCGTACATCCTCTGGATCATGCTGGTGTAGAACGTGGGGTCGTCGCGGCGGTATGCGAACGCGCCAGAGGCCACGACGTAGTCGGCCGCCGGGAGTGCGAGCCGGGCGAAGTCGGCTTCATGGAACACGGTGTTCTCGCAGCCGTGGTAACGCGCGCGCGCGGCGCGGATGAACTCCGGCACGTGGTCGACGCCGATGTATGTGCATGCGGACACGCTCTCGTCGAGGTACGCCTTGAAGTCACCGTACCCGCACCCGAGGTCCAGCACGCTGCGATCGTTCATGTCGCCGACTTCCGCGATCACGTCGAAGCGGTTGCCCTGGCTTGCCGGCGCGCGCCAGCCCAACGCGCCGAGAGTGCCATCTCCCCAACGCGAGATGCGGTCTCGGTGAAAGCGGATGATCTGGGCGCTACGACGCGACCGCATGGCCGTCAAGCAATCCTGGGGTTCGCACGAGGGCGGCAGCGCAGCACCGCGAGGCCCGCAGGGTTCGCGCGTCGACAGCCGCTGGCGGTGTGGTGTCGCTGGAGGGGTCAGCCCGCGTAGTAGTCCTGAATGGGCTTCACGGCCAGGTCGAAGTCCCGCATGGCCTGAATCCCAAGCGTCCCCGCCTGCGCGCCCGCGAGCGTGGTGATGAGCGTGATGTTGTGCTCTAGCGCGAGCATGCGGATCTTGTCCTCGTTGGGGGCATGTTCGCCCCCGCTGGGCGTGTTGACGATGAGGTCAACCGCGTTGTTCATGATGTAGTCATGGATGGTCGGCCGTCCCTTGCCGATACTGTAGACCAACTCGGTTGGGATGCCCGCACGGGTCAGCACCTTTGCGGTGCCGTGTGTCGCGACTATCTGGAACCCGAGGTCGTGCAGTTCCCGGGCGACGAACGTGACGGCCCGCTTGTCCTTGTTCTTGACGCTGATGAACGCGGTGCCCTCGGTCGGGAGCGGGTAGCCGGTGCCCATCTGCGCCTTTGCGAATGCCCGCCCGTAGTTGGTGTCGATCCCCATGACCTCGCCAGTCGACTTCATCTCCGGCCCCAGGAGGGGGTCGGCGCCCGGCAGCCGGTCGAACGGGAACACGGGAGCCTTGACGCTGAAGTACTCCGGCGTGATCTCCTCCGTGTACCCCAGGTCGGGGAGCTTCTTCCCTGTCATCACGCGGGCGGCGAGCTTCGCAAGGGGAACGCCAATCGCCTTGCTCACGAACGGGATCGTGCGGGACGCGCGGGGGTTCACTTCCAGCACGTACACGTCGTCGTTGCGAATCGCGAACTGCACGTTCATCAGGCCGATGACGTTCAGCTCCTTCGCCATCGCGACAGTCGCTCGTCGGATCTCCGCCAACTGGTCGTCGCCGAGAGAGTACGTCGGCAGGACACAGTCGCTGTCCCCCGAGTGGATGCCCGCCTCTTCGATGTGCTCCATCACCCCACCGACGACGACCGTCTCGCCGTCGCAGATCGCGTCGACGTCCACCTCGATGGCGTCTTCGAGGTACTTGTCGATGAGAATCGGTCGCTCTGGCGAGGCATCCACCGCGTAGCGGAGGTACTCGCGCAGCTCTTCCTCGAAGTGCACAATCTGCATGGCCCGCCCGCCAAGCACGTAGGACGGCCGCACGAGACACGGGTAGCTGATGACGTCAGCGATTGCACGCGCCTCCTCGAACGAGGTCGCTGTGCCGTTCGGCGGCTGCTTCAGCCCACAGGTGTCGAGGACCTCCTTGAAGCGCTTGCGGTCCTCGGCGCGGTCGATGTCGTCCGGGTCGGTCCCGATGATGGGAACGCCCGCCTCCTTGAGCGCGACCGCCAGATTCAGCGGCGTCTGCCCGCCGAACTGGACGATGACGCCCTCCGGCTGCTCGCGGTCGATGATGTCCAGCACGTTCTCGCGCGTGAGCGGCTCGAAGTACAGACGGTCGGAGGTGTCGTAGTCGGTGCTGACGGTCTCGGGATTGCTGTTGACCATGATGGTCTCCCAGCCGTCCTCCCTCAGCGCGAACGCCGCGTGCACGCAGCAGTAGTCGAACTCGATGCC
>JABGQA010000075.1 GCA_018644665.1 Candidatus Poribacteria bacterium
ATGTCCACCGAGGAAGCCGCCTGACCGCCATACACAACTCTTGACCATATCTCGGCAGGACGTCGCGTTGATGACCACGCAGGCGACCCCCTTCGACGAGGAGGACGCACTGCGCGAGGGTCGGTCGAACTTCACGGCAGCGCGGTACCAGCGCGAGGTCGGCTCGCGGGTCGGGGTTGGGCTCGTCGGCGTGAACAAATTCAGCCCCGATGACACGCGCGCGCGCAACCGCGCACACGGCGCTGGCGGCGCCGACGTCACGATGCGACTGCCACACGACATCAACATGGTCGCACAGGTGGTCGGGAACTGGACGCGGGAGCGCGACTGGGAGACCGATCGGGCGTTCATCATCCAGGGCGAGCGCAGGTCGAACACGTTCCGCAGCGGGTTCCGCTACTTCGACACTGGTCGGAACTTCGACTCGGAGCCAGGCTTCATCCCGCGGCTGAACAGGCGCGGGCCGGGGGCCTCGGTAGAGTACCGGCTGCAGCGCGACGGTCTCGTGCGGCGGATCTCCTCCGAACTATCGGGCCAGCGCCTAACCGATGCCGACGGCCTCCTGATGGAGGAGAGCGCCGAGGTGGACTTCGCGCTCAGCGTCTCCGACTTCACCGTGTTCTTCGGCCCGGAACGGCGTCTGCACCGGGACGAAGACGAGGACATCGTATATACCGACGAGACGGTGGATCTCTTCTTCGGCTGGTTCCCTCCGCGACACATCTCGGCGCGCGTGTTCAACAGCTACGGCTATCGTGACGGGCAGCGAAGCTGGTACATGAGCCCGAACGTGTCTCTGAAGCCGACGGAGGCGTTCAGCCTCGAGTACTCGATGCAGCGCGAGATACGCCGTCCAACGAGTACGGCGGACTGGCGGCAGGAGTCGCGCGTCCAGAGGTTGCAGGCGCGCTACCAGTTCGCGCAGCGCTCCTTCCTTAGCGGGTCGGCGGAGATATCGGCCGACGACATGCAGAGATTCTTCGTGCTCTACGGCTCAGAGTACCGACCGAAGTCGTTCTTCTTCATCGTCTACAACGAACTCCACGAAGAGGGCGTGACCGATCGCGCTCTGTTCGTGAAGCTGTCGTATCAGACCAAGCTGTGACCTCCCTCCGTAGGCAGTAGGCATGTGCGTAGGGAGCGGTTGAAGCCGCATACCCACTGGGTTTTGGGCGGCCACTGCCTACTCCCTACTCGCGGCAGGCTCACGTAGACGCATTGAGTCCGTGGAAGCGCGACCGGACTGCCGTCGGCGGCATTTCTCCCATGGATCGCCTTGCGCGCGTCAGCGGAACGTGGCGCCATAGGCCCGGCGGCGCCGACGCGCACGCCATCGACAGACCACGCCGCGGCATCAGTTGGGATTCAGGGTCATATGGGTGTCTTCGAATTCGTCGTCGCGATCGTCGCCCTCGTCCTGGGTTCGGCAGTAGGGATCACGTGGGCCTGCGTCTGGCACGGGGTCAAAATGCAGAGCCTGGCCACCGGCGCTTCCGATGAGGGTCTCGAGGCGACGCGGCGCGACATCGACGCCCTTCGTGACGACGTGCGAGACGTGCAAGAGGCGCTCGCCGATGTGACACTCGCGCTCGCCGACTCATCGGGACGACCCCTGCCGCCGTCCGACACGCCGGACTGAACACGCTCGACCTGCTCTCCGGTCGCGCCATACGGGATGCGGCCCGCCGCCGCGGCGTACCCACGCGCGGCGACCAACGCTTGCGGTCGCACGCTGCCCAAGATACTCTCTGCGGCGGATAATCAGGAGGCTTGGACTTTGTCCCTGCCGAGTCGACGCCTGCGCTTCCGTAGCGCACGGCCGTTCGCCCCCGCCGTTCTGCGGCACACGCATCTAGTTCGGATCGTCGGGCTGCTGACGCTCGCCGCGTTCGCCGTGCGCGCAGAAGCCGATCCGGTCAGCTACCACGAGCACATCCTGCCCATCCTGAAGGCGAACTGTCAGGGCTGCCACAACCCCGCCGACGCCGACGGCGAGTTCATCGTCACGACGTACGCCGGCCTGATGGCCGGTGGCTCCGAGGGCGTCGCCATCACCGCGGGCGACCCCGACGACAGCTTACTCATAGACGCGATCACGGGCGATGACCCCTGGATGCCCAAGCAGGGCGACCCACTGAGCGCCACGGAGATCGACCTGTTCCGCCACTGGATCGCCGAAGGCGCCACCGACGACACACCCGCCCCGCGCGACGGAATCAGCGCGATGGAGCCGCCAGTGTACGCCGTCGCTCCCGTCATCTCGGCGCTGGCGTATTCGCCCGACGGGAAGACGCTCGCCGTGTCGGGATTCCGCGAGATCCTGCTGCACCGCTCCGACGGCTCCGCGCTCATCGGCCGGCTTGTTGGCGAGTCGCATCGCATCGAGTCCATCGCGTATTCCGACGACGGGTCGGTTCTCAGCGCGTCCGGCGGGTCTCCCGCGCAATTCGGCGAAGTGCAACTCTGGGACGCCGCGACGAACGCGCTCATCCGATCCATCCGAACGACTTACGACACCGTCTATGGGGTCTCGCTCTCGACCGACGCGGGCGTCGTCGCCATCGGATGCGGCGACCACACCGCGCGTGTCCTGTCCGCCGCCGACGGCGAAGAACTCATCAGGTTCGACAACCACGGGGACTGGGTCTTCGGCACGGTGTTCTCGACCGACGGGACGCATGTCGTCACCGCCGGCCGGGACGGCGCGCTCAAGCTGGTGAGGGTCGAAGACGGCGCTTTCGTCGACGACATCAACGCGAGCAACAAGGGCTACGGCGGGATCAGCTGCATCGCGCGCCACCCAACGGCCGATCAGGTGCTGAGCGCCGGTAGCGACCGCATTCCACGCCTATACCGCATCTTCCGCGCGACGCGGCGCGATGTCGGGAATACCGACTTCAACCTGATCCGCGCCTTCGAGGCGCAGCCGGGGCCGGTGAAGGCCGTCGCCTTCAGTCCTGACGGGTCGCTCATCGCGGTGGGATCGGCGGGCGGCGAGGCGCGCGTATATAAGGTGGACGACGGCGAGCGCGTCGCGACGCTTATGGGCGATGGCGTCGGCGTGTTCGCGCTGGCCTTCCATCCCGATGGGACGCAGTTAGCCGTCGCCGGCTTCGACGGGGAGGTCCGGCTGTTCGATCCGCTGTCCGGCGAGTTGATCCACGAATTCACACCGGTTCCACTGACGGACACAGAGGCGCGCGGCGAGTCCACGTCCGGCGAAGAGACGTCGGGATGACGGAGACGGCTCGATGACGACAAGGGTGCGAGGGACGGTTTCCGTGACCGGGAGGATCGGCTGATGATGTCGCATCGACGCATGCGCGCGCTCGTCGCGGTGGTGGGCGGAGCCCTGCTTGCTGCGAGCGTGTGGGCGGCCGGCCCGAGCGTGACTGCGCTACGCGTGCAGCCGGAACAGATCGTGATCGAGCACGCGCGGGACAGCCGGGGAGTGTTGGTCTCGGGGCGCACCGATGCCGGCGAGTGGGTGGACCTCACGAGTCAGGCGGAGTTCGTCGATGTCCCCGCATCGCTGCGGGTAGATGCGGACGGGTACATCTATCCCGTCGCCGTCGGCGAAACGACGCTGGCCATCACGGCCGGTGAGCAGCGCATAGAACTTCCGGTGAACGTGCGCGGCGTCGACCCGCCTCCGGTGAGCTTCGTGCGCGAGGTCATGCCAGCGATCAGCAAACTCGGCTGCAACGCGGGCATATGCCACGGCTCCGCGAAGGGCAAGAACGGCTTCAAGCTGTCGCTGCGCGGCTACGACCCCGACTTCGACTACCACGCGCTGATCCAGGACATCTCGGGACGCCGGTTCAACCGCTCCTTCCCCGATCAAAGCCTGATGCTGCTGAAGCCCACGGCGGAGGTTCCGCATAGGGGCGGGCAGGTCGTTGTGCCGGGTTCGGAAGACCACCGTCTGCTGGAGCGATGGATCGCGGAAGGCGTCGCGTCGGACGCGGACTCCGTGGCGCGCGTCGCTTCGCTGGAAGTGCTGCCGGCCGCGGCGGACATCTCTATGCCGGGCATGGAACAGCAGATGCTCGTCATCGCGCACTATGCCGACGGCACGACGCGCGACGTCACACGCGAAGCCGTCTTCACGAGCAGCGTGATCGACGTCGCGACCGTGGAAAAGGGCGGGCTGGTCACCGCCGTGCGCAGAGGCGAGACGGCCGTCCTCACGCGTTACGAGGGCGCGTACGGTACCACGGGCGTCGTGGTGATGGGCGAGCGTGACGGCTACCGCTGGGTCGAGACGCCTGAGTACAACTACATCGACAGGCACGTGCACGCCAAGCTGCAACGGCTCAAGATGCTCCCCTCCGAGCTGTGCACGGATGCGGAGTTCATCCGACGGGTCTCCCTCGACCTCATCGGGCTGCCGCCGACCCCGGAGGAGGTGCGCGCCTTCGTAGCGGACAGCACGCCGTCGAAGGACAAACGCGACGCGCTCGTCGACACGCTTCTCGACGATCCCGAGTTCGTGCAGCACTGGACGCACAAGTGGGCCGACCTGCTGCAATGCAACGGCAAGTTCCTCGGGGACAAGGGCGTCTGGCTGTTCAGGTCGTGGATCGAGAGTTCCATCGCGCAGAACAAGCCGTACGACGAGTTCGTACACGAACTGCTGACGGCCAACGGCAGCACCTACGAGAACCCCGCCGCCAACTACTACCGTGTCTCGCGGGAATACAGCGCGGCCGTCGAGAACACGACGCAGCTCTTCCTCGGCGTGCGGTTCTCGTGCAACAAGTGCCACGACCACCCCTTCGAGAAGTGGACGCAGGACCAGTATTACGAACTCGGAGCGTTCTTCGCCGATGTCGGCATCAAGCCGGGTCGTTTGCCCGGTGAGGAGATCGTCTACACCAACTACAGCCCGCAGGACGTGACGCATCCTACGACGCTCGAAGCCGTCGCGCCCCTCGTGCCGTTCGGCGAGGTGAGCGAGGACGCGGCGAGTCGCAGAGAGGCGTTGGCCGACTGGCTGACGTCGGCGGACAACCCGATGTTCGCGCGCTCGGCGGTGAACCGGGTGTGGAGCTACTTCATGGGGCTCGGGATCATCGAACCAGTCGATGATGTCCGCACGAGCAACCCTCCCAGCAACCCGGAACTGCTCGACGCGCTCACGGCGGACTTCGTCGAGAGCGGATTCGACCTGCGGCACGTGATGCGCGTGGTCGCGCGGTCGCGGACGTACCGCCAGAGCATCACGCCGAACCGCTGGAACGAGGACGACGCCATCAACTTCTCGCACGCCACGGCGAAGCGGCTGACCGCAGAGCAGTTGCTGGACGCGATCGGCGTGGCCACGGGTAGCCGACCGACGTTCACGGGGGTGCCGAAGACATTCCGCGCCGCGCAGTTGCCGGACAGTCGGGTCAAGGACGACGGGTTCCTGCGACTCTTCGGGCGCCCAGAGCGGGAGTCCGTCTGCGAATGCGAACGCACGACCGAGGTCAGCCTCGCGCACGCCATGAACCTCATCAACGGCCCGACCGTGGCGGACGCGATCATCGACCCCGACGGGCGCATCGCCGATCTCATGGTGGACGACCCGGACCCACGGGCGCTGACCGAGGAGCTGTACCTCGCCACGCTCGCACGGTCCCCGAGCGACGACGAGTACGCCGCGGCCGAGGCGCACCTCGCCAACAGCGAATCCAAGGCCGAAGGCGCTCAAGACCTGCTCTGGGCGCTCATAAACAGTCCGGCATTCCTGTTCAATCGGTAGGCCCACAGCAGAAGGAGGTCTGTGGCCATGTTGTCTCTTCCCGGTAAGCTAGGACGACTGTGCGACGGCTTCTCGCGGCGGGAGTTCCTGCGCGTCGGCGGGGCCGCGATGCTGGGGTTGAGCATCCCGAAAGTGCTCGCCCTCCAAGCGCGCGCGAACACCGTGCTCGATGCGTCGCAACCGCTCAACGGGTTCGGGAAGGCCAAGTCGGTCATCCTGCTGTTCTTGCAGGGCGGGCCGAGCCATCTCGACATCTGGGACCCCAAGCCGGACGCGCCGACGAACGTGCGTGGCGAGTTCCGCCCCATCAAGACGAACGTCCCGGGAATCCAGCTGTCCGAGACGATGCCCCTGCTGGCGAAGCAGATGGACAAGGCGACGCTCATCCGGTCGGTGAGCTACACGCCCGCGGGTCTGTTCAACCACACCGCGGCGATGTACCAGATGGTGACGGGATCCACGCCGGACGAGGTGAGCCCATCGGGTCAGCTCGACCCGCCGTCGCCCAAGGATCACCCGAACGTCGCGTCGCACGTGTCGAACTTCCGCCCTGCGGACGTGCCGATGCTCTCCTCGGTGCAGCTTCCGCGGCCGATGCAGGAGAGCGGGATCATCGGGAAGGGCGGGAACGCCGGCTTCCTCGGCCGCGCGCACGACCCGTACTTCCTGTTCCAGGATCCCAATCAAGAGATCAAGCTGGACGACCTCGCGTTGCGGGCGGAAGTACCGCCGGCGCGTCTGGAACGTCGGGCGGACCTTCTGCAGACGATCAATGCCGGCATGCCCGAGCTGGAGAAGGTCGCGGAGTCGTACGCGCTCAACGAGTACTACGAGCAGGCGTACGACCTGATCCTGTCTCAAAGGGCGCGCAACGCGTTCGACCTCGAGCAGGAACCGGACGACGTGCGCGACCGGTACGGGCGACATACGTGGGGACAGAGCGTCCTGCTGTCGCGTCGACTCATTGAGGCCGGGACGCGGTTCGTGCAGGTGAATTGGCCGTCCGTGGCGAACGGCGATCCGCTCACGACGGCGTGGGACACGCACGCGGCGAACTTCGGCCCGCTGCGAGACCTGCACTGCCCGAAGCTGGACATGGCGCTGTCGGCCCTGCTTGAAGACCTCGATCAGCGCGGCTTGCTCGACGAGACGCTCGTCGTCACTATCGGCGAGTTCGGACGGTCGCCACGGCTGGGCGTCAGCACCTCGGGGAACTCGAACGCGGCGGACGGCCGAGACCACTGGCCGTACTGCTACACGGGTCTGATCGCCGGGGCCGGAGTGCGGGGCGGTCAGGTGTACGGCAAGTCGGACGCGACCGGATCGACTCCGCTGGAAGATCCCGTGAACCCACGCGACATCCTCGCTACGGTCTATCACACGCTGGGGATCGACCCCAGGACGGAAGTGCTGAACCATCTGGACCAGCCGCGCGAGTTGGTCAAGGGCGACGCCATTCTGGGGTTGTTCTAGGGACATCGTCGAACGCGACTGGGAACCATCCGTTCACGAGGGTGCTGACTTCACGGCGTCGCGCCCCGCTTTCACAGGTCCATCATGCACCACGCAACGCGCGTCGTTCTCGGCCTCCTGGTCTCGTTGCTCATACCGTCGATCGCCGGAGCGCAGGCGTTCCCGACCCTGACGTCTGTCGCGCCACAGGGCGGGCAGCGCGGCACGGCGGTGTCTATCACGCTCACCGGAGAGCGCCTCGCGGGCGCCACGGGTGTCGTCTTCGACAGCGTCGACATCTCGGGGGCGGTGTCGACCCACTCGGGTCAGAAGGCCGTGTCGTTCAGCGGCGACGGCGTGTCCGGGCACATCCCGGATGCCGGGATGCTGGTCGCGGAAGTCGCCATCGCGGCCGACTCGCCCGTGGGCATCCACACGGTGCGCGTCGCGACGCCCGACGGCGTGTCGAACGCGGTCTCGTTCGTCGTGGGCGATGTCCCGGAGCTGTCGGAGGCAGAGCCGAACGACTCGATGGACACCGCCGCCGAAGTCGCCCTGCCGGTCACCGTCAGCGGCACGGTCACGTCCGTGGACGACGAGGATCTCTATCGCTTCGCAGCCTCTGAGGGCGACCGCCTGCTGTGCATGGTGACGGCGTCCCAGATGGGTTCTCCGCTGGACTCGTATCTCCGACTCCTCGATGCCGACGGCGAGGAAGTCGCCAACAACGACCTGGGGAACGCGCTCGACTCGCTCATCGACTACACGGCGCCGGCTGACGGCTGGTACACGCTCAGCATCCGGGACCGCAGGTTCCAGGGCAGCGCCCGTCACGTCTATCGGCTGAGCGTCGGCGCGATGCCGTACCTCGACGAGGTGTTCCCGCTCGGGGGGCGTCGTGGCACGGATGCCAGCGTCGCCGTCGTCGGACGCAACCTCGGCGGCATCGCGTCGATGACGGTCGCCATCGCGCCGGACGCTGCTCTGGGAACGCGCGATGCGCGGGTGACCGTCGACAATGGACTTACGACGAACGCGGCTCGTTTCGCCATCGGCGACTTGCCCGAGATGGTCGAGACCGAGCCGAACAACGACGCGGCAGGCGCCGAGGTCACCGCCCCGGTGACGATCAACGGGAAGATCGCGGAGGACGGCGACATCGACCGCTTCACGTTCGCCGCAGAAGCGGGACAGCGCCTCGCCCTGGAGGTGAATGCCGGCCGCCTCGGTTCGAAGCTGGACGGTCTGCTCACGTTGACACGCGCTGTGGCAGAACCGCCCTCCGACGACACGGCGGATGACGAGCAAGCCGAAGAGAAGCCAGCCGCCGACATGCATGTGGACGACGGGCCCGTGGCCGTGAACGACGACGCTCTCGGCGCCGACCCCCGCATCGACCACACATTCGCCGAGGAGGGACGCTACACCGTCGAGGTGCGCGACCTGAACGGACGAGGCGGCTCCGACTTCGCCTACCGTCTGAGCATCGCGCCGTTGCGGCCGGACTTTCGAGTGTCGGCGGTCCCCGCCGAGGGCCCACGTCCCGACGTGCCGTCGCGCGGTGTCCTGCGCGTGGCGCCGGGAGGCAGCGCGGTTCTCGCCGTGGACGTCTCACGCATCGACGGATTCGCAGAATCCGTCCGGTTCGAGTTCCGGGGCCTGTCAGACGACTTCGTCGTGAGTTCGACCATCGTCGGCCCCGGTCAGACGCGTGGCTTGCTGACGCTGACCGCTCCGTGGGACGCCGCTACGGGCACGCTTCCCATCTCGGTCGTGGGCGTGGCCGCCGTCAATGGGGCACGCGTCGAGATCGTCGCCGACCCGACTCCCGTCCTGCTGACCGTCACGTCCGCTCCGAGATTCACGCTCGAAGTCGCCGAAGCTGCGCTCGTCGTGGGTCAGGGCAAGGACGCGTGGCTGCACGTGGGCGCCGCCCGGGCCAACGGCTTCGCCGGGCCGATTGCCGTTTCGATTGTCGGGCTGCCGGGTCTGGCGCGCGCGACTTCCGTGACGATTCCCGCGACCGAACGGACGACGACCGTCGCCGTGCACGCGTGGACCGTGCCGTCCAGGAACCCGGTTGTCTCTGTCCCCGTGGCAGGGACGTACGCCATCTCGGCGAAGGGATCGGCGACGATCGACGGCGAGCCGGTCACAGCGTACGCGCCTGCGATTCCGATCACCATCGCGCCCGCGCCGTTCGTCGTGAACGCCGAACCGGCGCGACAGAGCTTCCTGCTACCGGCGGAGGCCGCCGCAGACGACGCGGCCGTCGACGGTGGCACGGTCACCGAGGCCGCAAGCGACGAACCTGACGAAGGCATGGGCGCGACGTTCACCATCACGATCACGCGACAGGGCGGCTTCAGCGACGCGGTCGACATCACCCTCGCCGACCTCCCGGACGGACTCACGGCCTCAGTGGCGAGCGTTCAGGCCGGGGAGAACGACGCCAGCATCACGCTGACGGCAACCGCCGCTCTTGCGACCGGCGAGCACAGCATCCGCTTCCGAGGCAGCGCCACGATCGACGGAAGTGACTTCGCGCAGGACAGCCAGGTGGTCGTGATAAAGGTCATCCGCTAGCGGATGTCGCCCTACCGCGACGAAGTCTGCCGTGGATGGCTCTAGTGCGATGGCGCCGTTGTGTAGCGTCCGTCTGACGCGCCGAGCCCTTCGCATTCCTCCCGACCGCCCCTACAATGGCCGTCCACGACCCGTCCCGCCCTTCTGGGCCGCGGAGACGGGAGCAGCATCGTGACCCGCGGAGAAGGAGACCCCGATGAGCGCCGTAGCCCGCATCGTCACGACCTGCCAGAACGGCCGAGGCCATCCCACGATGGCGGGCAACCGCGAGTACATGCTCGCCCTGTTCGACCGCGCGCTGGCACAGCGCCCCGACCTGGTCTGCTTCCCGGAGACGTTCACGAGCTTGCGCGCCGAGGACGTGGTGGCGGAGCCGGTGCCTGGGCCGACAACGGACGCCTTCGCGGCAAAAGCGAGAGCGCATGGCTGCTACGCCATCTGCCCGATCCGGACGGAGCGTGACGGCGAGGAGTGGAACTCCGCAGTAGTCATCGGGCGGAACGGCGCGATCGAAGGCGTGTACGACAAGGCGCAACCGGTCACGACATCGAACGACTACACGACCGTGGAACGCGGAGCCATGCCGGGCGGCGACCCACCCGTTTTCGACCTGGATTTCGGCCGCATAGGCATCCAGATATGCTTCGACGCGGGGTTCCCGGAGACGTGGGAGGCGCTCGCGCGCGCGGGAGCCAAAGCGGTCTTCTGGCCGTCCGCGTACGACGGCGGCTTCTCCCTCGAAGCGTACGCCTACCTACACCACTACTACATCATCACGTCGGTGCAGACGGAACGGTCCCGCTTCATCGACCCGTGCGGCAGGATCGTCGCGCACACCGATCGGCGGATGGACCTCGTGCGCTACGACCTCAACCTCGACTTCGTGGTGTGCCACTACGACTTCAACCAGGCGATCCCCGACCGTATCACGGACGCCTATCCCGACCGCGTGAAGGTCACGTCCTACCAGGAAGACGCGCACTTCCTGATCGAGCCGACCGACCCCAATATGACGAGCGAGCAACTGCGTGGCGAATTCGGCTTCGAGTCGTCCGCCGAATACCACGACCGCCATCGCAAGGCGTACGCGTCGCTGCGCAAGGGAGACCCCGCGATCCCGCAGATGGCCGCCCACCGAGACCGCTCGATGTACACCAAGTGACGCCGGGCTGAGCCATCCGTCAGCGCCGGAGGGCAGTCATGGTCGATATACCGGGGATCGTCCTCACGAGCGGATCGTTGCGGGCGCGCATCGTCGACAACTCCCCGCGCTTCTCGCATCTCGCGGACTCGGCGATGGAGGGCATGAGCGGGGTCGCGTCGCTCATGCACGACGCGCAGCGCAAGAACGTCTTCTCCGATGTCGGCCTGAACTACGAGTGCGCCGACACCGATCCCCCTGCCGGCGAGCGCCGTGACGCCTGGAACGCGCCGCGACTCGCGCCCATGCGCGTGGATCAGGTGGACGATTCCACCGTCCGGCTGACGCAGAAAGCCGCGGAGGCCTCCGGTCTCAACATCGTGAGCGACTACCGGCTCTCCGACCCGTATCTGGACCACACGTTCACGATCTGGCCCGACCACGACATCCAGGCGTCGGGGACGTTCTGGGCGTCGTACATGAACCAGGTGCAGAACACGTCGCTGTTTCTGCGGGCGATGCTCGACGGCGACGCCCACATGTGCTGGTACGAGGCGACCAGCGTCGGCCACTCGGGCGACGGCAAGGTCCGCTACCGACCCTTCGACCCGACCGACAAGGCGTGGCACGAACACCTGCAAGACAACCCGCTCCTTCGTCAGAGCATCACGCAGACGGACGAGTCTCGCCGCGCGGCCGAGGCCGTCGGATTCCGCGTGGGCGACGTGCGCGCGTTCGGCGGGTTCTTCTACGGTCTCGTCGACGACTTCCTCCTGCTGTACATCTTCCGCGAGCCGGACTTCCGAATGTGGATGTCCGCCAGCGGGTCGATCGCGCTACGCAATCCCGCCTGGGACTATGCCACGCGCGGCGGCCCTCAACGCGCGGGCGAACGCCGAACATACCACACGCGCGTCGTCTACAAGCCCTTCGCTGGCGCGGCCGATGTCATGCAAGAGGTCGCGACGTTCCGCGGCTCCGCGGCGTGACGATCTGCCGACGATCTGCCTGGCTTTGACGCCTGCGCTCCCTGCTGCGTATCCTGCGCGTGCGGCCCGTCGCGGGCTATGTCCGCAACCCAGGAGGAAAGACGTTGGACCACGCGAAATACCTGTTGATCGGAGGCGGGCTTGCGTCGGCGTGCGCCGCTGAGAGTATCCGTGAGCGCGACGCGGACGGTTCCGTGATGATGATCGGCCGCGAAGCCTACGTGCCGTACCACCGCCCGCCCCTGTCCAAGGGATACCTCGTGGAGGGCGACTGGGAGCCGTCGGACTTCTCCCACCACGACGAGGAGTGGTACGAGCAGAACAACGTCGAGTTCCGGGGCGGTGTGACCGTGACGGCGGTCGATGTCGAGTCGCGGCAGGTGTCTCTCTCGTCCGGCGACTCCGTGGCTTACGAGAAACTGCTCATCGCAACTGGAGCCGACGTGATTCGGCTGAACGTGCCGGGCGCCGATCTGGAGGGGATTCACTACCTACGCGCCATCCCGGACTCCGACGCGTTGATCGCGGCGTGCAAGGAATCCGAGCGCTCCGTCGTTGTGGGTGGTGGATTCATCGGCTTGGAATTGGCGTCGTCGTTTCGGCGCCTGGGGCTCGACGTGACGCTGGTGTACATGGAGGATCGCCTTTGGCCGGCGACCCTCACGCCGTACCTGTCGGAGTGGTTGGCGAGCCACTACCGTGACCAGGGTGTGCGGCTGCTGCCGGAGTCACAGGTCGCTGCCTTCCAGGGCGACGGGCGCGTCGGGTCCGTCGCACTCGCCTCGGGCGCGGAGTTAGCTGCGGACTTCGCTGCCCTCGGTGTCGGCGTGCGCCCGGCCATCGGGTTGGTCGAAGGGACGCCCCTGGCCGACGCGAACGGCATCGCCACGAACGGACGTCTCGAGACCGCGATACCGGGGATCTATGCCGCCGGCGATGTGGCCTGGTATCAGGATGTCGTGTTCGGGAAGCATAGGCGCGTCGAACACACAGAGACCGCGCGCGGACACGGCACGGTCGCCGGGGCGAACATGGCAGGCGCGGACGAGGAGTACTCGGACGTCCCGTACTTCTTCAGCGACCTGTTCGACCTCGAGCTAGAGTTCGCGGGTGACTTCGACGTGCCGCCGGACGCCGTCGAGTTGGACGGGAGCCCGGCCGACGGCCCGTTCATCGCGCGGTATTCCGTAGGCGGCCGACTGTCCGCGGCGGTCTGCGTGGATCGCGAGGAGGCAGAGGTCGACGCGATCAAGGACGAGATCCGCGAGGCTCAGAAGTAAACGACTGCCGGCGGCGGGGTGTCGCATGGGCAGTCGGTCGCAGACGCCTCAATCGTCGCGGAGCCCCGCTCCATCTCTGCCCTCCTCTGAGGGCCGGGGGAGACATCTCGCGCCTTCGCTATCCATCCCACGTTGGACGCTCGAAGCCATGCCCCTACTGATCGTGCCCCCGAAGCTGGCGGAGACGTGCCACGGGTCCGCCGAGGCCGAAGCGTGGCTCGTGGCGCTACCCGAGACGGTGGCCGATCTCGCCGGCCGCTGGTCCCTCACGCTCGGCCCGCCGTTCGCGGAAGAGGCGAGTTGCTCCTGGGTCGCGCCATGCGTCACACAGGACGGCGCAGCCGCCGTCATCAAACTCGGTATGCCCCATATGGAGGCGCGCGACGAGATCCACGCGCTGCGCTTCTGGGACGGGGACGCGGCCGTTCGCATCCTGCAGGCTGATGTCGGGTTGAACGCGATGCTCCTGGAGCGCTGCGAGCCGGGCGCCCCGCTGCGGGAGGAACCGGAGCCCGAACAAGACGTGGTCGTCGCCGGGCTGCTGCGTCGTCTGTGGCGTGTGCCTGCAGATCCCCACATGTTCAGGCATCTGTCGGAGATGACGGCGTGGTGGGGCGACGAGGCGATGGTCGACGCCTCGAAGTGGGTGGACCCCGGTCTCACGCGTGAGGGCATCCGGCTGATGAACGAACTGGCGAGCGATGGGCCTCACCAAGCGCTGCTGGCAACGGACCTACACGCTGGGAATGTCCTGCGCGCGACGCGTGAACCGTGGCTTGCCATAGACCCCAAGCCGTTCGTCGGCGACACGGCGTACGACGCCACCCAGCATCTCTTGAACTGTGACGAGAGGCTGCGCGCCGATCCCAACGGCACGACCCGCCGGTTCGCCGATCTCCTCGAGGTAGACCATGAGCGGGTTCGCCTGTGGCTATTCGCGCGTGCGGCCGTGCACTCGCGCTGCGACGTGCACACGCCGGACTCCCTCGTGCGGCGACTAGCGCCGTAGCCCCTCAGTAGATGCGTATGCGGTTCCCCTGCATCCCCGTCATCGCATCGACCGCCAGCCACAGCCCGCCGACGACCAGCATCCCCACGATCACGCCGATGAAAAACACGCGACCCGTGGCGTAACCACGCGCCCCCGCCAGACGCAGCACCGACAGCTTCGCCGCCCACGCGATGAAGAACGAGAACCACAACTGGTTCACGATCCATCCGCCCTGCGCCAGGTACCCGAGCGGATGCAGAGGCCACCACACGAACGTCCGGTGCGCCAACGTCAGTAGAAGCATCGCCGTCGCGCCGACGCCAGTCCACGCGTATCCCCACAACGACGGCCCGACCGGCGCTTGCAGCTTCGACTTGACGAACTTCCACGGAAGCGCAGGGAACGTCTGGAAGTACTGTGGATGCAGGTTGAGACCGCCGTACGTGCCCGTGAGATAGAGCGTCATCACGTAACACCCCGCGAGGCTGAGCATCACTGCGGTCACCAGCGACGCCGACCCCGGTCCACGCCGCACGGACGCCCGGTCGTGCAGGTATATGCCGGTCGCCGCCGGAGCCATCAGGTAGGTCAGGAGATCGCCGACCCACACGAGCGTCAGCGCCATGCCGACCATCCCAGCTGCCCCGAGGCCTGTCACCCCAACCGTCGACACGACGAAACCCAACGGCACGATCGCAGGAACCATCGTCGCGATGCCGGCCTGCGCCATGAGCCGCGTCAGCGACACCCAGATAACCAGGGCGGAACCCACGACAAGCGGCGACACCCACGCCGGGACGCCCGTCAGCGTGACCATGACACACATCGCGCCGGCGCCCGCCGCGAACAGGATCAGCTGCCCGCGTTCCGCCGCGATCGATCGTCGAGCCAGCCACGCCATGGCGAACACCAACGTGAGCATCGCGCCCATCTGCTGATGCGCCATGATGGCCCCCGCGGGGCCGCTACCCGTCCAGGATCCCAGCGCCTCCGCGTGTCCCTGGAACAGCCGCCCGTACACCCACTCCGCCGGAAGGGACAGGAGGAAGAACGCCCACAGGCTGAAGGAAAGCTGCGACTCGATGAAGTACGCGAAGCCGATCATGAGGAAGTTCAGGCGGATCACGGGCTGTGTCACGTAGGGGATCGAGTGGCGCAGCACCCAGCGCGGCTCGAAGCGAGGGACGTGCGGGAAGTACCGGTTGAGGGCGTTCAGGCTCTCCAGCAGGACGGGCAGGAGGAACCCCGCCCAGAACAGCGACGTCCGTAGTATGGGCGGGGCTCGCGCGCCGCTGCCGTCGTCTTCGACCAACGCGAGGGCGACCTGTGATATGGGGAAGATCAGGCGTTCCTGCTGAATCCATGTCCTGCGGAACAGGTGCATCGCCGCGACCACCGCGACCGCCATCGCCAGAACGAAGGTCGCCCACCACACCAGCGGGCGTGACCATGCCTCCCACGGCACGGGATCGCGCTCGAACCCTTCGTACATCAGTCGCACGGCGTTCCGGTCCAGGGGAACGGCCGAGGACGGCAGGTGCGGACGGATGCGGAGATCCCACTCGTTCTCGTCGGTGGCGTAGTACGTCGCGCCGGTGGTCATGCTGAAGAACGGCCCGCCGAAGCCGCGCGTGGGAATGACCGTGGCGACCATCGTCATCGAGAAGACTACGAGCAACTCCACGCGGGTGAGCGCCCATCGCGGACGTAGTCTCTTCAGCGCGTACTGCGGGCCGACGACCATCACGAACAGCAGGAAGAACGCGGCGGGCGTTGCGGAACTGAGACCGAGACGCGTGCCCTGTATGAGGAACTCGGTGACGGGCAGGATGAGGCCAATCCCGAGGGACAGCACGCCGCCGAGAATGAACGCGCGCCTGGTCATGTCGCCTTATCCGAGTCGCGGGAGCAATTTGCCGTCGCGCCGGTGTGTGGTAGGCTCGCGTCGTTCCCGGCGAGAGCGATCCTCGTCCTTTCTGGCATAAGGAGCGACGCGTGTCAAACCGCCCCAAGGTCTTCATCACACGTCCCATACCCGACGAGATCGTCGCCGAGTTGCGGGAGACGTGTGACGTCGAGATGTGGCACACGAGCGCGATTTCCGCGCCGACGGCGGAGAAGATCGGCCCTCTCGACGGCCTGATGACCTACGGACACGAACTCATCACCGACGAGATGATGGCAACCGCGCCCGGCCTGAAGGTGATCGCCAACGTGGGCGTGGGTTACGACCACATCGACGCCCAGGCCGCCCGGGCCCGAGGGATCGAAGTCGGGAATACACCCGGCGTCCTGAGCGACGCGACTGCGGACATGACCTTCGCGTTGCTGCTCGCGGCCGCCCGGAACGTCGTGCCGGGAAATCGACTCGTGCAGGCGGGCGAGTGGCAGTATTACGACCCGAACATCCTGTGGGGTCAGGACGTCCACGGCTCGACGCTCGGGATCGTGGGCATGGGGCGCATCGGATACGCCGTCGCGAAGCGGGCGCTCGGCTTCGATATGAAGGTGCTGTACAACAAGCGCACGCGTCGCCCGGATTGGGAAGCCGAGCTCGGCATCGAGTACGCCGAACTCGACGACCTTCTGGCGCGGTCGGACTTCGTGACGCTACACCCTCCCATGTCCGACGAGACGCGCCACCTCATCGGCACGCGGGAACTCGGGCTGATGAAGCAGCGGGCGGTGCTTGTGAACATCGCGCGCGGCGGCGTCGTGGATCACGATGCTCTCTACGAGGCCATGCGCGTCGGCAAGATCACCGCAGTCGCGCTCGACGTCACCGAGCCCGAGCCGATCCCTGCCGACCATCCTCTACTGACCCTCGACAACGTGCTCGTCGTCCCGCACCTCGGCAGCGCGACGGTGCAGACCCGGACGAAGATGGTGCAGATGGCCCGCGACAACCTGCTCGCGGGGCTGAACGGCGACCCGCTCCCGTACTCGGTGTTCCAATAGCAGTGGGGTAGACCATGGCTCCCGCGACCGTCGAGCAGTATCACGTCCACGACTTCGCGTTCCGATGCGTGGAGGCGCACGACAACGCGTTTCGCGTTCGCGCCTCCGCCACGCTGACGCACGAGTCGGGCGCGACGTTCCGCGACATCCCAGCGTTCCACGACGGCGACGGGACGTGGAAAGTGCGTTTCTCACCCACCCTGGAGGGTCGGTGGACGGGCGCCGTTTCGTCCGACGACACGGCCCTGGACGGGACCGAGTTGGAACCGGTTGATTGCGTCGCGAACTCCAACGCGAACGTGCATGGACGTCTCCAGACCGACCCCGCGTATCCGCGCCGCTTCGCCTTCGAGGACGGCACGCCGTTCGTTCCGCTGGGGTTCGAGTGTGACTGGCTGTTCGCCATCCACCAGAGCCGCCCCGACGCGTTCGAGGAACTCGTCGACCTCATCGCCGCGCGCGGCTTCAATTACATCGTCATGAACGTCTACGCCCACGCGGGCTTCTCCGACCCGTCGCACGAGTGGGTCTTCTCGCCGCCGGAGCTGTATCCGTTCGGTGGATCGAACGACGCGCCGGATCACACCGTCCTGAACGTCGAGTTCTTCCGCAAGTTCGACGCGGTCATGGCGGCGCTACACGCCCGCGGTCTCGTGTCGCACCTGATGATCTCCGTGCAGAACAAGAAGGTGAACTGGCCCGCGCACTACACCGCCGAGGACGATCAGTACTGGCGGTACGTCGTCGCCCGGTATCAGGCGTATGGGAACCTCGTGTGGGACGTGGGCAAGGAGAGCTACAACTTCAAGCGGCGTTGGGACGATGCGGGATACGCGCTGAACCGCATGGGCCTGATCCGCGATGTCGACGCGTACGACCACCTCGTGACGGTCCACGACGCCGTGGGTGGCTCCGCAGCCTACAACTCGCCGATAGACGACGCGGCCGACTTCGTGTCGGACCAGATCCACCTCGCGGACTCCCGACGCTACTACCGCGAGGCGGCCCGGCGATTCCGCACGGCCGCCAAGCCATACGTGAACATCGAGTACGGCTACGAACTCGGCGCCGAGGACATCAAGACCTACTCCAGCCGCACGACGCGCCCGTGGCAGGACATCCTGCTTTGGACGTACGCGATCTACGCAGGGGGCGGCTACCCCGGGTACTACTACAACAACACGTCCTGGGATCTGGTGAAGTACGACCCGGAGCCCGAGGGTTGGCGACGCTACGGATACCTCGCCGATTTCATGGCCGGCGTGGACCTGAACCGCATGGTTCCCGACAACGAATACGTGGACCGGGGGCTCTGCTCTGCCGAACATGGCAGACAGTACTTTGTCTTCCTGCCGGACGGCGGCGACGTGAGTATCGACCTTGTGGGCGTCCCGCGCTCCGCGTTTCTGCGGGCGCGGTGGATGGAGATATACACAGGCGAGACCGCGGACAGGACCGTCGAGGGACGTGGGTTCTCGACCCGTCTGGACAACCCCCATGAGGATGCGCCGACGATCCTACATGTCGGCGCAACGTAGCTGACATGCCCCGGCCTGGCCGGACCAACCACACGGCGAGTATGAGCGAGGCGTCGACCAAGCGGGCGGCCTGGCGTAGCTCCGCGCTCGGGCGTCTGTTCCAGGTACGGCGCCAACGAGCTTGATTGCGCCAACCGTGGGGGAGACAGCCTTCACGGCTGCGCTGGGGCGTGCGAGAAGCGCGACCGCCGGACCGACTGCGGAAGACAGAGGAGAACATCCGCATGGGACGCTCTCACGATGGCGGCGCGGAGAGTGAGGTCTCCGGCGCGTACTACGACTGGACGAAGACGCGGTGTCCTGAGCGTCCATGGATTCGTGACTATGGCAAGACGTTGGTCATGAAGTTCTTCCTCTGCAGCCGCGACGGCGCAGGCGATGTCGACAAGGTCTACCTGACGTTCTCTCAGGCTCTCGACGTTGCGAGGAGGATAGACAACACCACGTTGGGTATCCCCAAAATCGTCTATCTGGTCGGGTGGCAGTACAACGGGCACGACTCCAAATACCCGGCATGGGATGAAGTCAACGAGCGCCTGAAGCGGCCGCAGGACGCGACAGCCTTGGTTAGCCTGAGATGGCTCATCGCGGAGGCGCGGGCATACAACGCGACGATCAGCCTACACCTCAACATGATCGATGCGTTCACGGACAGCCCGCTATGGGACGAGTATCTCGCCGAGGACATCATCGCCAAGGACGCCTCGTGTAGGCCTATTGAGGGAGAGGCGTTCGCGGGCATGCAGTCGTACCAGATCAGCTATGCCCAGGAGTGGAGTCTGGGCAAAAGCCAGCAGCGTATTGACCGCCTACTCGCTATGGTTCCGAACTGAGAGACGGCGGAACCGTTCACATCGATGCCTTCCACTCGATGCGCCCGTCAGGGCCCGGAGAACCGATCAGCCCGTATCTTGGCCTGAGCACTGAGGATGAGGTGGCCGCGCAGCGCAAGATCCTCCGCTACTGGAGAGACCAAGGGATCGATGTCACCAGCGAGGGTGGCAAGTATTGGCTGCGTGAGGATCCGTTCCTGGGACTACAGCCGATGGCGTGGCATCACGATGAGATGACCTATGCCCGCGAGGACTGGCCGGGCAAGCCCGAGGACTTCACCTCTCTGCCCCCCGAGTTGTGCGCCTTCACGCCGATGCACGCCGAACCGGAGATCATGCGCGACTCGGAATCTCTTCCTGGGCTGATCGAGCAGTTCTGCCTGAAGGTGGCGCCTTGGTACTATCGCCGGAACGCCGACGTCGCCAAGGCCTCTACGGTCATCATCACCGACGACGAGGTCGTATGCCCGGTTCTATGGAGAGACAGGGCGCTCGTTGCGTATAGTCGCCACGGAGTCTCCGGCAGGACCATCCGGCTCCCATCTCACTGGGTGGATGTCACGCACGTGAAGCTCTCCCTTCTCACCCTCGACGGCCTGGAAGACCGGAGGACGCTCCCCGTGGACGATGGCCTGATTTCGCTCACCCTGGCGGCTCACGAGCCGATTGTCATTGGCCCGTTCCCGGCGTCATAGATCGAACTCGTATAGGGAGAGGCGATGGACCGCCGGTCCGAACTTCTGGCTGACTGCTTAGCGCGATGACCGCTTTATCGCCGCCCACCTCGCCGCCAGCTTGCTCGTGGGATCGACCGACAGGGGAGCGACTCCGTCTCCTTCGAGGGAGAACCAGTCGGTGATGAGCGACACGGTGGAGCCGCCCCAACTGTTGATGAACCCGATCCCTACGGAGACGGGCGTCAGATCGTGAGTCCACGTGTTCCCGAGCTTCGCCCACGCGTCCGCGTCCGTCGCGCGGACGTAGCCGGTGTAGTTCTCGCCCACCTTCTCGAGCTTCAGTTGGAAGGGCAGCTCGACATTCGTTGGCGGGTGTCCTTTGTCTTCCCACACGGGCCCCGCGAACATACTTCCGACGATGCCCGTCTGCGCGTCGTTGGCGGCGCCGGCGAAGCCGAGCACGGCCCAGTCCATCGCGTCGTCGCCGATGATGAAGAGGCCATGCCACGCGTCCTGCGGGATATCCGGCTCCGTGGTGAACGCCGCGCTGATGGACAGGTCGCCGATCCCAGCGGGCAAAGCGCGTTCCAACATCGGCCGCTCCGGCACGAGGTGACCGAAGTTCCCGTCTGGGACCGTCATCCACAGCGCGTTGTCGATGATCTCGACGGTGGTCGTTTCGTCGGGGATGTCGCGGAACGACCATTCGTCCCTCAACTCGGCGCCGTCGAAGGCATCCGTCCACGTGGCAGCGCGCGCGATCGCGGCGACGGCGCAAAGCGCCACTACGAGCGTCCTTGTGACCGTGGTTCTCATGCGTCCCTTCCCTCGGCCGGCCGGTGGCATCGCGGTCGGGAGAGTGTAGGCCGCCACCGGCGGCGCGGCAACGCGGGTCGCCGAACAGAGCGCTCACCAGGGTCGCACGCCGCCGGGCGCGGCCGCCTTGCTATTGCCGACAGTCACTATCCACGACACTCGCGGGGCCACCGCGCGAACGCTTGAGCTGAGATCCGTGGACGCGGGAGACTAGACGGTACGGGACTCGGCCTCGGAAGATGCTACTCGCCAAGTAGCGACGGGCGGCACGCGACCCACTGGGTGCGGTCGAACCAGGCTGGTGGCTTCGGGAAGAGAGGGTACCCGATGCAGACACCCACGGTTCCGCTCCGCTCGACGGCCCCTTCCGTCGAAGAACGCTGGAAACCCCAGCTCCCAGTGGAAGAAGCGTTCTACCTCGCTGCTTCCCGGGTCGTCCGCAAGACACCGTCGAAAATGCGAGCGGACCCCGGTCCCCCGTGCTCCCTCAGCGGGTGGGTCTGGGCATCGACTCCGGAGTCGAAACACGCTCCGACCCACGGGTCGGCGACTCGCCGCCAGTTCTCTTTGTGTTCCCGCTCCAGATGCTCGAAGATGGGTACTGTCCGGCGGATGCTCGACCATGTACGCGAGGCAGCCGAAATCGCTCGCGGGCGCCGTCGTGAACATCTCGACACGGACAGGTTGCTGAATCCCGGTTTGGTCCGACTGTTCCACACCGTTGGCGAGGCGGCCACGCGCGTGCCCGAGGAATTCAGGGCGCAACGCCCGGCCGTGGCCTGGAGAGATACGTCCGACATGCGCAACCGGTTGGTTCACGCCTGCGACACGATCAAGTTCGACATCGTAAGGTCGGTGATTCAGGACGGGTTGCCGCAGCTCATTGAGCAATGGGAATCCATCTTGCGCGAGGATCCCGAGGACGCGCCGAGGGCAGGGAAGAGCCCACGAACGACTGACGCCACCACGAATCACCCATAGGACTCGCCCACATGCCGCGACGACCGCGAATCGCCGCCGTCGTGACGATCTACCACAAATACGCCCACGCGCAGCACATCGTGGACCGCTTCCTCGAAGGCTACGGCTGGAACGGACGACACCATCGCCCCGAGATGGACCTCGTCGCGCTCTACGTCGACCAGGTCGGCGAGAACGACCTCAGCCGAGATCGCGCCGAGCGTTTCCCGTCGATGACGATCTACCCGACCATACGCGAGACGCTCACCCAAGGCGGCGACGCCCTCGATGTCGACGGCGTCCTGCTTATCGGCGAGCACGGCAATTACCCGACGAATGGCAAGGGACAACGCCTCTTCCCACGTTACGAGTTCTTCCGCGAGATCGTCGAAGTGTTCCGCGAAAGCGGCCGATCAGTCCCCGTCTTCAACGACAAGCACCTCTCCTGGAAATGGGAGTGGTGCCGGGAGATGGTCGACACCGCGCAGGAGATGGGCTTCCCCATGCTGGCGGGATCGTCGCTGCCCGTGACGTGGCGTACGCCCTCGCTCGACATGCCCTACGGCGCGCCCGTGACCGAAGCCGTCTGCGTCGCGTGCGGAGGCATCGACGGCGGAGACATCCACGCGCTCGAAACGCTGCAGTGTATGGTCGAAAGACGCGAGGGGGGCGAGACGGGCGTCCGCTGGTTGCGGGCGTATCGCGGCGACGCCTTCTGGCAGGCGCATCACGAGGGTGTCTGGTCGCGCGAACTGTTTGAGTCGGCGATGTCCCGCAGCCACACGCTGACGCCATCGCGGTCGGGATTCAACAACCCGTTCCCAACCATCGACGACCTGAAGAAGATCGTGGAAGACCCCATCGCCTACGTCTACGAGCATCACGACGGCCTGCGAAGCTCCATGCTCCTGCTGAACGGACTCGTGCAGGACTTCAACTTCGCGGCGAGCATCGAAGGTCGCGATGCCCCGTTCTCGACGCAGATGTACCTGCCGATGCCACCCGCGCGGACCACCCTCGCGAACTTCTTCTCGCCGCAGGTTCATCACATCGAACGGCTGTTCCTCACCGGCGAGCCGTCGTACCCCGTCGAGCGGACGCTGCTGACATCGGGGCTGGTGATCGCGGGAGTGGACAGCCTGGCCGAGGAACAGCGGCAGGTCGAGACGCCGCATCTCGACATCGCCTACGTCGCCCCAGAAGAGTCGACCTACTGGCGAAGCTGAGCCGTCACGCGCGGTCGAGCCGCCTCGTTGGAAAATGAAGCCGCATGAAGCCGAAACGCATCGCCGTAGTCACGACGATCTACCGCTATCTCTCCCATGCGCAGCATATGGTCGATCGCTTCCTCGTCGGCTATCCACACGAGGGCCGATGGCATCGCCCAAACGCAGAGATCGTCTCGCTCTACGTCGATCAGCGCCCCGAGGGCGACCAGAGTGAAGATCGCGCTCGCGAGTTCGGATTCACCGTCTATCCGACAGTCGCGGAAGCCGTCGGATGCGGCGTAGACGGCATCCTGCTCATCGGAGAACACGGCGACTACCCGAAGAACGACATGTCGCAGGTGCTGTATCCCCGCTACGAGTTCTTCAAGGAGTGCGTCCGCATCTTCGAGGAGCAGGGGCGCGCCGTGCCGATCTACAACGACAAACATCTCTCGTACAGCTTCGAGAAAGCCCGGGAGATGGTCGATGACGCGCATCGCCTTGGCTTCCCACTTCTCGCCGGATCGTCACTGCCCGTAACGTGGCGTCTGCCGGACGTCGAACTGCCGTTGGATTGCGAGATTGAGGACGCCCTGATGGTCGGCGTCGGCGGGTCGGACCCGATGGACTACCACGCTCTCGAAGCGATGCAGTGCATGGTCGAGCGGCGACGAGGCGGAGAGGTCGGCGTCCGCGCGGTGCAACTCATCGACGGCGAGGAAGTGTGGCGCGCCGGCGAAGACGGGCGGTGGTCCAAGACGCTGCTCGAGTCTGCGCTGTCCCGCAGCGACACCCTATGCGGCTTCTCGGTCGATGACGGGCGTCCGCAGGATCTTCTCGGCAGCGGCGAGATACACCGGCTGGTCGAGAACCCGTCGGCGTACTTCATCGAGTACAACGACGGCTTCCGGGCTACGCTCCTCATGCTGAACGGAGCCGTGCGCGACTACTGCTTCGCCGCCCAGATCCGTGGCGCATCCGAACCTATCTCGACGCAGTTCTTCCTGACGCCCGTTCCGAATGTGACGTACTCCGCGTGCCTCGTGTCGAAGATCGAGGAGATGTTCATGACGGGTCGCGCGCCGTACCCGGCGGAACGGACGCTGCTCGTCAGCGGGATGCTGGAAAGCTGCCTGATCTCGCGCGCGCAGGGCCACGAGCGACTGGAGACGCCGGACCTCCGCGTCGAGTATCGCGCGCCGGAGGAGCCGCAGCACGCTCGCGCCTAGCGGGACATCACCCATCTCTTGCTACCTGAGCGTCGTAGCGAGCCCGGGGCAGTGTGCGCATGACATCCGTGGCCGCCACCGCCGGCAGGGAAGCGACGCGGGGCGCCCGGGTCCGCCGGACACGCTGGCTGCCATGTGGGCCCGACGGCTTCCTGCGATCGCCTCAACCGCCGCGCGCGCCGGCCTCGACGCCTGCTACACTGACGTCATGACGACGCCCCCAACGTTCGCATCGGATCAGGAATACAGATCGCGCGCCACCGATGTCGGTTTCTGGTGGCCGAACATCGCCGAGATCCTGAAGCGACACGACTTGTCCGACGCCGACCATGAGCCCGTGGCAGGCGTCGGCGGGACATACCCAACCTTCCTCCACGGCGATGTCGTGGTGAAGCTGTTCGGATACGTCCGGTCGTGGCGCGAGACCCATGCCGCCGAGCGCGCCGCGCACAAACTGATCGCCACGGACCCGGAAATCGCGGCGCCAACCGTGCTCGCAGAGGGGCGGCTCTACGACGACCGCGACGCCCCGTGGCCCTACCTGATAGCCACCCGAATGCACGGCGTCGCGTGGAAGTACGCCGACCTGTCCGACGAACAGAGGCTTGCCGTCGCGGCCGACATGGGCAGCCAGATACGTCGGGTACACGCCCTGAGCCCATTGGGCGTCACGCCGGACGAGGACTGGACAGCCCTGAACGTGACCGCAGCCGCGGAGCGGAGTTCGCTGCCGCCTCATCTGGTCGCGCAGGTCGACGGCTACATCGCGCGGCTCGGGCCGTTCGATCGCGTCTTCACGCATGCCGACCTGACGGTCCGCCACGTGTTCGTCGAGGACGGCCGGCTCACGGGGATCATCGACTGGGGCGACGCGACGGTCGCCGATCGGCACTACGAGATCATCCAGCCCTGCCGGGACATCTTCGAATGCGACAAGGCGCTGTTGCGGGCGTTCCTGGATGCCTGCGACTGGCCAGTCGGCGAGGACTTCGCTCGGAAGGCGATGGCGTTCGCCCTCTACCGGCAGGCGATGGGCCTCTCCCAGCACCTCACGATGGACGTCTTCGAGCCGATCGCGGCCATGTTCCCGTTGGAAGACATCGCCACTTTGGACGATCTCGCGATTGAACTGTTCGCTGTCTAGTTCACGGCTTCCGTTGGGCGTGGCGCCGAGTAGTTGCCCGACGCAGACGACAGGGCGTAGAAGGCGTGAGGTGACAGTGGGGACCCCATCTCAATCTTCCCTGCCAGGGGAAGACGCTCACATGAGCACACCGCCGCTGTCGCCCACGTCGCGGGCGCGGCGTGCCGCGCATCCCCCTTGGCACGCACCGAATAAGGAAAAGTGCGAAGTCCCGGCCGATTTCCTTGACACGCCCCCAAATCAAACGTATGATTGAAACGAACCCATCATACAAACGTTTGATGACGGGACGAGCATGACCCCGGCCGACGCTACGGACACCAAGGAACGCATCCTCGACGCCGCGGAGGATCTGGTCGGTGAGTGCGGCTGCGATGGGGCGTCCGTCCGCATGATTACCGAAGCGGCCGGCGTCAACATCGCCGCCGTCAACTATCACTTCGGGTCCAAGGAGGAGTTGCTGCTCGCCGCGTCGGATCGCATCTCGACGGCGATGAACGACGAGCGCATCCGAATGGTGCGCGAGGCCGAGGAGCAGTTCGCGCCCGACGCGCCTCCCATCGAGGCGCTCACGCGCGCCATGATCGAGCCGGCATTCCGCGCGCTGTCGCAGGCTGGCGATCGGGCGGCGACACGCGCGAAATTCGCCGCGCGGATTCACACAGCGCCCAGCGAAGCTCTACAAGCGCGTATTCACGAGTGCTTCCGCCACTCCGCCGCCCTCATATGGGACCACCTACGGGAGGCATGCCCCGGGGTGAGCGAGGAAGAGATGACCTGGCGCTACCACGCGGGCGTAACCGTGATGATCACGGCGATAGCGGGCATTCGGAACGCCAAGGCGTTCGAGACGGAAGCAGGTAGGCGGCAACTCTCGGAGCGCCTCGTGACCTTCGTGTCGGCAGGCTTCGCGGCTCCACCGACTACGGTCGACGACTAGAGCGACGCCGGCCGATGGCGTGGGGCCATCGGCCGGCTACGAACATCACTCGTTCGCCCGAGGCGTTGGCGCGCCAGCGGCAGATCGAGATCAGCGGATACACAAGTAATAGCGCACTTCACCGAAGCGCGCACGTATCAACGGAGAAGGCGGGAAGATGGCAAACGCGGGGAACACGCGTACGGAACGCTATGCGCGATGGGTTGTGAAATGGCGGTGGGCGGTCGTGCTCGCCACGCTGGTCCTGGTCGGATTCGCGGGCAGCGGCGGTCGGTTCCTCGCCTTCCGTAACGACTACAAGGTCTACTTCGGCGAGGAGAACCCGCAGCTCCGCGACTTCGAAGCGATGCAGCGGATATACACGAAGCCCGACAACATCCTCATCGTCATGGAGCCGACCGACGGTGATGTCTTCACCGCGAAGACTCTCGGGGCGGTCGAGTACGCCACGTCCGAGGCGTGGACGCTCCCACACTCCATCCGCGTGGACTCGCTCACGAATTTCCAGAGCACGTACGCCGAGGAAGACGACCTGATCGTCGAGGACCTCGTGAGCGATGCGGCTACGTGGACTCCCGAGCAGATCGAGGCCGCGCGCAAGGTCGCGCTCGCCGAGCCGATGCTGGTGAACCGGACGATCAGTCCCACGTCGCACGTGACGGGCATCAACGTCACACTAGAGATGCCCGAGGACGAGGATGTCACGCCGGTCGTCGTCACAGCGGCTCGGGAACTCGCCGACCGCATAGAGACGCGCTACCCGCACATCAACGTCTACCTCACCGGTCAGACGATGCTGAACAACGCCTTCGCCGAGTCCTCGATGAACGACATGTCGGTGCTGATGCCGATCATGTTCGGCGTCATCGTCCTGGCGATGGTCGTGCTGCTGAGGTCGTTCTCCGGAACGATCGGCACGGTGCTGGTGATCGTCTTCTCGGCGATGACCGCAATGGGCCTGATGGGATGGCTCGGGATGCCGCTCACGGCTCCCACGGCCTCGGTCCCGACGATGGTGCTGACACTCGCGGTGGCGGACAGTATCCACATCCTTGTGACGCTGCTCAGGTCGATGCGCCTCGGCGAATCGAAGCGCGAGGCGATCGTGCACAGCGTGGTCATCAACATGCAGCCGGTGTTCCTCACGAGCGTGACGACGTCAATCGGCTTCCTGAGCATGAACTTCAGCGACGTCCCACCCCTGCGTGACCTCGGGAATGCCACGGCGATCGGGGTGTTCGCGGCGTTCGGGCTGTCGATCGCATTCCTACCGGCGATGATGGCGATACTGCCGTTGCGTGTCCGCGCGGCGAAGGCGGATCGGCCGGAACGCATCGATGCGTTCGCGGACTTCGTCGTTCGCAAGCGCACCCCGTTGCTGTGGGGGTCGGTGGCTGTCGTGGCGATCTTCGCCGGGCTGGTGCCGCTCAACGAGCTGAACGATGAGTTCGTCAACTACTTCCACAAGAACGTCGCGTTCCGCACGGACACGGACTTCACTACGGAGAACCTCTCCGGCATCTACGCCGCTGAGTTCTCATTGGGGTCCGGCGAGGATAACGGCATCGGCGACCCGGCGTACCTCGCGAAAATCGACGAGTTCGCGACGTGGTATCGCGCGCAGCCGGATGTCGTCCACGTGTCCGTCCTGACGGACACCATGAAGCGCCTGAACCAGAACATGCACGGCGACGACCCCGCCTGGCACAAGCTGCCCGAACAACGGGATCTCGCGGCGCAGTATCTGCTGCTCTACGAGATGTCGCTGCCGTTCGGTCTGGACCTGAACAACCAGATCGACATCAACAAGTCGGCCACGCGTATGATCGTCACGATGGGGAACGTGAGTTCCCGCGAGATGCGCGCGCTCACGGCGTCCGGGGAACAGTGGCTCCGGCAGAACGCCCCAGTGGCGATGTTCTCGCACGGCGTCGGCCCGGCGGTGATGTTCTCGCACATCTCCGACCGGAACATCAAGAGCATGCTGTTCGGGACACTGGTCGCCATCGGCCTTGTAGCGATTGCCCTGTGTGTGGCCCTGCGTAGCGTGAAGTTCGGCCTGCTCAGCATGATCCCGAACCTCGTGCCGGGCATCATGGGCTTTGGCCTGTGGGCGGTGCTCTACGGCCAGATCAACCTCGGGCTATCCGTCGTGGTGGCGATGACGTTTGGGATCGTGGTCGACGATTCCGTGCATTTCCTCAGCAAGTACCTGCGTGCGCGACGCGCCGGCGACGATCCGGAGGCGGCGGTGCGCTACGCGTTCTCGACCGTTGCCGTCGCGCTGATTGTGACGACGATCGTCCTCGTCGGCGGCTTCTCCATCATGGCCATGTCCTCGTTCGACATGAACTCCGGCATGGGTAAGTTGACGGCGCTCACGATCGCGTTTGCCCTGGCGGCGGACTTCTTCCTGCTACCGGCGCTGCTGATGAAGATCGAGCGGCGAGCGATGGTGGCGGCCGGCGCGACGGCCCCCGCGAGGCAGACCGAAGGCGCGCCCGCAAGCTGACCGCCCCGACCAACAACGTCTAGGGAAAGGACCGAACGATGAAATGCAGATGCACGCGCCGGGACACGTCGCAATCACCGAACCCGTTCTGGATGGGTGTCGTGTTCTGGGCGCTCGTGATGGCGGTCGGAACGACCCTCACCGCCTCCGGGCAGACGCCCGAGGAGAAGGGCCTCGCGATCGCCACCGAGGTGAACGCGCGCGACCTCGGGTGGGGCGACATGAGCGCTGAGCTGCGCATGGTCCTCCGCAACCGGAACGGCGACGAGAACACACGCCACATGAGCACGCGCGCCCTGGAAGTCGATGACGACGGCGACAAGACGCTCGTCGTATTCAAGGAACCGCGTGACGTGAAGGGGACGGCGTTCCTGTCGTTCAGCCACAAGACGGGTGACGACGACCAGTGGCTCTATCTGCCGGCGCTGAAGCGTGTGAAGCGCATCACGTCGCGGAACAAGTCCGGCCCCTTCATGGCGAGCGAATTCG
>JABGQA010000120.1 GCA_018644665.1 Candidatus Poribacteria bacterium
GCATCGCGAGGTCGGCCCCCACGAAGAGCGCCGTGCCGAGCATCTGCCCGACGCCCGACTCGCTCTCGGCCGACTCCTTCCGCTTCCGCTTCCGCTTCGGTCTGGGTCGGGGCCTCGGCGGCGGCGCCGTGCTCCGCTGGAACTCGTTCACGCTCTTGAGGAAGTCGAACGCCTGACCCATCGCCTTCTCAGGGTCGGGCGGACGGAGGCTCTGGACGGCCTGCTGCATGAGCGTAGCCACGAGTTCATCCTGGCCCTGATTCCCCTGATTCCCAGGAGTGAGTCCGAGCGTCTTGACGATGCCGACGAGTTGCTCCAGGTTCGAGAACATGCTGCCGCCCTCTTGGGCGTCCTGCGTGGCGTGCACGCGCCGCGCCGCCTGTCGTTCGGCGTAGGAGCCGATATGTACCGTGTGCCGGCCTGCGAGGAACAGACCCTGGCTGTGACCGGCCAATTCGTACGTGCCGACGCCGTATCTCGCCATGAGATATTCCTCGACCGGTTCGCCCGTCTGTATCTCGTAGGCGGGGAAGCTGCCGACGTAACCGGACGCCTCCCGCGCGTGGACGTTTGCTTGCGGTGGCAGGTTGTTGACCCAGTCGTAGAGATCCTGCTCGTTGGCCGGCCTGTCGTCGTCAGTGCGCCTCTTGATGATCGGCATCGTCCGTCTCCTTCGCGTTTTCTGCTCCATGTGGCTGGGTATCGGCGAGCGTGGGCGGATCGTAGAGCGGGTAGCCCAGCGCGCGGTTGATGTCGGCGAGTCGCAGGTAGATAAGGCGCTTCCCCGGCTGCCGTGTGTCCACGCGCAGCACGTTGAGCCCCGAATCGCCGCTTTTCACGCAGTTCCACATCGTGCGGTAACTCATTCCGAACGCGCGCGCGACGTTAGCGCTCAGGCGGACGTACGCGTGCCCCTTGTAGATCATGTGCGGCGCCTTTCCGCGCGAATTCGCGCCAAATCGGCCGATTTCAATGCGCGACCAGTGGCCGACCAGTTGCGGGCCAGTGGCCGGCTAGTGCACGTTTTTCGGCGTCGCGGAACGGTCCTCTCCCCATCCTCGCCGCCGGCCGCGGGTTCACCCGCACGGAGATCCGCGCGCCACGGCGGAGATGTGGACCCGACGATCGCGACGCCCACGAAGGCGAAATCCGGTGGCGTCGGGCACACGTCGTGGTTGCGCGCAGGCAGAACGACCTCCCTCGGCGAGGCGCCGATGTCTCGTGAGTGGGAACTGTCCATGGTGGTATGCTTTCTCCGTGTTGGCGTGGCGTTTCAGATGCCGTGTCGACGCGCTTGAGAGGCCCCATCCCGGGAGTTGTCGAGACCATCGGGTTGGGGCTTCTGCCGTTGTATGGGCTGCTACGGTTCTTCATCGATCCGCTCTCCTTCCGTTGTTCGCCACCTCGTTCCGGCCGGCGAGGGTTGAGTTTCGTTCCCGTCCGCCGTCAGCGCGTCGTGCGTCCCTTCCGACGTCTTCGGCGTCGGCGTCCATCGCGGTCGGCCGTGGAACATCGTCGACCCCTTCGTCATTCACGCGGCTTCCACCACACGGTGGTTCGCGGCTGCCTGCCGCGGACACGGAACCCGTCCGCTGCGGCCTGGCAACAGTCTTCCACCTTATAAAACTGGAGTCAAGCCAGGGCAGCATTAAATCAGATCGAGGCGTCGTCTGAGAACGCCGCTACGCGGGGAAGAGGATGCGCTTCTTGGGGGAGTTCCAGTGCGCGCGGGCCCACGCGAACAGGTCGCGGCGGAGGATGTAGTACTTGCCGCGGCCGCGGCCGCCCCGGTCCTTCACCAGCCGCACGGGGACTTGGGCGTCCGTGCCGGCGCGGCTCTGGATGTGCTTGTGCATCGTGTTGGGTGTGACGCTCAACCAGAATGCCGCTTGTTCGATATCGAGGTCTTCGGCCGCCAACCAATCCGACGCGTCCTTCGCCCACTCCACGAACGCCGTCGTCACGCGGTCTATCACGGACGTCAGGCGCTCCGGCGCGCTGAGCTGTGCGAGGAGCCAGCGAACCATGGACGCCAGCGTCGGCAGTCCCTCCGGGGTTGCCAGCGATTCCGCCACCCACTCGATTAGTTCGATAAGCCAGGCGTCGCAGTCGGGATGAAGGACTTCGTCCAACAGCGCGTCGATGGCAACGTCTATCTTCTCGGCGTGGGCGGGCGTGAAGACCCGGTCTACAAGGGGTAGCAAGCCGTCGACCAGGGCGGTCATGTTCTCCGGCGTGGCGATCGCCTCGACGAACGATCGCACGATATGCTCGAAGTCCGCGCGGTGGGTGAAGTCGCGGAGTAGCGGCGCCATCACGAGATAGATGCGCACGCCGTAGTCGCGAATCCACGCGAGGGCGTCGGTGTCGAACTGGACTACGTTGAGCGCCGCAAGGCAACGCCCGAAGTCGTCCATCGACGTGGGCGTCTCGACTTCCTCGGCGACGACGGTTCGATCCGCGAGCAGTCTCGCCAACTCCGGGGAGTCACACACCATCCGATACAGCACGGGGTCGCCGACGATGGCGTCGACCGCCTTGCCGCAGAAGCGCTCCAGGTCGGCCTGCCACGCCGACGACACCTCGCGGTCCGACAGATCCAGGTGCCCCGCAATCGGTGGGAGCTCCGAGAGCGTTGGCGCGCCGCGCGCGACGGGACGATCGTCTGTATCGACGTTGACCACTTGACGCTGCCTAGGGAGGATGGGGCGGTCGTTGCGGGTTGACACAAAGGGTACCACAGCGTGAAGCGCGGGGAGATGGGGACGCGTTGAACGTGCATGTCGATAGCTAACAGGCTATTGTCGTTCCGAGTCCCGCGGTTGCGGCCGCCGGAAATGGAGGTGGAGATGGCTGCGCTCAACTCGCGCGTCCTACCGATCCCATGCCTGATCAACGCATCGTGCGCACAGATCTGCCTTGCCCAAGACGTGGCTACGCGTGGGTTCCCCGTGGTCGGTACAGATGCCAAGACCGATCAGGACGTTGAGATTCGGCCCTACCGGAAGACGGTTGCCGCTGCAATAGACTCTGAGCGATACGTTGGCGGCCTGCACTACCTGACATGCGCGAACCTATACGGCGAGGGCGTTCTGGCCCGTCGGTCCGCCTTGGAGATCGCGCCCGCGCTCATGGGTGAGGGCACCGCCCGCCATCGTACCCCGCCCGGCTGTGGGCGAGTGCCGAAGGTAGCGAGCCGATGCGTCTAGCGCGCGCCATGGCGTGGTTGGCCGTGCTTGTCGTGTGCGCCGGTCCGTCCTCCTGTGGCATGGAGACGTTGGAGGCGCTGCAGCAGGTATCGACGGATATGGCCGGTGGCACAAGCTCCATGAGGAGCAACGTTACCAACGCCGCCGTCACGATCCGCGCGAGCTCCTGGCAACCCTACGTCTTCTCCGTCACGGAACGGATGCACGACGCTGTTCTGCAGTACGAGTTCCATCTGCTATCAGGCCGCGACGCGCAGTTGCTCGTATTCGACAACATCGGCTCCACCAACTGGGTGAACGGTCACAGCGTTACCCCGATTCACTCTACAAAGCGTCTCGCCGCGGCCCAAGGTGAAGTGGAACTGCCCGGGCCGGGCACGTACGTCATCATCGTCAGCAACCGATGGTCGCTGCTTACATCGAAGATGGTGAGCGTCCGGGCGGACCTGACCTATACGTATATGTCCCAGCAGGCCTCGCGCCTGGCGGCGCAAACTACACCAAAGCCCAAGCCCAAGCGGGACACAGCGCAACGCGTTGACCCCAAGCCTCGGCCGGTCGTCCGTGAACCCGCGGACGACGAACCGCCAACTGTCACGATTGTCGAGCCCAGGGAATCACCGACGACCACAGAGAACTCCTCGGTGTGGGTATTGGGGTCGGCGCAGCCCAATGGGAAGTCACCGATAGAATCCGCGATTGTCTTCGTAAATGGTGACGCAGTACTCGGCTCCACGGGTCGAGATAGAACGCAGCGCAAGCCAGGTGAGAAGGTCGACTTCGGGCGCTACGTCCCCCTGTCTCCAGGACGCAATGTCATCCGTGTCATGGCCCGAACAAGCAACGGGCTGAGCGGCGACGCTAGGCGCGTGGTCGTGTATAAAGAGCCGTTGCTGTCCCTGCCGCCGCCGCCCCTGCCTCCTCCGGCCATCGCGAAGGAAGAACGTACGCCGCCCACAGCGAACCTGTACGTGGTTGCCATCGGTAT
>JABGQA010000149.1 GCA_018644665.1 Candidatus Poribacteria bacterium
GGCCGCCGATGGCGACCGGGGACGCGACTTCTCCACGGTGCGGCTTTACGTCGCCGATCAGCAATCGCGCCCCCCGACCGAAGCGCCCCCCAGCGTGGACGCATGGGACGGAGCGCCCACGGCCCCGCATCGACACGCGGTGATCAACGTCGTCGGCCCCGGAGTCCTGGAGACGCGAGCGGATCCCAACACCGTACAGCCGATCGGAGTCTCGTGGACCCGCGTGGGTTCGGACATGATGATCGACACGGGGACCCTCGCTTTGGTGGACGGTGGCCATGAGCCGGACGGCCGTATCACGGTGCCCCCGGGCGAGCACACGTATACGTTCGTCTCGGATTCGCCGTCGTCGCTGCGCTTTAGGGTCACGCGCGCTGGATCATCCATGCACGTGGCGCCGGAACTCACGTCGGCCGCGATGTACATGGGCGGCGATGACGGCAGCGAAGCGCCGCTGGAAGCCGACATCTCTGGGAACGCGCGGTACGGGGGAGTCGTCCGCCTGAGGTCGCGGCTGCTGATCCCGGAGGCGCGCGTACTGGACGAGCGCTCCTACGCCGTGCGATATGCCCTCCTCGACGCACGCGGAAACGCCCTGGATAGCGGCCGGTACAGCGTGCCTGTCGCGCCGGCCCCCGCGTCGTACTTCGCCGATCGGCTGGACGTCGTGCCCAGCGCGTCGCATGCGTTCGACCTCGCGCTCCCAGCGCGGGCGGTCACTCTACGCGTCACATCGCCGGACCCGGTGGCGTTCGCGTTCTACGCGTCTGCGCCGGGCGAACGGGTCGTCGAGGTCGCGGCATCGACAACCCGCTCGCCTGTCGTGCGGCAGGAGTGCGGGTCTGGACCGCGCGATTGGTTCGCCTTCCGTCCGACGGCGTTCGACGCGCTGACGGCGGCCGGGCGGCGGCTGTCGCTGAGGTACCCATGCCGACACTGGCGCGAGGCGTCGTCGCCCAGCGACTCCGACCAGGCCCCGGTGCTGGTGGCCCGCGCCGTTACGCCGGTCGTATCGCACAGCAAGGTGGTTCTGCTCGAACGCGTCGCCGCGGAGGACCGAGCGAGCGTCGGCAGCGACGCGACGTTCCACGAGTGGCCGGCGGGTGATGCGGCGATCGTCACGGTGGCCGATTACGTGCACCCGGCGAACCCGCATCCGACGCCGGTGTCCGTCGTCGCACGCGGACCCGCAGGCAGGGCCCTGCCGGAGGCGCTCGACGTCGACGACGGCGCCCCCGAGAGCCGCGCGGCGGTCAGACGCGACGGCATCTGGACCCTCGCCCACGTCGAACAGGGGAAGCGCGCGTTCGCCCTGCGGGATGGCTCTGGACCGTTGTACGTGAACCGCCCCCCCGTGGACGCCCGACCTCGTACCGAGTGGCGCCGCCGCACGTGCTATCGCCTCGCCGGTGACGGCCCGCTGTACGTGACGATGCGCAAGGCCGCGGGCCGTCGCGCGACCCTGAACTGCGTAGTGTACGCGCGCGAACCCAGGGATCGGGTAGTGACCGTGTCCGCGGCACGGGCTCCCGACGGCGCGCCTCCGGCACCGCCGGTGAAGTACCGACTTTCGGAGTGGGAGACGACTGACGGCTTCGCGCCGTCGACGGACGCGCCGTACAGCCATCGCGTGACGCTCCGGCCGCGCATCGCCGCGGACATGCCGGACGGAGACTACACGCTCAAGCTCGACCTTGCCGCTGGCGCGGAAGTCGCCACGCGCTTCGTCGTCATGGAGGACGCCGCTGTCATCGTCGGACGGAGGGATCCTGTCGTGCTGAACGTCGTCGGCCCTGGGACGCTGCTCATCGATGGCGAGCAGGCCGCGCGGCTGCGCGTCGACATGCTGGCTGCATCGGGTTCCCGGACGTCGCTCAGCCGAACTGTCGACCCAGAGCAACTTGCGGCGGCGCCCATCCCCGCCGGGCTCGTAACGGTCGAGGTACGGTCACTCCAGCCGGCGACCCACGTGCGAATGACGCTCGACGGAGCGGCCGCGGTGCCGGCCGGAAGGTACGCCCTGGCCCCCGACCGAGAGGCCACGCCACTGCGTTCGGACACGCTCAGACAGACATACTACCGGGCATCCGCCTTCGACCCGGCGCGCATCCCGGTTGAGGCCGGCGATGTCGTGCGCGTTGGCGCGCGGTCGGTCGCGCCGGGCGCCGTCGACATCGGGGCGCACACCGTCCGGTTTGGGATGGCCGACCCGGCGAGTGGCGTCGCAGGCGGGACGCTGGATATTGCGATGTCTGACGCGCGAGTCGTCGCCAACATCAACGGCGTGCGGGAGGAGATCGCCGCGGAGGCGCGCGGCTACATCCGCGTGCGCGCGACGGGCTTCCTGCGCGTATGGACGGACTCCGGCCGCTCTCTGCTGCGGTTCGCCAGATTGACGGCGGACCTTCCGTCCACATCGTACATCGCGCCTCCCGACGAGGGTGCGCGCGACATCGACGCTCTGATAGACCGCGTCTCCGCGTGGGAAACTACTCCACCGCTCAACGCCGAGCGGCTGTACCACGACGGGGACGTCGTTTCTGTGGTCACACCCCGCCTGTTGGCGCGTACGGCCGAGTCGAATCGCGAAGCCGCACCAGTGTGGAAGTGGGCGACGCTACGGCCGGAAGCTACGCTCGCTCGCGCGATCGCGCTAGAGCCCGTCGGCCTGCACGCGCGGCGAACGGCATACTCCATCGGGTCGGCGTTCCACGCCGTTTCACGGGGCGCCGCCGTCGAGTTGGCGACCCACGACCTCGCGGGCGACGTGCGGGTAGCGTACTCGCGCAGTTCGTCACGGCCCGCAACGCTCACTCTCTCGGTGAACGGCGTGACCCACATGTCGCAACCGGTGGCGGAGGCGGCCGGCGTGGTACCGGTGTACGGCGTGCCGGCGGGGAGCCCCTCGGTCAGCATCGACATCGATCCGTGGGATACCGACGCCGCCCTGTTCGTCACCCACGTCGCGGAGGTCGCGGCGTCGCGGGCGTGGATGCGACGATCGTACGACGTGCTCCCGGCCGATGGCGCCGCCACGTACCACGTCCGTAAGCCGGCCGCCGACGCGGTGTCGGTCAATGTCGCGGGTCATGTCCGGCCGAGGGAAGGCTCCCCACCGACTCTCGACGTCACGCTGCGGAGGACAGGTGGAACGGCCCCCGACCCCATCGCGTCGCTCGGCCGTACGGCTACGACGCGTCGGTACGTGTTCCGCCCCCAAGGCGACCCCGCGCGCGAGACCGTATTCGTACCGTCCTCCGGCTCGGGGGAGGGGCTCCAGCCGCTGGGCACGTTCCAGATTCCATTGGGCGTGGATCTGGCGCCTGGGGAGTACGCCATCGACATCCGGTTGGCCGGTGCGGACGAGGGGTGGCTGCGCCTCTTTGTCAGCGACGGCACGCCGGACATCATCGCGCCCGGCGGCGAGATGGTCGTCAACCTAGTCGGCCCGGGGTGGCTGATGGCCGACGCCGACAACGCGGTAGAGGTCGAGCAGTTGACCGCGACGGGAGCCACCCGCCGCAAAGCTGTGGGTGGAAATGGGGCGGCTCGCGTGCGCGTCGAACGCGGCCCTCTGACGGTGACGGTGCGTAACCCCGGCGCACATGCGGCCGCGCTTCAGCTCGCGGTGTCGGACCCCGCCTCGATGGACCCGGGGCGGGGTTGGCCTCGGCCCGCGCTCGCCGGTGGCTGGGCGCCGATATCTCCCCGCACTGTGACGCAGGCTTACCAGCGCGTAGCGGCGGGCGCCACCGCCAACGTCTCCCTCCCTAACGACGATGGGGCTCCGCTGACGGTGAGGCTGACTGCTCGCGCGCCAGCGGACACGTCGGCAGATGGGCGGGCCGCCCGCATTGCATACGGATTCTCCGACGCGCGCGGCGGGGAACTTGGCGGCGGGACGTTCACGGTCGCGCCTGGCGTCGATCCGCAGGCGTCGGGCCACGAACGGCTGAGCCCCACGTCCGTTCGGTACGTGCGGCCGCCAGCCGGAGCGACGCACATGTCCGTGTCGCCCGAGCGCCCCGTGTACATCCGCGCCCACGCGCGTGGGGATGACACGACGGCGACATATAGCGTGCCCCGGGCCGTCGACCCCAGCGGCGGCGGCGTCAACACGGTCGCGCCTACGTCGAAGAGCGACTGGACCGAACTCGCTGTAGACGGCGGCGCCGGCGCCGTGCGGTTTCGGGTGGCGCGGCCGTATGTGCGGCGGCCCACCGTTGGGCAGATGTCGCCGCGCTCCGCTGTCGGCGTCGCCCTCACGCCGGAGGACACGCCAACGACTCTCCGAGTGCTGGAGTTCTCCGCGGACGCGTCCAACGCGCCGGCATCGCCAACGACCTACGCGGCCGCTCCGTTCAACAAGGACGTCCTGATCGATGTCGTGAACCACGACGCGCCCGACAGTGATGTCCCAACCACGGTGCGACTGCTGTACGGCCTCGGGCCGCAGTCCGAGGGGACGGCGCCGCAGATCGCACTGCTGCTGGACGGAAGGCCACTCGCGACGCACGCGCCGGTCACCGGGATCGGGCGTCTGCTCGCGTCGGGCATCGCGCCTGGGCGCCACGTGCTTCGCATTGAGGCCGAGGAGGAGTCGCTCGGGACGGGCCGCGTCGCGTACATTGACCAGGCGACCGTCAGCGTCGCGCACAGTCGGACGCTACGCTTGCGCACGGTGCACATGCCGGAGCCGGGCAGGGCGATGCTCGTGTCCGTGCCAAAGGCCACCGAGGAGCCCGTGACACTGAACATCGTCGTCACGCCCATCGGCTCCGCGGATCGCCCCGTCGCGGACGTGTGGGTGCGCGCCGTCGTCGAGCGCCCGCCGGTTGGTGGGCCGGCCCGGGCGCATACGGCGCTGGCGCGCGAGTACCATGTCGCTGCCGAGTCATCCAGCAACATCGTCATGGACGGGGCGCGTTACGCGCCAGGAGTACCGCGCACGTGTCTACTGACGCTCCGCGAGGACATGCCGCCTGGCCGACATATCGTGCGGGTCGAGATACTAGACCGGGGGACGGCTGCCGTACGGTTCTTCATGATGACCGAACAGGCTGAGCGCGACCGCGTGCGGACGTGGCGCGTATCGACCGACGCAGGAGGCGACTAATGGTCTGCTTGCTCGTAGCGGCGCTTGTCGGCACGCACGGGATCGCCGACGCGGGGCCCGCCTTGCGACGCCTTGCGCGCGAGCTTCGGTCAGAGGAGTACGTCGCGCCGACGGCCGCGGAGTTCGCGCAGATGAAAGACGTCGCCCGCCGGTTGCTGCGCGGGGACGACGACGGCGCGCTCGGCGAGGCCGACCAACTCGGCTACGCCGTCGACCAGATCGCGGCGGGAGGCGAGGAGTTCGTTGCACTGCGAGAGCGTGAGGGGGACACGAGCGGGGGCGGTCTGTATGTATTCCGGCCGTTGACGCCCGGCCAACCTGCGGCTCGCCCGGTCGTGCTACAGGCTCCGCACGCGTTCTACGACGCCACCACGGGCGCGCTCCTGACGCGTTTGTTCGCCGCGACCGGGGCTCAGGCGCTATTCCTCAACACGGCGCAGCGCTATGTTTCCGACGACGCCGACGTGGCGCACTCGGAGCGGTCGTACTTCCACGCGGTCACTGAGGCCGCGTGCGAACGGTGGTCGGAGGCTGTGGTGGTGCAGATCCACGGCTACGCGCGGTCGGGCCACGAGGAGCTGCCCGAGGCCGCGCACGCGGTCGTCAGCGACGGACGCGACAGCCGCAACAAGCCCGACATCGTGCTCCAGGTGGTCGCCGGCTTTGCCGACATACTCGGCGCCGACGCGGTCGTCGTGTACGGTCGGGACGCCCACACCCTCGGTGGGACGACAAACGTGCAGGGCCGACACATCCGCCGCAGGACAGACGACACGTTCATCCATGTGGAGCTGTCGCGCGAAGCGCGCGATTTGCTCAAGGCGGACGACGACGCCTTCGCCGGCTTGTGCGCCGTCATCGACGGCCTCGGCCGTCCCTAGCTCACGTCCCCGGCGGCGGCCCGATAATCAGGGCCTCTGTGCCGCCTCTGGCGTATTCGCGGAACGCGCTGGCATCCCGCGGCTCGGAACGACGCGGCGAAGCGTCGCCGCTCGCGCGCTCACCCGTCGTGCGGAAGGCGACGCCACCCCGCCCCCACGCCGCGAGGTACGCATGCCCGGACGTTGGGTCGATCACGAGCGACAGATCGACCGCTGCCTCCTCTGCAAGATCGAGGAGTTCGGCGATGGCCGCAGCGTTACCGAGCGACTTGTACGCACGGGCGAGGCGAAGGAACTCGTGGGCAAACGCCGCGTCCGATGTGCTGTCGCCGGGGGACCCACCCGTCGGGCGGTCCATGAGCCAGGTGACGATGTCGGTGGTTGCGCTCGGTATGGCGAGCTGAACCGTCAGGTCGCGTAGGCTTTCGGACACTGTCGCCTGTCTGTAGCGCGAGCGGATGTCGTCCGAAACCCAAACGTGCGCGAACGTCCCCGTATCATGGCCGGTCATGTGGCGAAGCTGGAGGTTGTCGCGGGCGGCGAAGGCCATGTGCTGAGGGCCGCCATCGAAGTAGTCGACGGTGTGGCCCAGGCCGGCGAGGGCCGTTTCCAGCTCCAGGGCCTGTGGAGGCGTCACCGCGCGCGACGGCGTCTCGACGCCGAGACTGATGACGATGTCGCTCCGGGTCGCGGCGATCTCCAGCGCGACCTCGCCCACTGGCGTCTGCCATTCGCGGTCCTTCGGGCGGAAGCCGCGGATCTGCGCGACCAGCGGATCACCGAGCCCAGCCGAGTCCCGAACCACGATCTGGTGCGCTAGGTGGAACACGGACCGGGTGTTTTCGCCGTCCGTCCAGTCGGTCGAGCCGTCGCGGTTCGCGGCCCTGTGTGCGCCTGCGATGAATAGCGCTCGTGCCGAGAGGTCCTGCGAAAGCCGGATGCCCATGTCGAGCGTCCCGAACTCGCCGACAGGATGCGGTATCTCGACGATGACGGGCTCGGCCTGGCCCGCGCGGAAGGCGTACGTGCCCCAATACCGACGGCCACCGCCGGCTGCCATGTCCTCAGCCAGGACTACGAAATGGGCGTCGTCAACCTCGTAAACGGCGAGCTCGTAGCGGAACCGTGCTGCGGCGACAGCGATGGAATCGAGTTCACCCAACGGGTGACCCGGACGCCAGGCTCGCGCGTAAGCAAGGAGCGGCGTGATGACCGCTTCGTCGAAGTAGAGCAACTCCGGCATCGTGGGAGGACGGTACAGCTCGGAGCCGCGGGGAGCGAGGATCTCGGGTGTCGACCGAAAGTGCTCGATGAGCGTGTCCGCAGGCCGTAGAGTCGTGTCGACACGCACGGCGCGAGCGCCGGAGCCCCACACGACGGCCCTGCGTCGGGCCGCCCGCGACAGCGAAAGGGTCGCGAAGCTGCCGCGGCTATCGCGCCGCTGGATGTCCTCGACGCCGGTCTCCTCCCATGTGAGGCGGAACTCGCCGATGACGTCGCGGAGTTCCCGGAGGTCCAGTCCCTCGCCGGGCAGCGACCGCTTGACCCACAGCTCTGACTCGTCTTCGTTCGAGCCCCGCACCTGGATCACGGTCGAGTCTAGGACCGCGCGGTGTGCTTCATGGTAGAGCGTGCCTGGCTCGCGCAGGACATCTGCGGACGCGTCTCGACTCGCGCGTGCGTGCGCCCCGGCGACGATGAGCGCTCGAGCGCCCAGCCGCGTGTAGAGTGCGGCAGCAGCGTCGAGAGTCTTCCACTCGGCCCGAGGCCTCGGAACTTCTATGACAATGTCGGCGCGCGGGGCCTCGTTGACGACGTAGATTCCCCGTCCGTGCAGGCCTCGGCGATCCGCGCCAAACTCCCGGTCAGCTCCGGCGGCGGAGCGTATGGCACGCGCTCCGGTCTCCCGCATGTAGATGGACGTGATGCCGGCTTCGGCGTCACGAACGCGGACAGCGTGCATGTCGAGATCGGCCAACGTGTCCAACGCTTCTGGGTAGTGGGCCTCGTCGCGGTCTCGGATGGTCGCGAACGCTTGCCGGAAGCCAGACAGTTCGCGCGCCAGCGGCGTGTCGTACGTGTTCCGCGCCTCCGCGGGCAGGATGCGCGCGCGATCGAGAGTGAGCACGTCCGCCAACGGGGCGTCGCGCACCTCGATGTGCGGGGCGTCGTCGTGGGTCGCCGCGCTGGTTGCGAGATAGTCCGAGGCGACGTAGAGGCCGTAGCCGACGCCGTTCGCGATGGCGAAGCCGATCAGCGATGTGCGGAGCACCGGGATCAGCACGATGCCGAGGCTGTTCTTCGTGAGGATCTTGTCCGCCAGGAGCGTCGGCAACATGTAACCGAACCCGTACATGTCGGTGGCCTTGAAGCCCAGGCCCGGTATGGCGGTCATATGTCCGACGATGAACTTAATCACCATCCCCACGCTGAACACCAGAAGCGTCCGCCGCGGCCCCTCGATAGTCGTGGATTCCAGGAAGCGGCTTCCGAGGATGTACCGCGCCACGGCGGCGACCAGAGTCGCCTCGCCAGCGGTGGCCACGATCTTCGTCGGAGTAGTCCAGGCGAGCATGAGCAGCGTCGGGACAAGGATGCCGCCCATATCCCAGCCGTACTTGAGGTTCACGCGCGACGCCATCCACGCGCCGACGACCAGCACGATGTACACCTTCGGGCCGGAATCGAGGCCGCGCGCTACATCCTCGTAGAGCAGGTCGAAGCGGGCGACGGAATAGTTCGTGTACGGGATCAGCACGTAGCGGACGACCAGGTACGTCGCAGTCATCAGGAACGCCGCGGGCAGGAACCCCCGCCTGAGACCAGGTTTCCAGAACACGTTCGCGAGGAGCGGCACTACGACGAAGCCAACGCTGTGCAGGCGGTTGTGATAGTCGAACGTGACGCCGAAGGTCCTCACCGCCGCCTCACCGACGATCGGGAAGAACCACGCCTCGCATATGAGCCGCACGCCGATGCTGACGAGCACCATCGCGAAGAACCTGTCGCGACCGAAGAAGTCGTCCCACAGGCCGAGGCGGGACAGGTGGTCCGACATGGCCCGCACGATCAGGTACGTTAGCACGCACTCAAACACGACCACGCAGCCGGCCCACGGGTGCACGATCCACACTGGAGCCATGTACCCCGGGATGATCAGGCCGGTATACACCCAGCCGTAGGCCTCGGCGAAGAACGTAATGAGGATCAGGCCGACGAAGATAGGCGGCAGGGCGGAATGCGCGAGACCGTTCTCGGGGAAGATGGCCAGGGGCAGGATTCCGGCAGCGAGCGCGGTCGGATTCATGCTCGGCCGCTCCCCACCCTACAGGATCGTGCGCAACGACATCGAGAACTTCATCCCACGTCCCAGATGGCTCTCGCAGCTGATCTCACCGCCGTGGACGTTCGTCACGACGTGCCGGATCTGCTGGAGCGTGAGGGCGTTCAGGTCGCCGAGGCTGATCTCGACGGGGCCGTCACCGTCCTCCGACAACTCGCGGATGGTCGCATCGAGCGCGTCCTGTGGGACGCCGTAGCCCTCCTCGTACACATCGACGCTCACCGTTTTCGCGGTGGCCCACTCGACGCTGAGGCGTACTTCGGAGTCCGCCGGAAGATGCTCCCAGAGCATGTCTACGAGGGCCACGATGACCGCTTCGACAAGGCTCCGCACGCCCCAGACGCGCTCAACTAGCTCGTCCCGGTGGACGACGACGACGTTAACCCCGTTCTGCAACTTCCACGCGGCGATCTCGCGAGCCATCTCCATCAGGTCGATGGGCACACGACCCTCGCCAAGATCCAGCAGCTCGTGGGCGCGCGTCGGACCCGTGTGCAGTTCCGTGTGATTCCTGAACTCGTCCAGGGTCGCGGCGAGGTCGTCGGCGTTGCGTTGGATGGCGTCCACCATCTGCCGCTGCTGATCGGTGAGGTCGGTTGCCAGCAGGATGGGGGCGAAGCCGCGGATAGGGGTCAGGTAGTTGCGCCCGCGCGACTCGATCGCGCCCATGACGTCCTTATACTCGGTGATCTGCTCGTATATGGACACGTCGCTCAGGACGCACGCGATGCCAATGATGGCAGCGTCGGCTCCCTCGCCGGCCCGGCGGACGGCTGTGACGGCGATCTGGTAGTACCGCTTCCTCTCGTCGCCGACCTCGACGAGGAAGCCGGCGTTGCGACCCCGCACGAGGACGTTCTCGATGATGTCGTGCGCGAGCTCGCGGTTCTCCTCGGCGTTGTTCGCTCGGTTCGCAGTGGCCACGACCGCGTACATGGCGTCGTGTAGACGCCGGATATCCGCTTCGCCCTCGAGCTGCGCCGCTATGTCCAGGGCCTGGTCATTGTACAGGAGCGATCTGCCGAGGAGATCGTAGAACACGACCCCGTCCCCGATGCTGTTCATGACCGTGCCGATCCGCGATCGCTCCTCCGTCACGGAGCGGACCAGCTCTCGCAAACCCGGTCCACGCCGGCGCTTCGCGAGCGCCGCCGCAACTCTCGCAACAGGGGAAGTCTCGGCGCGCGTGCGCTGTATCGCGCCGCGGCGCGCGAGTTCTCCCGTGATGTGCTCGGCGAGGTAGGAGATGGAATCCTCTCGTTCGTCGAAGTAGGCGCGCGCGTCCTGCTTGTGCAGCGCCCAGACCCCGACGAGCCGACCGAAGCTCATCAGCGGGACGAGGTAGGTGTCCACGCCCGCGGTCGACGCGAAGTCCTGCACCAACGCGGGTGACCCCTGGGCGACATGGATGATGTGGCGATGCGTACGCGTGTACCTCGGATCGACGGGCGGGCCGCCACCGCCGTCGGGGCGCGCGTGCGCCACCTTCAGGCGGTCGGTGTCATGCTCGCGCTCGAGAAACGTCATACCGTCGACATTGAGGAACATGCCCGCGGATTGGGCGAGTTCTCGCCAGAACGCGTCGTCCGTCGCGGCTCGCTCCGCGCGTTGGTGCAGCCCGAGCGACCCCTCGGACAGTCCCCGGGCCGCGTCCGAAAGCTGGGAAGTGAGACGGCGTAGGTCCACGGCGATCGTCGTCGCGAGGCCGAACAGCGTCGCGGCCAGCGTGGGTCGCGTGTCGAACCAGACATCGGCGTACGCGAAGAGGACGTGAGAGACGGCCGGGGCGCCGACCAGAAGAACAAGCGTCGCCCCGGAAGCCCGGCCGGCGCCGATGCGCAGGAACAGTCCTCCCACGAGCACGCCGTACAGACTCGCCGACAGCAGCAGCAGCAGGCGCGGCGCGCGCCAGACATAGCGCCCGGCGAGATGCGTGTTCAGGGCATTGGCGAATACCTCGGCCACGGGCATCGTCTCGTGGGCCGATGTCGGCGTCATCACCTGCCGTTCGAGCTGGGTGGCCGCCGGGGCGACAATCGCCACCTTGCCTCGGAGCAACTCGGGATCAAGTTCCCCGTCCAGCAGACGGGCCACCGGGAGCCGCGGGAACGTGCCAGGCGGGCCGGCGTAGCCTGTGACGTAACGGCCATCGGCGTCCGTGGGCGCGGCGGCGGGATCTGCGCCGTGCCGTTGCGCCAAGATCGTGGCGAGCGTCGGCCCGGCATCGCTGCCTGCCTTGTACCGGACGTGCGCGAACCGGGCGACGCCGTCGCGCTCTGTCGCTACCGACACGACTCCCGAACCCAGCGCGTGGCGCGCGAGCGCGGGGTGTAGCTGGACCGTCGCCGAGCGCGCAGGGTCGTACGGGTGCTCATCGAGATGCGTCGTGAGGAACAGCGCGCTCTGTAAGGACGCCGACAGTTCCGCGTCGATGCTTGCGGCTGCCTCCGCGTCTTCTCCTTTGGCGGGCAGCATCCACACGACCGACTTCGGGTTCCCGGCCATCACGATCTCGAGAAGGCGAGTGTACACACCGGCCTCCCAAGGCGGACGTCCGAGGGCGCGCACGGACGCGTCATCCACAACCACGAGCATGATCTGAGGATCGACGAGATGGGGACGACGATGCCGGAAGTGCGCATCCAACAGGAGGCGTTCCGAGTCGCGCAGAGGCCAGAGCAGCGCCGCCGCCAACGCGGCGCAGCCCACAGCCAAGACCATCGCGGTTCGCCAGCGCGGACGCCCCAGAGAGATGTCTGTCGGTTCCTGCACTCGGGCTGCCTCACACGGCCTGCGGCTCGCGGGATACCTCGGCTTCGGTCTCGACGGCGGCTCGCTTGCGCGTGAAGCGCCGCCGCACCTCACGCTCCAGCCACCCGCCCTTCTGCCGCTTGGTCAGGTCCCGGAGAATCACCTCGGCGTGGGCGTGAGATATGCGCTCGCGCACGAGTTCCCGTAGAACGCCATCGGCCTTGACGCGACGCTTGCGGCTGTCCCTGGCCTCGAGGGCCTGCTCGATGATGTCGAGGGCGTGAGACGCCGCGCCACGCGCGCTCGACTCTCCGAGCGATCTATCGGCCTCGGTCATCTGCTCACGCACGTGGGCGATGGCCGCTTCTAGTTGGCCGCGCGCGTCGGCGCCCTGGTTCTGCCTCGCGGACCCGGCCTGGACGAGCGACTCCAGCGCGGCCGGGGCGCCCATGACACCGTACTCCTTGTATTGCGCGAACCAGCGCATCGCGTCGAGGCGCGCGGACTCGGACGGAGCCATGAGTTCCGCTGCGCGTTCGAGCACCTTGTCGTAGGAGATCCAGCGGTAGACGAAGTCGAGACCGGTTCCCTTGATGTTCTGACAGCCCATGATGCGCACCCAGTGCCCCGGCGGCGTGTTTCGCGCGATCTCGTGGACAATCTGATCGCCGGTCGCGTGGGCATTGTCAATCGCGTGCAGGGAACGCATGAAGGCCCGGCTGAGGAAGTCGCGGACGCGTTCGTTCACCTGCTCGACGGCAGCGCGGCCGGGGGAAACGCCGAGGGTGTCCCGGACATAGGCGCGTAGGGTGCGGACGCTGCTCAGTGTACGCAGGTAGCGACCCAGCCACGCGACCGTGTCCGCGGCGATTTCCTCGCCGACACCTGCCGCGACCAAGCGCTGGCGCGTTTCCGCGAGCGAGGCCGCCGCCCGCGTGTCCTCGCCGTTGGCCGGCTTGACGACCTCAATCTCCGCGTCGTTCCACGTCGCGTCATCGGCCAGTTGGGGGATGCCTGCGCTCTCGCTGATCGCCTGGATGGCGTCGGGGGCCACGCCAATGCCTGTCAGCATCATCTCGAACTTGCGGGCGACATCCTCGGCCTCGACGACCTCGACTTTCATGTCGTGGAGTAGATCGACGAGCCGCACGTCTGCCGCCTCCGCGACCGTGGCGTCGGCGCGAGCCGCGTCGTCGGGGGGAACGGCATAGACCGCGGCGAGATGGTCGGCCAGCGCGTCGCGCGTGTAGCCGATGAGCCCTGACAGGTTCGTGCCTATGAGGAAGTGCCGGTGGGCATGCGCGTCCCCGACCAGGATGGACGCGAACACCTTCGACCGCGAGACTCGGTCGGCGCGGTTGTTCACGCAGGTCGTGATCCACACGTCCCTGTCGACGCGCCCGTCGTGGCCCGCGAACCCCGTGCGCGTCCAGTTGTTCATGAACCCACGACGTTCGTTGGCGGAGTTGCCCAGCGTGAACTCAAGCCTGCGCCCGAGGTAGTACGCCACCGGGTATGTCTTGAGCACGCCAATGTCCGGCACGACGTTGTCGGCCATCTCCTTCACGGAGAAATCGTAGTCTACGCCCAGCCTCTGTCCGAGCTTGGCTATCAGAGCGATGTTCGCCGGGTGTTCCTGGTACGGGAACCGGTGCAGGACGTCGTCCGTCACGAAGAACACGTCGCGCCACCCAACGGATTCGAGCTGCGTGTTCTTCAGTCGGGCTCCCTCCTCCAGGATGGGGAGCATCTGCTCCTCGGCCGTGTAGCACACCGAGTTCCGGGGGATGAACTCCGTCATGACCTGCGGTATGTTCACGCCCGCGGGTCCTTGGATGTCCTCGTGGTCGGGGTAGGTGTTCGTGATCGTGACCATGTCGTCACGCATCCACACGTTCGAGAGTATGCGCACATAGCGTGGGTTCAGCGCCATGCACTCCCACGTCAGCACCTGCACGCCCAGATCCGCGGCGAGCGTCGTCACCGAGTGCTGCTCCCATATCGTCGCCTTGTCATACGGGCGGAACAGGAAGATCTCCATCGGCTTCTGGTCTGGCACCGAGTGGATGAACATCGCCTCGTTGCCAGTCGTCTTGACGAGGATCTCCGCCCCCAGAGCGTGAAACAGACCGGCCTTCAGCCGCTCGACGCCGGACTTGCCGCGAGTTCCCCAGCCACCAACGACAAGCGGGATACGCGCGCGGGCGCGGCGCAGTTGACGTGTCCTAGTCATCGCCCGCCACATGAAGGCGCTCAGGGCGATCGCCGTTATCAGCGCTAACTCCGGCAGCGTGTTCGCGCTAAGAACGTGTATGTATTCGAGGAACCGCATCGGCGCCCCACCGGCGACCCCCAAACCGCGGCTAGGCGGGCGCCGGATCTGAAGTCAGCAACTCGCGTTCTCGGACATCCGTGGCCGTCGACGCCGACCCGTACGCCATCGGCTCCTCTATGGACACGTCGCGTAGGGTACGCGTGTCGGCGTCGTGTTCGTAGGAATAGGCGGTGTATGTCGTCGCCATCCCGTACTCGTCCCGCATCACGGCGATGTACTCGTGGACGCCACCCACGCCCTGCTCTCGCGGCGGCGCGTTGCGCAGGTCCGCTACGCGCGCGTAGTTCCAGGACAGCTTGGCGAAGGTCCTAAGACGGTCCAGCCATCGCGCCGGCCCGGATATGGCAGTGACTCCCGTCGAGCTGTACAGCCGCACGGTCTTGCCGGCGAGGTCGAAGCGGCACAGGGACAGGTAGTCGTCCACGAGCGGGACGTACCGGCGCCACGAGTCTTCCGGCTCGATGTGGTAGCGTTCGCCGGGCGTCTTCGTGCGCGTGAGTTCGCCGAGAATCCCGCTGTGCGCACGGATGCACCCGCTGTATACACGGCCGACCGTGTGCGGGAAGCCCTGTCGCTTGTCGGGACTGAGATGGCGCAGCTCATGGAGCATGCGCCATGGCGCGCGTCGCATCCGGTCGCCCCGCGTGATCGTCACGTGGCGGCGGCCGACCGTGGCGTAAAGTCCCAGGCTGTCACGCGAGAGTTCCGCGAGTACACGGCCCAACGCGGCCTCCTCAATCGGCAGGTCGCGGCGACGGAGGCGGAGCGACCTACCCTCCCGCAGCTCGGACAGCTTGGCGAAGAGCACAGGCGCGTAGTCGTCCCAAGCCGGCAGACGCCGGGCGAGGATGCTGCCCCAAGCCGCGCCGGCCCACCGTCGTACCCGGAGATCGGTGTTCGCGTCGGCGACCGTTTGCGCCAGCGCGCGCAGCAGGACGTCCGCGGATGCGTCGATCGCGGCGGAACCGGTCATCTGCTTGCGGAACTCGCACAGGGCGAGGCACTCCTCGGCTGCTACGCGCTGGACGTTGGGCTCGTCGGCGCCAAGGACGGCCCAGGCAAGCATCCTGACGCCGCGAGCCAGCAGGACGTCATCGTCCGCCACAGCGGCGTTTCGAGCGATGCCCTCCCACTCGATCACTGCCTGCGCGCGCACCTGTGGGCAAGACTCGAACTCCGTGTCCGTGAGGAACCGGCGCAGCAGGGCGCGGCTGTCCTTCGTCCCGCTGGCCGCCAGCACTCGGACGAGGCACATCCTTACATACTCGCTCGGGTCGCCTCGGTCCGCGAGGTCCAACAGCAGTTGCTGTCCCCGTTCGTCGTCGTACCTCTCGCCGATGGTCTCGACGATGGCCTTTCTGACGAAGAGATTGTCCAGAGGACCCTCGGTGTCGGCGAGGCGGTTGCGGAACGCGTCGAGCGCGTCGTCGGGGCTGAGGTCTACGAGCAGACGGAGCGCCGAGATCTGTATCCACGCGTGCTCGCGCGCGTCCAGCGCGTACCTGGCGACCAGCCGACTTGTGCCGAGGTCGGTGAGGCCGAAGACGAGGTCGCGTGGAGTCGCCCGGAGGATGCGTCCCAGAGCGTCGAAGGCGGCGACCTTGTTCTGCCAACGCACGGCGCTGTCGACGCGCGCGATGATGAATTGCTCGATGTCGAGCGCCTCGATCAGTTGTGCGATCGCCGTGGCATCCACGCCCTCGTACGAGAGGGCGCGGAGGAGGTCCTGACATATCCGCCCGAGCGCCGCCATGGCGATGCGCTGCTTCAGCGCGCCGTGCAGCACGCGCTTCCGGTACAGCTCATCAGCGACATCGAGGTCGAGGTACGGGGCCGCGCCGCGACGCCGTGAGCGCTTTCGGGTGTCGCCCGGCGTTAGGCTGTCTATAAAGTCGAGGATCATGACGCGCCGTTCGCGGTCGCCGCGCGTCGCGGCCGCCTGTCGGCTCAGGGTGAGGAAACTCCGCTCCAGCGAGGCGCGGGAACGGTCGCCGGCCTCGATGACGAGCATCAGTTTGCGGAGGATCGACGCCGTCTCGTATGCGTCGGCGGGCAGCCCATCGACCGGCAGGCGGTAGTCGGGCCGCTGTTCGGTCTCGCGCGCGACGAGGTCCACGAGCGGCATCTGCGTGCGGCGGTCGAAATCGGACACCGACGGCAGGATGCGTTGCTTGATCGTCATGGCCATAGGGAGTCAGGCGCCCATTTTGCGCGACGTTCCTTGGCGGCGCGGAAGTCGATCGCCCCGGGGCGATAGTCGCCGAGGCCGCGACCCGACGGCAAGGCGAAGGTCAGGCCGGACAGGAAGAGCCACTCGCGGGCCTCGAAGGCGTACGTCGCGATGGCGCGCGCGGTCACGTAGCTCGCGCCCCGCCAGGCGCCGGACTGCAGGCGGAGGTACACGCGGTTCTCGAAAGCCCCGTTGGCGCGGTCGGTGTCCGCGAACCATCGACGAAGCTGGTAGTACGCGTGCGTGTCGAAGCCGCCCGCCCACAGCTTGCGCACGCCCACGCGGGCGTAGGCGTAGTCCGGCTCCACGGGGTTGAGATCGCGGTTCGTGCGCAGCCGTGTGCGGCCGTACAGGACGACATCGAGATGTGGCTCGAACCAGAATAGGCTCTCCAGGCCCAACTGGCGGTCGTGTCGGAGACCGTAGAGCGAGAATACGTCGGTGGCCAGGCCGCTGAGCGCGCGGCGTTCGGTCTCGTCGAAGGAGAATGCGCGCGCCGCGAGCCTAACGCGCGTCACATGCAGGACAGTGGGCGCAAGCCGATGGGATCTGCGCGCCTCCACGCTCACCCGCACCGTGTGGCGGGTAGCGCCGTCGACCGACTGCAGGTCGAGATCGGCGCGTGCGAGGAGACGCACGCGGCCCGGGAGCGGAACATCGAGCGCCTCCTCCAGTCCCACGACCGAAGTAAGCGCATCCGCCTTCCGCACGCCGACCCCCGCCCGCTGATAGACCGATCCGCCGAGCTTGAGCCGATGCCGCGCCGTCACGTCGCCGTAGCGTGGGTACTCCTGCTCGTCAATGCCTTCCTGGATGCTCTGGCCATATCCGAGCCGTAGCTCGAACGTCCCCAACGCCGACGGCGGCGGCCAGGACCGTTCCCGAGAAGGCGTGACTGCGCTACGTGCCTTGGGCACGCGCGGGAGCTTGCGCCAGCTGACAGCGACCGGAGCGGCGGGCGTAGCGGCCTCGCGCCCTAGGCGCGCGACCCGGGCGTGCAACCTGACTAGCACGCGAACGTCCTGTCCTTGCGGGGCGATCTCTACGCTCGACAGCCCATCTGCACCCAGAGAAACGCCGTGCTGGACTGCGTCGGACACCGGCGCGTCGGCTCTGGGCGCCGTAGCGCGTCCCGCGCGGTACTCATCGTAGGTAGGTAACACAGCGACGTCATGCTGGATGGATGGGACGCCCTGGGTCCGCACGGCGATGCGCACTGCCTCCTCTACGACGCGCTCGGGGCCGAGCACGCGCATGGTGACGCGCAGTCGGGTTGGTCCCTTTACTACGACCGTTACCGGAGACGCCTGCGTCGCTACTTGCATGGTCACACGGGACACTGGGGCGACCGGCCACCAACCGTCCTCGGCGGCCGGGCTCGAGCGGTTGTCCAGGTTGCGGTCCGCCAGGACACGCACCCATTCGCCTGACGATGCAGCGCCACTCAGCCTGAGGGACAACACGTGCTTGCCCGCTGGTATGCGCTGGACGCCACGCGCGATCACGCCATCCACCGCAGCTACGAGAGAGTCAGTTGGGGTTTGGCGCAGCCTCCAGGACGTCGATCCCGGCCCTGGACCGTGCGCGCCAGCTGCTTCCACGCGGAGCCCGATCGGCTCAGCCAGGGCGAGCGCATACCGCAGTTCCTCACCCTCCGAGAGAACGAGGCCGCCGGCGCCCGGCCATGGCCCGTCCTCGTCGTCGTCGTACCGCGTCAGATCGACCGCCTCGGCGCCCGCAGCGTCTTCAACGGCATATATCGACTGCCACTCGGTGGCGCCTAGCGTCGCGAGGCGTCCGCGCTCCACGCCGCGCAGTTCGGGGTGCGAGGCCCTGAGCCGCTCGTAGACGTTCAGCGCCCGACCGTAGTGACCGGTGCGCTCTGTAATGTCGGTCGCCCCGTCGCCCAACACCCGATAGACCGCGGCAAGTTCGTGGAGCGCGACCGGGTCGTCGTCGCGCGCGGCCAGGTACCGGCGATACGTCGCGACGGCGACGGCCGGGTCCTGACATCTCGCGAGCAGAAGCAAGGCGTCCGCGTAGAGCGGATGGTCGGGGGACATGGCCTCCAGTGCGTTGTCCGCGGCGGCCTGCGCCTCTGACCGGCGGGCGTTGTTGTAGAACCAGGCGGCCATGCGGTACTGGGCGCCGGCCGCGTCGGTGGCAGACGCCGCGCGCGTGAGTTCCGGCGACGGCTCGACGTTGAGGGCGACGCTCGCCCGTAGCGCCAACACCGGGTTGTCGTCGGCGCCCGTCTTCGCGTGAACTAGCGCGTCGTACCGGCTGACGGTGTCGCCGTGATGCGTGGGCAGCGACGCGGCGTGCTCGGACGACGGCCATATGGCGTTGGGGCCGGGTCGCAGTGTATAGACGCGTACGGCTGCCGCCCCTCGATACGCCTTCAGCCGGAGCGTGTGCGATCCCGATGGCACGTCCACGTACCGAACGCGGAGTTGTCCCGCGGACACGTGGCCGCAATCGGCGAACGTGATGGACGCGGGGGTCGCTCCGGGAGCGATGCGCCATCGCGCCCGTTCGCCAGCATTCAGGGATGCGATGACGTCGGTCCCGTCGCGGTGGCCTGGGCGCGGCGACGTTGGCGCTGCCGTGCGGAGGTACACGCGGACGATCGTGGGGCCTTCGATCTGTGCAGTCACCACGTCTGCGCCGACCAGACGGTGGTACGGCGGCCCGGCGATCTCGCCGGTCTCATCCGCGATGCGGAGAGCGGTCGTGGCGACGATGCGGTCGCTTGTAGCGCGCGCCCAGTCGAGATCGAACACGTCAAACTGATCGCGGATGTCCTCCCGCCATCGGAGGTGGGGCGAGTCCACCCAGCCGCGGTTGTACTCGGCGGCCGCGGCGTAACCGTCAGGTGACCGCTCGGTCGGGGCGAGACGGTCCCGCGCGTCGAGGCGGGCCATTTCCCATTCCACCTGCCGGCGCAACGCGCGGCGCGCGGGGTCATCGCCGGCCGCCTGGTGGCAAAGACGCGTGTACTCGGCGCGCGCGTCCTCCGTTCGGCTGAGCCTCGCCGCGCAGTTCGCGAGGACGTAGCGCGCTTGTAGGCGCCACAGCTCTGGGACCGCGCCGGCCAGCAAGAACGCCGCTCCGCGCTCTGCTGCCGCTTCGAGGTCGCCGCGGCCAAACGCGGTGACGAGGAGCCGGTAGGCGTCCCGGATGTCCTGGTCCACCTCATTGGCGGCGGGGCGACTGGGCTCGTCGGGGCGAGGCCCGGCCACAGCACCCTCGGCAAGGGCCTCGGCGAGCGGCGCCGACGCGGCCACGACATCACGGACAGCGAGGGCAAGCATCAGCGGCTGCCGCGATCCGTCGGCGCGGGTGAACGACAGTCGGTGACGCCCTGCGGGCACGGGTAGACGACACTCCGCGGGTCCGGGCGTATCCGTGGTAAACACTACGCGAATGGGAGTCGGTGGCGCCCCGTCCAGGGCGGCGTGCAGCGTCATGTCCGCCGGCCCCGCGCTCCGCGCGAGGATGCGCAGATACGTGTCGGCGGGGACGTCGAAGTCGTAGTCGACGCTCGCCCGCGCGGGGGCCTCGACGTATCGCCGCTCGACCCACGCCGGCGCAGTCGGGCCGCCGACGCCTCCCCGCGCCAACAGCCGCACGGGGCCGGCATCCGGCGGCGCGACCGCTGTGACCGCGCCGCCTCCCGGCGGGACGCGCAGCGCGAACCGCTCCCTTGGCCGCAGCACGGGCAAGGACAAGGCCCCACCGTCCTGCGCACGAAGATCAAGAATCCAAGGTCGATCCCCGCGCGAGTCGCATACAAGCTCAACGCGTCCGTCGGGCGCCCAGAGCGAGAACGGCTCGCCGACGGGCATGAGGCGGAACGCGCCAGGCCCCGCCTCGGACGACGTCTCGACCCGATCGAACGCGCGGCGTGCGCGACCCAGCGGGTTGACCGTCGGGGCAAGCGCCGTCCAGCCGGTCTCATCCCACCAGAAGCGCCACCGGCGTGAGCGGGACGCCGCGTGGTACGGGTCGCCCGCGATGAGGTCATCGTACGTGGCCACGGCCCGCGCGTCGCGCGCCCACGCAAGGGCGGCCGCGCGCTCCCGGGCGGCGTGAAGATCGTACGTGGCGGGCATCAGAACTGCAGCGGCCTCTGCGTGTCGACCCAACGCACGAAGGGCCTCCGCGCGAACCGACGCGATGCACCTGGCTAGCGTCTCCGTGGTCGCGGCGGTAGGGCTCGCGCCGATCGTATCGTGAGCGTCGATCGCGATGCTCAACGCCTCGTCATAGCGGCGCCGATGCCATCGGATCCGCGCCAACAGATGCAGCGCCGCCGCCCGCATGGGGACGTCGGGCTGTTGTTCCGACAGCTGGAGCCATGCGCCCTCGGACATCGTCGGCTCACCCAGGAGGATCAGGGAAGCCGCGCGCACGTACCGCGCCCGGGCATCGAGCGGATCGACCTCAAGGCCCTCGTGAGCTAGGGCGTACGCGGCGTGGAGGTGGTACGCGATGTCTTCTGCGTGCGTAATCGCGTCGGCCGCGTGGACGTTCTTCCGGTACGCGTCGACGCGGATGAGGACATCGGCGTCCGGGGTCACGCGATAGCGCCGCTCGCCCGGCGGCACAACCAACGTGGCCGTTCGGACGCGCCCGAGCGCCCGTTCCACGACGCCATCGTCCCGCGCCGTCAGATGGTAGAACCGCCTGTCCAGCACGTCCTCCTGGGACACTTCGACCACGTATGCGGCGCGCTCGTCTCCACAAGTCGTGTCCCGATCCAGGCGAGAACGCACCTTCAGAAGCGCCGGCCCACGCGCGACAAACTCCGCTGTGGCGCCGGCTGCCACGCGCACATACGCGCCGTCGGCGAGATAGATGTCCGCGGCGGGCGTCGACGGCACGTCCTCGCGGACGAAGGCGGCGCCGGCGCCGTCACGCGCGAACAACACACGCTGCAGGAACTGCGCACGGCGGTAATGGCGTTCGGCCGCGGTGGCGGAGGCGTCGAGGGTCCACGGCAAGGGAGCCTCGGGCGGCGGGAGACCCCAGTCGCGGGCCCGGCGCTCCGTGAACGCCGTCGGGTCGTCGGCGTGGGCGCGTTCTAGCTGCTCCCACGCGATATTGTCTCGCGTGGGCGCGACCTCATGGCAGGTGACGCGCGTCGTCGCCGTCGCCCGCAGCTCGAACACGGTGTCCTCGCCGTCAGCGCGTACGACCAGGCCGCCGGCAGTCGTCGTCCACGACGCCGTGGGCGCAGTCGCCCACCGCGTTGGGAACGCTGCGCCGCGCAACAGGCTGGCGGCCACGTGCACCCGCGCGATGGACACCTCGCCTTCGGATCGCACGCGCAGCAGTCGGGAGGCCCCGACGACGACCCACAGACGCTCGTGCGGCGCGAGCGGGGCCTCGCGTGGCGAATCCTCGGAGAACGACCATCGCGCATTCGTTTGGCGTACACGGATCGCGAGTTCGGGATCGACGTCTTGGAACTGGAGGTACGGCGGGATCCGCGGCGCCGTGGACGTCGCGGCGGCCGAGGAGACTAGCGCGGTCAGGACGAGGGCTGTCGCGCGGGCAAGCCAGGGCGACCGGAGTAGCCGCGCCATCACACGACCACCTCGATCAGATGGGGGCCGGGCTCGGAGATCGCGCGAGCGACAGCATCGTACGTTGCTTCCGCCGTCTCGGGTCGGCTGCCGGGGACGCCCATCGATCGCGCGAGGTGCACCCAGTCGATGTCGGGCGAACGCAAGTCGGTGAGCGAGGCGGAAGCTCCCTCGATGGGGTCCACGCCGAACCGCCGAAGACTGCCCCGAAGTATCGCGTACTCGCGGTTAGCCCAGATGATGTTAGTGACGTTAAGCCCCTCGCGAGCCTGTGTCCAGAGCGCCTGTATGGTGTACATCGCCCCGCCGTCGCCAGAAAGCGCGAGCACCGGTCGATCCGGGCAGGCCACAGCCGCGCCCGTCGCCTGGGGCAGCGCCCACCCTATGCTTCCCCCACCAGTGGAGAGCATCGTGTGCCTGGGGCAAGCGCGACTGTGCGAGCCGAACGGGCCGCCCGACGTGATCGACTCGTTGGCGACTATCGCGCCTTCCGGCAGCGCTGCGGCGATTGCGCGTCCCGCCGACTCGACGTTGAGTTCGCCGGTGGGGGGAGATGGCACGTCCAACGCCACGGTCCGTGTGACCGTTGGGCCGGCGCCCACCGCGTCGGCAGCGGCCAGCAGGGCGGCGACGACATCTTGCACGGGAGTGGCGAGCGTAAGGACCTCGACCCCCACCGGGAGACGCGAGCTCGGTTCGCCCGGCCACTTGAAGAAGGTCACCGGCGGCTCTGCGCCGGCGAGCACGACCGTTCGGACCGAAGCCATGTGCTCGGTTGCCGAAGCCGCCGTGCCGGGAAAGCCGTGGATGATCGGTAAACCCGCGCCCCGCTCGATCCGTGAAGCGCCGTCGTGCATCAGCCCGCACCCTGTCGCTTCTGCGACGCGCGCGCCGGCCACCAGGCCGTCTTCCGTGAGCGCGCGCCCAGATAGGACGAGGGCGACTTCGGGCCCAACGCGCAACGCGTCGACGACGGCGTCCACGTCGCCGAAGACAGGCGACCGGCCGTTCTCGCGCAAGACGGCACTCGCTACGCCGCCCTCGTTGCGCAGTATGTCCGCCGGCGCGACGAGTGTGGCGACACCGCACGCCGGGCCACTGACAGCCTCGATCGCGGCCGCCATGTCCGCCGAGACGTCCTCGGCCGTCTCGGCCGACCTTACCCAGTCCGAGACGGGCCGCGCGATACCTTTGATGTCCGATGTCAGCGGCGAGTTGTGCGGGATGTGGTCGACATCGTGATCGCCCACGATGTTCACAACGCGACTGCGAGCCTTACGCGCGTTGTGCAGGTTCGCGACGCCATTGCCGAGCCCAGCGCCCAGATGCAGCAGCGTCATGCCGGGGACATCCGCCATGCGCGCGTAGCCGTCCGCCGCGCCGGTGCAGACGCCTTCAAAGAGGCACAGGATCGCGCGCGCGCCTGGGGTGTCGTCAAACGCCCGCACGACGTCGAGCTCTGTCGTGCCGGGATTCGCGAAGCATACGCTAACGCCGGCCCGCACGGCCGTGCGCACGACAGCAGTGGCTCCCGTCAACCGTCCGCCTTCCTCTCCTTGCGTCCCGTCTTGTCGCGCTTACGCGGCCGCTGTGTCGACGCCAACGCCGAACTCCGCGCGGAAGTCGCGCCAGATGTCGTCGGGGATCTCGGTTGTGGCCGCCTCGTAGCCCTCCTCGACCTGCCGCGTGTCCGCCGGGCCGAACATGACGATCCCGCCTACCGGCGCCGCCAGGCAGAACTGCATCGCCAGATGCCGGATGTTCGTGTCGCGGTCGCAGCACCATCGCCACATGTCGTGTGCGGGCGATTCGCGGCCGCCGTGCCTCCGCCGATCAGTCTCGGGGTCCGGCTCGACGCCCGTAAGAAGACCCATGCCGAGCGGGCTCGCCAGTATCAGCCCGACGTCGCGCTCCGCTGCGAGCGGGAATGTCGTGGTCTCGACGGACCGGTCGAGGAGCGTGTAGTCGAGATACGTCAGGATGACGCCCGCCTCGCCGGTCTCGATGATGCGGCGGTGGAAGTCGTGTTGACGCACGCCGAGGCCGAGGTGCTTCACGAGGCCCTCGTCGCGCATCTTGAGGAGTTCCTCGAATGCGCGCCCGGAGCCGAGCACGTCGTCCATATCGTCGGGGTCGTGTATCAGGACGGCATCGAGGTAGTCGACGCGCAGATCGCGCAGGCTGTTGGTGACGCTCCACCGCGCTGTCTCGGCGGAGAAGTCCTTCCGGCGCTCTGGGTGCGTGCCCACCTTCGCCTGGAGGTAGTAGTCGTCTCGCGGAGCGCCCGACAGCGCCTCGCCCCAGTATTGCTCGTTGTGACCGGGGTAGGTGTCGATGTAGTCGATGCCTAGCTCCAGCGCGCGGCGTATCGCGCCCACCGCCTCGTTCCGTGGCTGACGGTTAAGCCAGGCCGCGCCCAGAGCGAGGGAGCGCGGGCTCATCTCGGTCTTGCCCATGCGGCGTGTCGGTAGGTCGGGCATCGGCGCCTCCGCATTGGTCTCGCGATCTCGCGGGTAGTGTAGCCCGTTCCGGTCGCCGGCACACATCCAGATCACGGTCTGTTCCGGCGCCAACTGCGGCCTCCGCAGAGCACGCGCCGACCGCGGACGATGGATGAAGGGCCGCGGAGGGAGAGAGGGCCGCAAAGCCCCGTGACGTCGCTGCGACACGGGATGTCTAGCCGTGCCAGGCGCGACGACATAGAACGAGCGCGCCGAGCCGGACCAGTGGCGCAGGACGATGTTGGTACCACTCGGCCTGTGGGGACCGCGCTGCCGACCGGGTCGTCGTTCGCCAATCTGCGCAGGAGTCGCCGGAGGCTTATGCCCGGGCGCCTGAATGCATCCGCGCCGCTGTATAGGCGGAATCAGCGCCAACGCTACTCCGGCGTCCCAAAGCGGCCGGTTCGCGAGACGGTCGACGCGCCGTCAGCAGATTCGAGGAGGTCCCTACCAGCACATGAAGAGTTACGAGCCATCCATGAGCTTCGACGAGCGCGCGGCCCGGGCTTACGACGACTCCGTACGCGGCGACGAGAGTGCGGCCGTTACGTTCCTCGCGCCGTTGGCGCAGGCGGGCCCCGCCTTGGAGTTCGGCATCGGCACGGGTCGGATCGCCTTGCCTCTCACTGCTCGCGGAATCGATGTGGATGGAATCGATATTTCCCCGGCGATGGTCGATCATCTACGGGACAAGCCAGGCGGCGATCAGCTTTCGGTCACAATCGGCGACTTCGCCGATGTGCCAGTTCCGGGCAGCTATGGGCTGATATACGTCGTGTTCAACACGTTCTTCAACCTGCTCACGCAGGACGACCAGGTGCGCTGCTTCGAGAACGTCGCCGCCCATCTCACCGAGGACGGCGTCTTTGTGATAGAGGCGTATGTTCCTGCATTCCTCTACCGGCTGCGCAACGACCAATACGTGGACGCGGAATCGATCCAGGTCGATGAAGTCCGGCTCGATGTGTTGCGGCACGACATGGCGACCCAGATGATCGACGAGAGCCACGTGACGCTTTCTGCCACAGGCGTGAGTCTGAACCCGGTGGTTCAGCGGTACGCCTGGCCGAGCGAACTCGATCTCATGGCGCGCATCGCCGGGCTGAACTTGAAGGAGCGGTGGGGTGGCTGGAGTCGGGAGCCGTTCACATCCACGAGTAGTAACTGCGTGTCCGTGTATGCGCGCTGACAGGGTTCGGGCACGACAACCTGTGCCGATGCGCGAACGCACGGCCCACACCGGTCAAATCCTCTGGCGAGCGGCTCCAGCGTCGGTGGTGGGAGCTACTACCCAATGGCACAGAGACCAGGGCCCGGAGTGAGTGTATCAACCAAGGTCTCGCGACGTTCGCAACCGACCGTAGCAGGTATTGCGTGTAGACAGCCGGATCGATCTTGGTCGCAGCACACAGAGTGGCGGCAGGACCATCCTAATCGAGCGGAACGAAACTCCTGACGCCATTCCCCTGCCCCACTATCCCCACGGGCCGCTTGCGGTATGTCGGCGGGGGAACCATGCGCTCAGAACGGCCGCCGCTGACGGATGGATGCTCTCGCGGTCAGCGGTAGGGGCTTCCTCAAAGGAGAGTATTCCCAGCAGGAGTTTCATCAGGGTTCCCTGGTCCGTCTGCATGCGAAACGCGCCATCGCCAAGAGGCACGTTCGTGGTGACAGATCCATTGCCAACTCTCAAGCCGACGCGTTGGCTTTCAAACCCGACCTCGATCTCGCCGCGCCAGTCTGCAACACTGCTGGAACGCAACCGCGACTCCAATTCGGGCGCCATCTTGCTCAACAGGGACGCGAGTTGGACTATCTGAATCATGTTCGATGCGCGTCCGCCCTGACGCTCAATCAACGTGAAAGCGATGTTTGCCCCGCTGAGTATGGGCAGAATGGAAGCATCGAAGGGAAGGCAAGAGGTGGCAGAATCGACGCCACGTTCCGCAGCAACATGGAGAATCTGTTTCATCAATCCCACAAACGCATCTGGGCAGGCGGGATTGAATGCGACATCGCCTATCGACCTGCCATCATCCCCTGCAGACAGATAGCCTTCGACGATGCCATCGGCTTCGTAGACTATCCGCAACGGGTCAGGAGAAGAGGGACGGCTGGGTAGCCTAGCGTTCGGGTGAAAGTCCCGGACGATGGAGCCGCTGCGTCCCCTATGGAGCAGTTGGTGCAACTCGTCCTTGCGAACCGCATCACGGCTGGCGTCATAGGGCCGGACTTCGCCGGGCAGACCTTCCGGGGGACGGAAGACCTCCTCTACAGAGACGATGTCCGCCCCGGCGTGGACGGGCTCGATGGGGAATACAACTGAACGCCTGGGAAAGGGGACGTAGCCGAAACGGCGATAGAAGATGGCGGAACCACCCAACCTGGACATGTCGCAGTCGTTGTCGCGCATCCACTGAATGACGTCGCGCATCAATGCGCTGCCGTAGCCCTTGCCCTGAAACTGAGGCAGTACAGAGACTTCCCCGACATCCGCTTTGACGATTTCACAGCTCCCGACGCACAAGCGTTCGGGCTTGATGATCGCTACGCCGAGAACTCTCCCTTCGACCTCCAGAACACGAAAACGTCCCGCGTCCCTTACTGCTAGTTTGTGCCAGCTATGCCACCTATCGGAGTTCTCTTCGACGTGGAAGGCCCTCACCATGACCTCGAAGATGGCCTCCGTGTCATCAGCAACGCCGCTACGGAAATGGAATCTCTGCATATCCTCAGTTCTCGCGATCGCTTGACTCTGTCAGATCAGATTCTGCGCTGATCGGCCCTCTCTTGCTTCTGCCTGCGGTGGTGACGGCTACGCGTCTCCGGCCCCGTCCTCCTTGCCACCAACGGCCTCCCGGATGTCCTGCACACCCTCGACGATGTCCGCGAGTGCGGAAAGGACCAGCCAGATCAGGACACCTGACACCACGTACTTGAGGCCACCGAGAATCAGCGCCAGACCAGGCGCGTACAGGGCCAACGGGACGAACAACAGGAAGATCAGCGGGCCGATGGCTAGCGCCGCCCGGCCATAGAACCGCATCACGCGCAGATACCTGGGTCGCGGACTTTCCCAGCGTTCGGTCGCGGAGGGCTTGAGTCGGAAGGAGCGCTCGAAGTGCCTGGCCATGGCGTCTCCCGGTGGTGACCGTCGCACGATGACGTGACGTAGCGTCGCAACACAGCGCAGGCATGTAGGCGATTCAGCGCAGCGCGCCCACTTGTATCCTTACCTATGTGGCGCGTCACCGCGTAGCTGTTCGGGCCAGTGTGCGAGGGCGGATGTCCACGCTGCCCGTTGGCCACGTGGCGAATATCGGGTCTGCGCGCCACGAACGAGCGGTAGGGTGGAGTGGCGGAGAGAGAGGGATTCGAACCCTCGGTGACATTGCTGCCACACATGA
>JABGQA010000020.1:0-1553 GCA_018644665.1 Candidatus Poribacteria bacterium
CGGCGGGCGTAGTCCGCTCATAGCTCGGTCTGGCGAGTATCCCGCGTCGGTCGTTCACGGGTCATCTGTCTACTTTCGCGCTCAAGCGCTGTGGCTCCGCGCTTCTTCTAAGTAGGTGGTCGTAAGTCGACGGACTGTGCCATCCTGCTGTCGAGGCGGCAGCAGATGTCAGTCTGGAACGCCCGTGTTGTCACGATGTACACGCCGACATCTATCCGGTCGAAGCCGGAGTAGGAAGCCACCTGTAGCAGGGGACCCACCACCGGAACACGAGGACGGATTGCTGTGGATGACTGCTTCTGGGAAGAGCTGATCGAGCTGGATGCGGAGGACGTCTGCCGCCGAAGCGGGGCTGAGTGGAAAGGTGAGGCCTATCTGTTGCGGATCCTGGGTGCGGAATACCTGCTGACGCCCTCCGAGCGGCGTCTCTGTCGAGCGGATGTAGACCCAGATGGCGAAGAGGCGTCAGCCGCTTCCGCGCTATGCTTCGTCGCCGTGCATTATCTGCTCAATGCCGTTGACCTTCCTCTTTCCGGCGAGTTGGTAGCTGCGAGGGAGCTGAAGGGCGGCAAGCTGTTCTTCGCCGCAGGAGCCCACTCGCCGGACTTCACGTCGCTCGAGGAGATCCTGGCCGTTTCGCCCGAGGCCATCGAGCGGGGTGCGGCGCGACTCGGGGGGCGGAAGGTCGAGCACGGCGACACGGCCGTTGAGATCCCGGCCCTCCAGCGTCTGCCGATCACGTTCGTGTTCTGGCGCGGAGACGAGGAGTTCCCGCCGAGCACCTCCATGCTGTTCGACCGCACGGCAGAGAGCCAACTGCCCCTAGATGTGATTCTGGCCCTGGGTCAGGAGACCATGCGCAGGCTCGTGGCGGGCGCACGCGAAGAGAAGGCGCAACTACCCAACAGCGAGGAGGATCGATAGCGGGGATGGAACATCGTGCTGTTTCTGGATCGAGGATCCCCCCATCGGGCTGGTCGCACGCGCGCTGATGACCCACGCGCAGAGACTGCAGGCGTGTCGGAGAAGTTCTGGTTACCTACTTAGAACAGAGTGAGTTGCTTCGTAGTCGCGTGGGACGCCGGAGTCGCGCCGGAGTGTCGCCGCGTCCACCAGTCGTGGAAGTGCGCGCAGGGCTCTCCAGAGCCGGGATCCGCGAGTTCCTTGCGCAGCGCGTCGTAGCGAATCCGCGCTGCCGGAATGGGCGTGGGACCCCATATCCACGTGTCGCACTCGTAGATCGTCCGCAGGTCGTAGGGCATACACGCCATCGCCTTGCATCCCTCCGCGGCGCTTACCCTGGCGCGTGTAGGCTTTGAGAGCGTCGACGAAGCGACGAGTAGCCGGCTGCATACGTCGTGGATGTCCTCCCACGACAGCTTGGGCGTCAGGATCGCCCGACACGCTTTCAGGAGACGTCGACCCGGCACGCCGTCGCCCAACCGGACGAGCTTCACGCCCCGCAGCTGATCCGACTCCCACCCCTCGATCTTCGAGAACGACGCCGGCGTCCCGTCCGCCTCGGGAGCAAGAGGGGTGGCGCACGGTGGTCC
>JABGQA010000020.1:1653-4064 GCA_018644665.1 Candidatus Poribacteria bacterium
CGCATCGCGATCTGCCCGGAAGTCAGGTGGCGCTCCTCGAGCGCGCCGACTTCCCGCAAGACCGAGCGAAGCCGACGCTGCGTGCGCTCGGCCTCCCCGGACAGTTCTACAAGCTGCGACGTCCAGAACCGCACCCACCCACCGCCGCGGAGCCGGTTCATGACACCGGGCATCGCGTCGCAGGTTAGGAGGAGGGACCAGAGCATCGACGTCGCCGACTTCGCCACCGCGCGTCCGTGACGCTCCGCGATCGTCGCGCGAAGAAAGCGGGCTCCGTGCATGTACCGGATAGAGTGGACGGGTCTGGGTGAAGGTTGCCCCTCAGGTTGAGGCTGCGCTGCCATAGCGATCTCCTGACGACGCCCGGTCTCCCAGGCGCGTACTATAGGATCGGTGAATCCATGCGATTCGAAGCGTTCGCCGACCACGCGCGGTGTCCTCCGCGACGTGAATGAACTGCAGGGCAGCCGAGTGCTAGAGACACCCGACCGCCCTCGGGTTGTCGCCCGCTAAGCGGGCGGTGATTGCCGCGAGCGCGCGCGAAGCCAGCGGGGTCCGGGCACGCCTCGGCCCCCGTTTCCTACTCGCCGGTGTTTCAGCCTTGACCGCCGATGCGGCGTGGCTTATCCTCAAATCAGCACGAGCCGTGAGCACAACCTGCTCCCGGTGACGTCGAAAGTTCCAGTTTCGACGACCCATCGTGTGACTACTTGTGAATGGCGGTCCTAGTGACCGCCCTTCTTTTTGCCCTGTTTCAGGCTACGTCCAAGTCATTACCGGTCACGGCCTTCGCCCGGCTCCCCGGCGTTTCCGCCTCTCGGAGTGGCCAGTACCGCACTTGCATCTATATCGTATGATGCGGTAGTGTCAGTATGCCTCAACGGGAGCGCCTCACGCAAGGGTTACTTCCACGCGATTTCGGGCGCCTCCATTGAGCCGCCATTGCGCGTACAGGACCACCGGAGAGGCAACGTAGCGCAGCGCAAGCGCGCCGCCAGAACCCTCTCCGACGGGAGACTCCGACCGTGCCAACGGCAAAGAAAACCACCGATGTCCCCTCGGCTGCCCCTTCTAGGATCCCGCCGACTAGGATCCCGCCGACGGTCGCTACGGGTGTCACGCTCATCCTGGCCAACTATCCGCGTCTGGTAGCGGATCCGGAGGTGGTGGACAAAGCGGCTGGGACGAGCGGGACGAGCGGGACGAGCCCTCTCGAGGTCTTCGTCGATAGGCTCGTCGGGCCGATACAGGCAGCGATTGCGGAGGACGCCGTGCTGCCACGGTTGGTGGAGATGTACCCATGGCTGGCGCAGGCGCACGCCGGTATCGTGAGATCCGTCGGACGCGACAAGCCCGCCTTCACCTACGAGACGTTGCGGGTCCTGCATACCACCAAGCGCGCGAGGCAGGAGTGGGAAGACTTCAGCCTACGGGTGTGCGGGATAGCCGCGTCGGCATTGCCGCACTGCGCCCACAACGAACCCGCGTGGGAGGCCTTGGAGGCGTTCTTGGAGTGGGCTCGGAACACGGACTCCACCGACCAAGCCGTTGCGGCGTGTCAAGACGCCGTGGAGGCGTTCTTCGGGCAGGCCCATGGGGAGCTTGTCCAGGGCTGCATGAGCACGCTCGTGCGGGAGGCGTTCCTTCCCGCGAGGCTGAAGGATACACACCTCTACCTGAAGAAGATCGTCGGCGACTACATAACGCTGGCGGGAGCGTACCCCTGGTCGGACATCCTGTGCAGAGAACTGGGCCGGAGCCCCTCAGCCGGGGAACAACCGCATATGCCCGCGACCGAAGCCATGGCGTTGTGGCTTCGAGACGATGTGTTCCTCCCGGAAAGGGTCGAGTCACGTCGGAAGTGTGTGGGCCGGGTCGTGCGGAGCAGCATGGCGTTCTTGGGCCGCTCCGAGGACCTTCACAGTCCGATGATGATCATCAGCATCGGCATCGCGTGGATAGGGATCGTGATAAGGCAGTGCTGCCTGGACGATCGTTCCCCGGACACGCTCACGACGAGGGAGGCCGCCGCGTTCCTCGGCATACGCCCATCGACGTTCCACACCCACGTGCAGCAAGGCGCAAACACGGAGCGGGAGGTGCCCGTGCGACTGGAAGCCCGTGGGCCCGGCAGGGGCGTGTACCTCATCCAGCTCTCAGACCTCATCAAGTGGTCCGAGACGCACTACCGTCCTCGGGTGAAGCGGCGCCGGGGGTAGACGGAGGACCAAGAGAACCGACCCGGCTCAGGAGGCGTGTTCCGAATCCTCCTCGCCCTTCCCCTCATCGGTCTTGTCCGCCCCGCCACTCAGCGACTCCTCCGTCTTGCCCGTGAGCGTCAGCAACGCGTCCAGGTCGAACCACCGAAACACCCGGTCGTTTGCCGCCTTCCGCTCCAGGATCTCGAAGCC
>JABGQA010000019.1 GCA_018644665.1 Candidatus Poribacteria bacterium
TGAGGTTGCACGGGCGCTCGTTGCCGTGGATGTCGAGGCGTAGGCGGGTCATGGCTTGCCGTCGATGATCTTGAGCATGTCGTCTGCGATCTCGTCGGCCACGTCATGGCGCTCAAGCCACGCCGCCCGATCCTCGCCGTCCATGTCGTCGCGCGGGCGATCTCCGTATGAGGCGTTGTCGCAGGCCAACTCACGAAGCGCGGTGATCTTGGCTTCCAGCACATCGCTCATCACCCTCGCCTCGTCCAGCCGTTGAGCCAGCAACAGGCAGTCATCTGCCGCCATGGTTGCGGCCGGGCATTCGTCACCTTTGGCGAACATCTCTGCACGCTTCACAACCTGCCGCTCGTCGTCTGTCAGGTACTCCATCACAGCCTCGCTTTCACCCAGATACTTGCACATGGACAAGCACATGTGCAACCCTACCACCCATGCCAAAGCTCACCGAAACCGCGGTGCTCGCCATCCTCGCATCCCCGCACACCGATCGGTTCGTCGCCGAGGTGCACGGGGTGTCGCGGGCCACGATCCGAGACGTGCGCACAGGCCGGACATGGAAGCGCCTGCACGCGGTAGCGACCGCCTCAGACGCCATCGACCGCGAGGGCTACGCCGAGATGGTACGGCTACAGCGGCAGCGCGCAGCGAGGCGCACAAGCCCCTTGACGGCTGCCCTCGTGATGGAGATCCGACGCTCCACCGAGTCACAGGCAGCGCTTGCCCGCCGACTGGGGATCGCCCGCGGCACCGTCCAGAATGTCCAGGCGGGGCGGACGTGGGGCGACGTGCGCGAGCATGAATCAGCGGCGACGCAGCCGCGGAATGGAGCTCCATGAGGAACAACGGAGTTGACATGTTCCTGGCATGCCCGAAGTGCGGAGAGAACGCCGTCAGGCGGCACACAGAGGACGGCACGAATGGCGCGTGCAACCACTGCGGGGTCGTGCTCAACAGCGAGCAGATGGAGCGCCCTCTCCGTAGGCCGATCGTGCCGAACAAGGAGTGGGCGATATGGCAGAAGTGGCTCAGGGAGCGATAGCACCATGACCGCCGCCAATCTCCCCCGCCCACCGGGGATCACGTCTGCCGAGGTCAGGGACGCTCACGACCTGCAAGCCGCGGTCACGGAGCTGTGCAGGCTCATCCGCATGGAGGGCGTGTTCGACGGGCTGAGGTGGGCAGCGAGGGGCGGAGAGATGGCATCGGAACATGACCTGAACATCCGATACCTGCGGGTGCACAACGCGCGGATGGGTGCCGAGGGGCAAGCGCTGCGGTTCATCAGGGAAGCGGGGAAGGCATGACACCGGAAGAGATCGAGATCGCGAGGGAGATGGCGGATCACCCCGACTGGACGTGGTCGACCGCGGTGCTGGTGAGGCATCGGACGCTCTACGACGTGCTGTGGACCCGCATCGGAGAGGACGGGCTGACACTCTCGCTGCGGATGTCGGATCTCATGGACGATCCCATCCCCGATCTCGATGACCCCGCCACGCAGGGTGTGGTGCTGGCGCAGGTGCGGGAGCGGCTGGAATGGCGGCACGCGCACGTGGTTCCCGTTTCCGCTGGCGGCGAGCCTGGGTCTCGAGACTGGGCCGCGGATTACTGGAGCGTCAGCCGGTCATGGGAGGACGTCTGGGCAATGACGAACGCGCCAACGGGCCCGACGTACGGCGCCGCCCTCGGCCGCGCGTGGCTGGCGTCGAGGGAGAAGCCATGAGCGAACCCGAAGGCCCCAAGATGGTCATCGACACCACGCCGACGAACGCGCCGCTGACGTGCGCCAACTGCTCACGGTGGTTTCAAGGGCCATTCGACGGCCCAGCGTGGGGAAGGTGCAGGATGATGCGAGTGGATTACCACCACGAAATGTTGACCCGCGCCGATCACGTATGCCAGTCCCACAAGTGGCGAAAGGAGCCGACGCCATGACCCACCACCCACCCCTCAACCGCCGCCTCGTGGTCATGGTCGACGAACAGATCCGGGAGTACCTTGCCCGCCGTGCCCGCGATGGCCGCTGCTCGGTCGCGCACTACGTCAGGGGGCTGATCGTGCGGGACATGGTGAAGGAAGCGGTGAAGGCTGATCGTGGCGAGGGAGGCGAGGATGGATAGGCCGAAGTGGGGGACGTGTGGATCTCCCTGCAGATGGAATCGTCCGACGATGGTACACGTCTACGGTACGGACGACGTGATCCACGTCTGCGACCGCTACCCGCACACAGAGCCAATCCCATCGAAGAACACCTGCGGCGAGTGGGAGCCGCCCGAAGGCCGCGTGTGTGGGACGTGTGAGTGGTGGGCCAATCCAGCCACCAACGAGAAGGCAAGATACTGTCTGACGCGTCCCATAGGGCCAACGGCTCAACTGCACGGTTGGGCCGACACATGCCCCGCATGGCGCTGGACCGGCCCATCGCCCACCTGACACACCCGCCTGACACACCTGACACACCGCCCTTGACACATGCGCCGCAACGGTGCAGGATCTCGCCCAAAGGAGATCCCATGCCGCAAGTAGGTTACGAAGTCCGCCTCTACAACAAGGGCGGGCAGTACGTCTCGGCCGAGGCTGACGACGAGAAGGACGCCACCGAGAAGGCCGAGGCGAAGTTCGAAGACTACTTCGGCAAGGCTGAGATCGCGCAGAAGATCGTCAAGCGCCCCGAAGACTCCACCCCGCTCGACATGAGCTTCCACGGTCGCCTCGGCCGCAGCCTGCAACGCCTGCGCGTCAACGCCGACAAGACGCAGAAGCCCGTTGCTCAGGCGGTGGGCACGTCGCCCTCACAGCTCAGCAAGTGGGAGAACGGCCACGACGAGATCGGCTCGCGCAACGCGGACAAGTTGCTGAAAGCGATCGGCGCCACGGTCCCGGATCTGATCGCGGAGATGTCGACGGAGTAGCCCGTGCCACCCAAGACCCGCCGATTCCACGTGATGCTCACTGACGACCTGTTCGACCACCTCAAGCGCCGAGCAGACGAGCGCCTTACGTCAATGGCCCAATTCGTGCGTGATCTCGTGCTGCGGGATCTCGTGCGCAACCCACCGAGAGAGAGCGATGACGAAAAAGAAGCCCGGTAAGAAGCCGACGACGAAGCCCACGCCCGCGAAGATCGCCGCTGCCATGGTGGCGAAGATCGATCGGGCACTCGCGACCGGCGAGATCGGGATTGACGATGACGTGCAGGCGCTGGCCGTGTGCGTGACGAGGGCGGACGCCTACGCCGTTGTAGAGGCCCTCGAAGGATCGGGGTGCATGGTGCGTGTCGACGACAGCACGCCGAAGCGTGGATACCGTGTGACGGCGTGGAAGCGGGGGGACGCATGACCACGTGTGATGTAAGCCGCGGCGTCGTAGAGCTCCACAGCACGGCGGGCGGGATCACCTATCGCCTGTGGATCTTCACCACCGCGATCACGGCGGTACAGGACCGCATCGAGCGCGACAACCCCGATCAGCCATTCGAGATCCGCCCCGGCGCGATCGTGATAGCAGGCACGGGTCACGGCGTGAACGAGTCGCCCGAAGAGGTGCTAGCCGCCATCGACCGCGCGGGGTTCGTCAACAGCGAATTCGAGTCGATGGAGCCGGATACCATCGTGATCGAGATGGACGGCGCGAGGGTAGCCGAGGCCGTCGCGAAGAGGATGCCATGAACGTCGCAGCCCCACTGCTCCAAACCGTCGAAGCGCTCCACGGGTTCGTCGACCTTCGCCGCGAGGCGATCAGCAAGCGACAGCGGCGGATCGTGCAGTGCCGACGGTGCTGGTACTTCCTCCCAAGCGCAGGCGAGGCCGACGGCAACCCCGAAGTAGGCGTGTGCCGCTTCAGCCCGCCGATCCACATCATCGAGTCCACGCAGACGCAGGTTCCCGGCCCCGACGGCAACCCCACGCAGGCGGTACAGCAGCAGGCGAAGTGGATGTTCGGGCGTACGGGCGCGTTCGACTACTGCAGCAAGTGGCGGCCGTGGGCGAAGTTGTGGACGCTGGCGTTCCGGAGGGTGTCGTGA
>JABGQA010000078.1 GCA_018644665.1 Candidatus Poribacteria bacterium
CCGACTGATCCCGCACCTCATCGCCCCGGTAGAGGTGGTCCAGTGCGATGTGCCATGCATAGCGGTGCTACAGCAGCCCTGGGCGCTTTACTCGGATGTGCGCCTAGACAAGCTAGTGCGAGGCTCGTACCACGTCGAGGTCGTCCTGCCGGCGATATGCGGGTTGAAGACCGACTGCCTCGCCGACGGCGTGGTTGACTGCGACTTCGAAGAGCCGTTGACGCTCGATTTCACCGTCGATGAGCCCGCCGCGATTCATCCAGCGGGTCGGCTGACCGTGTCCTGGGCCGCGCTGAAGACGCGCGCTCGCGGTGGCCGATTCACCCCGTAGGGATCACGTACGTCCGTTCGCCGTAGCGCTCGAACCCGAGCTTCTCCGCCACCCGCATCGACGCGTGGTTGTCCCCGCCGCAACTCCAGACCGGCGTCTCACCGGCGGCCTGGACCTGCTCGATTACGAGCGCTGCCGCAGACGTGGAATAGCCGCGGCGCCGGTGCGCCTCCACCGTGTGCACGCCGATGTCCGCGTGGACGACTGTGCGCGCATACGTCTGCGCGATCGCGGCGATCGCTCCGTCCACGACGGCCGCCGCCGCGTACCCATGGGATAGGAGACCGTGCGGGCCGCCGAAGCCGTATCCGCGGAGTTCCTCGGGAGCCGATTCCAGCAGCGCTAGAGCGTCCGGCGTCAGCAGGCGCACGTTGGGACTGGCATGCACCGCCACCGCTCGCTCCAGATGGAAGTAGACGTCCGCGTAGTAACGGACGTCGACGCCGCGTTCCCGTCGGATGATCGCGCGGAGCTTCCCGGCCACGTGCGCAGGGACGCTCACGCACTCCCAACCGGGCGCCTCCTGGAGCAGACGCCATATGGCTTCGGGGTCGTCGCCGAAGGCCGCCGGCTCGTCGTGGGCCGCGTCGTCCTGGATGAGGACGGCGCGGGAATCCGCCAGACTGCCGTCCACGTACGCGCGGCACAGGCCTCGCCGGAGGAGGTGCACCGGGATCGCGGTGTACGGGCCTCGGCCTAGCGCGTCGGCGAGAGTGGCGAGCCGGCTACGGTCTATTCCAGGACACATTGAGCGCCGTTTCCCTCACTTCGTGGGGGCCGGGAATACTTGCACATGCAGCGCGCCGAGGACTATACTTCTGCGCGCGACGTCGCCGCGTGGCGACCCGTTGCGCGTGTGGACGGTTCGCGGGCCTGAATGTTGGCAGCGAGGCCCCCTCGCGGATCATACAACTCGCTGGGAGTGACCCACAGCGCGGCCGCGGGATGGCAGACTTCCCGTCGGCCATGAGGTGCCACGGCGGGAGCCCCTGCAACGCTCCCACCGACCTGTCGGGCGCCGCACGTGCGGACCCACCCCTGCCACCTGGGAGAGTCTCGTTGCGGGCTGGGAGCCCGCGGGCGCGACGCCTCCCCTGCACTCAGCTTCGCCAGAGACACACTCACGTTAGAATCGACCGTACGCAACACGGCTGAACAGCTACACGGGGAAGAGAAATGCTCATCCGATCACTGATTGGCGGCGCGGCAGCGCTCGCGATAACGGCGGGGCTCGCGGTCAACGCCCACGCTCTCACACTCGACTTCGAGAATGGCGACGCAGGTTGGGAGTACATCGACGAGGACGCGTCGAACCTCGGCGATGCGACGCCCGGCGCGTGGGAGATCCGCGCCAGCGAATTCGGTCTCGACGACAGCGCGTTGTACCAGGGATCCAACATCTGGGGCTCGCCCGGCGACACGATGCTCATGGGCACATTCGCCATCTACACCGCCGAGACGTTCGGCGACTTCACGCTCACGATAGATGTCGCCGCAGCGGACAACGACGCGATGGGCGTCGTGTGGGGCTACTCCGCTACCGACAGCCACTACCGCATCAACATGATCAACGACGGTTGGCCGTCGCCGCCGCTCGACGGGAACAGCGGACCCATGGTCGTGATGCACAAGCGCATCAGCGACACCGAGCCGTGGTACGAGTTGCTCGGCGTCCAGAACCCCGACACCGGCTATGTGAACTACCCTGAAGATGGGTCGCGCATGGTGTGGACACTGACGGTCGAGGGCGGTTCGTTCACCTTCGAGAGCGACCACGGCGCGACGGTGTCAGGTCAGGACACCGCGTACACGGGCGGCTCCATCGGCCTCCAGATGTACGCGCAGCAGGCGGAGTTCGACAACATCGTCGTCACGCCCGCGGACGCCACGGCGGTCGACCCCGAAGGCAAGGCCGCGACGAGCTGGGCCGACGTTAAGGCCGCCCGATAGCGAGGACGAGGCAGGCCCGCGCACGCTGGCGGGCCTGCACAGCCGGAGAATACCTATGCGAGCGAGCATTTACGCATCCGCCGCGCTTGCGCTGACGCTTGCGGTGGGCGTTCAGGCGCAGACGGTCCTCGACTTCGAGAGCGGCGACCTCGACGACTGGATGGTTGTCGACGAAGCCCCGGGCAATCTCGGCGACGCAGGTCCGTCGTCCTGGGAGGTCCGCGGCTCCGCGCTCGGCCTCGACGGGAACGCCTTGTTCCAGGGATCGAATATCTGGGGCTCACCCGGTGATACGATGCTGATGGGGACGTTCCTGGTCTACACGGGCGAGGAGTACATCGACTTCATCCTGGAGATCGATGTCGCTGCCGGCGACAACGATGCCATGGGACTCGTCTGGGCGTACACGGACACCGACCAGCACTACCGCGTCAACATCATCAACGACGGATGGCCATCGCCGCCGCTGGACGGTAACAGCGGACCCATGGCCATTATGCACAAGCGGATAAGCGACGATGACCCGTGGTACGACCTGATCGAGGTCGCGCATCCACCGGATTACTCGAACTACCCTGAGAACGGCGAGCGGATGCATTGGACGCTCGAGGTCAGCCAGGGGCAGTTCACATTCACCAATGACAACGCCGACGCGGCAGACCCGGTCGTGCTCGAAGGTGAAGACACGGACTATCAGAGCGGGTTCATCGGCATCCAGCTCTACGCGCAGCAGTCAGAATTCGACAACGTCACCATCGTGAGCACCTACCCGGTCGACCCTAATGGGAAAGTCGCGACCAGTTGGGGAGCGCTCAGGGAAGCTCGCTAGCATCCCGTGACCGGGGCGGCCGACGGGCGGCCGCCCATTTGCACGCTCGGCAAGGTCGCGCCGGTTCGCCGGACGCGTCGATGTCGATAGCCCATACAGGGAGAACGTCTCGCATGAACCGTATACGATTCGCAGTTGTGGGTGGCGCGGCCGCTCTGTCCTTCTCGCTTCTCGCCGGTACCGCTCCGGCGGTTGTCAGCGCCACCGAGTTGCACGCCGAGGACTTCGAGGGCGTAACGCTCGGCGCCAACGTGGATGAGGGCGTCGCAGGCGCGGCCGTGTGGACCGCTGACGCGCCGGCTGGCTGGTCCGTAGCCAATGACGGCGCCATGCCGACCAACGGCGTGACCGAGTGGCTCGGTTGGACCTTCCCGCTGGGCACGTGGTGGGCGGAAGCGGCCGGCGACCAGGAGCGCACGCAGTTCACCGACGCCGGCAAGGGCGGCTTCGGCATTGGCGTTGTCGCTGTCGCCGACCCAGACGAGTACGACGACCTCAACAGCGCGCTGGACGGTGGCCCCTTCGACTCCACGCTCAGCTCGCCCGCCATCGACGTGAGCGGCACAGTTGCCGACTCCGTCATGCTGACGTTTGACTCCAGCTGGCGTCCTGAGGACACGCAGGCCGCCATGGTCACGGTTGCTTACGACGGTGGCGCGGCGATGGAAGTCCTTCGCTTCGACCCGGATGGCAGCAACACGACCGTCGTCCGTCCGTTGGCTGGGACCGAAGAGTCGATCGCAGATCCGGCGCAGGTCAATGAGTCGGTCACAGTCGCTCTGGGCAACCCCGAAGGCGCTTCGTCCCTGGTCATCGGGTTCCGCATGTACGACGCGACCAACGACTGGTGGTGGGCCATCGACAACATCCGCGTCACTGGCGACATGAGTGACACCGCCGTGGACGCCGACGGCAAGCTCACGACCGCCTGGGGCACGCTGAAGCAGCGCTAGGCCCGGACAGAGCCGAACCGAAGTACCGCAGTGTCAGAGCCTCCGTCGGCCGCGCCGGCGGAGGCCCTGCGCGTTTTGAGATGAGGGAAAGATGGCTATGACCCGTATGGCTCTGTGTGTGCCGCTGCTGTTGCTAATGGCAGCCCCGCTGATCGCGGACGAGGTGATCTTCGAGGAGGACTTCGAGAGCGTCGTGCTCGGCCCGAACGTCGACGAGGCCGTCGGCGCCAAGATATGGAGCGCGGAAGGCCCCGAGGGGTGGGTGGTCGAGTTCGATCTGGCCAACGAAGACGGCGTGACGGAATGGAAGGGATGGACTTTCGCGAACGGCGAGTGGTGGAAGGTTGTCGCAGGTGATCAGGACCGTAGGCTGTTCACGGACCCCGCAGCCGATGGTCTCGCCATCGGAACCGTCGCGGTCGCCGACCCGGACGAGTACGACGACGCAAACGGCGCCGCCGGCCCCGGCTACTTCACATGGTTGTTCACGCCGCCGATCTCCATGAGCAATGCCGGCGCGGACTCCATCACCCTACAGTTCGACTCAAGCTGGCGGCCGGAAGACACGCAGAACGCGCGTGTGTACGCCACCTTCGACGGCGGCAATGAGGTGGACGTCCTGACGTTGCGGTCCCTCGGGAACCAAACCGAGTTCATCGCGAAGAACGACAAGATCGACGAGGTCTTCAATGACCTGGAGAATGTCAACGAGACGCTGGTGCTCACCATCGATAACCCCCGGGGGGCCAAGGAGATGACGGTCGTCTGGGAGATGACCGACGCCACAAACGACTGGTGGTGGGCCATCGACAACATCGAAGTCAGCACCTCGGCGTTCGCCGTGGACGCCGACGGCAAGGTCGCGAGCACCTGGGGCGAGCTCAAGAGCCGCCGGTAGCGCGCGACACGACCCGATCAGCACAAAGGGCGGCCCCGCGTTGGGGCCGCCCTTCGTGTGTACAGCGCGATCGCTGAGTCTACCAGAGCTGCGATTCGGACTCGTTGACGTCCGGCGGTGTCGTCGCGTCGTAGGCGGGCAACGTCGCACCCATCTTTGGACTCTCCTCCAGGAAGGCGCGGATTGTGGCGTGGGCGTCGAGGTCGATCCCGTGCTTGCCAAGAAGCATCGACGCCAACTCGGCCGGATCCGTCACCGCGAGGACGAACTCGCGCTCCGCGTCCCGTAGGTGAGGGATCGCGAAGCGCCGCGTGTATGCCTTCGCGTAAGACTTGTACCCGTGCTGATACGACCGGCTCGTCTGGTGGATGTAGAAGTCCATGAGCGGCGAGTTCAGGATCTTCTGAAGCACGCGGAGGTCCTCAGCGTCCGTCTGCACACAGTACCCCGCGTAGAACGTGACCGATGGGTCATCGCACAGCAGGAAGTTGCTCGCGAGGTTTAGACCCGACGTCACCAGCTTGCGCCCGAAGTTGCTCCGAATCCCCTGCGACCGTCCGAACGCGTACCATGCGGCCGGGTTCGGCTTACCTCGGTCGCGCGCATCGAGCTTGTCTCGCACGGCCTCGAGGTAGCGGTGCGCCTCGGGAAACTCCCGCCGCAACCGCCGCTGGGGGATGACTCCCGTCGCGCCGTCCGCAGCCTCGTAAGGGAAGATGATCCGAGTCCGCGCCTGTAGTATGTCGGCCTCCGTCTTGAGCGTGCTCGCCTTCACGATCGCCTGCGTCACGCCAGGTTCGATCAGGAACCGTCCGGCGTCGGTCTCCTTGACGTACAGCCCGTCCTCCTCTACGCCGTCGAGCAGATAGCACGCGTCGGCCAACGTCGCCAACCCGACGCCGATGCGTGCCATGGACCCGAGCGGACGGCCCGTTGACTCCAATGCGTGCACTACGGGATGCGCCTCGTCCGTGACCAGCTCCCATCGGTCGGAGTTTAGGCGCGCGTAGGGAATCAGCCCGTAGTCCGGTTCTGCGGTGACGCAATCGCCAGACGTGGCCCGCACGTACTTGAGGTGCGACCGCCTCTCGCGCGACAGGTACAGGAGGCACGCGTACGTGGCGACGCCCCGGAACACCGGGTGATGGTCGAAGTCGTACATCTCGGACACCGCGCCGGAACGCGTCAGGAGTTCGCGCAGCGCCTGTCCCGCGCGCGTATGCGTGAACGTGTTCGGGACTATGTATCCGACGATGCCCGTGTCCCCGATCTCACGCAGCGCCATCTCGATAAACGGCATATACAGGTCCACGCTGCCGGTCGTGGCGGAGCGCCACGTCTCGCGGATCTGCCGACGGGCCTCCGTGTCGATATTCTGGATGCGCACGTACGGTGGATTGCCGATTACTGCGCCAAACCCATCGCCCACGCCGAATTCACCGCGGAGTTCGGCGCCGTCGAGGGAGTTCCCGACGCGCAGGTTCGTCGATATACGGGACGCGTCATCCCCCGAGTCGAGAGCCCACAGATTCAGCAGCAGTTCCGCCGTCTCCACGCTTCGAGATGAGATGTCGGCGCCATACAGCCGACGTGCGATGATGTCCGACGGACGCTCGCCGGTCTCGCGGCGCAGGAATTCGGCCATGCCGAGGAGGAACGCGCCGGCGCCCATAGCGGGATCGAGAGCCTTCCATTCCGGCGACGCCGGGTCGCCGCCCGCTTCACGGCTGAGCTTCACAACGCGGGCGCACACCGCCTCAACCACGTGCCGCGGCGTGTAGACGACGCCCTTGCCCTTCCGCCGCGCGGATGGCTGTTGCGCCCCAAGCAGGTGCTGAATAAGATCGAACGACAGTTCGGCGCTGTGCTCGGCGAGTTTGCGACGCAGGTCGGCGACCACCCCCGCGTCCGCCTGATCGGCCGCGTCCAGCAGGCGTTGGTTGCTGACGAGGATCAGCCGACGCTCCTCGAGGAACGCGCGCGCCAACGCCGGGGCGATGCCGTTGGGATCGGCAAGGATCGCCCGCGCGGAACGCAGGAGCCGTAGGTCGTTCGCCGCGGTCGCCATCAGATGCGTTGCCATGGATGCAGCGTCAAAGCGCCCCGAGGGCGCGTGTTCGTCCCTGCCTAACATACGGAGCCGCCACCTTCATGGGCACGCAGACGCCGGCCCGACGCGCGCAGTGGCTCGGGGTCGGGGCGCTGGTGCTCACGGCCGTCATGTGGAGCTGGAACGGCCCACTCATCAAGCTGCTCCACGCGAACGGCGCGGGCGTACCGGCGGTGTCCATCGCGTTCTACCGCTCGTTCATCGGCGGCCTGCTCATCGCGCCGTGGGCGATCCGGCCCTGGAGCACGCGACTCCGCGCGCCGTTCCTGCTGCGCGTCGCGGCTGTCGGCGCATTCACGCTGATGACGATCACGTTCATCGTGACCGCGTCTATGACGACGGCCGCGAGCGCCATCGTGCTGCAATACACGTCGCCCATATGGGTCGTGGCGCTGTCGCCGTTCCTCCTCGGCGAGAGGATTCCTAAGGGCGAGGCGGCGATCCTGCTGATCGCGATGGTGGGGATCGGCGTGATCTTCGTTGGCGCACCCCTCGGAGCGCGTCTGGCCGTGGTGATCGGTATCGGCAGTGGCTTCAGCTACGCGTTGGTGCAGTTGACGGTGCGCGGCCTGCGGCGTGTACATCCCGCGACCGTCGCATGCGCCAACGCCATCGGATCGTCGCTGCTGCTACTCCCCGCCGTGCTCATGTGGGGATCGCTGGCTGTCACGGGTAGGCAATTCATCCTGCTGGTCGTGCTGGGCGTCGTTCCATTCGCGTTCCCGTATGTGCTGTACGCGTACGCCGCGCGGTATGTGCAGGCGTATCGCGCCTCACTGATCGTGCTGCTCGAGATCGTCCTGACGCCGATCTGGACGTATCTCGTCGTCGGCGAAGTGCCACCACGGAGCACTGTCGTCGGGGGTTCGCTGATCTTCGCCAGCGTCGCGACGTGGGTCGTCGTGACGTGGTCGCGGGCGAAGCGCGCCTGAGCCCCGCACGCCGATGGTCGCATCTGCGATCCGCGGCTACACTTTCTTCCGCCCGTGCGTCCGCCCATGTCGGCGGGCTCAGCGCACTCCAGACCGACTTCCCAATCCGTAGGACCATCGGCTCCGTGCATGCATCTGCATAGACTGCTCGCGCGGAGAGGCCGCTTCTATTACGGCTGGATCATCGCCGTCGCGACGATGATAACCGGCATCTGCACCTCTCCCGGTCAGACCTACGGCATCTCCTCGTTCAACAGTTCGTTCCGCGATTCCCTGTCCCTCTCGGACACGCAGCTTACCGGCGCGTACATGCTGGGGACGCTCCTGGCGGCGCTTCCGATGACGTACATCGGCGCGCTCTTCGACCGGTACGGGGGCAAACGGACATTGGGCGCGGTGGTGTTTGTCTTTGGGCTGGCTTGCTTCGCGACATCGCGCGCCACGGGCGTCGTCACACTGTTCGGCTGTTTCCTGCTGCTGCGCATGTGCGGGCAGGGGGCGATGGGCCTCATTGCGCAGAACACTGACGCCATGTGGTTCAACCGACGGCTGGGCACGGTGACGGGGATGAAACGCGTCGTGTCCGCGATGGCAGTCGGATTGGTTCCCTCCGCGACTGTGTGGCTCATCGCGCGCGTCGGTTGGCGCCCAGCGTACGCAATCCTCGGCGGGATCGTCTGGGTCGTCATGGGTGGCATCCTGCTGTTCGTATTCGTCGACCGCCCGGAGAAGGTGGGTCTGCGGCCGGACGGAAACGGCAGAGAGGCGGACGAGGCGAACCAGGTCGATGACGCCGCGAACAGCTTCACGCCGGCCCAGGCCCTCCGCACCCGTGCGTTCTGGGTCATGGCGGCGGCCGGCGCGCTCTGGTCGATGGTCGGTACCGGCGTCCAGTTCAACATTCAGCCGATCTTCCTCGAGAAGGGTCTCACGGTTCAGAACGCGGCGACCTGGTTCACCGTATTGGCGGGGACGAGCGCGGCGCTGTTTCTCGTCGCGGGCATTCTCGCCGACAACATCCGCCTGAACGTGCTGCTGTGCGTGTCGGTCGCTTCCCTGGTGGCCGCCGATTGGATCCTGGGCAGTTCGGTGTCGCTGTCGAGCGCCTACGTGACGGCGGGGATGTTCGGGCTGGGGTCGGCGTTCTTCATGACGATCCTCTCCACGCTCTTCGCCCGGTACTATGGGCGACAGCATCTCGGCAAGATCCAGGGCGTCCTGACAACGATGCTCGTCGGGGCGTCGGCCGTAGGGCCGTTCGCGATGGGCCTCTTGAAAGACCTCGCGGGCAGCTACGACGCGCCCTTGAGGCTGTTCGCCGTGGTAACTGCGGTCATGGTTCCCGTCGCGTTGCTCGCGACCCCTCCGAGCCGCCGCCCCGCTCCGGGCTAACGGCGTCCGTCTTCGCTGCCCAGGCTATCTCTAGGCGATGCTGACAGCTCTGGGACGTCAGCACGTACAGGAGCACCGCCATGGCCTCGCCCGACACGGAGTACGCGTTGTTCGACCGCCCGATGCGCTGGGCCCAACTCGCGTTCGTGGAGGACGACCCGGAGACGTGGGACCTCGGGTTCTGGCTCGACTACTTCCGCCGCACCCACTCCGAGGCCGCATGCCTGAGCGCCGGCGGCTGCGTTGCGTTCTATCCCACCGAGATCCCGCTGCACCATCGCAGCAACTTCCTTGGGGATACAGACATCTTCGGCGATCTGGTCGCGGGATGCCGCGAGATGGACATGGTCGTCATCGCGCGGACCGACCCACACTCTGTCCTGGACGACGCGCGTGACGCGCATCCCGAGTGGATCGCCGTCGACGCGGAAGGCGAGCCGCGGCGGCACTGGGCGACCCCGAACCGCTGGGTGACGTGCGCGCTCGGGCCATACAACTTCGAGTTCATGACCGACGTGCACCGAGAGATCATGGCGCTCTATGGCCTCGACGGCATCTTCAGCAACCGATGGACGGGCCACGGCATGTGCTACTGCGAGCACTGCGCGACCGCGTTCGACGAAGCGTGGGGCATGGAACTTCCGCGCACTCGCGACCTCGATGACGCCGCGTTCCTCGCGCATCTGACGTGGCGGCAGGACCGGCTGTTCTCGCTGTGGCGTCTCTGGGACGACGCCATCCGTGAGATCAACCCGGACTCGCGGTTCATCCCGAATTCCGGTGGCGGCGCCCTCAGCCCCATGAACATGAAGAAGGTGGGGGAGATCGCCGACTTCCTGGTCGCCGATCGGCAGTCGCGCCGCGGCCTCATGCCGCCTTGGGCGAACGGGAAGAACGCCAAAGAGTTCCGCGCGACCATGGGCAACAAGCCCATCGCCGCGATGTTCAACGTCGGCATTGAGGAGCCACATCGCTGGAAGGACTCGGTACAGAACGGCGCCGAACTCCGCATCTGGGCCGCGGACGCGATCGCGAACGGCATGCGCCCGTGGTTCATCAAGTTCTGCGCGAACCTGCACGATGAACGGTGGCTCGCTCCCGTCGAGGACATCTTCGCCCGGCACAAGGCGTGGGAGCCCTACCTTCGCAACGAGCGTCCGCTGGCTCGCGCCGGGCTCGTGTATTCGCAACGCACGGCGACTTACTACGGCGGGGAGCGTGCTGCGGCGAAGGTAGAGCACCACACGCTCGGAATGTACCACGCGCTCACCGAGGCGCGGATTCCCTTCGAGATGGTCCACGACGAACTGCTCGACGCGGAGCATCTCGGCCGGCTCCGCACCCTGATCCTGCCGAACATCGCGGCGATGTCGGACGCGCAGTGCGAGCAGATTCGCGAGTTCGTCGCTCGGGGCGGCAGCGTGGTCGCCACGATGGAGACATCGCTCTACGACGAGTCAGGAGCCAGACGCGAGAACCTGGGTCTCGCCGACCTGTTCGGCGCTGATGTCGCCGGCCCGCTGGAGGGACCGACGAAGAACTCGTACCTGCGCGTCGATGCCGAAACCCGTCACCCGCTGCTGCGCGGACTCGAGATGGCAGGGCGGATCATCAACGGTGTCTACTGGCTGCCGGTCGCGCCGCGTGAGGTGTCGCAGGGCGCGCCGCTGACGCTCATCCCAGCGTACCCAGATTTGCCTATGGAGGAGGTGTACCCACGGCAGGCGCAGACAGACATCCCGGCCGTGTACGCGCGACAGGTCGGCGCCGGACGCGTCGTGTACTTCCCGTGGGACATCGACCGCGTGTTCTGGGAAGTGCTCTCGGTGGACCACGGCGTCCTGCTGCGCAACGCCGTGACGTGGGCCACGCACGAACCCCCGGTGGTGACAGTAGCTGGCCCGGGCGTCCTAGACGTCACCGTGTGGCAGCAGGCGGAGTCCATGACGGTGCATCTGGTCAACCTGACGAACCCCATGATGATGAAGGGGCCGTTCCGCGAACTGCTGCCCGTGGGTCGGCAGACCGTGAGCGTCCGCATGCCGGAGGGAAGGACGCCGAAGTCGGCTCGTCTGCTTGCGGTCGCGTCGCGTGTCGCCTATGACGAGAGGGATGGGTACGTTACGGTTGACGTCCCGTCGGTGCTGGACCACGAGGTGGTGGCCATCGACTTCTAGCCGAGCAGGACCGTAGGCGCCGAGGAACAGGGGCACGTCGCACATGTACAGAGCTGCGCTGATCGGCTGCGGACGGATAGCGCCCGCGCACTACGAAGCGTTCGAGGGACTCACGGAGCGCGCCGAGATGGCCGCCCTGTGCGACATGGACGACGCGCTCCGGCGGCAGAGGATGGAGGAGACCGGCGTCGAGACCGGCTTCGCATCACTGGACGAACTCCTGGAATGGGGCGAGTTCGACATCGGCGTCGTCCTGACGCCACCCGGTGTGCGTTCGGACGTGTGCCTGCCGCTCATGGCGGCCGGTAAGCACGTGTTCGTAGAGAAGCCGTTCACGCACGAGTTAGACGAGGCGCAGGCGATCGTCGATGCCGCCGACCGCGCAGGAGTCACGTTGGCCGTGAGCCAGAACTTCCGCTGGATGACGCCTATCCCGCGCATGCGCCAGGGCATACTCGACGGGCGCCTCGGCCGCATCATCAGCGCATCGCGCGTGGACACCGGCTGGCGCGACGAGACGGGCGGCTGGCGCAACACCACGGACTACCTAGCGTTGAGCGTCATGGGCGTCCACTGGTTCGACCAGTTCCGCTGGATGCTCGGGGAGGAAGCAACACGCGTGTACGCGTCGTCCCTGACGACCGGCCTGCTGAGCTCGTCCGGCGAGGACGTCACGTCTTCCATCGTGACGTTCCAGTCGGGAGCTGTCGTGTCGCTGGTGCATCATTGGGCGTCGCTCACGCAACGCGTCACGAACTGCCTTCAGGTCGAGGGCTCCGAAGGCGCGGTCGTGCAGCGCGGCGGCACGCTCACCTGGTTCGACAAGGACGGGAATCGGGAAGAGGAAGACGCCGGTCGCTCGACCGTTCCGAAGAGCATCGAGCACAGCTGGCACGGACTGCTGGACGCGCTCGACGAAGGCCGCCAGCCGTGCCATCACGGGCGGGACAACCTCGGGACGATGGCGATCCTCGCGGGGGCGTATGAGTCGGCACGGACGGGGCAGAGCGTGGCGATCGCGGACGATATTGCCGGGTAGGCGCGCGGCTTGCGGATCATGCCCCGCCTCCACGCAGCGCGGGGCGACATGGCTCAGGGCGAACTGGGCTCTGTCGCGTCGGCGGAGCGCTTCATCGAATGTACAGCTTCGTAGGCGCCGCGGCCCTGGACCCGTGCATGCGCAGCGGCACGACGACGTGGCGGCGAGTCGATGGGGTGCAACGGCGTCGGCTACGAGATCATCCCGGACTACGTCGCCCGGGCTCGCAAGCGGACGGAGGCGGAACAGGAGGGCATCCGCGGCTCTGTTGCCGCCACGGCCGGCGACCACGGCTAGCAGTCCACAACCCGTCCATGACAGAACGGGGTGGGGATCGACGAGCGCGCGATAGCCGCGCGCCCGCCGATAGCGTAAGGCTCAGACGTGCCTATGTCGTCGTTTGCGCCCACTCGATGAGCGCCTCGGCGACTTCCTTCCGCGTGAACTCGGGCGGCAGCATCTCGCCAGCCTGCAGCATGTCGCGGACCTTCGTCCCCGACAGGAAGACGCGCTCTTCCGGCCCGGTGCTCGGGCTGGTCTTCGCCGTCGCCATCCCGTTGGTGCGCAGGCAGTAGAACGAGTGCTCGAAGCGCAGCGGCGTTATCTCGAACGCATCCGCGGCGAACTCATCGAAGATGAGCTGCGCGTCGTACGTGCCGTAGTACGTGCCCACGCCCGCGTGGTCTCGCCCGACGATGAAGTGCGTGCAGCCGTAGTTCTGACGCATGATCGCGTGGAAGACGGCTTCGCGCGGCCCGGCGTAGCGCATCGCGGCCGGCAGCGTCCCCAGAATGACGCGGTCCTGCGGGAAGTAGTGCTCCATCAGGATGTGGTAGCAGCGCATGCGGACATCCGCGGGGATGTCACCCGGCTGCGTCCACCCCACGAGCGGGTGCAAGAACAGGCCGTCGACGATCTCGAGCGCCGTCTTGATGATGTACTCGTGGGCGCGATGGATCGGGTTCCGCGTCTGGAACGCAACGGCCGTCTTCCAACCCGCCGCCTCGAACGCAGCGCGGGACTTGGCGGGCGGCAGCTCTTCCTTCTCGAAGACCTCGCGCTCTGCCGTGTCCACCACCTGCACGCTGCCGCCGATGAGCAGATCTTTCTGCCCGTAGAGCGACTTCACACCGGGGTGGGCATCTTCCGTCGTGAGGAAGACCTTCTCCGCCTCGTGCTTCTTGTCGTACGAATACGCCTCGGGGTCGCTCAGGACACCAAGCAACGCGCCTGCTTCGGAGTAGAGCGCGGCTCCTCCGGCCTTCTCGACTGCGTCGGCTTCGCCCTTGTCGACGCTGAGCGTTACCGGGATCGTCCACGGCACGCCACCGTCCAGGTGCATGCGGTCGACGACGCTCGCGTAGTCCGCCTTGCCGAGGAAGCCGGTCAACGGGCTGAACCCGCCGATGCCGATCATCTCAAGGTCGGACGCCTCGCGCGTGTTCAGGGTGAGCTTCGGGAGCGATTCGGCGCTACGGACTACGCTTGCGCGATCCGCGTCCGCTACTACACGGTTGATCAAGGCCCCGCCATGGGGCGCAATAAGACCGGACAATACAGAGACCCCTCTCTCGCTGTCACGCGTCGTGCGTGACGCCTACGATGCCTGAGCGGCCATCTGCTCTTGCCGAGCGAGCCGCTCTTCCAGGTGATTCAGCAGCGCGCTGACCTGGCCGATCAGTTGACGGTACCCGCCTCCGGGCCACGGCGGCGTCTCGACCGTCATAAAGTCGCGGTATTCCAGTTCCATCGTGCGGAACACGCTGACGAAGTCGATCCAGTTGACCGTCCCGTACGGCGGCTGGAAATGCAGGTCTCCGACGCCGTCGTTGTCCGCCAGGTGGAAGGTGATGATGCGATCCTTCACCACTTCGAAGACCCCGCGCATGTCCCCGTTGCAGTGCGCGTGCCCCGTGTCGAAGCATACGCCCAACGCTGGGGAGTCCACCGCGTCCAGGATGCGGAGGAGTTCCTCGCCGGTAGTTCCCGGATGGTTGGGGAGCATATTCTCGAGGCCGATACGCACCTGCGTCTGCTCGGCGATGGGCGCCAGTTCCTCCAGGCTCTGCTGGCACCAGTCGAGCATCTCGGCGACCCGGTCGGGCGCTTCGCTCGTGCCGGGATGCGCGATGATCACGGACACACCGGCGTACGCGCATTGGCGGAGGAGCTGGGCGTGCGTCTCGACGGCTTGGGCGCGGACATCCTCGTCCGGCGCAGACAGACTGTGTTGGTTCCCGAACGGCGCGTGCACCGACCGGATGGTGATCCCACCGTCGTGGAGGATGCGGGCGGTCTCGGTGACCATGCCCGCGCTGTTCGTAAGGAAGAAATCGGCGTTGGCTTCGATGGCCTCCACGCCTTCCGCCGCGAGGTCGTCCACCGCCTTACGGGGGTCTTCGAGGCCGCCGGCGCAGACGGCGAGTTTGACGCCCGCCATACGTTCCTCCCAATCGGGTCCATAACGGGAAATACCACGAGGAAGCATATCCCCCGCACATTGACCGGTCAAGGTCACGGACGGGCTTGCCCAGCGGGATTGCAGCGGTTTCCGACGCGACGCAGGCCCACCGGCGCCGTGCGTAACTCCGGTCGTCGATGTAAGTTGGGCCCGGACGCCCGCGGCACATCAGGAGATCCCGATGTCCGAACCGACGCCGATGGAAGACTACCTGTTCGACTTGCGGGGCTACGTGATCGTGCGCAACGCGGTCACCAAGGACGACGTACGGACGCTGAACGAGGCTCTGGGCCCGTACGTGTCGATGGAGAACGGCGAGTGGCGAGGCTGGGTCCATCGGTACAAGCAGCACGAGATCCACTGTCTCTACGAGATCGGTGAGCCGTACGAGCGGTTGCTCGACCATCCGTCGTGGATCGACCACATGCGGAAGTGGTGTTCGTCGGGTGACGGCAAGCTCTTCATCGACGAGGCGTTCGTGAACGTCCGCGGGCAGGACGGACAGACCGGCATGCACAACGGCGGACATCACGGCACGCCACGCACGCAGTACCGCTTCCGCGATGGCCAGTTTCGTTGTGGGCAGGTGAACGCAATCCTCGCCCTGACGGACATCGGCGCCGGCGACGGCCCCACGATGGTCGTGCCGGGAAGCCACAAAGCCAACCTGATCCATCCAGCGTACCTGGATCAGGAGAACCGTCCGCGCTCTCTGGACGATGTCGAAGGCGCCGTCGAGGTCCACCTGGACGCGGGCGACGCGGTGCTGTTCGTGGACTGCATGTCACATGGGTCTGCGCGGCGCACGAACCCGGGTGAACGCCGGATCGTCATCTACCGGTACGGCCCGCATTGGGCTCACTCGCGCTATGGCCACAAGCCATCGAGGGACGTACTGCAGCGCGTCACGCCTGCTCAACGCGCCATCCTCGAGCCGATTCCGCCACTACTTCCGCCGGACGCCGGCTAGGCGGAGTCGGCGCTTGCGGAACGCCCGAAGCTGTTCCATGCTTGCGTCGAGAGAACACAGGCTACGAGCCGTTTAGGAGGGCCTCATGGCTTTCACGCGAGACGAAGTCCTTGGCAGGTTGCGCGCGAACGTAGCGCAGGGGAAGCCGATCATCGGAGGCGGCGCCGGCACGGGCATATCGGCGAAGTGCGCCGAAGCGGGCGGCATCGACCTGATCATCATCTACAACTCCGGCCGCTTCCGCATGGCGGGACGTGGGTCGCTTTCCGGGATGCAGCCGTATGGCGACGCGAACGCCATCGTCGTCGAGATGGCGAGCGAAGTGCTCCCCATCGCGCGAAAAACGCCCGTGTTGGCCGGCGTCTGCGGCACCGACCCGTTCCGGCTGATGGACGTGTTCCTGAAGCAGCTCATCGACATCGGGTTCTCGGGAGTGCAGAACTTCCCCACCGTCGGCCTCATAGACGGCGTGTACCGGGCCAACCTCGAAGAGACGAACATGGGGTACGACCTCGAGGTCGACATGATCGCGACGGCGCACGACCTCGGGATGTTCACGTCTCCATACGTCTTCAGCGAGGCCGAGGCCGTGAAGATGGCGCAGGCGGGAGCGGACCTGCTCGTCGCGCACATGGGGCTTACCACGGCGGGCAGCATCGGCGCACATACGGCGCTCACGCTCCCAGAAGCCGCCGCGCGCGTGCAGGCGATCCACGACGCCGCGAAGGCCGAGCGCTCCGACGTGCTTGTCATCTGCCACGGCGGGCCGATCGCGGAGCCCGACGACGCTGCGTACATCCTCGAACACACTGAGGGCGTTGTCGGGTTCTTCGGCGCGTCGTCCATCGAGCGGCTACCGACCGAACGGGCTATCACGGGCCAGGTGGAGAGCTTCAAGGCTCTCGCCCTGTAGTCTGCCGCGGCGTTCACCGATCAAGGCTTGAGTGCGGTCAGGCCCGGCAGAGAGGCGTTGCCGTACGTCTCCGACTCGTCCTACTGGCTATATCTCGCCCTTCTGCCACTGATCATCCTGGCACAGGCGGGCGTGCGTTACTGGCCGCTGCCGTCTGTGGTGGGATTCGCGATGATCTGGCTCGTGGTGACGGGCGCTCTTCTTCTGGCCTACCAAGCCCTGCTCCGCTACACGATCGTCGGCACGATGCTCAACGGCCCGCGGCAGCGGCCTCGCAAGGTGGCCGCGGACGCTACCTAGTGCAGCGCGACGTAGGCGGCAGACGCCGAGTCGCGGATCCAGAGGCAGGAAGTTGCCGTCGCAGGCGCGTCTGGCTACAGTGAACGCGCAGCGCAGCGCACACCGGACAGGACCCCAGGAACTGGAGGACGGACGCGATGAAACGTACGCTCGCAGTTCTGCTACCCCTACTGGCCGCATGCCTTCTCGCCGGTTGTTCGGCGCACACGCACGTGATCGGCGACGGCCCTTCGGCCCCGTCGGACGCGCCTGGCGCAGATAAGGTGAAGCAACGACAGTGGTACGTGCTGTGGGGGCTCGTGCCGCTCAACGACGTGGAGACCGACGCGACGGCTGGCGAGGATGAGGACTACGAGATCCGCACCGAGGTCACGTTCGTCGACGGCCTCATCAGCGCCGTCACAAGCATCGTCACCATCACAGCGCGCTCGGTGACCGTCACGAAATGAAGACAGCGTCCGCGCCGGTTCGCACTCGGTTGTCTCTTCCTCACCGGCCTGGGCGCCACAGCCATCGCTTGGCATAGGCTGGCGCTCGAATGTCGTTGTTCGCTGCGCTGTCACCGCCTGCCATGTCTGTCACCCCGATGAGAAGCGTATTTCGGGGACTGGAGCCCCTCTCGTCTAGGAGCTGGCAAGGGACAACGGCTCGATACATGACGGGAGCCGCACGTCTTCCCACGCGGAAGAGAATACAGGCCGCGGGGCTGGTCGGGGGCATCGTGGCCAGCGCTAGGCGATGGCGGCGATCGTGTCCGTCACCATGTCAAGGTTAGAAGCGCGCCACTATCCCGATGAAGGGGATCCGCGGAAGCTGGTACACCGGTTCCTCTTCCGAGTAGTCCTCGCTGTACCCGATCTCCATCACGTTGCGCCGGTTGGTCGCGTTCAGCACCTCCAAGTAGGCCTCCGCCGGCACGCCGGCGAGGGTGAAGCGGCGCGCGACGCGCACGTCCATCCGATCGAACGCGGGAGCGCGAACGGAGTTCCGCGCGCCGTACACAGGCGCGTAGTCGACGCCGCCATCGGTTTCTACCACGGCGCGGGCGCCTATCACCGGCGTCTGCGGAAGGCCGGTCGTATATTGCCTCTTGACGCCGATGTCCCACTTCTCGTCGGGGCGCACGTTGAAAGCCACGGTGGCCACGTGCGTCTGATCGACGCCGGTCAGTAGGAGTTCCTCCCCGGGGGCGGCCCGGCGCTTCGAGAGCCCGTATGTGTAGCTCAGCCACGCTACGACCCGGTCGGAAGGAGTGTACTTCGCGAAGACCTCCAGCCCGCGCGCAAACCCGACACCCTGGTTCAGGTAGACGGCCACAGGGTCGCTCGTGACGAGGTCGTCAAGCGTCTTGTAGTAGCCGGCGCCCTTCACCAGCAGTTCGTCGGAGAACCGACGCTCCAGCTCTAGGACATAGTGGCCGGCACGCGTGCTACCGACGTCCGGGTTGCCCCAGTCCTCGAGTACCTGCAGGGGCTCCGGGCTCTGGCGGTAGATGCCCCACGCCGCACGGACGGTCGGCCCGGATTCCCACTCGTATGCCACGCTGACTCTCGGATCCAGGCGCGCGTCGTCCGTCAGGTTGTGGTATCCAAAGCGTCCTCCAAGCGTCAGCGTGAGGCCTTCCGCCAGTTGCATGCGGTCCTGCACATAGCCGTGGAGCCACGTGAGTCGCTCTTTGGCGTCCTCGTACCTCCTGGCCTCCTCGAAGAAGTCGAACTCCTCGTCCTCCTCGTCGGGCCCAAGAGCGAAGAACCCGGCCGTCCCCAGGTGACCGGTCGTCGACTCGTGTCCCACCTCGAGCGTGTGGCGGTCGGACAACGAGAGCGCCAGATCCTGACGGAGCGAGTGCGTATCGTAGTCGATGCGAAGGAAGAACCCCTGGCCGAACGCGACATCGAAACCGCCGCCGACTTGCGACAACGTGCTGAGGAGGCGTCCACGGTCGCCGAAATCAGACGTGAGCGTGCCACCCCGTCCGTAGAAGCCGTATCGGTAGCGGAGCTCACCGGCGTACTCGGGGTTATCCGTGACGTCGTCCCCGTCGATGAAGAACTGCATGAAGTCCTCAGCCGCGAACGTCGTCAGGCGGAGATGCTGCGAGTCCGACAGGTCCAATTCCATTCCCGCCTGATAGTCCCAGAACCGGGGCAAGGCCGTGAGTTCTTCTGTGGAGACGAATCGAGAGACGATCAGGTCGAGGTAGCTCCGGCGTCCGGCGACGTAGGCGGATCCGTTCTCGCCGATGGGCCCCTGCCCGTACCACTCTGACAGCAGGAGGTTCACGTCGGCGGAGCCTCGGAAGCCGTCGCGACGTCTCGCGGGCGGCGCGATGTCGATGACCGCCTGCGCCTCTCCGAACTGCGCGCCGAATCCGCCGGCGTGCACGTCGATGCGGTCGACCGTCTCGGAGTTGATCGTCGAGGTGAGTCCGCCAAAGTGGTATGGGTATGCGAGTGGGATGCGGTCGAAGTAGAAGCGGTTCTCCTCGGGGCGCCCGCCGCGGACGTACAGTTCGCCGGTGAGTTCGCCCGGCGAAGCGATGCCCGGCAGAAGCGGCAGCGCCTTCAGGACGTCCCCGGTCGTGCCGGGGACGCGCGCGATGTCCGCGCCGGTCATCGTCTTCTGCCCGGGCCCTGGCGCTGACGTCGCGGCGATCCGACTCAACTGAGGGACGTCCGCATCGCGGCGGGCGACACGACGGCGACGTCGGGGCGCAGTCACCGTAGACGTTGGGAGACCCATCCGCATGTGCGTCACGCGCGCGTGGTCCGCGACGCGGGCAGCAGGTGGCGCCACCGCGATGGGAACAGGCATTTGGCTGCGAACGGCGCGGAACTGCCGTACTGGCGGCGGAGAGCCCGTCGCGCCAACGGTCGGACCTTCCCATTGCACGACCGAAGGGGCGGACGTCGCATGGCCCGCCTCGTGGATCGGAATCGCCTCGCTACTGAACGTCCGTCGCGTGACAGGAGGAATCGGCGACGGAGCGGAGCTAGCCGCGGAGCGCTTGGGGAGTCGCGGTGGTCGTCGCTTCGTACGGAGACGGGTGGGCGTACGCGGGAACGCCACGCGAATGTAGCTGTCGTCCACGTCACGCTGTCTGACGGTGATGAACTCAACCAGGAGGAAGATCGCTAGCAACGCGTGGCCGATGAGCGAGAAGAGGAGGGCCTTCCGGCCCGCTGTACCTGCTTCGGTTTGCTTCCCGACGCTGGGGCGCACGTCCCGTCTCCTGAATCACGGCAGCGCGGACTCCGCGCCACACAGCCGTGCAACGCAGCGTGCGCAACGGCAGTTGACGACGCCCATCGACCCCTGTTAGAGGGTCGCCCGGTTGTTCCATACTCGGCGAATACACCGCGTGTGTAGATGGGATCGTGCGCAGCAATTGGAGACGGTCAATGGGGCGGCGTACACCGAACACGCCGGGCGCCGTTGGTCTGCCACGGCTGCCCGACCTCGGGACCCGGGGACGCAGCGTGCACACCAGAACACACCGAGGGCGGCGTGGGGTTCCACGGCGCGTCGTCCATCAAGCGGTTACCCACTAAACGAGCGATCACAGGCCAGGTCGAGAGCTTCAAGTCCCTGACGCTATAGCCGGCGCAGACCAGCGTACGGGACGCGCGTACAGCAAGTGTCGTACGCCGATTGTCAGGCGCGCACGCCCTCTGCCAGCCCGAGCATGTAGCGCTGCACGGCGATGTACCGCGGCAGCAACGCGCTGTCGTTGGTCTGCGCGAGGCGCGCGACGCGCATGCACCACTGCAGCGGCAGGATCGTCGCAAAGGCCGTGCGCACGACGTCGATATCGCCCGCCCAGCCGGCATCTCGGAGACCGGAGGCGTACGCCTTGATCGCTGCGTCGGCGAGCCCTTCCGCGTCCTCTGGCGGATGACCGAAGTACACGAGCGCTTCCGCGACCATGTCGCCGATGTCCTCAGCTAGTGTGCCGACACCGGCGCAGTCCCAGTCCAGGGCTATCGTCGCCGGGCCGTCCGCCGCGTCCGGGCGCATGAACAGGTTGTCCGCGTGGTAGTCACGGTGGGAGAGCGTGCGCGGAGTCGCGTCGACCGAGTCGAGCAAGGCGTCGCGGCGTTCCCAGAGCCGGAGCGTGGCGCGACTCAGTTCCCGCGGCAACCCCGCCGTCTCGCGGCCCTCGCTGCTGTTCCACAAGCCGTGGACTGCCGGCGTGCCCCAAAGCCTCACTGCCGTTGACGCCCATCGCCGACTGCTGAGCCACGCGTACGCGGGGATCTCCCGGCCCGCGAGGTACGAGCCCTGCATGCGGCCGAGATCGCGGGCCGCGCAGCGGTAGTGATCTACGGTCATGTCGGCGCCACTCACGCCGTGGACGCGCTCGAGCCACAGCCATGTTTCGTCGTCGTGTGTGTCGGCCCGATACAGCTTCGGGACCGCAAGCACGTCTGCCACCTCGTCCAGGAGACCTGACTCGTACATGAGAAACTCGCGACGCCAGCACTCCGGGTCGCCGGGCCGAGCCCACTGGCGCTGAATCTTGAGCACGAGCGACCACTCGGTCGTGCGAGCGTCGGATGGGGAGTCCCGCGCCGTGCCGTCGAGGACATAGATGTGGCCCACCGTTCCGTCATCGATCGTGCGGCTTCGCCAATCGGCGACTTCGGCCTGCGGTAAGGATGTCGCGGCCCGGACGAGCGGCCGCAGCAGTTCTGCGTCGATGCGCGTGGGAAGAGAAGGGACGTTCACAGGGGTCTCCTGACCAAGGCGCGTACGGACGGGTGCACATTACCGCGACGCGGATGCACGGGCAGTCTGGCGGCGCGATCCGTTCGCGGGCGCGGGAGCAGCGGCTCGGCGTGCGGCCGTGCGTTGAAGGTACGCGCTCCGAATGCTATATATAGTCGTGCCGCTGCCGACTGGCTTTCCCGCCCGCGCGTCCGATACGATTCCGGTGGATCACTGTGCTTAGGAGGCCCGTGTGAGCGAGTACGAGACCGTGACCCCGCCGGCCGAGGGCGCCCCCATCACGATGGGCGCTGAAGGACTGAACGTACCTAACGAACCGATCATCCCCTTCATCCGCGGCGACGGCACCGGCCCGGACATTTGGCGGGCGTCGGAAGCCGTGTTCAACGCGGCCGTGCAGAAGGCCTATGGAGGCGATCGACGGGTCGTCTGGTGGGAGGTGTTCGCAGGTGGCGCCGCCTTCGAGCAGTTCGGAGAATGGCTCCCCGACGACACCGTCAAGGCGTTCAGGGAATACCTGATCGGCATCAAGGGGCCGCTCACGACACCCGTCGGAGGCGGCATCCGCTCGCTGAACGTCGCTCTGCGACAGATCCTCGATCTCTACGTGTGCCTGCGGCCCGTGCGGCACTTCGCCGGCGTCCCGTCGCCCGTGAAGCGTCCAGAGAACGTCGACATGGTGGTATTCCGGGAGAACACGGAAGACATCTACGCCGGCATCGAATTCGCCGCTGGCACCCCGGAAGCCGCGCGATTCCTCGCGTTGCTCAAGGAGGAGTTCCCGGCAGACTTCGACCGCGTGCGCTTCGGCGCCGAGAACGCCGATACCGTCGGCGTCGGTGTAAAGCCGGTCAGCCAGCCGGGCACCGAGCGGCTCGTGCGCGCAGCGATCGAGTACGCCATCGAATCGGGTCGCAAGAGCGTCACGCTGGTGCACAAAGGCAACATCATGAAGTTCACGGAAGGCGCCTTCCGTGACTGGGGATATGCCCTCGCCGAGCGCGAGTTCGGCGACCAGACGTACACATGGTCGCAGTGGGAGCGGACGAAGGAGTCCGACGGCGAGGACGCCGCGAATTCGGAGCAGGACGCCGCCGTCGCCGCGGGCAAGGTCATCGTCAAGGACGCCATCGCGGACATTGCGCTCCAGCAGGTGCTCACCCGCCCGACTGAATTCGACGTCATCGCCACGCTGAACCTGAACGGCGACTACCTCTCGGACGCCCTCGCGGCGCAGGTGGGCGGCATCGGCATCGCGCCGGGTGGAAACATCAACTATCAGACGGGTCACGCCATCTTCGAGGCAACCCACGGCACGGCTCCGAAGTACACCGACCTGGACATGGTGAACCCGAGCAGCGTGATCCTCTCCGGCGTTCTGATGTTCAACCACCTCGGTTGGACGGAAGTCGGCGAGTTGATCGTGCGGGGCATCGAGCGCAGCATCGGCCAGAAGCGCGTCACGTACGACTTCGAACGGCTAATGGACGGCGCGACGAAGCTCTCAACGTCCGGGTTCGGCCAGGCGATCATAGACAACATGGACTGAGGAAGCGGCATGATTGAGCACGACGTCGTCATCGTAGGAGCAGGCCTGGCCGGCCAGTCCGCCGCGCTTGCCGCCATCGCGGGCGGCGCGAAGGACGTCGCCATCCTCTCCAAGGTGCATCCCGTGCGCTCGCATTCCGGCGCGGCGCAGGGGGGCATCGCCGCGTCGTTGGGGAACGCCGCGGAAGACTCCGTCGAGATGCACGACTACGACACTGTGAAGGGCGGGGACTTCCTCGCGGATCAGGACGCTAGTCTGATCCTCGCCGAGAGCGCCCCCGAGATGATCTACGCGCTTGAGCACATGGGCGTCGTGTTCAGCCGCACCGAGGACGGCAAGATCGCGCAGCGTCCGTTCGGAGGCCACAGCAGCCCACGTGCATGCTTCGCCGCCGATCGCACGGGTCACGCCGTCCTGCATGGCCTGTTTGAGCAGGTCGTGAAGCACGACGTCAAGATCTACTCCGAATGGTACATGCTCTCGATCATCGTTCAGGACAACCGCTGCCACGGCATCGTGGTGATGAACATCGACAGCGGCGAGATCGAGGTCATCAAGACCAAGGCGGTGATGTTCGGCACGGGCGGATACGGGCGGATCTTCCAGACGACGACGAACGCCTTCGCGAGCACGGGCGACGGCGCGATCATCTCCTACCGCGCTGGCGTCCCGCTCGAAGACACCGAGTTCATGCAGTTCCATCCGACGGGCTTGTACCGGCACGGCATCCTGGCGTCGGAGGGCGCGCGCGGCGAGGGCGCGTACCTTATCAACGGCTCGGGCGAGCGGTTCATGGAACGCTACGCCGCCGGGATGATGGAACTTGCGCCCCGTGACATCGTCTCGCGCGCGGAGCAGACCGAGATCGACGAAGGCCGTGGCGGCGAGGAAGATGGCGACGCGGTGTACCTCGATCTGCGCCACCTCGGACGCGAGCGGATCATGGAGCGCCTGCCGCAGATCTGGCAGCTTTCGCGTGACTTCCAGGGCATCGACATGATCGAGGAGCCGATCCCGATCCAGCCGACGGCGCACTACTCTATGGGCGGCATCCCGACGAACATCGACGGCGAGGTCGTGTACGACGAGGACGAGAACGTGCTCGCGGGCTACTACTCCGCCGGCGAGTGCGCCTGCGTGTCCACGCACGGAGCGAACCGCCTTGGCACCAACTCGCTGCTCGAGGCCTGCGTGTACGGCGACCGGGCCGGGCGAAGCATCGCCAAGTACCTCAACGGCGGCTACGAGGACAGGCCCGCCACACCTCAGGTCTTCTCGGACGCCGTCGCGCAGGCGACGGAACGCGCCGACCGCGTGCGCGCGATGGACGGCCCCGAACGGCTGGGCGACATCCGCAACGACCTGAAGGTGACGATGACGAACAAGTGCGGCGTCTACCGCGACGAGGGCCCGCTGACGGAACTCACCAACGAGTTGCGCGAGTTCCGCGGTCGCTATGCCCGCGCGCACATCAGCGATAGGACGCGCCGCTTCAACACGGAATTCCTGGAAGCCGTTGAACTCGACCACATGATCGAGTTGGCCGAGGTCATGGTCGCCGGCGCGCTGGCGCGCAAGGAGTCGCGTGGCGGGCACTCGCGGCGCGACTACCCCACGCGCGACGACGAGAACTTCCTGAAGCACACGCTCGCCCACCGCACCGAGGACGGCACGCCGGACCTCACCTACAAGCCGGTGAAGATCATTCGGCACGAACCGGTAGAGAGGAAGTACTGAGCATGCCGGAACCCATCACCATTCGGGTCAGGCGGTTCAACCCGGAGACAGACGCCGAGTCCTATTGGCAGGACTACACGTTCGAGCCCCCGTCCGAGGACTCGACGCTGCTCGACTGCATCAACCACATCAAGTGGTTTATCGACGGCACGCTCACGTATCGGATGTCGTGTCGTAGCGCGATCTGTGGATCGTGCGCGATGCGCGTCAATGGCGGCGGCCAGCTAGTCTGCAACTCGCAGTACCGCGACCATCTCGACGCCGACAACATGATCACCGTCGAGCCGGCGGGGAACATGCCGGTGGTCAAGGATCTCGTGACGGACGCCACAGGCTTCTGGGAGAAGATCCGCGCGGTCGACCCGTACATCAAGAGCGATGCCGACCGGGAAGCTGAGGGGGAGCATCTGATGAGCCCCGAGGACTTCTCAAACATCGACGAGGCCTCGACCTGCATCATGTGCGGCGCGTGCTACTCGGAGTGCACGTCGTACGATATCGACAAGAACTTCCTTGGGCCGGCCGCGCTGGCGAAGGCGCAGCGCGTCGTGCACGACACGCGCGACGCGGAGCAAGGCGAGCGGCTTGCGCAGCTGAGCGAGTACGGCGGCATGTGGGACTGCGCACACTGCTTCGCCTGCGTTCAGGCTTGTCCGAAGCCGGTGAACCCGCTGTACCGCATCGTCGATTTGAGGAACGAGGCGCACAAGCAGGGCTTTCACGACAACAACGGCTCGCGCCATGCACGTGGATTCGTGGACATCGTCGAGGAGTCCGGGTGGCTGGATGAAGCGAAGCTGCCGATAAAGTCGGTCGGCTCGCTGAAGGAGTTCGTCACGGACCTGCTGCCGATGGGCATCCGCATGGGCGTGAAGAACAAGTTCAGACCCAACCCGATGCACCTGCTGCCTGGCCGTCACCATCCGCCGGTTCCGAAAATGAACGAGATCACCAAGATCATCGCCAAGACGAAAGCCGCTGCCGATCCCGCGGACAAGGAATAGGATAGGACATGGCGCCAGAAACTGACGTCCAAGCGGGCGAGCCCGGCAAGCGGTACGCGTTCTACCCAGGCTGTGTGTCCAAGGGCGCTTGCAAGGAACTGAAGACGTCCACGGAGCTGGTAGCGAAGCATCTCGGCATCCAGCTCGACGAACTGCGCGAGGCCGCGTGCTGCGGAGCCGGCGTCACCGACGACGTGAACCCGGAAATGACCGACGCGCTCAACGCGCGGACGCTCGCACTCGCGGAGCAGAAGGGCCTCACGCTGCTTACCCAGTGCAGCACGTGCCAGGGGGTCCTCAACAAGCTCAACAAGGAAGTGCAGCGCGACGAGAAGAAGCGCGACCGCCTGAACGAGGTGCTGGCCGACACCGGCTACCAGTATAACGGCACGATCGAGGTGAAGCACCTCCTGTGGGTCCTGGTGGACGACGCCGAGTACGGGCTGACCCGCCTTCGCGAGCAGATCAAGCAGCCTCTAGACGGCCTCCGCGTCGCGGCGTTCTACGGCTGCTACCTCGTTCGTCCCTCGGACTTGCTTGGGTTCGACCACCCGCATCGGCCGACATCGCTCGACGAACTGGTCACGGCGTTGGGCGGCGAACCGGTCGAGTACGGTGGGAAGACAAAGTGCTGCGGCTTCCCCATCCAGATGATGAATCCGAAGAACTCCTTCGGCATGGCGGGCACGCATCTTGCTGACGCCAGAGACAAGGGCGCGGATACGATGGTAACGCCGTGTCCACTGTGTCATCTCAACCTAGACGCGCGCCAACCTGACGCGGAGAGCGCGTTGCAGGAGCTCGGCAAGGGTACTGGGCGGTTGAACATGCCCGTGCTGCACGTGCCGCAACTAGTCGCGCTGGCGCTCGGGTACAGCGCGCAGCAGTTGGGAATGGCCACGCACATCGTCTCGACGGACGCCGTCGAGGTCAAAGTGGCTGCCGCCGCGGGAGCTTGATCGCCATGGAAGAGCGCAACGTCGTCATCATCGGAGCGGGGCCTTCCGGCTATGCCGCCGGCCTGTACGCCGGTCGCGCACAGTTGGAACCGCTACTCATCACCGGCCGCGAGCTGGGCGGGCAGCTCACGCTCACGCTCGACGTCGAGAACTACCCGGGCTACGGCGGCAAGGACGCCGCGGA
>JABGQA010000151.1 GCA_018644665.1 Candidatus Poribacteria bacterium
ACATACCTGCGACAGGACTATCGGACTCGCACGTCACATGATTGAGATAGACTCTAAGAGGTCAGACACCATGCTCCCGTGGGCGCAGCGAGGCTCACGCAGCCCTATGGCCGCCCGCCGAACTACCCAGACCCGTCCAACCCGGAGACGTGGATTCCCTTCGACCCGTCGGAGGCGTTACCGCGCGCCTACGATGAGCCGCGTCCTGATGGACCTCACGCGCAGGCGTGCGGCCGGATGATCCACGCGGCCGGGCACCCTTGTCTACTTCTGGCACCCCATCCGCGATGCTGCCGCCCTCGCGCATCCGGTTTGCCGACACGTCCCCCGCCCGCTATGATGCGACGGCCGAGGCATACTGTGGCGACCGCGCGTAGGGCAGGGAATCCGACCATGCGACCGAACATCGTACTGATTCTGAACGACGACATGGGGTTCTCGGACCTGGGCTGCTATGGCGGCGAAGTGCGCACCCCGAACCTGGACCGACTCGCGCTCGCGGGACTGAGGTACACGCAGTTCTACAACACGGCGAGGTGCTGCCCCTCGCGCGCGTCCCTGCTGACGGGGCTGCACCCGCACCAGACGGGCGTCGGGCACATGATGACCGACGACGACCTCGACGGCTATCGCGGCGACCTGAACGATCGCTGCGTGACGATCGCCGAAGCCCTCGGCGCCTCCGGCTACCGGACGTACATGAGCGGCAAGTGGCACATCTCCCGCCACACGGCCCCGGACGGCCCGAAGCACAGCTGGCCCATTCAGCGCGGATTCGACGCTTTCTTCGGCATCATCACGGGAGCCGCGAACTACTGGGCGCCCAAGACGCTTACGCGCGACAACGAAGCGCTCGACCTCGACGACCTGCCCGACGACTTCTTCCTGACGGACGCCATCAGCGACGAGGCCGCGACGTACATACGCGACCACGCGGACGACCACGCGGACACGCCATTCTTCACATACGTGGCGTACACCGCGCCTCATTGGCCCCTGCACGCCCACGAAGAGGACATCGGCCGCTACGAAGGCCGGTTCGATGCGGGTTGGGACGCGCTTCGCGAGGAACGACTGACGAGGATGCGCGAGGCGGGTCTGTTGCGCGAGGAGTGGGGTCTCACCGACCGCGATCCGACGCAGCCGGCGTGGGGCGCCGCCGAGGAGAAGGAGTGGAACGCGCGCCGCATGGAAGCCTACGCGGCGCAGATCGACCGGATGGATCAGGGCATCGGCCGCATCATTGACGCCCTGGAGGAGACCGGGTCGCTCGACAACACGCTCATCCTGTTCCTGGCGGACAACGGCGGGTGCGCGGAGGAACTCGGCTGGCGCGGCGAGGGACAGGGCAGCCTCATCGCAACAGCCCGGACGCGACACGGCGACCCCGTACAATACGGCAACAGTTCCAGCCTCATGCCCGGCGCTGAGACGACGTATCAGAGCTACGGTCCCGCGTGGGCCAACCTGTCGAACACGCCGTTCCGCGAATACAAGCATTGGGTGCACGAGGGGGGCATCGCGACGCCGTTGATCGCCCACTGGCCCGACGGCATTGCCGAGCGAGGCGGCCTGCGGCATCAGCCGGGGCAGCTCCCGGACATCATGGCGACGTGCCTGCAACTCGCGGGAGCCGAGTACCCCGAGGAGGTCAACGGCGAGGACATCTACCCGCTGGAGGGCGTCGACCTCGCACCGACGTTCGCGAACGAGGACAACGGCAAGCACGTTCTATACTGGGAGCATGAGGGCAACCGCGCCGTCCGCCGTGGACAATGGAAGCTCGTCAACAAGCATCCGGGCGAGTGGGAGTTGTACGACATCGACGAGGATCGCACGGAACTGAACGACCTCGCCGACGCGCGTCCCGAAGTCGTGCGTGACCTCCGCGGCCTTCATGGAGGCTGGGCAGAGCGCTGTCAAGTGCAGCCATGGGTGGACATCCAGGAACGTCGTCGCGCCCGCTCATAGTGGGCATCCCCAGGCGTCAACTGACCTCGCCGGTTGTCCCGCGTCGTCCCGGGTGCTAGTATCCGGCGGTGCTTACGCGGCTACTCGGCCCGCGCGTGTCGGGCTTGGTTCGGAGGCATTGGCCATAATCCGCCGCGTCTACTCCTTCGAGTTGCAGTAACGCCTCGACCTCTCTCCGGGCGCCGCCTGTTGCATAATCCCGCGCTCGCCGCGCGCAACAAGCTCCTGAACACCGAGTCCGCCTTCCAGGTGCTGGACCGCGCGCGCGCCCTCGAAGCGACGGGCCGCGATGTCGTGCACCTCGAAATCGGGCAGCCGGATTTCCCGACGCCCGGGCACATTGTCGATGCGGCGTTCAAGGCCGTTCAGGACGGCGCGACCGGGTACGCGCCCACCGTGGGCATACCGGAGCTGCGCGAGGCCGTCGCCGAGTACACGGCAGTCTCACGCGGCGTCGACGTGACCCCGGAGCGCGTGGTGATCACGCCCGGCGCGAAGCCGATCATGTTCTTCTCGCTCCTCGCCTGCGTCGAGGCGGGCGACGAGGTGATCTACCCGGACCCCGGCTTCCCCATCTACGAGTCAGTCATCCGGTTCATCGGCGCCAAGCCCGTGCCGATCCCCTTGCGCGAAAGCCTGGGGTTCCGCTTCGATGTGGACGAACTGCGCGAACTCGTGACGCCGAAGACGCGGATGCTCATCGTCAACTCCCCGGGGAACCCGACGGGCGGAGTCCTGGGCGACCGCGAACTCGACGCCATCGGGGACCTGGCCACGGCAAATCGGTTTTGGGTGCTTTCCGACGAGGTATACTCGCGGCTCCTCTACGGCTCCGCTCACCGCAGCATCCTCTCGTACGACGGCATGGCGGACCTCACGATACTCCTGGATGGGGTGAGCAAGACGTACGCCATGACCGGCTGGCGTCTCGGGTGGGGAGTGATGCCCGAACGTCTGGTCGAGGCTTTCGGGCTTCTGATGGTGAACTCAAACTCCTGCACGGCGCCGTTCACGCAGCACGCGGGAGTAGCGGCGCTGCGCGGCCCGCAAGACGCCGTGGACGACATGCACGCCGAGTTCACCGCGCGCCGCGACCTTCTCATCGACGGGCTCAACGCCATCGAGGGCATGCGCTGCGAGAAGCCGGAGGGCGCGTTCTACGCCTTCCCGAATGTCACAGAGCTGTCACGCGACGACGGGCAGTTCGCCCATGATCTCCTGGAAGAAGCGGGCGTCGCGACGCTCTGGGGATCGTCGTTCGGCTCCCACGGGGCCGGTCACTTGCGTCTGTCTTATGCGAACTCGCGCGACGCGCTCGCGGAGGCGTTGCGCCGCATCCGCGCCTTCGCGGAAAACGTCTCGCCCTAGACTTGGCAAGGAGTCCCAGGTGGCAGCCGAACGTCGCATCACGGTGCAGGTGCCCGCGAGTACGTCCAACCTGGGCTCCGGGTTCGACGCGCTGGGCATGGCGCTTCAGATTCACAGCCGCTACGACGTCACCGTCCTGAACGACGGCCCGCCGTTCCATATCGAGGCGACGGGCCTGAACGCCGAGCGCATTCGGACCGACGAAGACAACCTGGCGCTGCAGGCGTTCAGGATGCTCTGTGACTTCGTCGACCAGGAGCCGCCGCCCATACGCATGCGTGTTCTCAACGGCATCCCGCTGGAGCGCGGGCTGGGTGGCAGCGCTTCGGCGATACTCGGTGGCATGCTGGCCGCGAACGCTGCCATCGCGACGCCCCTCGATGATGACGCGGTGCTCGCCCTCGCCACGGAACTCGACGGACACGCCGATAATGTCACGGCGTCTCTCTACGGCGGCCTGCGGGTTGTCTGCCGCGACGGGCGCAAGGTCATCAGCCTGCCCATCGCGCCGTCGGATGACCTGCAGATCGTGCTGGCCGTGCCGCGGATAAGCGTGGCCACGCGTGCTGCGCGGACAATCCTACCGGCGGAAGTGCCGCTCGAAGACGCCGCATACAACATCGGTCGCGCGGCGTTACTGGTTGCGGCATTTGCGTCGCTCGAATACTCTTGCCTTGACGTTGCGATGGAGGATCGCCTCCACCAGCAGCATCGCAAGCTGTTGATCCCGCAGATGGACGCGGTGTTCCTTGCCGCGCGCGAGGCCGGGGCCCTTGCTGCCGCGTTAAGCGGGTCGGGGCCGTCCATACTCGCCTTCTGCACCACGGGCGCCGAGGACGTGGGCGAGGCGATGCGGCGAGCTTTCGCGGCGGGGCGCGTCGAAGCGACCGTGCACATTACGACGATCGACTTCCGCGGCGCCAGCGTCACGGTCGTCGATGTCCCAGAGGCGGCGCTCTAGCAGGAATCGACGCCGCCGCCCGGTCAAGATGCCCACTAGTCTACGAGTAGCCGCCCAGTTGTGGTTCTGGGGAAGGTTCCATGTCCGCCGATTGGTATGTGCAGGATATCCTGTACCTCGTCCGCCATTTCGAGACCGACCTCAAGACAGGCTTGACGACTACGGAGGCCCTCTCGCGCGTGCGCGAGTCGGCGAATAGCGATCTGGCGTTGCGCGCCGAACGCCCCGCATGGCGCATCGTCGCCGAGCAGGCCGCGTGTCCCAAGACCATCGTGCTGACCGCCATTGCCCTCCTGGCGTTGGTGTGGAACGCCGTCGCGGGTGTCGCGAGCAACGGTGTCGCGCTCGTGCTGCTCGGTCTCACGCTGATCGACCTCGGCTTCCGCGTCGTGCAACGCCTCATCATCGGACGCCAACTCCGGTCTGTGGAAGGCGGCACGTTGCGCGCCGCCAGGGTGTTCCGAGACGGCGAAATCGTAGACATAGAGGCGCGCGATGTCGTCGCGGGAGACATCCTCTATCTGCAGGCCGGCGATTACATCCCGGCAGACGCACGCATCTTCGAGGCCGAACGCCTACGGGTGAACGAGATGCCCCTTACCGGCATCTCCGACCTGAGCGAGAAACGTGACACCGTCCTTGAAGGCGCCCTGTCGCATCACGAGCAGTGCAACATGGTCTTCGCCGGCACGCTCATCCTGGCGGGGAGCGGCAAGGCGATCGCCGTAGCGACGGGGAGGCACCGCGCCATCGCCCAGGTCTACGCGCGGCGGCACGTCGAGCCCCCGGTCACCGAGATCCTGGACCAATTGCTTACGACGACTCCGAAGCTGACATTGGCGGCCGCGGTCGGTGGCTGCCTGATAGCCGCCGGGCTGGCGTTCTTCGGCGCCGACGCCATGGCCGAACTCACGGTGGCCATCGGTCTTGGCGTGGCCTTCTTCGCCGCGCTGACGCCTTCCGCGGCGCAGCTGGCCGCATCCATCGTATTTGCCCAGAATCTCCGGCAACTCGGGCGCATGGGCTCCGTGGTGCAAGACGTGGACTCCATCGAGCATCTCCGTCAGGTGACGACGCTGTGCTTCGATCCCCGGGGCGTCATGACGGAAGAACGGATGGTCGCGCACCACATCTTCGTGGACGGGCAGGTATACGACGCAGGCGGGGTCACGGGTCTCTTCCCCGAGCCACACGACGCCGACGTGATAGAGGACGTGGACCTGGTGCTGGCGGACGATCCCGGCGGCCCCGCGCCGGAGCCGCCTCCGCCGCCGTCTACTGGAGTCGAAACGCCGCCCGACCTCTACCTGCTGTTCACCGCCGCGTCCCTCTGCGCCGAGAACACGTCTCCGGGTGAAGACGGGTGGGAGGCCATGGAGCCGCTCACGAAGCGCGCGCTCCTCGGCCTTGCCGACGACATCGGCGTTGGCGTCAGTCGATACGAGGGAGTGCTCCTCAAGGCGGGCGAATGCCCCTACGACTCCATACGCAGGCGCCAGAGCACGCTGTTCCGTGGGCAAAGCGAGGGAGGGTATCTCTTCGTCATAGGCGGCGGCGAGGCGATCCTGAATCAGTGCAGGCTGATGCAGATACACGGGGAGGAAGACGTACTACAAGCGCGGCAGCGGGGTCGCTTACTGCAAGTCTACGAGGGTATGTGCAAGGAGGCGACAGAGGTAATCGCGGTCGCCTACCGGAAGCTGACCCCCACGGACGACGACGCGAGGAATCCGCACGCGCTGGAGGACAATCTCGTATTCCTCGGCATGATCAGTTTCCGTGACGAGCTCACCTCGGGCGTGCGCGAGGCTGCCGAGCAGTGCTCGCGGGCTGGTATGCGGCTCATTCTGATGTCCGACTACGAGATGGCGAATGTGTTCCGCCTGGCGCGCGAAGCCGGCCTCCTCGAGCAGCGTTCCCAAATGCTCTCGGACGACCAACTGCGCCGTATGGAAGACGAGGACATCCTGCCTCTGTTGGACAGGATCAGCGTCTATGCGCGGCTCTCCGGCGAGCAGAAGGCGCGCGTGATACGCCTGCTACAGCGCAAGGGAAGTCGCGTCGTATTCGTGGGCCGGCAGTTGTACGACATCCCGGCTCTGAAGAACGCGGACATAGGCATTGCCTCGCGTCAGTGGAGCGTCGACGCGGCCGCGCACGAGGCCGGTGTGCTCGTCGAGGACGTCAGCCTGGGGTCTCTGTACGGCATCTTGAAGTTCGCCAAGGAGGCCGGGGAACGCGTCCGCGCGGTTACACAATGGGCGTTGGCAACGCATATCGGCCTGGCAACGCTGCTGCTGCTCGGGCTGGTACTCGGGCGGACGGACCTCTTCCTGCCCACGCCGCTCGAACTGAACCACGTGCTGTGGCTGGAGCTGCTCATCTTCGCGGCCCCGCTTACGTTCGCCGCGCACGCGCTCAACCTGGCGCCGTCCAGACGGTGGCTGACGCCGGGTCGCGGCGCGGCCAAGGGAATCCGGTGGGGCGCCGTCGCGCGGTCGGGAATCGTGCTGGGACTGTTGGGACTCGCTGCGGGAGCGTACCTCTACTGGTCCTACGGGCCCGTGCCGGAAGCGGTCGACATCGCCGGTCCGGTGCAGCAGATCACCGGCATCGCGTTCGTCGCGGCGAGCCTCGCGATACTCCTCAAGAGCGTCCTGGGCGATGACACGCCTCTTCCCACGTTCCTCAGGCTGAACCCGGCCCTGCTGACGGGCGTCGTCGTCTCGATCGCCGTCGCTGTCGTGATAGCCATCTCGCCGCTGGCGGGACTGCTTGGAGCCGACGCCACGGGCGTCCTCACCGGCGCGCGGCTCACGCAGTGGATGGTCGCCCCCGCGCTGGCGGCGGTGGCCTGGTTCCTGCCCGTGTCCGACTGACCTCTCCGCCAGGGCGCCTCGACCACCGGAAGGGCGAACGCATGCCACAGGTGAACGTAGGGATCATCGGCAGCCAGTTCATATCCGAGATACACGCGGAGTCGCTCAAACGCGTGCCGCGGGCGAACGTCCTCGCCGTGGCCTCGCCTACGGAGGGGCACGTCACCGACTTCGCGGGACGCCACGACATACCCAACCACTTCACCGACTACCGCAAGATGCTCGAGATGGACGAGGTGGATGTCGTCCTGCTCGGCCTGCCGAACGACCTGCACGCCGAGGCCGCGATCGCAGCGGCGGAGGCGGGCAAGCACGTGATCTGCGAGAAGCCTCTGTGCCTGAACCTCGCGGACGCGGACGCTATGATCGACGCGTGCGACGCGGCGGGCGTCAAGCTCATGTACGCCGAAGAACTCTGCTTCACGCCGAAGTACGTTCGCCTCAAGCAACTCGCCGACGAGGGAGCGCTCGGGGACATCTACATGGTCAAGCAGTCCGAGAAGCACGACGGTCCGCACGCGTCGTGGTTCTGGGACGTGGACCGCTCCGGCGGCGGCGTCACGCTGGACATGGGATGCCACGCCTTCCACTTCTTCCGATGGATGCTCCCCGGCGCCGAGGTGACGAGCGTATACGCGCAGATGGACACCGTCGTCCACGGCGACAAGACGCGCGGTGACGACAACGCGGTGATCATCGTCACCTTCTCGAACGGCGCGACGTGCGTAGCCGAGGAGAGCTGGGCAAAGCCGGGCGGCATGGACGATCGCGCGGAAGTCCACGGCTCCGACGGCGTCGCGTACGCCGATCTCCTGCACGGCAACGCCATACGTACGTTCAGCAGGGACGGATACGGTTACGCCGTCGAGAAAGCGGCGAGCACGGCCGGGTGGACGTTCACGATCTACGAGGAAGCGTGGAACTACGGCTTCCCGCAGGAGCTGGAGCATTTCGTCGACTGCGTCGCGGACGACACCGAGCCGCTAGTCACGGGCCGAGACGGACGTGAGGCGCTCAGGATGGTCTTCGCTGCCTATGAGTCCGCCGGAACGGGTCGCAGGATCGAGTTCCCATACGAGACGGACGCGCGTCGCCCGATCGACCTGTGGCGGCCGGCGCCCTAGCGCGCGACCACAGCGATTTCGCTACAAAGCGCGCAGGGCCGGCGCAAGCAATCCCTTCCCTCGCAGGGCCGAGAGCGCCGTCCCAACATCCCTCGACGACCTGACCCGGCAGATCATGCCGTTGCTCAGTCACCTGTCGTGACCTCGGTAAGCCCTGCCCGGTCACTCGCGCAATGCCGGCCTGCTGCGATGACCGTCTCCGGCGCGAACCGTGGGCGGCCGAGACGGCCCGAACCCGCCCACGTGCTTCCATGTCTGACCCTCCTGTGCTAAACGTCCCCTGGCGCCGTCCCTCAACGCAAGCATCGAACGGGCTCCCATGAAGATCACCAAGGTCGAGACCGTACGGAACCGCGATCCGATTCCGCTCCCTGAGCCGTGGTTGCCGGCATGGAGCGCCCCCGGAGGGACGCCGGCGACGTCGTTCGGGTTTTCGTTCCACCGTGTGTATACCGACGAGGGGATCGTCGGCATCGGGCCGAATACGGGCGCGGCTCCCGACATGCTTCTCGGGATCGACCCCTTCACGGTGGGCGAATTCTGGGACCGACACATGAGCGGCGGGCGTCCCGGCAGATCTGGGCGCCGTGCGGCCGGCCTAGAGATCGCGCTGTGGGACATCCTCGGGAAGGCGGCGCAGACGCCGATCGCGAAGATGCTCGGCAGCCGTCGCGACCGCATTCCTGTGTACGCGGCGACGAGTCGCCTGCTCGAAACGCCCGCGCACATAGAACAGGCGAAGGAAGTCGCGGGCCTGGGGTTCAAGGCGGTCAAGTTGCGGCTTCACCGAGCGAACCCGTGGGATGACGTCCGCGTCGTCGAGGCGGTGCGCGAGGCTGTTGGCGACGATCTGCTCTTGATGGTCGATGCCAATCAGAACAACATCTCGCCGGGCTACGAGTTCTGGTCCCATCAGACGGCGATGCGCGTTGCGCGCGACCTCGACGCCCTCCGCGTGTACTTCCTGGAGGAGCCGCTGCCGCGCGAGGATATCCCCGGCCTGGCGGAGATCGCCGCTGCCATCGACACGTTCGTCGCGGGCGGGGAACACTCCCCCACGGCGTACGACTTCCGCGAGCACCTCGCCCAGGGCGCCTACGATGTCGTCCAGCCGGACGTGACCCTGATGGGCAACATGGGCATCATCGGCATGCGCAAGGTCGCCGACATGGCGGACGCCTCGCGGCGGCTCATCATTCCTCACGTGACGGGTGGCGGGACGTTCCCGTTCTACCTCGCCGCGACGCTCCACGCGATGGCGACGGTGGACAACTGCCCGATGATCGAATACCCGCACGACCCTCCGGTGCTCACGCCGGAGACGCTGCAGGTTCCCGTCGCCGTCCCGCTGACCCCCGATGACGATGGGTGCGTGGCCGTTCCCGATGGGCCGGGCCTGGGCATCGAACTCGACGAGAAGCTGATGGAATCGGGTGTGGTCGTCGAGACCGTGGAGTGAGGTGACGCGCTATCGAGCAGCACCCAGGCGCGAGGAGTCGTCATGCGGATCACCAGCATCGAAGTAACGCCGTCGCTCGGCCGCGAGAACCGCAACTGGACGCTGATGCGCATCCAAACGGACGAGGGCATCACGGGCCTCGGTGAGTGGCGGGCGGGCGCATCCGTCGACGGTCTGCGGCGCGCGCTCGTCGGCAAAGACCCGACGAACATCAACCAACTGCATCACGATCATCTGTGGCGCATGCAGGGGATGGGTGCCGGAGTCGAGATCGCGCTCTGGGATATCAAAGGCAAAGCGTTGGGCGTGCCGATGCACGCGCTGCTAGGCGGCAAGCTCCGCGACCGCATCCGCATGTATTGCGACTGCCACAGCGGGGCCTTCTGGACCGCCGAGGACTACGACCGCCGTTGGCGCGAAGTACGCGAAACGGGCGTGCTGGACGCCGTCTACGAGCCAGCGGCGTTCGTAGAGCAGGCGAAGCGCGTCGTCGCGGAGGGCTTCGACGCGATCAAGTTCGATGTAGATGTCGCAAACCCGTGGAAGGCGGACGTCTACGACCGCTCCATCAGTCGACGAGAGCACGAGCACATCGTCACGATCGTGGAGGACGTGCGGCAGGCCATCGGGCCGTATGTCGATCTGGCCATCGACCTGCACGGCTCGTTCAATCTCCCGGACGCGCTCCGGGTCTGCAAGGACGTGGAGCATCTAGACCTGCTATGGCTGGAGGACCCGGTGCGCTGGGAGTGGGGAAACGTGGACGCCCTCGCGAAGATCTGCATGCAGACGGAGACGCCCATTTGCACCGGCGAGATCCTGCACGGCGCGAAGCTGCATCGCGCGCTGATCGAGGCGCAGGCGTGCGATCTGCTCGAGCCAGACATCCCCTGGAGCGGCGGCGCGATCGAGATACGGCGCATCGCCGAACTCGCGGAAATGCACCACATGTCCATCGCGCCCCACAACATGGCGAGCCCCATCACCGCGGTCGCGGCGGCCCACATATGCGCGACTATCCCGAACTTCCTCGCCCTGGAATACCACTCGGGGAACATCCCGCTGTGGAGCCAGATGCTCGACGTCAAAGACCCCATCCAGGACGGCTACATGACGGTGCCGGATGGCTCCGGACTCGGCGTTGAGCTAGACGAGGATGAAATCGCTGCGTATCTGCCCGAAGGCGCCGCAATGTGGTCATGATGGCGCTCTCGGAACCGGTGACAGGCTGGAGCCACGTCATCCTGCAACGGCCCGCTCCATACGTCGTCCGCTTGGCCGTGCAGCGCCGCGCGGGTAACTTACAGATAGACTCTGAAGGCCATCAAGGAGAATGACATGCGACGACTGCTAATCAGGTGCGGAGCGATGGGAATCGCCGCGGCGCTAAGCACTGCGGCGTTCGCGCTAGACGCGGATACGATCAAAGGACTGTGGCGGTTCGAGGACGGCGGCGGCGACACGGCCGCGGATACGTCGGAAAACGGCAACGACGGCACGCTGTTCGGCGGCCCGGAATGGGTAGCGGGGTATGAAGGCGATGGTCTGCAGTTCGCCTTTGCCACCGGCAATTACATGCTCGCGCCCGTCCCGTACAGCAACACAGCGACCATCATGATGTGGGCGCTCTACACGTCGGCGCCGACGACGAACATCGGGCTGGTGCACGCCCAGGTCTCCGAGGGCGATCTCGGCGGCGCTGACACGAAGATGATCGGCATGTGGGTCGAGGACACGGGCCTCCTCTGGGGCCGCATCATCGATCCGGCGGGCGGGCGGGTGAATCTGCCGAAGAACCACACCCTAGCCCCGGACGAGTGGTTCCACGTGGCCCTCGTCGTAGACGAAGCTGGCGGCAGTGTAAGCCAGTGGATCGACGGGGAGATGGTGGGCGACGGCGATTACGGCGGCGAACTAGGCGAGTACAACTTCCTCAAGATCGGGCGTCAGGGCACCGAGACGTGGGAAGGCATCCTCGACGAAGTGGCGTTTTTCGATGTCGCCCTGCCCGAGGACGACATCATGTCCATCGCGACGGATGGCTTCGACGCCGCACTGGCCGTGTCCGCCCGCGGCAAGGCAGCCGCGTCATGGGGCGCGGTGAAGCGGGACATCGCCCGCTAACCTACGGCGTCAACGCCGACACCGGTTACATCGAGGGGCGCCGGACGCGCGGATCGGCGCCACCTCCAATGGATTGGGAGCGCATATGAGGTACCGATTCCTGTTGTGTGGGTCTCTGGCCCTGATGACCGCTGTCGCGACGACGGGGTGGACGGTTGACGCCGACGCAGTCGGCGGCGTCTGGCAGTTCGACGATCTAGCGGGCGACGCCATTGTCGATTCGTCCGGGAACGGGAACGACGGTACGCTCGTCAACGGTCCGGAATGGGTCGACGGCAAGTTCGGCACGGCGCTGGAGTTTTCCCAGACGACCGGCTCATACGCGCTCGTCCCCGTGCAGCACAGCAACACTGCGACCGTCACCATGTGGGCGATGTACACCGCCACGCCGAGTACGAACATCGGCCTCATCCATGCGCAGGCGACCGACGGTGACCTCGGCGGCGCCGAGACGAAGATGATCGGCGTGTGGGTCGAGAACACCAACCTGCTGTGGGGCCGCATCATCGATCCGGCGGGCGCCCGGGTGAATCTGCCTAAGAACGCGACCCTGGAAGCGGATACGTGGTTCCATATTGCCCTCGTCGTGGACGCCGCAGCGGGCGTGGTGACGCAGTGGGTGAACGGCGAGCAAGTCGGGGATTCCGCGTACGCCGGCGAATTGGGCGAATACAGCTACCTCAAGATCGGGCGGCAGGGCACGGAGAGTTGGGAAGGTCGCATGGACGATGTAGGGTACTTCACGGAGGCCCTGTCGTCGGACGATCTGGCGGCGATCTACAACCTCGGACTGCAGTCGGTGACCGTGGCCGTGGAGCCGCGGGGCAAGGCAGCCACCACGTGGGCAGGTATCAAGGGAGACGCGCGCGCCGATGCAGCAATGGGTAACCACTCAGACCGTTGACACGACCGGGAAGCGCCTCTACGAGATCACGGAGCAGGTCCGAGACTGGGTGAAGACGCAGCCAGTCTCGGACGGGATGCTGACGCTGTACATACAGCACACGTCCGCGTCGCTCACGATCCAGGAAAACGACGACCCGGAAGTGCAGGATGATCTCAACGCGTTCTTCAACCGCCTCGTACCGGAGGACGACAGCCTCTACACGCACACGTATGAAGGCGTCGACGATATGCCCGCCCATATCCGCTCGGTGTTGACGCAGACCCATCTGAGCATTCCCGTGCTCGACGGCGCGCCGACCCTGGGGCAGTGGCAGGGCATCTATCTGTTCGAGCACCGGGCGGCGCCTCACACGCGGTCGGTGATCCTGCATCTGCTTGGCGATACGGACGGTGGGCTGCGTTCTGCTGATTCGTAGTCGGCGCCATGCGTAGCTCGCCGTGCCGGGACGATTGTCCGCGCCCCGACACAGTCACTGGGGGCTGCTACGAGGCGAGCGCCTCTCGCGTTCGTCGTACGTCGTCCCGAATCCGGTCGGTGAGCGCGTCGACAGACGCGAACTTCTCCTGCTCCCGCAGGCGTTCCACGAGCTGTACCTCGACTTCCTGCCCGTAGAGATCGCCCGAGAAGTCCAGCAGGTAGCTCTCTAGTACCACCTGTGTTCCATCGAACGTCGGTCTGTTACCGATGCTGACCGCGGACGGGTACGACACGCCGTCATTGCGCGTGTAGCCGGCGTAGATGCCGTCTGGGGGGAGCTGCATGTCGTCGTAAGCCACGTTCGCCGTGGGAAAGCCAAGCTCGCGGCCCATGCGGGCGCCTTCGACCACCTCTCCCGCGAGCGCGTATGGGCGGCCGAGCATTTCCTCGGCGAGGTCGAAGTCCGCGCGGGCGATCGCCTCGCGGATACGCGTGCTGCTGATGGCCTCGCCGCGGCACATGTAGGCGTCTTCCGAGAGGGCGTCGTACCCGAGTTGCGCGGCCTGGTCGCGTAGCACTCCTAGATCGCCCCGCCCTTCGTACCCGAACCGCACGCTGTGACCCACGGCGATCACGCGCGCGCGAAACGCCTCCACGAGGCGCGCCAGGAACTCGCGGGCCGGCGCCTCGCGTAGCCGCTCGTCGAACCGGCCGACGATGACCAGGTCGAACCCCATCTCCTCGAACATGCGGAACTTCTGGGACAGCGAGGTCAGCGAGGCGGGACACCGCTCGGGCGCGATCAACTTGAGTGGGTTCGGATGCAAGAACAACGCCGCGGCATCCATGCCGTCTGCGCGAGCGCGATCCAACACGGACTGGAAAACGGCGCGATGCCCCAGATGCAGGGCGTCGAACTTCCCAAACGTCAACGCTGTCGGGCGTTCCAGGCGTGGGGTCTCCCAGAAGCCGTCTATGACCCTCAACGTGGCGCCTCGGCGGCTTCCGTGGCTTCCGTGGCGAGCATGGCGCGCACCGCGTCGATCGGAGTCACCGTCTCTGCTGCGCGGGTCGGGTCGGCCTCGATGTCGTCGAGCGTCATCGCTCGGTCCACCGAGAAGGGCCCGCTACGCGTGCGCGCGAGTGTCTGGACGCAGCCACCACAGCCGAGATCACGTCCAATGTCGTGCGCGAGCGTTCTGATGTAGGTGCCCCGCGAACACACGGTGCGCAACGTCATCTCGGGAGGGCTCAGATCTACGAGTTCCATCTCCCGCACCGTCACCGTGCGCGGAGGCCGGTCGACGGTGATGCCCTGGCGCGCCAGCTTATACAGCGGCTGGCCACGGTGCTTAAGCGCGGAGAACATCGGAGGAACTTGCTCGATATCGCCCCGGTAGTTCTCCAGAACGCGTTCCACGTCTTCGGCCGACAGTGACGGGACTTCGCGCTCCTCGACGACCTCTCCGGTCATGTCGAACGTGTTCGTCTCGACCCCGAGGCGCACGACCGAGACGTACTCCTTCTCATGCGCCTGAAGGGCCTCGAACAGGCGCGTCGCGCCCGACAGGCAGACCACGAGAACGCCCGTGGCCTCCGGGTCGAGGGTCCCCGCATGCCCGGCCTTCTTGTACCGCATCGCGCGCTTGACGCGCGTCACGACCTGCTGGGATGAGATCCCCGCGGGCTTGTTCACTACGATGATGCCGGCCGGGCCGCTATTCGTCTGAGGGCGCATTGCTAACGAGGTCCTTGAGACCGGCGAGCACGCGGCGTTCCGCGTCCGCGATAGGGGGTTCGAGCACGCATCCCGCGGCGTATCGGTGGCCGCCTCCTCCGAAGGCCGCTGCCAGGCCGTCGACGGTGATGTCTTCGTGCCGAGATCGGAAACTTACCTTGATGCGACCGTCGGGCAATTCGCCGATGAGCGCCACGGCCTTCACTCCATCCACGGAGCGCGCGTAGTCGATGAAGCCATCGACGTCCTCGGTCGTCGTGCCGGTGGCGTCGTACATCGCCTGCGTGATCTTCAACCACGCGATCGACCCGTCGTCCGACCGCTCCAGGGTTCCGAGAACCAACCCCAGCAGTTGCACCTGACCCGCGGTCATCGAACCGTAGATGTGCTCATACGCCTTGTGGGGCTGCACACCGCGTTCGATGAGGTCGGCGGCGATGTAGTGCGCCTTCTTCGACGTGTTCGAGAACCGGAAGTTCCCGGTGTCCCCGATGATCCCGGCGTACAGACATTCACCGATGTCGCGGTCTATCGGTTCGTCGACGTATTGGAAGAAGTCGTAGAGGATCTCGCAGGTAGCGCACGCTTCGGTTCGGACGCTGGCCACGTCCGCGAACGGCGTTCCCGTCGCGTGGTGGTCGATGTTGATCGTCGCGCCGGTCGGTTCCAGCAGCGCGGCAAGCTCGCGACCGATGCGAATCTTGCTGCTCACGTCCATGACGACCAGGGCGTCGAGGCCCTGCGTCTCGGGAGCCTGGCGGCACCACTCGGACCCAGGCAGATACGCGGTAACGCGGGGCACCGTGTCACGCGACAGCACCTCGACGCGCTTCCCGTGACGCCGCAGGTAGTGCGCCAACGCCAACTGGGACCCGATGGCGTCGGGATCTGGGTGGATGTGCGACACGACCCAGAACGAGTCGTAGCGCTGAAACGCCTCTAAGACGGCATCGAAATCGTCGTTCGACCGCTCCGCCACTCCTACTCCTCTTCGCCGTCTTCGCCGTGTTCCTCGTCCGGGCCCATGTCCGCGGACTTGAGCAGCCGGTCCATGTCCAGCAGGTTGCTCGTCCCCTCGTCGAACTCGAAGCGCAGTTCCGGGCTGTGCCGGAGGGAGAGGCGACGACCCACCTCGCGACGGAGGAAACCACTCGCGCGGGACAGAGCCTGCAGGACATCCGGTCGGATCTCCTCCGGCCACACGCTGAGCGACACCCAGGCGACCTGCATGTCCGGCGACATCCGCACACGCGATACCGTGCAGTCCCGTAGCCGAGGGTCCTTGACCTTCCGCTGTAGGACATCGCTCAGTTCGCGCTTGACGCGCTCTGCCGCGCGGTCTGTCCTGCCGTAGCCTAGATCGTCCACAGTTCCCGTTCCACATTGAGCACAACGACGGGGAACGACCCCTCGATGTAGTCCGCGACCTTCGTCAACATGCTGTCGGCATGCCGCGAGTCGTTGGAGACGCAGGTGATGCCGAGTTCGGCGGTACGATGGTCGTCCAGGTAGTCCACCTCGGCGATGGCGACGTTGTACCGCTGCCGTGTGCGATCCTTGATGCTGCGCACCACTCTTCGCTTGTCCTTCAGCGTGCCGCTCTCAAACGCCTGAAGTCGAATGATGCACACGCCGATATGCATGGGACTATAGGAGCGCTGCGAGCGCCTTCGCGAAGTAGGTGAGGATCATGTCGGCCCCGGCGCGACGGATGGAGGTGATGGACTCTACCATCACGCGCTCCTCATCGAGCCACCCGAGGCGAGCAGCCGCCTTAAGCATAGCGTATTCGCCGCTGACATTATAGGCGGCCAGAGGCGCATCGTAGCGGTCCTTCACCGCGCGGATGATGTCCAGGTAGGGCAGGGCGGGCTTCACCATCACGATGTCCGCGCCCTCTTGGAGGTCGAGTTCGACTTCGCGTAGCGCCTCGCTGACGTTGGGTGGGTCCATCTGGTAGGAGCGCCGGTCGCCGAACTGCGGAGCGGAATCCGCGGCGTCACGGAATGGGCCGTAGAAGGCCGACGAGTACTTCGCCGAATACGCCATGATCGGCGTCTGGTCGAACCCGGCGGCATCCAGGGCGTCGCGAATGACGCCGATACGTCCGTCCATCATGTCGGACGGGGCGATGATGTCAGCTCCCGCGCGGGCGTGCGACACCGATTCCTTCGCCAGGAGTTCCGTCGTTGCGTCGTTGAGCACTTCGCCGTCGGCGATGACGCCGCAATGCCCGTGGTCCGTGTATTCGCACAGGCAGACATCGGTGATGACGAGCAGGTCGGGAACGGTCTCCTTCAGGGCGCGCGCCGTCTGCTGAATGATCCCGTCGTCGGCGTACGCCTCGGAGCCTACCGGGTCCTTGTGAGCGGGAATGCCGAACAAGATCGTCGCCGGTACGCCCAGGCGCACGAGATCCTCCGCTTCGCGCAGGATGCCGTCGATGGACAGTTGGTAGCAGTCCGGCATCGACGGGATCTCGACGCGCACGTTCGAGCCATGCGTGACGAACATCGGATAGATGAGGTTGTCTGGCGAGAGGCGGGTTTCACGGACCATGCGACGCGTCGCTTCGGTGCGCCGCATGCGCCGCATGCGCACGTTCGGGTAGGTGGCCACGGCTTCGTTCATCCTCTCACGATCTGGGAGGAGAACGCCTATTCGGCCGAGGCGAATTCCCACTCCCAGGCGCTGCCGGACTCCGGCAGGATTTCCGGGGTGATGAATATGGCGACTTCGCGCTTCGACACGGCCGTCCTGGTGCTGCTGAACAGTCGCCCAAGCAGGGGGATGCTTCCGAGAACCGGGACTTTCTGCTCCACCTGGCTTTCGCGCTCTTCCACCATTCCGGCAATGACGATCGTGTCGCCGTCGCGAACCCGGACGGTGGAGGTCGCGTTGCGCGTCTGAACCACGGGTAGGCCGTTGGCCGCGAGCGCCACGACATCGTCCACGGTGGTCGTCAGGTTCACGGTAATGTAGCCGGTGTCGGATATCTGCGGCGTTACCTCGAGCTGCACGCCGGATTCGATCTTCTCCAGGTCGATGCGGGGAAAGGCCACGGTGCCAGTTTCGATCCTGAAGAACTGCTGCAGGCGGAAGTTGAGGTCCGCGGGCTTGCCGTTCTGCGCGATCAACCGCGTGTCGACCCGTATGCGCGCGCTCCCGTCTTCGGCGAGGCTGCGCAGCGACGCCTGCAACTCGTGCGTGAATTCGCCCATGAACGTCGCACCGAGAGCGTGCGTGAAGGCGCCGTCCTGGAAAGCCTGCGTCGCGTCGAACCCGTTGAGTCTCGCGGAAGGTATGCGGCCCCCCTCGGGTACCGGCGTACGGGAGGAATTCATCGCCCACTGGAAGCCCAACTCGCGGGCGGCCTGCTCGGAGAGTTCGACCACCAACGCGCGCATCACAACCTGCGTCTGAGGCTGGTCCACCGCCCGGATGACGCGGATGATGGAGTCTTTCAGGTCCGGCGGCGCCACCACCAGCGCGTGGGGCTCGCTCGAACTCAACCGGACGTATTCCATCAGATGGTCGGGGAGAAGATCACGTAGTTCGGCGACGTTCACGTACCACAGATCGACCAGTTCCGTCTCGGAGATGGCGCCGAACGCCGGGCTGTTGGAGTTGATCGCCGCGATCAGGTAGACGTTTGGGGCTTGCCGGACGTAGGTGGCGCCGGCCGCCGTCGTGATGAGGTCCAACACCAGGCCGACCGGCATGGCTTCGCCCTGTAGGCTAACCGAGCCAACGACCAGTGGGCCGACCTGCACGGCGACGCCAGTTTCGAACGTGATGTCCGACGCCGCGTCGCGGATGCTGTCGCCGTACCAGCTAGGCGTGTAAGGCTTGTTCAGTTCCTCGTGTTCGTACACGAGGGGGTCCGAGGTCTCGGCCGCTTCTGCCACTGCCGCCGAGTCGGACTGGCGTGGCGGGCTGAGTGGGATCGGGTCTACCTCGTGCCGAAGACGCTGCCTGGACAGCGGCGGCGTCGGCGCCTGTACGCGGAGGATGGTCGCCGGGCGCGTGCATGCCCAGGAGCCGATCAGCAAAAGAGGAAGGAGCGCGCGACCCAGGCAGACGGCGCGCATACGTATGAACCTAACGCCCATTTCGATTCCCGTCAGCGCATCGCGGCGCTTATGTCGGCAGCCATCACCTATCCGTCTGTCGAGACGGTTCCCGTAACAGCATATCATACGAAACGCGGCGTGTGCATGGGTTGTGTGCGCTGAAGCGCTGTAAACACCGGTACGCGCGCGTCTGTGAGGTCACCCGTGCCGTGTTATAATGGGGCGATCTCACCGGGGGCGACCATGCAAGCGGTCAAGACGCGCGAAGACGCCATTCTGACGGACGCATGCGACGCGATCCGTTCGACCCTCTCAGTGCGCGCCATCTACCTGTTCGGGTCGCGCGCGCGAGGAGATGCCCGTCCCGACAGCGACCACGACATGCTCATCGTTGCATGGGACACACTCCCGGATGCCGACGCCCGCCTTTGCATTTCGGACGCCGTCGGACGGCTCCTGCCATCCGCCGAGATGCATTACGCCACCGCGGGTGATTTCGAGTGGCGAAGGCGCTTCGCGAACACGGTCGAGCGCGGGGCAGATAGGGAGGGACTCGTACTGTATATGGCCAACGACATCGAGGAGCGGTACTCGGCCGCGCGGTCTTGGTTCGCTATTGCCGACCGCGGCGTCAGGCTGGCCGCACTTGCCCTGGGCGAAGGCGACATGTCGGACGAGGCCTGCTTCCACGCGCAGCAAGCCGTCGAGAAGTGTCTCAAGGGGTACCTGACGCTCGTGGACCGGGAGGCGCAACGCACGCACCAACTGGATGCCCTGTCAGAATCCTGCGCTGCGGTGGACCCCGCGTTCGGCGCGTGGGCAGAGCGGCTGAGGCCGCTATCGCCGTACGCAGTCGAGGCGCGATACCCGGACGGACGCCAGACCGACATTGACGAGGCACGTGAGGCAGTAGCCGTCGCGCAGGCGCTACAAGCTTTCGTCGGCGAGCGCGTCCGCGTATACCGAGGGGGGATCGAGTGAGCGAGCCACAGCGGATCAACGGCGAACAGGCGCTCGCCCGCGGCGCGATTCGCGCCGGCGTGCGTGTCGTCGCGGGTTATCCGGGGTCGCCCAGCACCGCCGTCCTAACGGGTCTCCTGAGCGTTGCGGACGAGCACGGCATCTACGTCGAGTGGTCGGTGAACGAGAAGGTCGCTTTCGAGGTGTGCTGGGGCGCCGCCATCTCGGGACTGCGGTCGCTGCTGTGCGTCAAGGGCGTCGGACTGAACGTCGCGCTCGACACGGTGATGGCGGTGAACCTCGCCGGGACGCGCGCCGGATGCGTGCTGGTGGTCGGCGACGACCCGTCCGCGTATCGCTCCCAGAACGAGCAGGACTCGCGACTGTTGGGACAGTTCGCAGAACTCCCCATGATCGAGGCGACGCACGTCGCCGACGGCTGCGCGCTCATGGAGTATGCGTTCGAGCTTTCCGAGCGCATCGAGATGCCCGTCATCATGCGTGAGGTCCGCAGCTTTGCCTTCACACAGGTCGACATCGCCCTTCCGCCGGCCGAGGCGCCGCCCGTCAAGGCGCCGGCGGACGTCACTCTCGAACGCGCCCAGCGCCGGTGGATCGCGTCGACGTCCAACGTCATCTCGCGGCATCGGCAGCTTCACGAGAAGCTGGACGGCGTCGAGGGCGAGTTCAGCGAGAGCGCGTTCAACAACGTTGCGGGCGAGGGAAGCGTCGGCATTCTGTCGGCGGGGTTCTGCGGTTCGAAGGTAGACGCGGTGCTGGGAGCGATGGAGACGCCTGACGGTCTCGCGCGGCTCGACCTGGCGACGCTGCTCCCAATGCCCCGCAATGTCGTCGTCCCGTTCCTCGCGCCGCTCGACCGTGTGCTGATCGTCGAGGAAATAGAGCCGTACGTCGAGACGCGGGTGAAGGCGATGGCGCACGACGCCGGCATAGACGTCGACGTGTGCGGCAAGCAGTCGGGTCACCTGCCGCGCGAAGGTGAATTGTTGGCGGCGCAGATCGCGGAGGGGATCGCGACGTTCCTCGGGGTGACGCCCCCCGCCGACTTGCCGATCACGCCGTTCTCCGCCCCTCCGCTGAAGCCGTCGCTGGTGCCACCTGTAAGCGACGGACTGTGCGAGGGCTGCCCCTACGACCCGACGTTCCGCGCCTTGGGAGCCGCGCTGGAGGGGATGGGCGCGCGTGGCGTCATCGTCGCCGACCCGGGCTGTGCCGTGCGGCTCATGGTCCCGCCGTTGGAGATGCTCGACGTCAAGATGGCGATGGGCTCGTGCGTGGGCATCGCGGCGGGCATCGCCCGGTCGAACCCGGCGGCCCACGTTATCGCCTGCCCCGGCGACTCGGGATTCTTCCATTCTGCGCTGCTCGGCCTCGCGAACGCCGCTTACAACCGGGCGCGCATGATCGTGCTAGTCCTGGACAACCTGACTACGGCTCTGTCCGGTTGCCAGCCGAGCCCGACGACGGGCAGAACCGCAGCCGGCGTCGAGGGAGCGCCACTGCTCCCCGAGAAGTTCGCCGACGCCCTCAACATCGACCTCGTGCGGGTGTTCGACCCGGCCGACCACGCGGTCACGCGCAAGGCGTTCGCCGACGCGCTCGCGCACGACGATCTGAGCCTGTTGGTCATGCGCAGTCCCTGCGTATTGCTCTGATTCGTCGCCCTACGGCAGATGCCTGCCATGTCCGCCCGAACAAGAAGCGCCTGCCCGCAATGCCGCCACGCGCGGACGGCACAACGCGAGCGCGCTGCCACAGCTCGGAAGCATGACGTCAGCCACCGTCGACGCGACCCATAGGCGCCATATCCAGGCGCGCTGGGACGCTCCGTGGGTGCGCCCTTCCCAATTTCGTCCGCCAGTGGTGGCGCGCACTGGGGCCGAGCGCCGCCCAAGTGGTATAATCACGGCGACGGCGTCTCGCCACGCCCGAGAACACGCCCAGGAGGTCAGACGATGCCAACCGCAACCCGTCCGTCCACCGAACAGCGCGCGTCGATCATGCGCGTCCATATCCGCCGACAACTCGCGGCCGGAGGCGGCGTCCCGACGCCTGTCGAGATCGTCGGGGATGTTGGCGGGACGATCCCACTCGCGTACCAAGTCCTGTCCGAATTCCCCCAGTACGTCCGCCCGACGGGGCCGAGACGAGCGCCCACCGTGCAGCGGGTGACCTCCGTTTCCGCCGTGTGAATCCCGACGCGCCGTGAAAGACGCACACACGACGAGCCTCCACCGGGGAGGGAGGCCCCGGGTGCCGCGGTGCGTGTCCGGCGCCTGCATGATCTGCGTCGGACTCGTGTAGGCGAACTCCGCTCACGCGGATGTGTGGTTCGTCGAGGCGGAAGGCTTCGACGAGGAGAACAGCGTCCTGCTCGCGAACGTCACGGGCACGATGGTGGACGACAAGGGCTCGGACAACGTCCTTCTGATCGCGGAGCGCGAGAACAGCGCCAGCCTCGATATCCTCTGCCTGAGAAACGACGGCCCCCGCCAACGGACGATGAAGCAGAGGAATGGATCGAGGACAACAGGATACTCCCTCGGGCCGTAGACGCCGCGTATCGGCTGGCGGCTACCTGGGGCCGGCTCAAAGGTAGGTGAGGCTGCCGCGTGCGCCCCAATCCTCCACAGGTTCCACCGTCACGGAGCCGCACGCTGCCTGGCATGCCGCGCCCTGCGATCGAGTATAATCCCCGGTACGATATGTCCCCGCATGCGCGGGGATGAACAGCGCCGAGATGTCCAAGCTGGGCGCGCGATCCAATGGCCCACAGACGTGGGCAGGCGCCGTACCGGAGATTCATGAGAATCGCATACTTCGACTGCTTCTCGGGCATCAGCGGCGACATGTTCCTCGGCGCGATGGTGGACGCCGGTCTCGACCTCGGCGACCTCGAGAGCGAACTCCGCAAGCTGCCGCTCGAAGGCTGGGAACTGTCGGCATCCGACGTGAAGCGCCACTCCATCGCCGCTACGAAGGTGGACGTCGACGACAACAGCGGCGAACACGCGCACCGACACCTGAGCGACATCGCCAAGATCGTCGAGGAGAGCTCCCTCGACGACGAGATCAAGCGGTGCGCCATGCGCATCTTCACGAGTCTGGCCGACGCCGAGGCCGCCGCGCATCGCGTGACGCGCGAGCACATCCACTTCCACGAAGTCGGCGCCATCGACTCCATAGTGGACATCGTAGGGGCGGCGACCGCGATCCATCTGATGGGTATTCAGGAGGTGTACGCGTCGCCGATACCCGCCGGTCGCGGCTTCGTGAAGTGCGCGCACGGCCTGATGCCGTTGCCCGCGCCCGGCACGATGGAGCTACTCAAGGACGTGCCGATTGAGCCGTCGGACATCGAAAAGGAATTGGTCACGCCCACGGGCGCCGCGATCATCTCGACGTTGGCTTCGGGCTTCGGCGCGATTCCCCGGATGACCGTCAACGCCATCGGCTACGGCGCCGGCGGACGGGACCTCGAGCAGCAGCCAAACATGCTCCGCGTGCTTGTCGGCACGAAGAACGGCGACAACGCGGGCGGCGTGGCCGACAGCATCACCATCGTGCAGACGAATATCGACGACCAGTCGCCCGAGGCGTTCGGGTACGTGCTGGAGTTGCTGATGAAGCGCGGCGCCCTGGACGCCTACTTCACGCCCATCATGATGAAGAAGGGGCGCCCGGCGTACCAACTGTCGGTCCTGTGCCGCCACGATGACGCCAAGGCGTTGGCGGCGCTGATCTTGGAACACACGACGACCTTTGGGGTGCGCATGTGGGAGGCGTCGCGCAACACGCTCGCTCGCGAATACCATGCCGTCGAGACGCCCTACGGCTCGGTGACCGTGAAGGTGGGGATGGCGGGGAACGTCCACAAGGTCGCCCCGGAGTTCGAGGACTGCCGGCGACTCGCGGAGGAGGCCGACGCGCCGATCCGTGACGTGTACGCCGCCGCCGTCCGCAGCTACGAGGATTCGCGCGCATGATCCGCCGGACGCTTCTCGTTCTACTCCTCGCCAGCGTGGCCGCCTCGGCCGGCGCCGAGGAGTGGACATTGCGCGTCGTCGGCTCCATCGCCTTCGGCCGCGAATGGACGAGCACGCTGACCCGCCGCGGGACCATCTTCCCGTTCGCCGAACTGGGCGAAACGCTGTCGGAGCCGGACCTCACGTTCGCGTTTCTTGGAGGTGGCGTGGGCGACACGGGCGAGCCCGAGCCCGTCGTGCGAGAGCCGTTTCGGTCGAGTCCCCTCGTCGCGCTTGTTCTAGCCGAAGCGGGGATCGACGGCGTCGCGATCGCGGACCCGCGCCTAATGGACTACGGCGACGACGGTCTGACAGCAACGCGCCAGATCCTCGAAGACGTCGGCGTCGCAACCTTCGGCGCGGGCATGAACGACACGCTGGCCCGGATGTACTCGCTCCACGGAGCCGGGGGCGTGTCGGTGGCTTGCCTGGCGTATCTGCACGGAGTGCGACGGTTCCACGCCGGGCAGGAGGAGGCCGGCACGAACGCCGCGTTGCGGTCCTCCATACGCGAAGACGTCGCCAACGCGAGCGCAAGCGCGGACGTCGTCCTGGTGTTCTATAACTGGGGCGAGGCTGCCGAGGATGTCGTGGACGGCAGGCAACGCCTCTTCGGCCGCATGGCCATCGACGCGGGGGCGACGGCCGTGTTCGGCGTGCGGGACCAGACGTACCTGGGGGCCGAGGTGTACAACGGACGCCCCATCTTCCACAGCCTCGGGGGATTCGTTACAGGCATGGGGACCAAGCGGCATAGCCGGGTACTCGTGCCTACCTTGGTCTTTGACGACGCGACGCCCGTGCGTGTCGACTGGCAGCCCATCGCGACCGACGCGATCCCGGAGCCGGGCGACGATCCGCAGAAGCGCCTACAGCCGCGCGTGCTGGACGGCGAGCAGGCGGAGGAAGCGGTCGCGGCCTACGCGGCCATGTGCCAAGCCCTTGGCACGGTCATCGAGTCGACAGGCAGCGGCGCGCGCCTCACGCTCATGCCCAATGGGGGTAATTGACACGCTATTTCTCGGGTGCTAGGATGCCAAGTAGTCGATGCCGGAAGGGCGAATGCCATGGCGAACATCTTCGTGCGTTTCTGGAGCTTCAGCACCGGATGGCTGCATCACAGCCAGAGCCGGCTGGAAGCGTCGCGACCTGAAATCGTCTACGACCAGGCGCTGAAGGCGGAAAAGAAGAAGTACACGAAGATGGAGGACGCCGTCTCCGGGCTCGTGTACAACCGCAAGCAGCTCGAGGACAACATCGACAACAGTCGTCGTGAGCTCGAGGAAGTTCAGAACATGCTCGACCAGGCGGTGGTCGACGCGCAGTCTGACGACAAGGCCGTCGCCGAAGAGGCGATGATGATCGGGTCGATGCTCCAGGAGCAGGAGGAAGCGCTCCTGGAGAAGCTGGCCACCCTCACCGAGAGCCGAGACGGGGCCGCGTCACGCATCGACGAGTATCAGGGCAAGCTGGTCGAGTTCCAGGCAAAGCTGAAGAGACTCGACGACGAGAAGTCCACCGCCGTAGCGCAGGCACAGGTGGACACCGAGACGATCCGGCTGAACCGCGAAATCTCCGGCATGACCATCGACGACGACTCACAGGCACTGAACGAGTTGCGTCAGAAGATGGGGCGCCTGCACGCCAAGGCCAGCATGACCGAGGAGATGACCGGCAAGTCGCTCGAAGAGCGGACCCGGCAATACAAGCTCAAGGCGCGCACCGCCGGCGCCCAGAACAAGTTCCTCGAGCGCGTCGAATCGTCCAAGGCCGTTACGGGCAGCACCGCTCGTCCACAGCTTTCCGGCGACTCCGACGAAAGCTAGACGACACGCTCCGCCCGACAGAACTACGGACTTAAGCGCCCGACGTCATCCAGGCGCGTGTGCCCTACTGCCTCGCCTCGGCCTCTGACACGATGCGCTGTCCACCGGGCCGCATGTCCGGCGGCGGCACGATCACCGGCGCCTCCTCGCCGACCTCGGTCATGCGCCGCACGAGACGCGCACGCATCACATCAGCGACACTCCGATGCGACTGCCGTTCGATAAGGTTCGTGAGCTCGTACGGGTCGTATTCTAGGTCGTAGAGGTACTGCTCCTCGTATCGATCGGAGCCGGCGTCACGCCCGCCGCCCTTCTCGGGCGCGTCGACGCAGTACTTCCAGCGTTGCGTGCGCACGGCGCGGCCGACCTGCGCCTCGCTGATCTGGACGAACGCCTCTTCCGGCCAATCATCGGAATCGCCGCGCAGCAGCGGAAGGATGGAGCGGCCCGACATGTCGTCCGGCACGGGTAGGCCGGCGGCGTCGAGGAGCGTCGGTGGCAGATCCACGAGGCTGACGAGTTCGTGTACGTGTCCACCGCCCATGAAGCCGGGGCCGTGGAACGCCGTCGGCACGCGTATCGAACTCTCGTGGCACGAGCGCTTGTATTCGCTATTGCGCGTCTTGAAGTGGCACCCGTGGTCGGACGTGAAGAGGATGATCGTGTCGTCGAGCATGTCCATGCTCTTGAGCGCGTCGAGCAGACGGCCGAGCGCCTCGTCCAGCCGCTTCACCATCCCGTAGTAACCCGCGAGATGCTGGTGCGTCGAGCCGCCCAAGGCTGCCAAGTCGGGCGGGGTCCACTTGCCCGCGTACCGCTCGCGATACCCATCGGGCGGCGGGTAGTCGTCGATGTGGTTCTGATGGTGCGGCTCGATGTACGACGTGAACAGGAAGAACGGGTCTTCCCGGTGATCCGCCACGTATCGGATGACCGCGTCGGTCTGCCCGTCGACGCGGTATCCCGGCAGGAACACCTCGTCGTCGTCGTTATCGAACATCACCGTGTGGTAAGCGTCCGACGTGAACTCCAGCACGTTCGACGCGAGCCAGTAGTCGTAGCCCATCCGGTGAGATTCTGGCACGGGGCCGATCTCGTCACGGTCGTACAGATGCCACTTGCCGATGTAGCCCGTGTCATAGCCCGCGTCGCGGAAGTGATGCGCGAGCGTCACCGTGTCCTCGGCCAGGCCGATGCCGTTCCGCCAGCAGCCTGTCTGCGTCGCATACTGACCGGTTTGCAGGCACGACCTCGCGGGGCCGCACACGGGCTGGCACGTGAACGAGTTCGCTACGTGCGTGCCCCGGGTCGCCATGCGGTCGAAGTTCGGCGTCAGGTCGAGCGGGTTCCCGTGCAGGCCGCTGGTGTCCCACCGCTGCTGGTCCGTGAAGAATACGATGACGTTCGGGCGTGCGCTCAACGGTCGTCCTCCGTCTGCCGAG
>JABGQA010000153.1 GCA_018644665.1 Candidatus Poribacteria bacterium
TGGCGAGCTATACGGCCTGGATCCCCGCATCCCGGTGTTTCGTGTGTTGCGCCGTCTGTGGGAACTCGACGCCGACGGACGTCCTTTGCTCGCCCTCCTATGTGCGATCGGCCGCGACCCCATCCTGCGGTGCACCGCGCCGTCGATCATCGGCCTCCCGGTAGGCTCAGAACTCGTCCGCACGAACTTCTCAGGTGCTATTCGTGACGCGACGGGATCGCGATTCAACGAGTCGACGCTGGACAAGGTCGCCCGGAACGTCGGCAGCACGTGGACTCAGTCCGGGCATCTGCACGGACGTGTACGCAAGGCGCGGCAGAGGGTGAACGCGACGGTAGGCTCGGCCGCATTCGCGATATGGCTGGGTGAGAAGATGGGGCTCGCCGGCGCCCAGCTATTGGATTCCGGCTGGGCGAGGATCCTCGATTCAACGGCAGGCGAGATGGTGGAGCTGGCGTTGAGGGCGAAGCAGCTAGGGCTGATACGCGCACGGATCGGGGGCGGGGTCGTGGAGATCGACGCCGGCCGGCTAGACGACATGGGCGGCCAGATAGATGAGTAGGATTGAGGATCTTGCCGAGAACTACGGCTACCACGTGAACGCGCCGTGGCCGCGCACGACGTCAGGCGCGCAGCGCGTGATGATGGCTGTCTACGACAAGGACATGGAGCGGACGTTGCGTGCCCGCATACGGCTATTCGAGCAGGCGACCATAGCGGCCGGGCATCTGTGGCAACTCGTGGATTGCACCAAGTGGTTCGCCGAGTGGATGGCGGCGGACGAATACCGTGACGCCTACTTCGAAGAACCGGATCTCCTCGGGATGAAGCTGGACGGCGAGTTCCGGGGCATCGTCGTCGAACGCCTCAGTGAGGAACTACGCGCCGCGGACGAGAACACCGTGGTCGCCCTACTTGGCGTCGCCTCGCTCTACGGCTTCACGCGAGTATCAGAACTCGTTCGTGATGTGGAGCAGGTCATCCACGGCCAGCTACTAGTGCTGTTTCCCGGCACGAAGAGCGAGAACAACTACCGATTGCTCGACGCGCGGGATGGGTGGAACTACCTCGCGCACGGCATCACGGCCCACGGCGGAGACCATGCCTGATGCGACTACACGAGATCTTCGATCGCGACCCGCGCACGGCTCGGCTGGCGAACAACGGCCAGGCGCGCATCACGGAACAAGTGGATGATCAGGCGACGTTGGAATTGCGGGCTGAGCTCGAGACGTTCGTCTGTGAGGGTGAATTCGCTCGGGCGGTACAGATCATCCTGGAGCAATTCCTCGGCAACCTGGGACATACAAAACAGGACTCCGCGTGGGTGAGTGGGTTCTTCGGGAGCGGCAAGTCGCATCTTCTGAAGATGCTCGCGCACCTATGGGTTGACACGCCGTTTACGGGCGGGGCAACGGCGAGGACGCTCGTACGCGGCGGCCTCTCGGACGAAATTCAGGCGCACCTGCGTGAGCTCGACACGCAGGTGCGCCGCACAGGACTCCCCGCAGTCGCGGCCGCCGGGACGCTGCTGGGCGGGACCAGAGGGAGGGTGCGCGAGGATGTGCTGCGCATCGTTCTGCGCGGCGCTGGCTGGCCGGCCCAGTATCCACAGGCGATGTTCTGCTTTTGGCTTCGGGAGCAGGGATGGCTCGACGCCGTGAGAGGCGAGGTTGAGTCTGCTGGCAGGGATTGGCTCCGTGAACTCAACAACCTCTACGTCAGCCTGCACATCCACGGCGCTGTGTGGCGCGCTGATCGGGGTCTCGCGACGGATGAACAGGGCGTTGGAGCCGTCCTGCGCAGCCAGTTCCCGCAGCTAACCGCCGACATCGGGACGGAGGAATTCGCCGAAGCCGTGCGGCTGGCCCTCGGTGACAATGGCGCCATGCCCCTCACTCTTCTCGTGCTCGACGAGGTTCAGCAGTACATCGGCGGGGACGGTGGTCGGGCAGCCATCATCGTCGAGGTCGTAGAAGCCTTACAGACGCAGTTCAGTAGCCGCGTGATGCTCGTGGCCGCTGGCCAATCCGCGCTTGCCGCGGAGACAACGTCGCTTGCTTGGCTCAAGGACCGCTTCGCCATCACCAGGCAACTGTCCGACGCGGATGTCCACACCGTCGTGCGGAAGGTTCTTCTGGCGAAGAAGCCCAGCGCCGAACCCGAGATCCGTTCGACGATTAGGCAGAGCGCCGGGGAGATCTCTCGCCACCTGCGCGAGACACGAATCTGCGAACGGTCTGATGACCACGAGCAGCACATCGTGGACTACCCGTTGCTACCGATCCGCCGTCGGTTTTGGGAAGAATGCTTCCGAGCAGTCGATGCGGCAGGCACGCAGAGCGCGTTGCGGTCACAGCTACGGATTCTGCACGACGTGCTGCAGGATTCCGCGGAACGGCCGTTGGGGTTCGTGACGCCAGCTGCCGCATTGTACAACGCACTTGCCCCGAATCTGGTGCGCACTGGTGTCCTCTTGGGCGAGCTCCACGCGCGCATACAGACCCTCGACGATGGCACGGACATCGGTATACTGCGCCGCGACCTCTGCGGTCTCGTCTTCCTGATCGGCAAGCTTCCCCGTCAGACGGGCGTCGATCTCGGTATACGCGCTAACGCGACCATCCTCGCCGACTTGATGGTCGAGGATGTCACCAAGGACTCGGGGCCGTTCCGCAAGCGGGTTGCAGACGTGTTGGAAGACCTCGCTGAGGCCGGCACGCTCATGAAGTTGGGGGATGCATACCGTCTCCAGACGACCGAAGGGGCTGAGTGGGACCGAGCCTTCCGAGAGCGTCAGGCCTCCGTCAATCAGAACGAGATGGAAATCGCGACCGTCCGTGATCAGCTACTCGGCGACGCGGTGCGCAAGCGCGTAAGCGAGGTGAGGCTGCAACACGGGAGCTCCAAGCTGCGCCGGATCGTCGTCGTCCATAGCGGGGACCAGGCGCCTACGCTGGCCGGCGACCAGGTCATTGTCTGGCTGCGGGACGGCTGGACAAGCTCGGAACAGGCGGTCGAGGCATCTGCTCGGGAGCGAGGACACGACGATCCGACGCTGTACGTCTTCCTGCCCCGGAAGCACGCTGACGATTTCCGCCGACGCATTGCCGACGTCGCCGCAGCCGAACAGGTTCTCGCACTACGCGGAGCGCCGTCCACTCCCGAGGGTATCGAGGCGCGCGAGAGCATGACCAGTCGACTGCGCGGTGCGCAGGATGCGTGTGATGCCATAGTGAGCGACGTCGTCGGGTCGGCCCGAGTGCTACAAGGCGGTGGCGCGGAGGTGTTCGCAGACACACTCACCGCGAAGGTCCAATCGGGAGCGGCGAGCTCATTAGCTCGCTTGTTCCCCAGGTTTGATGATGGCGACCACGCTATGTGGGATCGCGCGCTCAAGCGTGCGCGGGACGGCGCAGACGATCCGCTGAAGGCCGTTGGCTGGGAGCAGCCCACGGAGGATCACCCTGTCGCGAAGGGAGTTCTGGCGAAGGTCGGCGCCGGCGCGCGCGGCAGCGACGTGCAGAAGGCCCTCACGGCGACTCCCTACGGCTGGCCGCAGGACGCTATCGACGCGGTATTGATCGCGCTCCTCCAGGGCGAGCACCTTCGGGCAACGCGAAACGGACAACCGGTTGCAGCTGGCTCTCTGGATCAAGCGGGCGTGAAGGCGACGGAGTTCCGTCGCGAGACGGTCCACCTGTCGACCCAAGATAGGATCGATCTTCGCGGCCTGTATCAGTCAGCCGGCGTCAAGGTGAAGGCCGGCGAGGAGCAGGCGGGAGCGCTGGCGTTCCTGAGTGCGCTCCGTGAACTGGCGTTGTCAGCGGGCGGGGAGGCCCCGATGCCTGCCCGTCCCGACTCCGCGATACTTGACGAACTGTCTGGGCTGACCGGATCGGAGCAGCTGGCCGCCATCCTCGAACGCCGG
>JABGQA010000037.1 GCA_018644665.1 Candidatus Poribacteria bacterium
ATGTGGTTCCCCGACAGCGTCCAGCTGTACGAGGCCGAGCTCGCCGACGAGTCCGCGACGTCGACGAGAACGGTGAAGCGCGCGCTCGAGGAGCTGCGTGACGCCGGCATCCTGCACGTCGGCACCGTCGAGGAGGACAGAGACCGGCGTACCGCCGTGCGGATCCGCATCGACTACGACGCCCTCACCAGGCTCGGAAGTCGGCGATCTGCCGAGTCAGGCGCCAGGAAGTCGGCAGAATGCCGACATGACGTCTCAGAAACTCAGCGGCCGTGCGGGTCTCCGGCTTCTCAAGTACAACTCCAGAAGAAACAACCAGATTGTCCTGACGGACAACTTCGTGTTCCGGAAGTGGGAGGAGGACTTCGCGGGGGCGACCTGTGTCCCAAATGCCAGGAACACCGGTTGGTCATCCGGTTCAAGACGGACGCGGCCAACCGGACGAAGCAGCGTTTTCTCGCCTGCTCCGGCTATTCCGCCGGCGGCTGTCGTGGGTTCACGTGGAATCTGGGGTCGACCGGGTACGAACCCTCTCAACGCGTGCTGTCACAGGCGCTTGTCGGAGCGCGTCATGTGCCGGGTCGACCGGCGCTCGTGCAGGAGACCTTCGCCGCGGCGCAGCGGGTCGAGGAGAACGCGGCGCCCAATGCGTCCGACCGCCCAGCAGACCTGTCCGAATGGCTTTCTACGTCGCGCTATCTGCCCAAAGACCTGATGCTGGACTCTCTCGACGGCGTGGCGCCGGATCTGGCGGCGCATCACCGTTCCCAGGGGAGTGGCAAGCATGCCATCCTGCGGGACGTGAAAGGGCGTCTATGAAGCGACGGAAAGACTCGGCAGCGCGGCAGCTGAACCTGGACGACGAAATCCGTCGGCGTCGCGAAGAGGTGATCCGTGCGGCGCAGGCTCCCAAGGTCGCCCCGGTGGAGATCGATGTCCACGACATGCACGTCTTCATCGGCCGGTGGGGTCGCGCATGGCGCGCGTGGCAAGAGTCCGACCAGAGCACGCAGGAAGAGGCCGCTATGCGCCGTGTCTGCGATAGCCTGGACGCGTGCGACACGCTCGAAGATCTGTGCCGCCGCTACGCGGGCGAGGAGCGGTCGGATGCCCTGGACGTCGCGTGTTTTGTCGTGGGTCGGGACATCGAACGCCGCATGAACCGTCCCGAGGGCGCGCTGCCATCGCCGAGGCGATAGGACGCCCGTGTCGATCTCGCGATTTCTGCCGTGTGCCTATCCCACCCAGGGCGATGAAACGCCACCACGGGCCTCCTGTTGCGCCGCTAGTACGTGGGTGTGGCTCTTCCCCGCCCTCAATACACGTGTGGTTGCCCCGCGGTAACGATCCCGCCTGATTACTCGTCCTACAGGGGACTGAGCGAACGAACGAACCAGCGAACGAGCGAACGAACCAGCGAGCGAACAATGAGTGACTACGTGACCGCCGCAGAGGCGGCCGACATGGTGGGGTGTTCGGGGACACACATCCGCGACCTCATCCAGAGCGGCGACCTGGACGCCGAGAAGAACGGTCGCCGATGGCGCATCCTTCGCGCCGACGTCGAGGCGCTTCCACTCGCCGACGTCGACGTGAGCGAACGAACGAGCGAACGAGCGAACGAGCGCATAGCAGACCGAAGGAACGAAGGAACGAACGCGGCGGCGAAGGAACGAAGGAACGAGGGTGCGACTGAACGAACGAACGAAGGAACGAAGACACCGCCCGAATGGCGCGACGACCTCCTCGCTCAGGTTGCCAGACTTGAGGCGGACAAGATCGAGGCGAGCAGGCGGGAACAGGAAGCAGGGAAGCGCGAGGAGCGGTCGAAGGCTCGCATCATCGACCTGGAACGCGCGGCGACCGTACGGGAGTCGCGCATCGCCGACCTCGAGACCGCCCACGCCTCCGAGCTCTCCGAACTACGCGGACAGGTTGCCATCCTGGAAGCGAAGGTGCGTGAGACTCTCGAGGAGCGCGCCGAGGAGAATGGTCAGTTGGCGAACCGTATTGCGGACCTCGTCACCGCACACACGGAGATGCAGGCGCGCGTGGTGGAACTGCAACCCGTGGCGGAACGCGTGCCGATGCTGGAAGCCGCCGTCGACGAGAAGGACGCCGCCCTCTTCGAACGCGAACGCAGGCTCTCAGACATGCGAGCTGACATCGAGGCGATTGCCAGTCGCCCGGTGGCCGGGCCCATGTTCCGGTATCTTACGCGCGGGAAGCTGCGGCGCTAGCGGAACAGGAAGCCCTGCATCGGCGCTGTCTGGACGACCGTGTCGTCGTGGAGTGGAAACAGGGCGGGCTGATCGTCGACCGCGCGTTCTGTCGGGATGTCCTCATCCAGGAGCCACCGTGCCAGCGGGTGGCCTTCGTCGACGCGGGTTACGCGGTACCCGTGGGCCTTCCGCCGCTTGAGTATCGCCTTCACGTGAGCGAGGGCTGTGTCCTCGTCGTGGGCGTCGAAGCGTTCTCCACGTAGGAACCACCCTGAGCGTCCCCATTGGCTCGTGACGCCGTACGGCGCGTCGGCCGTCGGGTCGATCGTCAGCACGAGGACGTAACGCCGCACGCGGTTCGCTCGCGGGTCGATCGAGTGCAGTTCTATGGCGTGGCGGGTCAGGTGGTACATCTGGGCCTCTACCGGCATCGTATGTACCCGGCGGCGGCGGCGTCAACCCGCAATGACCGCCGTCTCCGCGCTTGCGCCGTTCGGCGCCGTGCGTTATCACCCGAATGTGGTTACGTACGGAATCTCGGGACGCGCACATGGAATGGCACGTCGAGCTGCACGCCTTCTCAGGTAGGCGGGAGCCCCCTCGCAAGCTGCATCTGACGCTCTTGGTTCGTCCAGGCGCGGCCGCAGAGTACGTCGTGCGGATGGAGCTGGGCGCGATTGGCGCGAGCCGTCACACGCAGGAATGGACGCATCGGACGGTGTCGGAGGCCGAGGCGCAGTTGCGGGAGATCCTGTCCGCGCAGATGCAGACCGGATTCCGCGTCGTGACGTTGAGCCAGGGTCATCCCCTACGCGAGTGGCTCGCCTCGGAGGTGGTCGTCGACGAGCCCCCGCAGCGGGTTGCGGAGGAGGAACCGGTTCGAGCCCGCCGCCGTCCGGCCCCCGAGCCCGCGAAGAAGGCGATCAAGGCGGAGCAGCTTTCGCTGTTCTAGCTCCCAGCGCCCCTCCAATTCGGCCCGCGAAACGCGTCGACGCGACCCCTACATGTTGGGATCTCTCCGTCGGGCCGAATCGAACGCTTTCCGCGCCCGATTTCGAGGTGGTAATCCCAACATCTTGTGGTCAGATGTGCGATGAAGGCAGTGGTGGGGCGTATCGGGGCGATTTCCGACTACATAATCAACGTTATCGGAAGACGGTGCCCGTGGCGGGGCTTTCCTGCGTGGACGTCGCTACTTGCGGATCACCATCCGACGCGCTTCGCGGTAGTCGCCCGCGTGTAGTTCGTAAATGTACGCGCCGCTGGCGACGGGCTCACCCCTGTCGTTGACGCCATCCCAATACGCCGCGGCGCCGCGATTCCGATAGGAGCCCGTATCCTGGTAACCGAGATCGATGCGTCTAACCACACGACCCCGTATGTCGTAGATGGTTAGGGCCACGTCGGATGCCTCGGAGAGGTCGAAGGGGATCCACGTCTCTGGATTGAAGGGGTTGGGATAGTTGGGTAGCAGGGCGGACGCCTTGGGGCGCAACACGATCAAGATGTGGTCGAGACTCGCGATACCTTCCCGGTAGAGCGCGGAGCCGTCGTCACCGCGCCGCGCTTCATCCAGCCATCCTTCGACCAACCTCACGCGACGGACACCCGTGGCGGGGGCGCCGACGACGGTCTCGACCCGCGCCGCTTCGATGAGCGACATGTCCTCCAGGTCCAGCAGCCGGTCGCCGTTGAGAT
>JABGQA010000079.1 GCA_018644665.1 Candidatus Poribacteria bacterium
CCACGAAGCTGAGGCACTCGCCCTCGATGCGCCGGCCGTCAGCGCGCACCCCGGGGATGGACAGGTGAATCCACCGCGAGGACCCGCGCGTCTCGTTGATGACCTGGCCGAACGGGTGCCCGCACTCGTCGGCGATCCATCGGTACACGTCGTCGTGGGCCACGCCTGAGACGTCGAAGTCGGCCGCCTCGCCGCGGGTGTGCTGGGACTTCGGGCGGTAGCTCGTCGAGCCCTGCGCCTTGCCTTGTGCGCGCACGTCGTAGCCGTACCATGCGCCGTTGATGCGCTCGGCGTATCGGTAGCCGGGCTGGACCGTGATCGGGGCGTCGAAGTGGTCGCGGACGAACTGCAGGAGGATGCCGAGGCATTGGATGGAGGCGAGCGTCTCCGGGTGCTGCGCGAGTGCGGTCTGTCGCGCGGCCATGGCGCCGCCGTGGGGGCAGTGGGTCAGCTCCTCGAAGGTGAAGTGGGGGAGGCCTAGGTCGATCATGGCTTGCCGCGCTTCCGCGCCTTCTCACTGGCCTTGGTCTCCTTGGTCTTGACCTTGCCCGTGGGTTCGCCGATGTTGTCCACCAAACGGGTGTAGGTGACGTCCAGGGGGATGGCCTTGCGCTCATCGTCATTGGCAGGAATCAGTGATATACCAATCTTTTTACGTGCTTCCGGTTTTGTCGTACTTTCTACGTGTTGTCGTGCGCCACGGCGTCCTGTGCTGCAGTCCTATTTATTCCCACCAGCACTCGCTTAATGACGGCCGCCACGCTCTGAGTCACCACGCCAGCAGATCGCTTACACATCCCCCACTGCCTCGAAGTACCCGCGAAGGTGTTGCTGGTGTAGAAATAGTACGGCACAGAAGACGAGTATTCCCTGCCCCCTGCGTCCACGTGTCTTGTCGTGGTAGGTGTAGATGATGTTGTAAACCGAGCCATCCAGTCCCAAACACCGTCAGAACGCAAGCCATAAGAACATGCCTGATTCAGGCTGGTGTGGTAGTTCAGGAAGTTGTTCGATGAGCTCCAAAACGTGTTAGAGGTTGCTGAATCCTCACTAGCGAAGATCCCCACCAGCCGGTATACAGCAGGAGTCTCTGCGTAAAAGTCATGCCCATTGAGAGAAGACACACTGTCCAGGATATGACCCAGGAAGGCGTGCCGCAGATTGCCCCCTGTGTCCAACCCTAAGATGTGTAGAGCCTCTTCACACTCAACAATGGCAATGTCCTCAACCACATTAGAGAAGGCGTTGGCGTACTGACTGAAGGCCCAGCCCGTTGCGCCGCCCCACGGGTCCACGGCGTCATAGTCTGATAATGCCGTTCCGCCCACGTCGGGGTGAATGCCCACGTACAGGTCGTCGGCCCCCGAGGTGTACGCCCGAATCTTGTTGGTTGGCACAGTGTGCCTTACGAGGATACGCATATCCTCGCAGTCCTCACCGACCTTCGGGGCGATCTCAATCCAGGCGAAGGCTCCGTCCTCGCTCACCACGCGCCAGTAGGTGCTGGCGTCGATGATGTCGTGGATCGTCTCGACCATACCAGGACCATCCTGCCCGTGGCCGCCAGCGAGATTCACCACGGAACTCAGGCCCCAGGTTAAGGTCGGCAAGTTGGTATCGCTCACGGCACCCTCCTATACGTTGGCAAAGCCAACCGCATCAGACACATTGTGAGGATCTGTAGCCACAGAAATCTGACCAATGCCTGCCGAGACACCTTCACGTCGAACAGTCACTCCAGTGTCGTCGCTCGTCATCCCCCACTGCCGCGACGTGCCCGCGTACTGATCCCCTGTGACGTAGTAGTAGTTAACCCTCGTAACCACGGTCCCAGGATTCATAGTGACGTGGCGCTGGTCTGTCGGGAAACTAGTCTCAAACCTCTGGAGATAACTCCATGTCGCCCCATCCGGCTTCAAACACACAAGGTTGTTGGTGTTCACGCCGGAATGGTAGTTCAAAAGGTTGTTAGGCGCGCTCCAGAAAGAGATAGAAACCGATATGTTTTCGGTGTTCTGCATGCCGCAGATCCGCCCGATGCTTCCCTCAGAGAAGAAGTCAAGACCATTCTCCTCGGTAACCGGGTCCAGCCAGAACCCGAGCATTGAGAAGCAATGCATGTCGTCCAGAGCCCAGTTATAGCCGACCAAGACGATGGCCTCTTCGGACTCAACGATCATAATCTCTTCAATGTCGGCCATATCCACGCAACGCACGTAATTGGAGAAGGCCCACGATGCACCCGCGCCCCAAGGCGTCGTGCTATCGTGACCAAACCCACCCACCGCGCCAGCCGCAACATCGGCATAGGCCGCGCCATTGATGTTGGGGTGGATGCCGACACTGATGTCGTCAGCATTCCACGGCCCGCTGCGGCGACGATTTGTAGCCGCTCCATTACGGAAGATGATACGCATGTCATCAAGACCAACACCCCCTGCATCCTTGGGGGCGATCTCAATCCATGTAAAACCCGCGTCATTCGAGACCACATCCCAGTGCGTGCTGGCGACGACGAGATCGTAAAGAGTCTCGATCAAGCCGATGCCCGTAGCACCGTGCTCTAGCGAAAAACGCTTCTTGGCGCTAAGCGTCCAGTCGAGATCAGGGAGATTTGAGGGATTAGCCATGTTCTACCACTCCTTACGGGTACACAGTCGCGTCAGTCGGGTTATCTACAAACCACTTGCCCTCATCCACAGAGGGAACAGCGCCCGAATCGTAGACTTCCTCAATGATCACGTCTTCAGATAAAGCGAATTGAGGGACAGGGGGGGTCGGAGTCCCACCACTACCGCCACCTGGTATCCTGTTGTACTTAGCCATTTAGGGGCCCTCCATGTACACGAGAGCGTCGGGATACACGCGAAATACACCAGCACTCGGATCACCTGCGTCGCGTTCAATTTTACACGCGATGCTGTCACCGACCGATGGGGTAATGCTGTTGATCTGACCAGCCGCGTCCGTGATCTCTAGTTTCCCCATGAGTTCAACAGTATCAGCTGGAACAGACTCTGCAACTGAATTCGCGGCGTCAGCGTGAAGATTGCCTGGAGGTGCGACGTCGTCATCCGTGCCTGGCCGATACAGCGCGCAAGAAGACGAAAAAAGCGCGTTTGACGCCACAGCGGTATCGCTCGAATATCGAAACTCAAGCGACAAATCCCGCCCTGGGACATACCAACTGGACAGTACAAAAGAAGAAATGATGTCTTCCCCACCACCAGCCGCAAAGTCGATACTTTCCAGGTAGCTCACCGCCCCACCCGGAGGACCCCCCAAAGGGCCACCAGCCCATCCACTAAGGGTCAACATCGCCCGTTCTGCTGAGTATCGGACTTCAGCAAATGTGGGCGAGCTGCCGATCGTGACGTCCTGGTCGATGTAGCTGTGGTCGGTGCCGTTGCTCCCCCTGTGCGTGTTGTTCAGCCCGACATCGCTGTGGTCGGTGCCCGCGCTCGCCCGGTGCGTATCGTTCAGGACAACGTTCGCGTGGTCGCTGCCGTTGCTGGCGATGTGCGTGGTGCTGTTGCCCGCGATCGTGGTGTTCGCGTCCGTCTCGAACCACCCCGCACCGTCGTAGCACCGGCGCGTGTCGTCGGTCGTGTTGAAGTAACACTGGCCTTGACGGGCGGTTCCGGTGCCGTCTGCGTTGGTGTCGTAGAAGTTGGCTTGGATGTACGTCAGCGCGGCGGCATCGTTGGCGAGCGGATCGCCAAGCTCGTACTCCGGGTTGACAGCGGCGTGCGCGTACAGGGCGGCGGGCAGCGCCACGAGGAGAGCGATGAGGGTGTATCGGCGCATGGTGGCTCCTAACCCGAAACCAGATCCCACGTCGTGAGATCGTCGGGCTGCGGCAGATACCGCTTGTCGTTCGTGGTGTCGTAGTACGGGCGTCCTTCGGTGCCGGTGCCGGACGGCGGTCCTGCGCCGGTATCCTCGTCCACTCCGCTCGCTACGGTGGCGACATCGGCGGCGTTGACGGTGCCGTCGTTGTTCGTGTCATAGACCCGCGAGTCCATCACCTGTGCTTCGTGACTCCATCCACTGCTCATCGTGTCCTCCTTCCCTCAAGGGAAGCTGATATGCCAACTCTCGATCTCGGTCCTGATGGGCCTGCGTGGCCCGTTGCCTGACGACGGCCGGCTGCGCTCGACCTGCCTGACCTGCCCCTTGGCCGTGGTGATGCCCGGGACGTTGAAGTCTACCGTGTGCCCTTGCTGGAGCCACGTGCAGTTTTCCTGGACCGTGGCCCGGATGTAGATCTGCGGCTGCGCGCGCATGGCGAGTTGCTCTTGGTGGACGACGTTCCATGTGTTCAAGTGCTGCGTCAGCAGGGTCGCTGCCGGCGATGTCGCCTGCGTCCAGTCCTGCTGTAGGTTCATGTAGAACCACGCCCGCGACAGCTTCTTTTCGAACACCTCGCCGATCAACGCAATCTCGTCGTCGTCGCCGATGATGGACTCCATAGGGATGGATACGGGCTCAAGCGTCGCGGGCCCGGGGTCGGGTGCCGGCTCGCTCCAAAGCTCCTGAGACCACTTCGATGCGATCACATTGCAGTAGGCGTCCTGCGGGTCGTCAAGGCGCGTTGGCCGGCTGCCTGCGAGGTGGTAGTCCTCGACGGTGAGATCGGCCGTGGCTGCGACGGTGCGCCGCTTCGGGTACAGCTTGCCGCCGCTCACGAAGCAGTCGGAGTTGACGAGATCGCACGCCTCTTGTATGGCGTCCATCGTGTACGGCGCATCGGACGCACCGAACGCGGGCAGCACACACGCGACCTCGGTCCAGTAGTTTTCGCTGTACTCGTCCGCCCAGTCTCCAGAGTTCCACCCGTCGATCCGGTCGCCGTCCACCTCGTCGGCGAGGGTGAGGCCAAGGCCTGCGTAGGCGTTCTCGATGAGGAACTTGACAAAATCAGCGGGCGACTGTACGCGCACGCCGCTCTCGGTGTCGTCGCGGGTGATGCCCCGGATGCGAGCCCATACGTTGATGGTGCCGGCATTGTACGCCGACGGGCCGATCCCGCTGTTGTAGTAGGTCCCCGTCGGGATCGGGTGCGGGTCGAGGTGGTAGGAAAACCCTGATTGAATTGGGTCGCCCCACGCAAGCGCCAGTCCCCCCACGTCATCCCAGTCGTTGAAGGTGCCCGCGGTGCCGGGCGTCTGCGTCTGGATGGTGCCGCCTTCGTTGTCCCAGTCCTCGAGGACCACTGGTCCCTTGCCGGACGATACATAAGCCTCCATGGCCCCCGCCACTGTCCTGTACTCTCGCGCGAGGACGTAGCTCGTGAGGTCGTGGATGCCTCGATCCGCGGACCCTGTGCCGCTGACGATCGGGATGACCTGCTCGGATGCGCGCTCGTCCGGGCTGCCCTGTGCGGGCCCCGGCGACATATTATAAACCCAGTCGTTGATGGAGTGCGCTGCAGGCGTAGATCCCTGATAGCCGCGGACGGCCTCGAACGTCAGGCCGGCGACAGATTCGACATACAGCAGTTCATCGTTGGCGCCCGTTCCTAGGTCGCACACAAAGCAGACCTGCCCCGCGTACATATCGCCCGTGCCGCTGACCGTAAACGTGGTCTGCGTGGCGTTGACGTTGGCCGTAAGCTGCGAATTGACTCCCGTCCAGAGCACCGGCTGGACGAAGCCACACCGCCACTTGGAAGCGATCGACGTCTTGCGCAGTGGGATACGCTCGCGCCACAGGTTGCCCTCGGACCTCAGAGAGAAGGGCGCGCCCTCTCGCAGGTTCGACGGCCGAGCGGAGATCTTGCCGCGGTGGATGATGCGCGAGCCGTTGACGCTCGCCGATGTCCACGCCTGCGACATATCCACCAGATACAGCGTGAACGACTGCCGATACCAGACGTGATCGTCAGTGAGGTAGTCCCACAGGTCGTCGGCCGCGTCGCCGACTTGGTTGCCCAGGTACACGTTGATGGACGCGTTCGGGTGAGCCCACCTCGACGTTCCGATCTTCTGATCGCTGTCGGTCTGTTTCCACCCGTCGATCCGCCCGTCCCAGTCGCGCACGGTGCCGTCAACTTGGTCGGTGTGCGTGGCGCCCTCGGATAGGTACAGCGTCGTGGTCGTGTCGCTGTCGCGGTCGTAGACGTCCACCACGGCGAATAGCTGCAGGTTCGTGGCGGTGGTGTCGGCGATGTCAGCGAAGGCCACTAGATCGCCCCCACAGGCGGCATCGGCTCGCCGTCCAGGGTGATAGAGAAGGTGCGGTCATCGTTCGGCCCGTCGATGCTCGCGCCTTGCCACTGCGAGATCCGCCCGAACAGCGCGTCGGTGGGGTAGCCGGTCGTCGGGTAGAGGTTGTCGGCGTCGGGAATCCACAGGCCGGACTTCATCCCGTTGCGGTCCCAGTACGCCTCGAACACGCGGTAGATGCTGTCCGGCCAATCCTCGAAGGGTAGCTGGACCTGTACGCCGCCCCGGGACTGATGGAGGTGTACGCCCCCGCCTGCGGGCGCCTTGGTCGTCACGTCGCCTGTGAGGGGCCTACGTTGCCACGGCGTGAGGTAGTTGACTTCGGTGGTGAAGTCGTTGGCGTCGAACCACGCCTCGGTCCAGATGCCGCCTACGCCGATCTTCGCGTTCGGCATCGCCGCTTGCGAGCCGCCTCGAGTCCACGAGAGCATCCAGTACCGCGCCGCGTAGTGCAGCCCGTCGATCGTCGGTAGCCACACGTACAGGTCGTGAAGCTCCGAGCGCGTCGCCTGGATCGTGTTGTTCGTGCGGTACAGCGCCGAGTCGGCCCAGTCGTATGGGTTGGTGCCAAGGTCAGTGTCGTTGCCGTACAGGTAGAAGGTGTCCGTGCTGCTGAGGTTGGACGCGAAGAACATGATGGCTTCGGGGTCGCTGAGACCGCCGCCGAGGTCCCACGCCACCCACTGGCGATCCTTGACGAACGTCTCGCTTGTGCTGACGTGGGATGTGCCCGAAGCGGTCGCCACCGCGGGGTAGCCCATGTCCAGCGCGAGCTGCTGAGACCGGCTCGTCCAGTCCCAGTGGATGATCGTGTTCGCCGCGGAACTCAAGGTGAACTTGCGCGTTGTCTCCGAGTAGCTGCCGAGCATCACGGGCGGCGTGTAGCCGGCCCCGTCGAACGCGTCATTCACGACGTTCGCCAACTGAGCCGCCCACAGGTCGCCGCCGTAGCCGCCGAGTAGGGACGTCAGTGTGATGGCCACCGTGTCGCCCGTGTCGTCATTCTCCACACGGATCTGGTCGTTGACTCCAGAGCGGATGATGAAGCTGGAGCCCAACTCCATCAGCTTCCCGCTGCGCTCGTCGGTGAGGTTGGCGATCGTGGAGCCGGTGTCGTAGCTGTGGTGTACCGACGCCGACGGGAGCACGGAGTCCTCGTAGAGGTAGCAGCGGACGGGGAGAGTCATCGGGCCACCTCGTAAGCGCCGTCGGCCATCACGCCACGGCCGCCCCTGTTGGCGTCAAAGCTGCGCTCCTCGAACAGGCGGAACACCTCGCGACCGTCTACCAAGATCGGCCGGTCGTCCACGACGGTGAAGCCCCCGCCGCCGCCCGCGCCGCCGAGTCGTAGGGATTGGCTGGAGTTGGACACGTTGTTCTCGAACCACTTCAACATGCGCGTGACTGTCGAGGTGCCCGTCGGGTCCATGACCATCTCGTCGTTGCGGCGCATGACCAGCGAGTGCGAGCCCATGCCGGGCATCGCCGTGGCGCCTTGGTCGGCGACGACCATCGGCATCAGTCCGCGGTCGCCGACGCCGCCGACGAGGGATAGCGGGTTGAAGCCACCCGTCGGCAACGACCCGATCTTTCCTACGATACCCGCGATGGCTTTTATCGACTCGATGACGGCCATGAACGCCTGTAGCTTCTGCACAATCCCGCCTAGGATCTTGAAGAAGGTCGTTTCCTTACCGATCATCGTGTTGAACGCGCCCGTTGCCTTGCCAAGGTGCCCAACGATCTCGCTCCATTGCTTGTTGATGAACTCGGAGTAGTCCATCACGATCTCGGTCGCGTGGGACAGCGGGACGATGATGTCATTGATTCCACCGCCTTCGCCGTCTCCACCGCCGCCATCGTCCCCGCCGCCGAGTAGCCCAGCCCCGTTCGCGCCGATAGTGCCGGCCGTCTCGATGACGCCCTGCCTGAACTCCTCGAACTTGCCGCGCACGTCGTCCACTGCGTCGCCGTAGCCGGACCACTGCGCAACGGCTTGGTCGAGGGCCATGCCGGTCTCGCGCTGCATCACCTCGAGGACCGTGCTGTTCTCGGCGAACGATTCCTTGACCGCTGCCGTGTATCCCTTCAACTGCTTCGGCAACAGCTTCTCAAGCGCGGCGACGGTGGTCTCGATGACCATCTCGAAGATGCGCTGCACAGCCACGGAGACGGTCAACGCGGCTTGCTGGAACGACACCAGCACGATGCGCGCACCGTCGAAGACCTGCTTTACGCGGAGCCCAGCGACGGCGACCTCTTCGAGCAGCGTGATGGACTGCAAGATCATCTTGCCGAGGCCCGCCTCCATGTTGTCGGCGCCGTCCTGCGCAGCCTCGCCCGCGTCCAGAAGCGCGTCGGAGAGTTCGAGGATGGTGGCGCGCACGATCGGCGAGTCGGTGATGATGCCGCCGAGGACTTCGAGGAAATCCGTGTAAGCGTTGTTGAGCGACGCCATCGCCCCGGTGAACGTGGTCCGCTGCTCGGTGGCCAACTGGAAGAACTGATCCCTGACGAGGGCGATCGCCTCGCCTTGCTTCATCTGTTCTTCGGTGAGTTCGCGCACCTTCGGCACGTACCGCGATAGCGTGCCAGCCTGCCCCGTCATGGACCCGGACAGCCCGCGGATCATGGTGTCGGCCGGGATGCCGGCAGCCTCGGCGCCTGCGAGAGCCTCGATGAATTCGTTGGTCTTTTCCACGGGAAGGCCCATGGCGATACCGAGCGCCTGCCAGCGGATCGCGGTGTCGTCGCCGACCGTCGTGACCCGCTGCAGCGCAGCCGCCTGCTCGACCAATGACGAGCGCAGCGTTTCTGAGTTGACGCCAGCCGTGGACAGCGCCCCGTTGAGCAGCGAGTACGCGTCCTGTGCTGTCTTCGCTTCCCTGACCGCGCTACCTACGAGCCCGCCGAGCCTGCGAAACGCCATGCCCACGACGGCCAGGATCTTCGCGCCGATCTCCAGCGCCTGGTTGATGCCGGTCGCCGCCATGGCGTACTTATTCGCGGTGACCAAGCCGGCCTTCTGCGTCTTCTCGAGATCAGAGAAGCCCTTGGCCGCGTCCTTGGTGCCCTTGACTGCCTTCTTCGAGTCCGCGGAGAGGGTCCATTTCACGCCGCCTGCCATGTTACTTGCTCTCCGTTTCCTTCTTCATCATGGCGTAACGGATGTGAGACTCTGCCGCCTGGAGTACCCGGAAAGCATCCATGGTCCACGCGTCCTCGCCGTCGATCTGCGAGGGCAAGAACCCAGGCGTCTCTGGGCCGAAGCCGCACGTCTGGTAGAGGTCAACCACGTTCCACACCTCGACCGGGATGTCGGTGGGTGGCCAGATGCCGAACGCGAAGTGCCCCGCGCCGCCCTTCTTCATGTAGGCGGGGACGCAAGCGAGGGGCGTGCGGTACTTGGCTCCGTCGCGCTTCCATGCCGTCCTCTCGTCGTCCAGGTTGACGCTCGCCAGCTTCCAGTGAAGGGCCACCCTCAGAAAGGGCGCTGATTCTTGCTCACCCCCGCGCTGTTGATGATGGCGAACGCGATGTCACTGGTAAGCTCCTCGTCGTCGCTGACGGCATCCCAGACGCCTCGCCAGCCATCCACCCGCTCGGTGCCGCGACAGCCCCTCACGACGCGCTTGAACGCCATCATGAGCATGTCCTGTTCGGCGTCGGTGGACTCCTTGAGCAACTCTGCCGAGTCGGCGAAGATGGACTCGACCGCCTCGTCGTCGTCTGGTGTGATCGAGGCGAGCCGCTCGCGCAGTGCCGCAGCCTTCGGGCTTGACTTCATCACCGCCGTTCCGAGGCGCATGACGTCGGCGGCAAACTCGCCCTTCTCGCCCACCTTGAACGGCTTGAAGTAGATGCGGATCTGCTCGTCGTCGGGGGCGGTGTCGTTGCCCCCGATCTTCGGTATGTACTCGCGCTCGATTGCCCAACTCATAAACGCCTCCCTCAGCGTTCGGGTTTAGAAGGTAGCGACCACAGCGGACGGGAGCCCGGTGCGGCTGCCTCGGTCTTCGGATTCGATCACGGCGGGCACATGGTCGTCGCTCGCCGGGTTCAGCGCGGGCAACTCGAACACCTGGCGCAGTAGCACCAAGCACATGGAGTACCCGGCCACCGTGTTGAACTGGATGCGCAGCGCGCGCTCGTCGGCGTCGATGTGGCGATACCAGCCGTCCCAGGTGTCCTGCTCGGCCCACGTTGAGAAGTTGGTCTTGCACGCGAGGTCGCTGCTCTTGACGTACCCGTGGATCTTCCAGCAGTCGCCGTGTCCACGCTCGCGCGGAGAGACGCCGCCCGTGATCTCGGCGGTGCCGGACTCGGACACCAGCACGGTCGAGGGCGTGTCGGCGTCGTTCATGTGGATGTAGACCGATACGGACTTCGGCGATACCACGTTGCTGGAGAGCGTCGGGGTCGGCTCGTAGCAGGTCACCACCGCGCCCGTACCATGCGCCGATGCGCCGGCCGCGTCCTTGTTGCGCTCGATGTTGACGGTGGCGCTCGTCGGGTCCACGTCCACATAGACCACCTCGGCGGTGTTGGCGCCCTCGGCCTCGATGGTGAAGATCGCGCCGTTGGTGATGCCCTTCCAGTCGGTGCCGGCCACGTCCATGGTCGTCTGCGAGTTGTCGATGCCGCCGTCCAGCGTGGTCGGGCGACCCTGCGCGTACTCGCGGAACCAGCCGGAGACCTCGATGGTGGGCGCGTCGGGGTCGTTGCCCCACGTCCACTTGTACGAGTTCGCCACGCAGCCGGCGAGCCGAACCATCCCGTGGGTAAACTTCTTCCACAGGGTAAACGCGGTGTCTTCGGCCACGTCGCTGAGCCCGTAGGTCTTGGACGCCGTGACCGCGCTGGACGCGGCCGGGATGAAGTGCAACGGCGGCTCGACGGTCACGTTGTCGGGCGTGGCGGCGGTGTCTACCTCAGTGATGAGTCCGCCCCAGACGTTGCCGTCGGAGTCGGTGAAGCCGCACACGCTGCCCGCGGTGATGCCGCTCGCGTCGGCCACGTCCACGATCGCCTGCGTGGAGCCTGCGCCGGATACGGTCGTCGCGGTGGGCGTCAGCGGCGCGTCATCGAAGATGCCCGTCAGGAACAGGATGTGCGGGTCCATCTCGACGGCCACGTTGCCCGACGGTGCGACCTCGAAGACCACGCGCCACGTACCGGAGCGCATCCCCTCGACGTTGCCGCCCTTCGACATCGTGCCGTTCTGCCCCTTGCGCCGCGTGTTGGGGGCGTCGAGTTCGTATTCGACCTCGGTCACCTCCATGGCGTAGGCGGCCAACGGCAGCTCGCCGGGAGTCTGGAACGCGTTCGCGCCCTGCGTCTGGATCAGTACGACGCCGGTGTCTTTTGCCTGCTCGAATCCTGTCTGCGACATCGTAAAACCCTCCTACGGGTGAGTCTGTGCTTCGTTGCGCGTCACGCGGAGCAAGCCCCCGCAGAAGACGGCCCGTTCTTCGTTCCACTCGGACAGCGGGATAACGTCGGTGTCCACGTCGTCGAGGTACGCATCGACCACGCGACCGCCGAGGGTTTCGCCGTGCCACGCGCTCTCCTCGTCGAACACCTCGCGGATCATCCACTCGAGGCGCTCGCGCATCTGTTCCTCGGTCTCCGGCTTGTGCTTCGTGTGCTTGACGCCGACAGCGAGGACGACCGCGAAGATGTACTGGTACTTCTGGTACGCAGTGGCCCTCGCCACGACGCTCGACCGCACGAACCGGGTGATGACTGCGGGGAGGTGCTTCTGACGTCTGTAATGGGCGCCTGGGAAGGCCCACGTCGTTGGAAGCTGCGTCACCGCGGCGCCGGTCCGCGTGTTGATGTCCACGCAGCGCGCGGCGATCCCGCTCGTCGCATCCTGGAGATAGGCGAGCAGGTCCAGATTGACCGCTGCTGAGTGGCGCTCGTTGCTCATACCGCCTGCCTCAGCGCGCGCTCGGTGATGAAGCGCGACATCGCGGCGCGGGGGAAGATGCCGCCCTCTACTTCGGGCTTGCCGAACTCGTCAGTTCGGGCGGACACCAGATAGGGCAGCGAGAGCAACCGGCCGCCCTCGACCTGCACCTCGACGGGTAGCCGCCCCGTGCCCATGATCGGCCGGGTCTTGTCGTAGTGCTCGCTGTACTCGCGGCCCTTCTCGGTCACCGCCGCGCCGATGGTGACGTGCGTGGGGCCTGCGTCGAGGATGGGCGCTCCTTTGATGTCGGAGCCGCCGGGGCCGGACATCGTGAAGGAATCCGTCCCGCGGGTGAGCGCAGCCGTCAGTGCGCCTGCGCGCCTGCCGACCTCAGACATCCAGCCCCCGGAGATCTTCCACTCGAGGTACTTCGGGTCGAGCGCGTTCCACCCGCCGCCGAGGTACGTGCCCTCGCTCTGGAACTGCCGCCCCAGCACGACGCGGCGCACGTACTCGCCGAACGCGCGGAACGTGTCCTCGGCCCAACTCGCGCGCACCTTCTCCAGGTTGGCGAGGATCTGAGCCTGCGCGACGGTGCCGCGGGGGCCTTCGATCTTGAGCTGTAGGAACCCTTCGGTCACAGGTCCATGTCCCTCTCCCACACGTCCTGTAGTGGGCTCTCGTAGTCGGTGGTATCCAGTGCCTCGTTGGGGTACTTGGTGGCCATGGAGCGCGGGCGTGGGCCCTTGCGCACGACGGTGGCGCCCAACGAGAGGGCGTACTCGTACCCGCACATCTTCTCGGCGGCGATGTTGCCCTGCTCAAGCAGGAACCGGGTGTGCTCGCTGACCACGCCCTCGTTCTGGATCTCGTTGGCCTCGCCGACCTTGGCCGACGTCAACATTGCCTCGATGTCGCGGGCCTTGAGTTCGCTGTTGGTGCCCGCTGCGATGGTCACGCCGCACGCGCCCCACATGGCAAGCAGGTCCGTATAGACGCCGTTCCACATCGCCGTCGCCTGCGTCGTCGTGGGCGTGCTGCTCGCGTCGATGCCCCCGGAGATCTCCAGGTAGCCCAGCGCGACCGCCAGCGAGGCGTTGTACGGCACTATCGCCTCCCGGTGATGATCCGCAGGTTGATGGCGTCCTTGGTGGCGCCGCCGTTGGCAAGCTGCTCGACGGTCACGTAGACGGTGAGGCCAGCCTTGGAGACGGACGAAGACGTCCAGCCACCCGCGAAGTTGGCGATCCTCGTGTCGAACGGGGGCGGGGTCGTCGGTGAGCTTGACGCGGCCGTGCCGGCGCCGTCGTCGAACGAACCAGCCACGACCGGCAGCGTCACCGACGTGATGAACTGGGACTTGGGCGTGGCGGTGAACCCCTCGTAGAAGCGGATCTTCCACTGCGTGCCGTCGCCGCTGGCCTGGACCGCTGCCAGGTACTTGATCACGCCCCATCGGCCCGCGCTGCGGCCCACAGACGGCGCGGCGATGAGCGCCTTGGCCGAGGACTCGGTGCCGTCAACGGCGGTATAGGCCAGTGTCTTGGTCGTCATGGTCGCTCCTACGCTCGTTCCTGCAGCGTGACGTATGCGTTGCCAACGAGCCCCGCGGCTGCGCCTGTGGCCTTGCTGATGGTGATGTACTCGCCCGCGGCGATGAGCACGAAGGTCTTACCGCTGCCGCCCGGGTTGTCGGCGCTGCTGAACAGGCCCGTTGCGCTGTTGACGTCGAGCCCGTCTATCAGGGTGTTCGAGCTCACTCCGGTCGCGGCAACGCCCGCGTCGATGGTACAGGCGGCCGTGGCGACGGTCGTGGTGATGATCTCGAGCCGCACGTAGGCGTTGGCGCCGAACGGGTTGAGCTGATCGAGGACTCCGCCCGCAGCATCGCCGTCGCCGAGGGAGTAGACGAACGTCTCTTGCTGGCGGACGGAGCCCGTCGAACCGTTGTTGTTCGTGAACCCCGCGGCGTCCAACTCAAGGTTTTCGTTCAACTCGATGTTGAAGGCGGCCGTGGTGGTGTCGAAGCGCATCAGCCAATCGGGCGAGGCCCCGACGAGCAGCGCGTTGGCGTTGTTGCTGGGCAGGCCGAAGTGGAAGCCCTGCTCGAACGTGATGTGCGTGCCGTCGAAGTAGCAGTTACCGTCCACCTCGAGATCGCCAAGGATCGCAGCGTCGGTTGCGCTCGTCGCGTGGCCGAAGTCTGCATGCCCTTGGCCGACGGCCAACGATGACAGGTACTTCGTGCCCATATAGACGATCCCTACGAGGGTCGTGGTATCGAGTGAATTCGCCATGATTCCTCCGTCTAGCTGTCCAATCGGCCCGACGAGCCGTCTCGCCGAGCCGATGGGCGTCTAGTCGCTGTCTCCCTCACCAGGGACGGCCGACGGGTCGTCTGTCTCCGGCTCCGGCGCATCCAGCACGGCCAGTTGATGCTTTAGCACCTGTATCCCGCCGTGGGTCGCTGTGATGTCCTTGCCGAGGCTCTCGTGCTGGGCACGCATCCCCGCGAGGTTGCGCTCCTGGATTCCGATCATCTCTTCGATCCGGTCTCTGGTGAGTTCCATACGTCCAGTCTCCCTCTGGAAAAAGCCCCAGGGCCGAAGCCCCGGGGGTTGGTGGTTTACGCCTCAGCGTCGAACAGCAGGATGTGCTTGATGCCGTCGGGCGTGATGATGCGCAGGGACGCGTTCGCGTTCCCGGGCACCGCAGCCGTGTTGGCGTAGTACATGCCGCCGCTGGTGGTGGTCACACCCTCGACACTGAACAGGTTCAGGACTTCGGCGTTACGGGTCGCCGCGTTGGCCCCTGCCGCCGTGAAGCGGTGGAGGCTGTGCTGCGTCGCGTTCAGCGTCGAGGACGTACCCGTGAGGTAGATCTCCGACATCGCGCCGGCTACCGTGCCCTGCGTGATGCTGCTGTCGTCGGGGACGATGAAGCCGAATCGGCCACCGTGAGCGGCCCCGGTGATGTCGCCACCGGCCTTGACCTCGAACGAGGCGTGGATGCCGTTGACGGTGCCTGCGACGTCCTGATCGCTGACGCAGTTGGAGCGGATGCCCTCTCCCGCGACGCCATCGCCGTCGAAGTCGGCGCGGATGTACAGGCCCCGGAAGTCGCCGCTCGTCGCGGTGGTCTGAACCCTGAACTCCAGCATGTTCTGACCAGCGACGGCCGTGGTGGCCGGGCTGCCCGTGGTCCCCACTCCACCGAGGAGCGCGGCGGCAGCGTCGGCTCCACCGGATGCGCGGAACTTGGTCACGGAGTCGAGCGCCACCAGCGTGGCGTCGCCGCCGATGATGATGTTGCCCGGGGTGACCGCTGCGGAACCCGCGTCGATCGTGATGTCGCCGGAGTTGGCGTCATCGCTGAACCCGGTCTCGAGGGTCAAGGAGCCGGAGCTACCGGAGCCGCCAGCGTCGGAGTCGGCGTCGCCGGACTTGACGATCACTGCGCCAGAGTCGCCGCCTGTTCCGGCTGCGTCCTGACAGTTGGTGTCGCCGGAGAGGAGCCCGACCGCGCCGGAGTCGCCGCCAGTGGCAGCGCCAGCGCCGTTGTCGACCTCGGTGTCGCCGGAGATGAGGGTCAGCGCGCCGGTTCCGGGGGAGCCCGCAGCGTCGTCGATGTTGCGATCGCCGGTGTCGATGGTGAGCGCGGCGGACGCGCCACCTGCGCCGGTGCCCGTCTGGTCATTGGTTCGCGCGGTGAGGACGCCCTCGGCCGCGAGATCCATGGTGGTCCCGGAGTCCAGGTCGATGGTGGTGTCGCCTTGCAGCGTCACCGCTCCGACGCCGCCGTCCATCGCCAGCGAGGCCGAGGCCCCGTTCCCGATTGCGATGGCTCGCGCCGCCGCTCCGGTCCCGATGTTGACGGCCTGCGCCACGGCATCGGCACCGATGGAGATAGCCCCACCGGCCGACTCGATACCGATGGCGGTACCGGCGTCGATGTCGATCGTGGTGTCGCCCTGGACGGTCATGGCGCCGACGCCGGACTCGATGTCCAGGGACGCCGACAGGGCGTTCCCGATGGTGATGGGACGAGCGGCTGCGCCGGTCCCGATGTTGACCGCGCCGGTAACAGCGTCAGCGCCGATGTCGAGGTCGCCAGAGGCGGACTCGATGGTAACGCCGTCGATCCCGTCGATCTCGACGGAGCCGGTAACGGTCGTGGAGAGCGTCAGGTCAGCGGAAGCCACGGTCAAGACGAGAGCCGGGGTCGCGCTCACGTACTCGATCGAACCGTCGTCGCTGTCGCCGAAGTTGAGAGGGGCATCGTCGAGGAGACCGAGCTCCCCTTCGATGTCGAACTCTGCGCCGTCCGCGAGCTTGCTCTTGCCGCGGAACGTCGCGTTGGTTACGAGCTGCGTCTTGTAGGCGGGCATGATGACCTCCTAGGACGTGATCGCTTCGAGAATCCACCCGCTCGACGCCTGCGCGACGTACTCGTCCACGTAGTGGTCGGTCTGGATGATCTCCGATTTGGTCTTCTTCTCGGAGTACCACTCGGACCCGATGCCGAATTCGGCCGGGCCGCCCCGACCCTTGTCGCCAGTGTTCCACACGGGGGTGAAACCGACGGCCGGACCGGCGTGGTTCATGGGGTTGCGAGGCACCGAGTAGATGCCGCAGTTCTTGCCCCACATGAAGGCGAGGACGGGGGTCTGTCCGTCGGCGGCGGTGTTGTACGTCGCGCGGCCGATGTGCAGTTCCTCGATCTCCTCGTGCATGAACACGCGCATGGCGTCCACGGTGACCTGCTTGACGTCCTGCGTGTACTTCATCGCTTCGAGCAGGTCCGGGTTACGACGGCAGTCGTGCCAGGACTGGACGCCCATGATGGCGATGAGCTTGTTGACGGACGGATCGAACCGGCCGCGGGTCAGGAAACCCTCCACCACGGTGGCGCAGTCGCCGGGGATGTTGGCGGCGGCGGTGTCCCACAGGTCGGACGGGGTGCTCTTGTACGACACGAAGGTCGTGGCCGTGTCGAACAGGAGGGCGGCGTACCGCTGTTCCTGCGCGTTGCGGAGCAGGTTCAGTCCGAGAGCGCCCTTCTTGGCGCGGGGGTTGAGGGGCTGGTCGGCGTTGGCCAACTCTTCCCACGAGAGGGGGAGCTCGATGCCGTAGTTCTCGCAGAAGTACTGCGCGGTCGCGCTGACCGTGTAGTCCACGCGCATGAACTCGGAACCGGGTCCGCGGTGGTAGAGCTTCTGACCGGACTTCGGCGCCACGGTGAAGTTGGTGCCGTCGCCTTCGGCCCAGATCTTGTCGGACTGCTTGCCGACCATGACCGGGGGAAGTGCGTTGTGACCGACGTAGGCAGTCGTGGGAGCCGCGCCCAACACCATGTTGGTGAGGGGGCGATCGACGTGAACAGTGTGAGCTGTGGGCATCGTTCAGTCCTCTCTAGGCGTAGGTGCCAACGCGGGCGATGTTGACGTTGATCTCGAAGAAGTCACCGTCGGCGGCATCTTCCAGGGCACGGCCCCAGATCTGATCCCCCTTGGTGATGGTGACGATGAGGTCGCCGGCTGCATCGGCAGTGACGTCGGCGCCCTCGGTGATGGTGCCGCCTGCGAAGGCGAACACGGGGCCGTCGATGCACACGGTGCCGGCGGCGGAAGTCGAACTGGAGGCGACCTCGACGAGGATGCCCATGGGCAGATCGGTGGCCGCGGTGGCCTTGGTGATCTTGCCGCTGGAGTCGGTCATCGCCTTGCCGCTCAGGGCGGTGGAGTCGGCGGAGACCTGCTTGGTGATGACGGTCGAGCTGGATCGAACCATCACGCGGGATGCGGAGTTGCCAGCCATGCTAGATGTCCCTTCCGTCGCCAGCCTCGTAGGCGGTCAGAAGTTCGGGCTTCTGCTCGCACGCGAGGGCGTAGGCGGCGCTGTAGTCAGTGTCGTCGGTGGTGAGGGTGGTGGCGAGGGCGTGCAACTCGTTGCCCGCTGCCTCGGCGGTGAGGGCCTTCGGCTCGTCCTTGTCTTCCGGCTCCTCGGCGTCGGCGCCTTCGGCCTTACGGACGGGGACGGTGCCCGGCACCATGGCGGCACACAGAGCGATGAAGCCGTCGCGGTCGGCGTCGTACACGGTACGAAGCGCGGCCTTGGCGGTGTCGTCGTTCTTCATGCGCCCATCGGCGAACACGCGGTCGGCGAGTTCACGGTCGAAGTCGGCGTCGGCCAGATCGGCCATACGCGCTTCCTTCTCGGCAAGCTCGGCGGCCAGCGCGGTGACGGTCTCGGCGTCGTCGTGCAACGCCTTGACCTTGGCTTCCACCTCGTCCTCGGCGACTCCGAGGAGCGCGGCGAGTCCAGTGGTCTCGGTCGTCATAGGTTCCTCCATGACTTCTGGGTTGCTCTCCGCGCTCGGGTACTTTGCGGGCTCCGTCGTGGCGCCCCCGGCTTCCGCGTCGAGGTATTCGGTAGCCGCCCGCGACAGCACGAAGGCTGGAACGTCGGCGGCTGGTTGATTCGTCAGGGTCGCTCCGGTGACCGTCTCTCGATTGAACTCGATGGACGGGAAGCGGAACTTCTTCTCACGGATGAGGGCGGCGCCGTCGGCGGTCCACTTGATGAACGCCTGGAGGTCGTCGCCTACTACGCGCAGGTCGGAGATCCACCCCCTCGCCGCGGACAGCGCCGGGTCGAGGAAGCGGGGATCGTTCTTGGCGGCAGCGGTCACCGTCGCGTGGTGCAGGTCGATGGGAACCTCGCGGCCGATCTCCTTGAACCGCTCAACCCATCCGTTGAGCCTCTTCGTGGTGATTGGCGGCAGAGCCCCGCCTAGCGCCGCGCGGTATCTCACCGGGCCCGCGGTCAAGACCGTCTGCCAGCCTTCGGGCTCGTCGCCGTCGCCGAGGTCAGCAGAGCCAAGGGCGAACACTGCGCGGATGATGTCGTCGGCCATTACACGGCCCTCCTGATGTCCTCTGGAGACGCCGCGCCCGTGATCCCGATACGCGCACACCAGCACGGGTTGCCGCGCCCTGCGAGGGCCCCGAGGCATCCTGGGTTGGGCGTCTGGAACACGGCGTCGAGCGCGGTATCGTTCGCCGGGTACGGGTTGTCGGGGCTCGCTGCGGTGTCGAGGCACACGTCGCAGACCTGCGAGGACAGTTCCGGCGTGTTCGTGTACAGAATCAGGGCGACGTCTTCGCGCTTGAGCTGCGTCTCACGGCCGATCGAGTACGTACCCTGTACCGGCGCCTGGATCTCGCCAAGAAGCACCTGAGGCGTGACAGCGACGGCCACGGCTGCGCGTATGGCGTCCATGGTCGCGCCACCGGCAGCGGCGGCAGTCTGGACGGCAGCGCGGGCGGCACTCTGGATCTTCGTGGCGATGTTGTCGGCGGCAGCCTTGGCGGCGCCGCGGATGTAGTCGTCGAAGTCCAGTTGCTCAAGGTCGTTGGTCGCCTCGATGCCAGCGCGAGAGGCGATGGTGGCGAACGCCGTGGGGTCGTTGCGCTGTTCCTGTACCTGCTCGATGGCGTCGGCGAAACGCTTGGCGATGGACGGGTCTTCGCGCTGCTCACGTTGCTCGCGCTTCACCTCGTCGGCCGCGTTGCGCTGGGTGAGCTTCAACTGTCGCGCGATGTACTGGCGCATCGGCACGAGGTCGGCGTCCTTGAGCTTGACCCCGGCGGCCTTGCCGATCGTCTGCCCCTCGAGTTCGCCGGCTAGCTTCTCCGTGATCTCCTCAACGAACGGGCCGATCCCGTCGGCCATGGTCATCATGCGCGCTTCACGGCTGGACCTGGACGATCCCGCGTCGAAGGTCTCCTCGGCGAGGGCGTGGAGTGGTCCCAGCGAGGCGGCGTGGGCCATGGCGGCGGCTCTGCCCGGGTGAGGGCGGAACACGCGATGGCGGGCGATGTCGTCGGCGAGGGCGTGGTGGCCGCAGTCGCAGGTTGACAGCGCGTCGGGGTCGTCTTCCTCGTCGGGCTCCGGCTCGGCGTCTGCGGGGTTGGGTGTGAAGTCGGGGGTGCGCTCCGTCTTCTCTTCGAGCGCCTCCATGGTCAGCGCGGGCAGCATGGCCACCTCGCGCCACCTCACCTCGTCGTCGATCTGCTTGGTGTACAGGCCGGCGTCGTTGGCTGCCTTGACCATCTCGGCGAGCTCCAGGCCGGTCTTGGTCTTCAGGTCGTCGTGAGTGAGCTTCGGCGCCATGTCGCGGGCGAACCCGTTCCACTCCGTCCAGTCGGCCAGAAGCTCGTTGATGGGGGCGACGACGAGCATCCCCAGATCCTGGATGTTGAGCAGGTAGCTATCGAACTTCGCCTCGAACTCGGACCGCGATCCGTAACCCTCGCCGCTGTAGATGTGCATCGTGCCAAAGAGACGGTGCATCGCGCGGCCAAGCCCGTCGTACAGGCTCCACAGTAGGTCGCCCGTCTTCATCTCGGCTTCGAGGATCGTCATGTCGGCGCCGTAGGGCACCTCGAGGAACTGCGTCTGGTGAACGCTGTACTGTTCCGCGATGACCTGGAGTTCGTCCCAGTCCTCATCATCGAGGGTGTCCGGCTGCGTCTCCTTCACCACCGGCGTACCCACAGCCCACCGACTCGCGCCGATGCCCAGATACGTCACGATGTCCTTGCGAAGCTGCGTCATCCCCCACGCTGCGCGGCCGGTCGGGTCGCCGTTCCAGTTGGTGCCCTCCTCGGCGTAGGTCCATCGCAGGAGGTCCTCGGCGTCGATCTGGATGCGCTGCCCGGCGTTGCCGCTGTCGTCGAATCGGCCGATCTGCTTGATACCGCCGAACGAACCGTCGGGGTTGGTGATCCACTCTTCGACCGTGTGAGGCAGCCGGGGGAACAACTCGACGACGTACCAGCCGGTGCGCCCGCCGTTGCCCTTGACCCACGGTGAGCCCGCTAGCGTCTCGTCCTGCGTCCAGTCGGGAGCGAAGAAGTCGGGGTCGAAGCTGACCTGCTTTTCCTGGAGTCGCACGCCGTCTCTGACGCACAGGAACCGATCCCACTGGAGATAGCGCCAGCGGGGATCGTCGATCATCATCTTCTGGGCAGCGTGGGCGAGCATCCTGGCGTCTGGGTCGTCGGGGTCCGCCTCTTCCATGTGCCAGCCGTTGACCATGTGGGGCATTATCAGCGCGTTCGTCGCCGCCCGGAACTCGCCGTCTTCGCGCCACAGCCGCTTCCCCACGCCGATCGTGGTGCCGTCGCCGCGCCATGCGCCGTACTTGAGGGACTGTTTGTGCTCGTCGTAGATGACGCCGCCTTGCCGCTCGGTGCCGGCCCAGCCCGTGGCCTTGTGCGTCCGCGTGGAGCCCTTCGACTCGGCGAGGGCAGTGGTAGCCTGCTCTACGAGGCGCTGCCCCTGCTCGGCCCGCTGGCGCTGCTTGGCAACGCGGTCGATCGCTGCGAGGCCCATGGCCTTACGGTGCGAGTCCACCACGAACACGCGGCCGGTGCGCCCCGACACGAGGACGTCGGTGTCCTTGGCGAAGGCGTAGCGGGTTCGCATGGCAAGGGCTTTGATACGCGCGAGGAGGGGGACAGCTTGACGCGGGGGTGTGGCCATCGAAGCCAGCGTACCCGCGGGAGTGACAGATTGTCAAAGGGGAAGTGACAGGATGTCACGGATGGGCGTCAGAGGTTGTCGTCGTCGCCCTTTATCGGAGTCACGGTGAACCGTCCTGTTTCGATCTCGCCCCATGACCACGACACCTCGCCGACCCTGAGTAGGTACAAGAGCCCGTCATCGCCCTCGACGACGACACAGCAATCGTCCGGCGTGATAGTGGCGAGCGCGCGGGCGTAGGTGATTCGTACCGGGTTGATGTCCTGAATCCTCGTCGCCCCGGCTGGCGTGTTGTCCAACTCGTAGATCTTGCCGCCATCGCCGAAGAACTCGCCTATGTCGAACTCCATCGTTCCGCCCGGCCCATGCCTCTCGTCGCCGCTCATCCCGTCCTCCTTCGCCGCCTAGCCGCGAGCATCCCGGTCTTCCGGCTGGGCTCGTCTCGCTGGGCCTCGCTGGCCTTGCGGTGCTTGCGCCATTGCTCACGGCCGACGCGGGTCACCGGGTTGTATCGAACGGCCACGTAGCCCAGCGCGTCCACGGGGTGGCTCTTGTGGTCTTCCTTCTCGCTGCGGTCGGCGTCGTCGCTGCCCTTCTTTAGCGTCTGTTCTTCGAGGGCCATGTGGATGCCGGCGATCGGGTAGCCGTCGTTCCCAGTGCCGTAGGGACCCCGTGCGAGGCGCCTCTCGACGAACAGCCCGCGCCGGTCGTTGCCGTCTCGCAGCCACGACCTCAGCCGCTCGTATCGGTAGGTCTTGATCCGGTCTTCGGGGTGGGTGGCGTGGACGATCTGCGGGTGGTAGCCCTTGGCCTGTAGGTATCGCTTCAACGCTGCCCGGTCGCTCTCACCTGACGTGCTCGCCTGGTCTGCGGCTGGGTCCTCGACGATCTCCGTACACGAGCCGATCCAGGGCTTGTTACACAGCAGTTCGGCGAAGTAGTCGCGCGAGACATCGGCGACGGCGATCTCGTCGAACACGCACCACGGGCCCCCCTCCTCGATCTGCTGTAGCGCCGACAGGTGCGGACGGTGGAAGCCTGGATCGTACCCGCAGACGACCTTGCGATCGGGCGTCCAGTCGTAGTCGATGATCGAACCGCCGTCATAGGTGGGGTAGACGCGCCCCTCCATGATGACCAACTCGCCGCGCAGGATAGCCGCCGCCATCTGGGGGCTGTGACCGCTGGCGAGCAACGCAAGGTAGTTGTCGGGCAGGTTGGCCAGGTTGAGCGCGGTCGGCATCATGATCCGGCAGCGCCCGTAGCCATCCTCGGTCTTGACCTTGTACGGCTGGCAGTCCTGGAAGCGCGTCTTGATGTCGGCGAGCGCGCGGCCCGGCTGCGGCGTGGCGAAGTGCGCGAGGAAGCGGAACGGATAGCCCACCTGACGCACGCGACGCCGTGATCGGTCGAGGCCGAGCGGGTGCCACAGTGGCCCCTCGTCGCCGACACCTCCAACGAAATTCGCACCCTCGATGGCCTGACACGCGTTGTGGCCCGTGGCGAGCCGTATCATCGCCCAGGGCAACTCGAACTGTCGATCGTCCCTCGAGTACGCCAGCACGAGCGGGTTGCGCTTGCTCTTGATGTTTGACCAGAACGGCCCATCGTGCCCCGTGGCGCAGTTGAACGCAGCCTCGAAGGCGGGCATCGTCACCGTCCGAAGCTGCGAGCCGTCCGAGCTTGCGATGAAGTAGCGCGGCCGGGCGAGCCGCTTGCCGTTCCAGAAGTGGTAGCCGAGGCGCAAGCCCTTCCACAGCGTCCACGCGAGCGTCTGTGTCTTGCCGCTGCCGAAGCCGCCGAACACGAACAACTCGTCGATGGGCTTCGAGAACGCCGCGTCCAGGACCCACTGCTGTACGGGGTTGGGCGTCGCCTTCCGGCCCTCGCTGGTGTAGTAGTCGCGTCCGTTGATCTGGACGTCCATCAGTTGTCCAGGTCGGGCAGATCCGGGATCGGGGGCGCCTCGTCGGGCACGTCGCGGTCGCCGTCGTTCACGCGCAGGTTGATGGTCTGGAGTAGGTCGGCGGCGTCCTTGTCGTTGTCGGCGATGCGCTGGCACACGCCCGCCAGGTTCACGGCGGTGCGGTCGTCGAGGGTGGCGGCCTCTACGTCTTCTGGATCGAGCTTGGCGAGGAGGTGGTCGAGGATGCGTTCGGCGCCATCTACGGCGAGGCGGCGCAGACGCTCACGGGCGCGGGTGAAAGCCTCTGTTCTTTCCCGTTCCTCCTCCTCCTCCTGCCCGTCCCACCACTCCCATACGGTCTGCTGCGCAGCTCCTACCGTGTCGGCCGCGCGCTGGAACGACCCGAACGGTACCTTCCCCCCATTCGCCGCTGCATCCTTGGCGATGAGGTCAAGCGCCCGGTCCTTCACCTCAGGCGGGTGCGGTATTCCCTTCGGCATCACTCATCCTCGCTCATCATCTCAGCCGCCTTGCCCACGATGACCTCGCAGATCTCCGCCCATCGAGACACGCCGAACACCATCCGAGTCGCCACGTCTTGCTCTCTTGCGAGCACGTCGCCGACGGTATCAAGGTCGAGTCTGTCCACCAGTGCCCGGGCGCGAACCGACAACTCCAGATCATCCAGCTTGACGTTTCTAAGCTCCTTCATCACTTCCCCCCTTGACCCCGCCCCGAATCCGTGACAGGCCCCGCCTCGCGTGTGCGCGGCGATCTCCGGGATCTCTCTTGCTGGAATACAACCCACGGGTCGCCGTTGCCGTAGAAAGCTCCGCACCGGCATGTGAAGTACCGTTCTTCACCCCCCATCGTTCCAGCCGGCTGCAGGCACATCGGGCACCTCGGCCCCAGCATCTTCGCCAGCTGGTCGCCGTCGAGGGACACGTCGTATCGGTCGGTCATCCATTCCCCCACTTCATCTCGATCCTCGGCGCCTGACCATCGCCCGCCACGTTCACCGCCACCGGCCCCCAATCGGGCCTACACTCGACGTGGTAGCTGTGCGCCGCCCTCGTCGCGAGGGCACGAGCCTCGGCATCGTCCAGCCTGTACCCGTTGCGCATCACGAGGGCCTGAGCCATCTCCGCCGCGCTTCGGTATCCGGCAACCGAGGACGTCGTCCACCTCAGCTGGATCTGAGCCTGACCAGGGGATGCGGGCTCGTATCGGTACACGGGGATCTCGTGGTCGTCGTCGAGGTACTCGCCGGTGTCGATGCGCAAGACGAACCCGTCGTCGGCGCGCTCGTATCCCATGCGGATGGTGTCGAGTCCGTAGCGGTCGTCTTTCATCCCCTCTTCCTCCTAGTCACGATCTCCACCTCCCCCGCCTTCGCCGCCGCCCGCCTGTGCCGCCGCTTCCACTTCCTCGGCGTCTGCCGTCCGCAGGCATCGCAGTCGTCCGTTCCCACGGAAGTCACGCCGCCGCCGTCCACGACAGGCATCCCCGTTTCCTCGCATTCGGGGCAAGGCGGGTGGTTGTCCCACTCGCGGATCATCTCGCGGGCGTCCTCGCGGATCTTGGTGTCTGGGCGGACCTGGATGGCGGCGAGGGACTTCATCGCTTCAGCGCCCACAGAGCCATCGCGCCTGCGTCAGCGAGCCCGTCGTGAGGCTTTCGACAGCGGCCCGGCAGCAGGTCGAGCCCGGGGAGCTCACGCTGGCACAGCAGCACCGCCCGGTCCTTGGCGTCCTGCCCCTCGATGCCGCTGAGCACCTTGTGCCACCCGGTGCGAGACGGGCGCTCGATGGCGTATCGGATGCCGATGTCGCGTAGGATCTGCTCGAGCATCCCGAATCCACGGCCTGCGGTGAACGCCGAGACTGCGCCCTGCTTGGCGTGCGGCTGTTGGTGCTCGAGGATGGCGAAGGATTCGCCGCCGATGCCGCCGAGCGCCTCCAGGAGCCAGTCCATCACTACCGAGCCGTCCAGGCTTTTCCCGGTGTACGGGAGTTGCTCAGCGAGGACGACGTGGGCGCTGCTGTCGAGGATGACGAGGGCGCCTCGTCTGCCCGGGTCGATGCCAATTCCTATCATGCGAACATCCCCAGCGGCATCTGCCGCACGTCCCTGTGATACGGCGTCCCGTCCAGCTTCGCCATCGCGTGCCTGTGCCTCTCCTCGTCGATCTCCGCGCCGATGTAGTCTCGGCCGGTCGCCTTGCACGCACGGGCCATCGGGGCAAGCCCGGCGTACAGGTCCAGCACGAGATCGCCGGGGTTCGTCCAGGCTTCGAGGAGGTCGCACAACCACGTCTCCGGCTTCTCGCTGTGGGCCTGACGCCGCGAGATGAAGGCGTTGCCAACAGCCTCGTTGATCGGCGCGTTGGCGCCCTTCACGTAGACGAGTAGCGGCTCCACCATCCCCCGCCAATGATGGCCTTGACCTAGCCGGTCGTCCTTGGTCCACGCGCCGCCTGTGACGTAGCGCCACGGCTTGACGTCCTGCGCCATCCAGTCCGCGAGTTGCGGGAACGTGGTCCAGAGCAGGAGGCGGGAGCCGGCGGCGCAGCACTGGTACGAGGTGGAGACGTGCTCGGAGATGTCGTCGAGGGTGAGCGTGTCGTAGTGATCTGAGACGTGCGAGAGGGCGCCGTTTGCGCCGGCGCTCTTGCAGTTGTACGACCACGGCGGATCGGCCATCGTCAGCGCCGCCCCCCGCACCTCGTCGAGCACCTCGGCCACGTCGCAGCATCGTAGGTCGATCATCGCGTCACCTCACCCACGCCGAGCCGCACCGAGGCAAATCCCCGGCAAGCCCGGCCCGTTGTGGCCCCACGCTGGTCGGCAACTGAGCCGGCGTGGAGGTGGGTTCTCGGCGAGTCGTTTGCTGCCAACACCGTCGAGAAAAGGGTCCAGCGAGCGCCAAGCAGCCGAGTGCGGTGGGGCGGCTGCGTCCGACGGGCAGGGGCGTCGTGGCGCCCGCTGGATGAAGGAACCCTCGGAGCTGAGTTGCTGCCACGAAAGGACTGTGACGCGGCGGTGAACCCGATCCACAGAGCTGGTACGCAGAATGCGGATGCTCTCCTGGATGCGCTCCGAGGGTCTTGCTTGTGCTCATCG
>JABGQA010000107.1 GCA_018644665.1 Candidatus Poribacteria bacterium
TGCAGATCCTCACGATGCAGGTGAACTTCATGGCGGAGGCGGGGAACGACACGGATGTGTCGCAGTCGCTACAGGACGGCTCGATGCTGGAGTATCCGCCGGATGCGAAGGCGCCGTCGTTCATCGCGCCGGACGTCGCGGGGGTCGAGTGGGCGTTGGCGCATGCGGAGGAGTTGCGCTGGGAGTTGTACCGCATCGCGACGCAGAAGGACATCCGCTCCGAGGGACAGATGCGTGGCGCGTCGGGTCTGTCGAAGATGCTCGATTTCGAGGAGCAGAACGCGGCGCTCGCGTTGTTCGCGGACGGGCTGGAGCGGGCGGAGACGCAGGCGACGAAGCTGTGGTTCGCGTGGCGCGGCCTGCCGTGGGACGACGCGTGGCTGATCGACTACCCGGACAACTTCCAGATTCGGTCGCTGGAGGCGGACCTCGCGCTGGCGTTGCAGGTGCGCGAGGCGTATGGCGACGCATCGCCGTCGTTCGTGTCGCGCTATTTGCGGCAGCTCGGCGGGCGGTTGGTTGACGACCTGGGCGAGCGGGAGCGTCGCGTGTTCGCCGAGGAACTGGACGCGAACCTGACGCCGCAACGGGACGCCGAACCCGAGAAGGGAGCGCGAGTATGAGCGTCGCCGTATTCGGATTGCCGCACACGGGGACATCGCTCCTGTGGGACGTCCTCTGCCACGACCCGAAGCACAAGCGCTGGCTGTACGAGCCGCTGCGTCAGAGCGTGATGGACGGGCACGCGTCGCTGTGGCGTTGCGAGCCAGAGGCGTTGGCGGAGGTGGAGCATCATTACCACCCGTCGATGGAGTTCGCGCCGTTGATCCTGCGTCGGGGCGACGAGTGCGCGCCGATGCGTCGTTACCTACGGGGCGTGCTGGGCGATCCCACGGAGTCGACGTGCGTGAAGTTCATCCAGATGATGACGCGCCTCGACTGGTTCCTTTGGGATTTCGAGGAGTTCACGCCGTTGGTGATCGTGCGCGATCCACGGGGCTTCGCGTGGTCGATGAAGCCGAACCCGAACCGATGGACCGACCCCGCCCGCTACGCGTGGTACGACCGCTTCCTATGGGCGGCGATGACGCATCCCGAGACGCACTCGCGCTTCTATCCCGTGCTCACCGAGAACGACTACGTGAAGCTGTTGACGATCTGGGGGGTGGCGGTCGCGGAGGCGAAGGAGGCGGGCGTTCCGATCATGCGGCTGGAGGATTTCGTGGTGAACCCTCGGTCTGCGTTGTCTCGGGCTTTGGGCACGCGTGGGGTGCCGTCGGGTGTTGGGGCGCGCATCGACGGGGCGTCGTGCAATCCGGGCGCGCAGAATCGGAAGTGGTCGGGGCCGGTCAGCGCGGACTCCGTGTCGGGGTATCAGTTGATCCCGTCGGCGATGTGGAGCCGCTACATCGACACCGCGGACATACGGGGAGTCATGGGCGATGTTGGATACGCCTGATCTGCTGGAGATGGATCGCTTCGACTCGGAGACCACCGCCGCGTACAGCTTCGCGATGGTCATGCCCGCGGGCGCGCTTCTCACGGCCGTCCGCGCGCGCATCGGCGACGACATCCTGCGGGTGCCGGACGTCGCGCTGGACCTGTCGCGGACCAAGGATCGGGTGCTGCAACTCATCGCCGGGAAGAAGACGCTGCTGCGTCCACTCCCCGCGATCCTCATCTGCCTCAACGGGCGCGGGGCGCACCTCATCCCCCGGGGGATGTACGAGGCGTGGAGGGCGGAGGAGTGGGAGGGGTAGGCGACGCGTGCCCGGGCGCTTTCCACCGAGGTCTGCAGAGCTTACCATGTCCGCGATGTCGTCTATGAGGAGGATCGCCCGTGGCAACGACACGCGACGACTTGAGGCTACTCATCGACGATCTGCCGGACGCGGAATTGGACGCCGCGCGCCTCGCGTTGACCCGACTAACCCCAATGCTCAAGCGGCACGACCTGGACACGCTTGCCCGAGAGCAGGGCGTCGGGCCAGTGGTGAACTTCGACGACCTACTCGGCGACTTCTGGCCGGAGGATGAGACGGCGGACGAGTTCATCGCCACGGTCCGCCGATGGCGCCGCGAAGGACAGAACGAGGCCGCCAAATGACGTCGGACGTCGTCGTAGACACGGACGTCCTGTCGTTCCTCTTCAAGAGTGACACGCGCGCAGATCTCTACCGGCCGCATCTCGTGGGCAGGAGGCCGGTCATCTCGTTCATGACTCTCGCTGAGTTGCTTCGATGGCCCCTCGCCAACGACTGGGGAGCCGGCCGGCGACGACGTCTGGAGCTATACGTCAGCCGGTTCGTCGTGCATGGCTACGACGAAGACCTATGCCGCGTGTGGGCCGAGGTCACGGACGCTGCACGGCGGAACGGCCGCGTCATCCAGTGCGCGGACGCCTGGATCGCCGCGACCGCGCTGCTACACCACATCCCTCTCGTCACGCACAACCGCCAAGACTACCTGGGCGTGCCTGGCCTACAGATAATCGCCGAAGGGCCGAGAGGGACAGAGACGTAGGCGCGGCGGGTAGACATCCTGTACGCGTCGAATGTCACTGTGGACCTGTCGCGGGCCAAGGACCGGGTGCTGCAACTCATCGCGGCGAAGAAGACGCTGCTGCGGCCGCTCCCCGCGATCCTCATCTGCCTCAACGGGCGCGGGGCGCGTGATCCCTCGGGGATGTACGAGGCGTGGAGGGCGGAGGAGTGGGAGCGGTGAGCATGGGCACGCCTCGGCCGCTTTCCACCGACGTCGGCACGCGTCCTGTCATCTCGCTCATGGATTCGCCAACGACTGGGGAGCGGGGCGGCGAGCTATACGCCAGCCGGTTCATCGGCCGACCATCCAGCCCTCCGCGGCGTAACGCTCCGCGCGCGCAGACTAGGGCGCGTACACGCCGTGGGCTATGCCACCGAGATCAGTTAGTCGCAGGGCGTCTGTGGCGGCGTTGTAATCGCTGCATATCTGGTCCGTAGCCGCGTCGTGCACCCCCGCGGTGGTGCAGGCGGTCCGAAGATCGCCCGTTGGAAGTACCTCACCCCGCCCCGCCTTGGACGCCTCGTGGGCCGCCACCGCGAGTTTCGCCAGACTTACCCGGTCCGCCGGATTCAGGAATCCGGCGTGTTCCCCCACCATCGTCGCACGACGAACGACGTCAGAGAGCGCGTCCTCAACAGCCGAGGGCAGGTTCAGGTTCACTACGGCAGCGTATTGCATATCCATTCCCGATGCTGTGTTGCGTCCGGCCGTGCAGGGATCACCGCTGGAACAGGAGGAACTCCTCGGCGCCAGGCCGCCACCGGAGGTGATGTCCGCGCCGCTGTCGTCGGTCGCGTGTCCAGAACATGGGGCAACCTCACCCCGAGGCGAGACGCCGCTCAGTTGTGGCGGTGGCCTCGACCACCCTTTGCATTGCCGCGATCTTGCTGGCGTGGAACTCGATGCTAAGGCGGCAGTCCTCTGGCGTTACGAGGAGGAAGTACCCCTCGGTCGTCGACCCGATGAGTCCTACACGCTTCAGCGGCGCGAGGGCCACGCGCTGCAGCCTCTCTGGCCGGATGGTGAGTGAATGGTGGTCGTCGAGATGCTTGCACATCCGACTGCAGACCTTCGTCTGCTCGTGGCCGTACGCCTCCTCGGCGAGGTACGCGTGCACCAACAGCTGCAGGTCGTACCGGTTGTCTACCTTCGTTTCCCACAGCTTCGGGCTTACCCCGCGCGCGCGTATGATGGGGTGCGCCCGGGGGTCAGGCTGCGCCAGCGCGACCACCACGCCCTTCGACAGCAGCTCGCGTAGCGGAGTCCACGGCGTTCGATGGCTGCCGTAGAGGTGGCGGAACACGGCGTCGTTGTAGACCGCCATGCGAGCGAAGGCGACGCCGTCGGCCCACTGCTGTCTGGCGGATTCATCCAGCAGGCCGATGAGCAAGTGGTCCCGTTCGCGGCCCGCCCACGCGTCGAACTCGCGGACGTCGCTGTTGGCAGATGCCCTTGCTGCCTCGATCGTGGTCTTCTTCTCGCTGCCAGGCGTCCCGCCCTCGAGTACGGCCTTCTCCATACGCCGGTAGCGGCCGATGTCGAAGCGCAGTTCGCGGACGTCTCCCGCAGCGCCTCGCAGGTTCAGGTAGGCGCCGAGGAGTTCCTGTACATGTTCGTGCGTGCGCCTGGCGTACTGCGTCGACGCAGCCGCGCTGGCGAGCCGGTCGGGCAACGGGGCGGCGTCGGGCTCTTCAACGGTGGTCACGGTTTGCTAAGCCCCTGATGAAGGTTGCGCAGGCCCGTGGGTCGGCGTCTCGACTGGCGTGACAAGGTCAGGCTATCGGCGCCGCCGTGGACCGTCAAGCTCGGCGGCGGCGAGGACAACGCGCCGCCAGCTGGCGCCCGGCCCTAGACGGACAGGACCCGCCGCCCACCGAGCAACGCACGGCACGCTTCCCCTGCAAGCGTCGAGAGTTCGCGCGGCGCGTCGTCGTCCGAGGGGCGCTCGCTCCAGAAGTCCACGCCAACCTCGATGAAGTACGCTTCGAGCGCGTCGCGTTCCGGCTCGGACACGGCGCGCGTGTCGGCATAGCCGCGCCAGAACGCGGACCGGAACTGCGTGTCGCGCGCGTCGTCGTGAATCGTCATCAGCGAGAAGCAGTAGCCGACGTCTCGCATGTAGTGGCCGAGGTAGCAGAAGTCGAAGTCGATAGGGCGGACGTCGCCGTCGTGGATCACGCAGTTGTCGTTGTGGAAGTCGCCGTGCGTGATGCCCCATACGGCCCTGGACTCGCCGAGCGCTGAGGCCATATCCGCGATCCGGTTCCCGGCCTCCATGAGCAGATCGTAGTCGGCAGGCGATAGCTGGCCTGCCTCCACCATCGGCCGCAACCGAGAGAAGGAATGCCTGATCCGGGTCATGTCGTGTCGGGACCTCTCGAAGCCGGCGGGGATATCCCAGACGGCCGCGTGGAGGTGCAGCCGTGCGAGAAGGCGGCCCATACGCTCGGCGACATCCGGCGGGGGTAGATCGTCGCCGGCGTCGGGTAGATCGCCACCCTTGATCCAGTCAACCACCGTGCACGCGGTTGCGGCGTGTTCGCCGGTCCCGTCGACACGGGTGACGAAATCGCCTTCGCCGTTCCGCGTAGGCGCCTGCACTGCGAGGTCCGTGTCGCGAGCGAGGGAATCGAGCCAGAGCATATGCGAGCCGATGGGCGCCAGCTTCGTGTCGATGTCCACGCGCTCATCGGGGTAGTTCACGCTGACGAGGTACGGCCGGCCATCTGTGGTGACGGCGCGAAGCTTCCAGATCGTCATGCCGGCATAGCGCATCGCGCCGACGCGCGCGTCCTCGATTCGGGCGCCCGGCATGCCATGCGCCTCTAGCGCCTCCGTAGCGACGCGGACGACGATCTCCTCCATGCGTTTCTCCTGACCAGTAGTGGCGTCATTCCGTATTGTCGCTTGCGCCACCCGGTCGTGCACCGAGCGGGCCTCCCATCGCGATGACGGGAGGCCCGTACGTCTTCGTCTAACCGGTCGGGACTACAGCGCCGTGACGGTCAGCTCGATGCTGTCGCTGAAGCCCTCGTAGCTCGCCGTGAGCGTCGCCGTGCCGGGGCTCTTCAGGACCGCCGTGATGATCGCCGAGGCGTCCGCGCCGACGACCAGCGCCTGAAGCTCGATCACGCTCGGGTCCGACGACTCCCACGTCACGCCGCCGAAGAAGTCCAGCAACGCCAGGTCACCACCGGAGGAGATGTCGGCGCCACTGGCGTCGGTCGGGATGGCGGACAGCACCAGGGGCGTGCCCACTGGGAACGAGTCGGGCAGGACGTCCTGCGCCTGACCGAGAATGCGCATCCCCGCGATGGAGCCGTCGCCGACTATGTTGTTGTCGCCGTCGCCGGTTAGGTCGTCCAGGTCGTCGAGATCGAGACCGTCGTCATCGCCGCAGGCGGCGAACGCCGCCACCGACGCTACCAACGCGAGGGTGAGCCCTCGCCGCAATACCGTCGTCATCCATGCATACCGTTCGGACATGTCCACTCCTTGATAATCACGCGAATGCGTCTTGCCGAGTCTCCCCGTCAATAGGCGGGACGCCCTTCGCGCCGCCGCCGGAGTAAGGGTAGCGCCGAGGGTGGGCGCGTGTCGCGGTCGGGTGATGCCTCCTTCGCTCCGGGTCCGGCGGCCACAGTCTCGGCCTGTTTCCGACCGGAGAACGTGATCCGCAGTGTGCGACGCAGCCTCACGCGTCGTGAGTAAGCGTTGACAGTACTCGTCCCTGACGCGACCGGGCTCACGTGTCCAGCCAGAACGAAGGGGCGCCTGTGACGTGCGCTCTGCGCTGCCGTGTTTCGACTATCCATCCTTCGTCCGACACGTATACACGCCGTAGCGGATTCTTGGTGCGGACGCCTCCCACCAGGGCCCCGGCCTGATCAAACCAACGGAAGCACTTGCGTTCCAGAAGACCGAATCCCGCTTCACCTGGTATGAGCTCCCCGGCGTCATGCACATCAACAGTGCGGACGAGCCGGTCTTCCCGGAGGATGTAGAGCCGCGTGTCGGATAGCAGGTACAGCCATCGGCCTGTGTCCACGATGCGCCGTGGAACCATGCCGATATCGTATAGACAGACGGGTTCTCCCGTAGAGCCAATCCGCACGATGCGCCCGCTGTAGCCGGCCAGGATCGAACCTCCATCGCGCGTGAGTGCGCTGGCGTAGATCCAGTCCGACGCATACCGCTCCGAAGTGCCAACCGACATCGTCATTGTCAGCTCAATACCCGCAACGCTAGGGATACGCGTCTCGGAGACGACCCTCTGGAAGTACGCGCGGGCCGCGCCGTCCGCGAGTTGCTCACTCGGCAGGCCAGTCAAGAGCTCTGCGGCGTCGTGCAACTCCCGAAACCGCGCGGCAGCATCGGGTTCTGCGTTGTGGTCCGGGTGCCATGCCCGAGCGAGTTCGCGGTACCGCTTCTTGATGTCATCTGGTGACACCGGAAACGCCAAATCCATCAGGGATACTGCGGCTTCCACGGCCTCGCTCGGTCCCGTGATGTACCCCGCAGGTTCCCAACCCTCCTGCACAGGCAACCGCACGCCCCACTGCGTGGCGCCCCGGTCATCGCGGCGCCACGCTTCATCAGCGACCGTGAAGGCATAGCCGCCAAGGTCCGGCGCGAGCATGATATTTCTGACGTGGTTGCGCGCCTCCGACATTGGCAGGCCGAGACGCGTCTGAACGCGCTTCACTTCGGCGGTCTCGCTCAGGGGCGCGCTGAAGAGAGGCCGGAGCGAGGAATCGTAGGCATGCAGCACTGCCTCGCGGGACAGCGCGGCGATCCCTTGTCCAAGGGGATCCGTGTGGAACTTGTGCACGCCCCATGCCAAGGGCCGTTGACCTCGGGGGGCTCCATGCCGATCAACGGCCATCAGAGCCGCGGGGGACGAATCCGCAATCTGCGATTTCCCCAGATCGTCGAGGAAGAACATCCCGGATCGGGTTATGGCAAGACGTCGGAACGCTGGGTCAGGCCTCTCGAACATCGGCAGTCGCTGTTCGTCCTCCAGCTGGAAACCGGCCGGTCCGAAACTCTCGAAGTTGCACTCCTCGGCCTCGGTCTCTCGCCGAGCGCGCGCGACTCGGTCCTCGTCCCAGGCTTCCGGCGCCCGAGGGAGTGCTACGCTGGGTATTGAGTCCAGGTCGAGGAGCACAGCAGGCTCGGCGGAATCGCGGGCGTGACCGGGTGTGAAGACGGGTTGCGGAAGAGGCGCTTCCTCCTCCCTCTCGCCCGGCTCAGAATCCGCCGCCGGAGTACGCTGCTGGCTGGGCAGCCAAAGCGCATGCGAACGCCCCGCTGGGGTCCTTAGGATGACCGCGGCTTTCTCCATCCACGCGATGAGGGTAGCAACGGCACGACCATCCGATTCTCCGATCGCCCCCTTGGCGTCCTTCTGCGACAAGCCCGGCCGGTTCCCGATGGCGTCCAACAGGCGCTTACGACGATCCACGTCGCGAATCCTCGCCTCTATCCGTTCCCTCCAGGGCTCCAGTTCTGGGACGCTGGACACCACACGGCGCATGCCGAGCAGCGATTCGGAATCACCATAGGCGGCAAGGAGCGATGCGCCCTGTTCGAGCGCGGGTATGGACTGTATCCCGAAGCTTCCATGCTCCCTCGTCCAAGCGCCAACGAAGCCGCGTATCAGGGGCACTGTCTCTATGGCGATCGACGCGGCCTGGGCATAGTCATGCTGGCGGAGGCTTTCTTGGAGTGCCTGCAAGAGACCGTGGTAGACGTCTGTTCCACCGGACTCCTGTGGCTGAAGGTCACGCGCATCCGGAGGGCGGCTGGATCCGTCTCCGGGGGAGGCGGCTGAGTCGCGGGCGGAAATGCGGGCGGAACGGCGATCCAGTCCAAAAAGTCGTCGCAGCAGCCACAGCACAAGTATCTCCTCGGCTCAAACGGCGCGGGGCCTCACTAGGACGAACCCCGAGGGCCAACGGCTTCGCGACCAGTGCACGTCCGCGTGGTCCCACCATACAGGGCAGCGTGATTACGCTCAACACGCTGATTGGGACACGCCGCCGGCCACCTTCGGTTTGAACCGACCACCCCGGCGTGCACTAAGGTCTTGTCAGACGATGGAAGGCCTGGGCGCGAGGGGCTTCTGACCCGCTCGCCCATCTCTCAACACGTCGGTACCGACGCAAGCCGACGGGCTCTAAACGGAGGGGCGCGATGTTCCCTATTACGCATCTTTTGCCCACCTTAATTGCCGCTACGGATGACACCCCGGCATCCCCCATCGCACACGATGGGACGCAAGACGGGGGCAATGGCGGCGGCAGCGAGGATAGGCAATTCACCCAGGCGGAAGTGGATCGGCTCATCGGCGAACGACTCGCGCGAGCCGAGGACGGATTCAAGAAGCGACACGATCTCGACGCCCTGCAAGCCAAAGCGGTAGAGCTGGAACGCATGCACGCAGATTCGGCGAGAAAAGATCGCGCGCGGAAAGACTCCGACCTCAAACGCACGGGCGATGTCGACAAGCTCACCGATGAGTACGACCGCCGCCTGCAAGCCAAAGACGAGGCGTTCGAGACGGCCAAGACCGTGTTCGCGAACCACATGCTAGACACCCATGCCCGCATTGCCGCGACTCGCGTGGCGGATCGACTGCACGAGGACGCCAAACCTCTGTTCGGTGCCCTCGTGCGCGACGCCCTCGGTGTGGACATCGACGTGGAAAGCCGCGCCTTCGCGGTGTTCCCCGTCGGCGAGAACGGCCATCGAGCATACGACAGCAACGGAGATCCACTGACGGTGGACGGAGTGGTGCAAGGGCTGCTGAACAAGCACGCCTATCTGGTCAGAGCGTCCGGGGGAGGCTCCGGCGCCGCGCCGACGCGACCGTCCGGGCCGCGGTCGGACTTCCAAGTCGCGCAAACACGCGCGAAGGACAACCCAAACCGCGAGTCCATGGCGGACCTGCTGGCGCACATCCACGACGGGCAACCCAACCACTGACCCGTCCTCGTCGGTGACGGAGGCGCAATATGGCATTCTCAGGCAAGGCGACCTACAGCGCGTTTGCCGCCGAGCTGGTGAGAGACGTCTCTCCGGTCATCTCCCTCCTGTCTCCCAGGCGGACGCCGTTCCTGGAGTTCATCGGTGATCCGGTGCACGTGGCGAACGTGGCGGTCGGCTCGACCGAGCATATCTGGCTCGAAGACGAGCTGACCCCACAGTTCACGCTCACCGTGTCCACCGCGGTCGACTCCGCGACGGCGAACACCGGGATTCAGGTGGACGGCTGGGGAGGCAAAGTCCAGGAGGGCGACGTCCTCCGCATCGGCGGGTTCGACTCGACGGAAGAGCACGCGCTCGTGCTGTCCGCCGTCGGGGCGAACTCGATCCTCGTGTCGCGTGCCTTCGGAGGCACCGACAACACCTCGCTCGCCGCGGGCGGGACGCTGGGCTTCGTCGGCAATGCGAAGCTCGAAGGAGATGACCGCAAGGGCGACATCTCCAGCGTCCGCACGCAGAAGACGAACTGGGTGCAGTACTACGCGAAGCCCATCGAGGTCTCCGGCACGATGGAAGCCGTCAACAAGGAAGGCGGCGTCGGGTCGGAATACAACTACCAGGCGGTGGACCGCATCGAAACGGCCCTCCGCGACCTCGAGAGCAGCGCGCTCCTCGGCTCGTCCGCGCAGACCATCGGCGATGGCTCGACGCGTCGGACGATGAAGGGCATCTGGCGGTGGATCACGTCGACGCACACCGCGGCGACGGTCACGCAGTCCTTCATCGACAACGCCGTCCTCGCCGGCTACCTCAACGGCGCGCAGTCGTATGACTTCATCGTCTGCGGCCCGCGCGTGAAGTTGGGGTTCGACCGTCTGCCCGGCGCTGCCATCGTGCAGTCGCGCGAAGAGGAGACGTTCGGCACCCAGGTCACGCTCTACCAGAGCGGGCTGAGCGAGACGCCCCTGCGCGTCATCAACACGCGTCAGATGGACGCTCGGGGATTCATCCTGGGGCGGTCGGACGACATCCGTGTGGTGCCGCTGCAAGGGCGGTCATTCCAACTGAAAAACTACGCCGAGACCAAGGACGCCCGTCAGGGCGAACTCGTCGGCGAATACACCGTGGAAGTGCGCCGGGCCGCGTCGATGGTCCGGGGTTACATCACGGGTTAAGGGAGGCGCAAGCATGGCTTTGACCGAAGAGCGGGTGAGCACCTTCCGCACAACCGATCAGGACACTTCCGGCCTCGCGGTAAGCGCGCAGGCCGCGGAGTGGACGGTGACGGCTACCTCCGCCGCGGCAGATCCGGCCGCGGTATCGAAGGCCGCGGTCACTGGGAAGGCGCACTACATCACCGCCATACACGCGAGCTTCGACACGGCGCACGTGGATCTGCTGATCTTCGACGCCGGCGGCGAGCGACACGCGTACGTCCACAATCAGCGCGAGCTGATCTTCGGCTCTCCCGTGAGGTGCGCGGACGCTACGGCGTTCGTCGCGTCGCTGGGGGTGACGAGCTTCGTGGGCGCGTTGACGGTGCATGGGTACACCGCCTGAGTTCCGAACCGACTGAGGCGCGGGCTCCCGTCGGGGAGCCCGCTCCCCCATCCAGACGACCACCGACACGAACGGTAAGGCAAGACGATGACCGAAGCGGACACATGGTTCCAGTTCGTCGAGCAGGTCGCCGGGCTTCGCGCCGAGACCGTCGAGCGCAACCCGATACTCCTGCGCGAGGTCCAGACGCGCGCCTTTGAATACCTCTACGAGACGAACCCGTACGAGACCATCTCGGAACTCACTCAGCAGATCGCGGAACTGACCGAAAAGGTGGGCAGGACCAATGCGGGAAACCAAACGAAGAGCGCCCGAGGAACGACCACGACGCGGCAAAGACGCGCCTCTTGAAATCCACTTCTACTGCGAGTCGGTGCCCTTCACGGAGGAGACCATCCGGCTCGAGACGAGCCTCGGCGGCTCGGAGTCCGCGCTGATCCACCTCGCGCGCGGAATGGCGGGGCGCGGGCACACGATCGTGGTCTATACGCGGTTTGCACGCGATGAGGACGGTAGCCCGGTGATGGAGTCGTATCGCGACGACTTCGGCATCTGGTGGTTCGACAACTCCAAGGCGATGATGAACTCGATCATCCGGGCGAGGCAGCCCGAGGTGTTCGTCAGCCTGCGCCATCCGGGAATCATGCAGTGGGCGAGCTTGACGGACTGCAAGCTGCGTCTCCTGTGGAACGAGGACCTGTTGACGACGCCCGGTGACTACTTCGCGTCGGCGTGGCAGACGGACCTCCACGTCTTCGTCTCCGACTACCACATGGAGCAGTACTGCCGCGAGATCCCGGACCTCCGACCGCTCTCCTGGGCGACGCGGAACCCCGTGGACATGGCCGCCCTGCGCGCTGCCGTGGACGGCGTCGAGAAGGAGCCGGATCGCCTCATCCACATCTCTCGGCCCGAGCGGGCGATGGTGGCGGGTGAACGGTCGCCGCTCCTGGAGGCGTTTGCACGCCTTCGCAAGCTTCGCCCGGACGCGACCCTCGCCGTTGCCCGATACCACTCGATGTACGAGGGCAACCCGAACGTCGACGCGGTCTGCGATCGCGCGGACGAACTCGTGGCGGAGACCGAGGGCGTCGAGTACCTGGGCGCGCTGAACAAGGAGCAACTCTACGGCGAGATCGCGCGCTCGCAACTGATGCTCTATCCCGGCGTGCGCACGTTCGCGGAGACGTCGTGCATCGCCGCTATCGAGGCGCAGGCGCTCGGCACGCCGTTGGTCTGCACGGACATCGGCGCGCTGCGCGAGACGCTACACACGGATGCCGGCAGGAGCGTCTCTGGCGACTCCCTCGACGAGGAGTACCAGGAGGCGTGCGTGGACGCGTGCGTGGCCCTCCTCGCCGACGGCGACGCCTACCGGCGCGCGCAAGCAGCCGGGCGCGAGTGGGCGGCACGCTACGACATGCACGCCGTGGCAGCGGAGTGGGAAACGAAGATCCTCGGCATGTTCGACGAGCGGTTCGAGACGCGCACGTCGGCCGTGTTCGACAGGGCGCTGTGGAACGACGACATCCGCGCCGCGGAGCACATCACGGAGAGCTATCCCGAGGGCGAGGTGATCCTCGCGGAGCGCATAGCGACCTCCAACGAGACGCCGGAACGCTACGCCGAGACGGCGCTATCCCCCGCCGACGAGTTCGGGCACAACCAGCGTTTCGAGGTCGTGTTCTACGCGCTCGAACGGCTGTTCCCCAACCACGGGACGGACGAGCTGCGTATCCTGGACTTCGCGGGCGGCAACGGGTCGCTATCGGCGTGTCTGCTGCGGTTCTTCCCGCAGGCGAACGTGGACATGGTCGATTACTCAGGCGAGCTAGTGAATGGCGCCAAGCGGTGGATCGGCGAGGAGTTCGACGACGGCGCGCACGCAGACCGCTTCCAGGCGTTCGTCGCTGATGTCGAGTCGGTCCCGTCGACGGGGTACGACCTCGTCCTCGCTGGCGAGATCGCGGAGCACTTCACGCGCCCCGAGGAGTTCCTCACGCGGCTCGAAACCCACGCTGCGGAGCCCACTGACGACGCGCCCGGTGGCGCGGTTCTCATAACCGTGCCGCAGGGGCCGTTCGCGGAGTACATGCACGCGAACAGCCTGGACTGGTCGCGGCATCTGCGGGGTCACAAGTTCTGTTTCGATCACCGCGACCTGGAGGCCATCGCCGGACATCGGGACGGCTACGACCAGATACACATGATCAACGACGACACGCCACGCGGATCGCTGTGCGGCCACTACGTGGCGCATTGGCGGCGCGATGGGCAGGAGTTGGGCGCGCCGGACATCGAACGCAAGGCGCGCCGGATGCGTCCGCGCGATCGTCTGAGCGTGTGCATGATCGCGAAGGACGGCGAGAACGACATCGCGCGCTGCCTCAAATCCGTGGACGCCATCGCCGACGAGGTGTGGATCGCGGACACGGGTTCGCGCGACGCGACGATGCAACTCGCGAAGCCGTACACGCGGAATGGCGGCGACGTGTGGAGCATCGGCAAGTGCCCCGATGTCCCCGCCGACCTGCCCTCGCCGGGCGACTTCGGCTGGGCGCGCAATCAGAGCGCGTCGCGTGTCACCGGCGACTGGGTCCTGTGGATCGACTGCGACGAGTTCCTCGAGAACCCGGAGAACGTCCACAAGTTCCTCACGGACAACCCGTTCAACGGCTACGTGCTGCGGCAGTGCCACGTCATGAAGGACGCGCCGTACCGCTTCGACAAGCCGATACGGCTGTTCCGTCGGGAGCCCGTTGGGACGCAGGCCGGCACGCAGTATCAGTGCCACGCCGCGATCCACGAGCACTTCCAGGCGGACGTGAACGACCTCATCGAGCCGGCGCTGATCATGAGCGGGGTGGACATCATCCACCTGGGCTACGTGAACGAACGCCTGCGTCGGACGAAGTGCCAAAGCCGCAACATCCCGCTCCTGCTGCACGACCGTCAGGTTCGCCCCGACCGCGAGCTGGGTCTGCTTCTCGAGGCGCGGGAGTACTGCAACTACGCGAAGTGGGAGAAGGAGCAGGCCGCGCAGGCGACCGGCGACCCGAACCCGCCAATCCTGCGCGAGCGGAAGAAGCTGGAGCGGGCGCTGTCGATCCTGTCGCACGGCTTCTTCGACCCGCAGGGGAAGTACTGGGAGGCCGCGTTCGAGGTGTATCAGGACGCCGTGCGTCTTCTCGGCGTGGGGTCGGAATTCCTCGTCGGCGACCTGGGTCCGCACGGCGAGATGGTCACCAGGACGCTCTGGTTCGCCAACGTGGAGCACTACGAGACGTACGTGCGCGACGTGGCGCGGCGCATTCGTGAGATGTCGCGGCTGCCGGCCATCGACTGGGCCGCGGACGAGGTGGAAGAGGCGCCTGCGGCCCAGCACGTCGCGCCCGTAGTCGGCGCCGCCGCGCTCGACGCAGCGGCGGGAGGGTAGATCATGGCCGTACGCACGGAAATGCAGTCGCTCGTGGCGCACACGCAGCGCCTCGTGAGCGACTCGGGCGCGACGACGTGGAGCAACACGGCGCTCGTGCAGGACGCGCTCGACCGGCACGCGACGCACGTCGATTGGGCGCCGATGCGCCACGACATCGACTACCACATGTTCCAGACGAAGCAGCGGCAGGATCGCTCCCGGACGGCGCTGTCGGCGGGAGTGCGCGACGTCTCGCCGGCGTCGTTCGACGTGCCGGACTTCGGGAGCTTCTATCGGGTCGGCTACTTCGACAACAACTGGGCGATCCGCGACGGCGCGTCGGAGACGAGCGCCTCGCACAGCCCGGACTCGGTGAACGCCATCAACGGGACGTTCATCTTCTCCACCGCCGTCACGCGGGAGCTGTACCTGAAGGGGACAGCGCACAACGTGTGGCATGCCGCCGCGGACCTGTTGCTGGAGACCCCTGACTCGGCGACGGGCCGCGAATACGACGGCACGCGTCGCCGGGGCCAGGTGTCACGGGGCATCAAGCAGAAGTGGAACGAATACACCGCGCGTGGCTGGTTCCTGAACCGGCGACGTCCCGGCTGGAGCAGGGGGTGAGGGATGGCATCGAGAGAGATCGAAGCCCTGCGGCCCGACATGCAGCCCTTGGCGCTGGAATTCCAACAGCGATGCCACGCGCGCGGGATGAGCGTGTTGGTGTATTGCACCTTGCGTTCGGCGCGGGAGCAGGCGCGCCTGTGGCGGAACGGACGGTCGCGCGCGGAAATCGACGCGAGGATACGTCGCATCCGCTCCCACGCCGCGTCGGTCCTCGACCAACGGGCCCAGCCGACGGAGTCGGAGCGGATGTACGCGAGCATGGCGTTCCACTACCTGCCGGAGTTCATGCGCCAGGAGCCCGGCTCCGAGCGTGTCGGCGTGGCCCGCTACCTGGTCTGTCAGGCGAGTCTCATCGAGACGGCGCCGCCGCAGTATGGTCGTCGCATCGTTACCAACGCGCTGCCGTGCCAGAGCGCGCACAACTTCGGCTTCGCATTCGACGCCGTGCCGCTCGACGGCGGCAAGCCGGTGTGGGACGCGGAGTCGAACCTTATCAGGCAGATGGGCGAATGCGGCGAGGAGGCCGGTCTGGAATGGGCAGGCAGATGGACGCGATTCACGGAGAGCGTGCACTTTCAGAAGGCGCAGTGGCAGATGGGTCGGGCGCAGATGCGGGAATGGAGCGGCTGCGCGCGGGCGCTCGCAGCGTAGAGGCGCAGTTGCATTCACAGATCATCGGCGCGGTCGTGCAGCTTCTGTACCTGTACGGGCAAACGCGTGGCGTCGAGGCGGACATCGCGACGGGCGTGTGCCTGTCGGTGAGCGCCGAGGGAGTGAGGTTGGTGGACGATGGCATTCAGCGACACGATTGAGGCGGACCTGAAGACGACGGTCTACGTCACCCGCGACGGGGCGAGCCAGGACGCGAGCGGGAACTACGTCAGCGGCGTGACGACGGTCACGAGTGGGCTGTCGGGCGACATTCAGCCTTCGGCGCGTTGGTCGTACCACTCGTCGGAGCAGGGCGCGGACTACCGGATCACGCACGTCGGCTTCTTTGACGTCCCGGCGACGGTCCCGCAGGAAGGTGACACGCTCGTCGATGGCTCGACGGAGTACGCGATCCGCAACGCCCGCGACTTCAAGGACCACCTCGAACTCGACATGGAAAGGTTGGGCATCTAATGGCCGAGCGTGATGTCAGCCGTGCGGGTAACAACGGGTTGTCGGAGTTCCGTCGGGAGGTCGCGCGGGTCGTGGCCGCGGTGAAGCAGGGGGCCCTCGCGCCGACGGTCGCCGAAGGCTGTCGGCGCATCGCCGAAGAGTCGGTGCGGCGCGATCGGCCGTTGGCGTGGAACGACGTGACGGGGAATCTCCGCGCGTCGATCACGTTCCAGGTGGAGGGCTACATCGGCGCGGACCCGTTCCCGGCGTTGGATGGTTCGGGACACGTGTACAACTCGGCGCCGTATCTGAGTGGGAAGGCATCGGATCGCGGGGATTATGGCGTCGTGTTCGCGCCGCCGGAGTACGCCATCCACGTGGAGGCGAAGTCGTCGCGCAGCGTGCTGCTGGAGCCGATCGCGACGGCGCGTCGGGCGACACATCTGGCGATGGCTGCGGCAGGTCGTCGCGCGTGGTCGGACATCGTCACGGGTCGCCGGTCGACCGACGAGGAGGAAGCTGCATGATCCCTCTGGACAACATCCTCACGGGCGTATGGACGTGGCTGAGCGACGACACGACGTTGCGCACGATCTGCGGGGATTCGGGTCGCATCGTGAAGGGCGCGAAGCGTCCTGACGGGTTGTCGAATCCGTCGATCACGGTGCAGATGCCGTCGCGTTCTCATCCGTACGACTGGGCGGGGGCGACGACGCTCCTGAAGACAAGCCAGGAGCCGATTCTCATCACCTGCTTCGCCGCGACCCACGACAACAACGCCATCGACGTCGCGCAACTGTCGACGATGTGCTCCCGCGTGCACACGCTCGCGGCTACGAGCAAGCCGACCGTCGCGGGCGCTAGGGTGAGCCGGCTCGGGGCGTATACGGAGTCCGGCCCCGTCTACGACCGCAGCGACCCCGACGAGGCGTACCAGGTGGTCTCGCTGAGTCTCTGGGTGCGGGATGCCGTCTAGCGGTGCGGGCGGCCGCAGTTTCACGCACCGTCACGATTCAGGGAATGCGCGCGGGTCCTCCTGGGCCTCCGGGAACAGCGTCAAGTACGGGTAGTACATGTATCGCTTGTTCCGCTTCCGTCCTGTGGTCTCCGTGAGTAGCTCCAACGACTCGAGCCTCCGAACCAAGGCAGTCGCGTTGGCGGGGGCGATTCCGAGAGTCTTGCCAGCACTACGGTTGGTCACGACCGGCTGACGGTATAGCGATTCGAGCAGCAAGAGGCCGTTCGCGGCTCCCTTCCCGAGATTGTCGGTAACAACCTGGCGATGCCGCTCACGCAGACGCAGTATCTGGCGGGCGGTGCCGGCGGCTTCGTCGGCGACTTGACGGACGCCTTGGAGAAAGAACGCCGTCCAGGCCTCCCAGGCTCCCTCGTCCCGCACGGCTTGAAGCCGGTCGTAGTACTCCGCGCGATGCGCTTTGAGGAAGTACGACAGATAGAGAAGAGGCCGATGAAGGACGCCGTACGTACACAGCAGAAACGTGATGAGGAGACGACCTACGCGGCCGTTCCCGTCGAGGAATGGGTGTATGGTCTCGAACTGTGCGTGGGCGACTGCGACTCGCAACAGGGGCGGCATGGGCTCCGTGGAGTGCAGGAAGAGTTCGAGACTCTCCAGTGCGCTCGTCATATCGGGCGGAGGAGGCGGCACGAATCGCGCGGTAGACAGATCCGACCCGGCCGCCCCGATCCAATTCTGCGAACGCCGGAACTCCCCTGGATCCCGATTCGTCCCTCGCGTCCCATCCAGAAGCTTCGCGTGTATCTCCCGTATCAGCCGAAGCGACAGCGGAAGAGTCTTGAGCCGCTCGAGACCGTAGTGCATGGCGATCCCGTAGTTCTGCGCCTCTCGCAGATCGTCCGATCGGGGTTGCTCTGCCTCGGTCTGGGCAGTCAGCACGTCCACCAACGAAGCCTGTGTGCCCTCGATCTGGCTGGACAGGACGGCCTCTCGTAGCGCGTACATGCCGACGAAGAGCCCTTCATCGGGCAGTGTGGAGGCGACCCCGTCCAGACGCCCCACCGCACTATCTGCCTCGGACAGGAGCGTCGCGAGCGCCGCGTCGACATCGAGAGGCGGGTCGGGTGGCAGGTTCTTCGGGATGAACGCGCGGTAGCCCGCGGGCTGCGGCAGGTAGACGCCCGCCCGCGTTGCCCTGCCGGGGTGCGGTATCGACACCATCGGTTCGCCTCAGTCGCGTTATTATGAGGAAATCCGTTTCGCATGCATAATGGTATCAGTTACTCACGCATGGCATAATAGCGCCAGCACTCCGAGCCACCCACATGGCGAGGCGTGAACATGGTCAACCTGGCGGCAACTCGTGTCAGGCAGCCTGGCGGTCCAGCCAGTCGAGCAGGTCTGTTGCCACGCGCAGCATGGTCGCGGTGTTCTCCGCCATGTACCGCGTGAGCAGCGCGTTCGCGTCGTCGCCGCGCCCATCGTCGATCGAACGACGCCCCTCCCGCGCCATCTCATACGCCGACACAAACAGCGCGTCCTGAACCGGCGCCCACGCCTCGCGCACGGCTGCGGCCCGGCCGTCCGGCGCGACGCGCACCGCCGCCGCAAGCCGATGGAACGTCCACCAAGGGCTATCCTCCGACGACGTCTCGCCACCGATGGCGAGGACATCGGGCAGCTCCCCTTCGACGAACATCGGCACGAACAGCGCAAGACAGGGCGAGTAGAGCGCGCACCAATGCACGGCGAGCCGCGAGCCATCGGCGCACAGCTCCGAGACGATGCTGGCGGCGGTGCTTCCGCCCGTGCCGTCGGGGTTGGGGTGGATGCAGATGCCGCCGCCGTAGTCCGCGTCTACGACGAACGGCTCGTCCGGGTCCTTCCCATCTCCATGGTCGGCGAGCAGGGACATCATCGTGCGCGCGTTGACGTCCCCGAGGCGAGCATCGAGCACAGCGCACGCGCGACGCCGACGCATCGCGCCGCTACCCTCGTCGCGACTGTCCTTCGTGAATGCGTCTGCGAAGTTGAGCCGCCCACGGGCGCCTGGCCATCCGTGTTCGCGAGCGTGCTTCGCCGCCCCGCGCGAGAGGGTCTCCCAGTCGGTTTCAATGGAGTAGACGTTGCTGATGCCGAGAGCGCGCTCCGCTCGCTTCACGCCCCAGTGGTGCCCGCCGGTCTCGATCACGAACGCCTCGCGCGGGTCGGCGACGATGTATCCGTTGTCGTATGTGCGGACGCCCGCGTCGTTGGCGAATTTGCCCTGTCCGTATTCCGTCACGAGGCCGGTGATGACGTCGACCGCCTCCGACGCGGTGCGAGAACGCTCCAGCGCCAGGCGGATGATCTCCATGCCGATCAGCTTCGGCTCCGACGCCTCCGGCAACCGCGAGGCAAGCCCCTCGTTCCCGATGACCACCTGATGCTCGTTCGCCCCATGTTCGTAGCCCCAGCACCAGTACGGCCGCGAACCGATGTGCCGATACGTGACCGGCGCCTCCGGGAGCGAGACGAACTGACACTGCGTTACCGCGTCGTCTTCGTGCGTCTGTCGCGCGTGGAGTTCCAGGGGCTGGCACTCGTCGACGGGGCGGTCGCTGTTCTTCGCGAAGATCACGTCGCCGGTCGAAGTGGCGTCGGCCAACGCGACCATGGTGTCGCAACTGCGTGGGATCATGGGCGCTTCCTCATCCGCAAGGGGTCGGGCGGGGCATGCGGCGAGTATACGACCTGCCGCGATCACGCGCGCAACCCCTTAGGTCGCTGATGGGCGGCGCGACATGGGCAGCCTATGGCCCGACTGCCTACGGCGCCCCGCCGCGCGCGACACGCGGTCTGGCGTCAGGTTCGCTCCGGCGCGACAGTCTCGACAGCATCCGAACGCTGTGGGCCGATCGCCTCGACGTCTGTCTCTTGAGGCGCGGACAACGCGTCGACCATCAGGACGAGATCGGCGATGCGCTCGTCGCGTGTTTCCTGTTCGGCGAGCATCGTCCGCAGCTTGTCGGCGAGTTCGGCTACGTCCGGCTCCTCATCCGAGGACGCGGTGTACTCCGTGGACCCCACCAGGTACGCGAACCGTACGACGGAGACCACGGCGATGGCGATCAGCAAGCCGTAAGGCACGACGAGGATCGCTGGAAAAGCCTTGGCGAGGATGAGCGCGAGCGTCGCGGTGTAGACCTGTAGCAGCTTGATATCGAGGACGGTGAACTTCTTGAAGACCCGACGCCAGAAGTCGAAGAAGCCGTCAATGGTCCCGACGATGCTCATGGTCCACTCCCGTCCGGCGAGTTCTTCCTCGTCCGCGCAAGCCCGGCGGCCCTTATTGGGAGTGTAACTCTCCGTTGCACGTGCCGCTATACGCGGGGGCCGGCCGGGCGGATTCCGGCGAAAGCGGAAGCGCGTAGGGAGAGATGCGGCGCGCCACCGTAGGATGGGCGCGCCGCTGAGGCCGAGAGCTACCGCACGGCGATGCGGCGTCTCAGGCCGCCCCACGTGACCGGCCGACTGCCCGCCAACGTGAGCGCTGGAGCTTTGCGGCCCTTGCCCACGATGCTGACGACATCGCTGCCCGACAGCGGCACGCCGTCGAGCGTTTGCGCGGTCAACGTGACGTCCGTCGCGTCGGCGGCAAGGCCGATCGCCTGCGTGCGGAAGTGCCCGACCCAGTCGACGCGGCCGTCGCCGTCCACGTCCTCGTAGTGGGCCGACCTATGCGCGATGCCCGCGCCATCCGGGCCGAGACGCGCGCTGGCGCCGTCCAAGGTCGTCGCGTCGAAGTCGTCCGTCGTCAACACGGCGACGGGGATGACGCCCTTGCTCCTGAGACTCACCGGATTCTCATCCGAGCCTGGCTTCACGTCGATGGCGAGGATGATCTCCGACGGCGTCAGATATGGCGACCAGTCGGGATAGATCCCATCGCCTTCTAGGGAACGGTTGTCGTCCACCGGGGGATGGCCGAACGCCGTCACGACGTGGATCTGGTTCGGCGCGTGGTGGAAGTACGCGATCTCCTGCCCGTCGGGCGACCACGACGACGCGTTGCTCTGGGCGCCGTCGAATGTGCGGCGGTCGACGTTCGACAGCACCTTGTTGGCGATATCTGCGACGTAGACCTCCAGGTTCCCGTCTCGATCCGACGTGAAGCTGAGCTTGGACGAGTCGGGCGACCACGCCGGCCACCACTCTCCGATGCCGCCGTTGTGGGTCAGGTTCGTCTCGTTACTGCCGTCGGCGTCCATGACGTAGATCTCGGGGTCGATGCCGTCGCGCCATGACATGAAGGCAATCTCGGAGCCGTCGGGCGACCATGCCGGGGCGCCGTTGTCGTGGCCCGGATCCGTGAGGGGGTCGGGATTCGACCCGTCGGAGTTCATGACCGTGATGACGCCGGGCCCGCTCGACCAATCGGTGTAGACGATCTTCGACCCGTCGGGTGACCAGTCGGGCTCGCCGACCACGCTGGCGGACGTGATTGGATGCGGGTTCGCTCCATCCGCGTCCATGATGTATATGTTCGATCCGCCGTCGCGCTCCGACGCGAACGCGATCTCGCGGCCGTCGGGCGACCAGGCGGGACCCACGTCGTTGGCGGGGTGATCCGTCAGGTTCACGAGGCTGGACCCATCGGGGTCCATGACCATGACGTCCCAGGCGCCGGCCTGTTGCGAAAGGAACGCGATCTTCGAGTCGAACTGCGCCGACGCCTCAGTCGCCAAGAGCGCGATCAGCGCGCCACACGCCGCAAACGCAAACGCACGATGGTTTGCCATTCCTATGACCATCCTCGGAAGCCGCGACGGGCAGGGCCGCGGGCAGTTGCTCGGCGTTCTCGCGAAGCCGAGTGGCTCCGCCTGTCGTTTGAGCAGATCGGCGAGGGCGGGCGATTCCAACAGAAAAGTCGGCCGAGAGACGATGTTGCGTTAGTATGGCTGTCGATGGGGAATCCGATGTTGGATCGGCGACTCCCCACGGGTCAGATGTGTGGGGCAGCGCGGCCGGTGAGCAAGAGCGACCGCAGTCTAGTAGCGGAATCCCTGCGCGGGTCTCGCGACGCGTTCACGGAACTCGTGCGCCGCTATGAGCGCCAGGCGTACGCTATCGCGTACGCGCGGCTTCTCGACCACGCCGAGGCCGAAGACGTCACCCAGGACACGTTCCTCGCCGCCTACGAACGCCTCGCACAGCTACGCGCTCCCGAGCGGTTTCCCGCCTGGGTAAGTCGGATCGCGCTGTCCAGGACGAACAGCCGACTGGCCCGCCGCAACCGCGAAACTCCCGCAGACACCGGCGTGATGCTTGCCGGGCGAGCCGCGTCGTCGGTGGATCAGGAGGAGTTCGAACGCCGCGCGGACATCGGCCTACTTGTGGAAGCGGCGCTCCTCACGCTGCCGGATTCGCTACGCGTTCCGCTCGTCATGCGCTACATGGGTGGCTTGTCCTATAAGGAGATCGGGGAGGCGCTGTTCCTCGATCCAGAGGCCGCCGGTCAGCGCATTCGGCGCGCCTTGCAGCGGCTCCGCGAGCGGTTCGACCGGCACGGCATAGACGACACGGCGCTGTCCGGCTTGCTGGTGTGTCCGTTGGCGGACGGTTTCGCTGACGGCGTCACGTCGCGCGTTGGGCCCATCGGCGGCGAGCCGCGGCCGATCGTCGCCGGGCCTACGGGACTTGCGGGCGGGCTGGCCGCGGCCGTTACGTTTGGCATGTTGCTCCTGTTCCGAGCGGCCGTTAGCACACCCGACCCGGCGTGGGGCGTCGGCGATGCCGACGTCGAGCGCGTCTGGGTCGCGATGCGCCCCTCGATGATGTCGCGCCTCAAGGCCCGCAGCGACACCCCGCCGACGAGAGCGCGCACGCTGCTGACTCCCGACGGTCAACTCGAGGGATGGCGGCCCATCCAACCACGGTTCGACACCGCGACGCCTGTCGCCGATGGCGCCGGGCGAGGGGTCATCAGCAACGACTTCGGCGCGCACAAGCGATTGCCGCCGGCGGCCGGCGTCGTCACCCTTCGCGTGTGGCTCCGTCCCGCGCTGGGCGGCGGACGAGCGGCCCTCGGTCTGACGTTCTCTCGTGATGGCAGCGCGCGCGAGGAGATCCTCCGGCGCGAGGCCGACGGCCAATGGGCGCACCGCCTGAACTACCTCGATGCCGCGTTCGCCGTGGACGATACGCGAGGCTGCGACGTCCTGATCAACTACCGTACTGCGACTGCCACGTACGACCTTGTCGTTGATGGACGTCTCGTTCTAGAAGACGCGTGGTTGGCCGAGAAGTACGCCGGGAGCACGGTGCATGGCGTGTTCATGGCATCGGGAGAGGGCGGGCGCGGCGCGCCGCTGAGGTTCGACGGTCTCCGCGTGTGGCAGTCGGACGACGGCACGCACGTCGCGCGACCTGACGAGGCGACCGCAGACGCCCTGAGAGCGGCCGCCCGCCTGCCGCGCATACTCCTCGGCTCCGGCGTACTCAACGGCCGTCCGGTGTCCCGGGACGACGCGGAGATCCGGGTCGCGCCGGCCGAGCCCATCCAGGGGTCGCTGCTGCTGCACATAGAACACTCGCATGGCGACAACGCCGCATTCCCAGTCATCGAAACGCCGACCTGGGGCGACCACGCGCGCAGCTACCGAACCGTAGTCGCGGACGCCCCGACCGGCGTGAGCATGCGCACCGCCACGATCGACCGCGTGGCGCCCGACACGCCCGGCGTGTACCACATCGTAATCGCCGGCATGGCGGAGACGGAGCCGCGATACGTCGCCTCCGGGACCAACTGGTCCGGCGACGGGCCCGTGTGGAACAACGGCACGGATGTCGCGGGATGGTCCGACGCGATGCTCGATCAGGTGATGGCGCGCGGATCGCTGCGGCCCCCGTGGCTGACCGGCGTGCGCGATCTGCGGACAACGGAAGCCGGCGCGACGGCGATCCGCGTCGTAGTCGAGGGCATGGGTGGGACCGTCGCCACACGCTAGCGCCCGTCGCCACACGCTCGCGCCCGGCGCCACCACCCGAGTAACCCGGCCTCACGCGCTGCGGTCTCTCAGGCCGATTCATGCCGTGACTCCGCGTCACGGTCACCGCCATCCGAAGTCGTGGCGCTCGGGATCTGGCGCGCGATGCGGCCCCCTGCTAGACTGAACGTAGGTTGGCTCGACGGGTCAGCGTCTGACTACCTGTTGATGGTCTCTATGTCTTCTACGGAGGGCGTCCAGTGGCGCGCATGCTGAGTGTCTATAACGAGGTCATGACCAGTGTCGTTCTGACTCAACGCAAGGAGCCCGATGAAGCGACCATCGTGGATGCCCTGAACAACGTCTATAAGGCCCTGCTTAAATACGGCGTGAAGGGGCCTGACTGGGAACTGCGGCGCGACAAGCACGGAGTTCTCAGGGTCGTATACGGGACCTCCTTGCCCGAGTCGGACAGGAAGACGTTTCTCGTCCGGTGGGAGCGAGTTCCCGACTAGTTCCGGCGCCCGCGAACGGCAGCGCCGGTTGCGTGACGCCTGTCTGGATGTCGCCATCCCGGCGCTCGTGTTAACCCCGCGGCTCAGCGCAAGAGGACCGACCCGTGCGGCATGTGACATACGACCGACCGATGATGACCGCCCAGCAGCACATCCTCGAACGACAGCAGGGCCATCCCGACGCCACGGGCGAATTCAGTTGGTTGCTCTCGGGCATCACGCTGGCGACAAAGATCATACAGGCGCAGGTGCAGCGCGCTGGACTACTGGACATCCTCGGCGCGACGGGAGAAGAGAACGTCCAAGGCGAGGCGGTTCAGAAGCTGGACGACATCGCCAACGACACGCTGTTGCGGTGTCTCGGGTCTCGCAGCAACGCGGGCATACTCGTGTCCGAGGAGGAGGCAGAGCCGCGGGTTCTCCGCGAGGCCGAGGCCGCGGGCAAGTACATCGTCCTGTTCGATCCACTCGACGGCTCTAGCAACATCCAAACGACGGTGGCGATAGGCACCATCTTCTCGGTGTTGCAGCGGAGCCCCGCTGCGTGGGGTGTGGCCCCCATGGACGATGTGCTCCAGCCAGGATATCGCCAGGTAGCCGCAGGATACGTCGTCTACGGCAGCAGCACGGTTCTCGTCTACACATGTGGCGACGGGCTGCACATGTTTACGCTGGAACCGTCCATCGGCGCCTACCTCCTGACGCAGGAGGACATGAAGATACCCGACAAGGGTAGGACGTACAGCGTCAACGAAGCGTATGCGCTGCGGTTTCCCCAGGGCATACGTGACTATCTCGACTGGACCAAGACCGAGGAGTCGGGTGGGTACAGCCATCGCTACGTCGGGTCGATGGTCGCCGACTTCCACCGCATACTCATAAACGGCGGCGTCTTCCTATACCCCGAGACGACGGACGCGCCAGAGGGGAAGCTTCGTCTGCTCTACGAAGCGAATCCGCTCGCGTTCCTCGCGGAGAAGGGCGGCGGAAAGGCCGTAGATGGGTCGCAGGCGATCCTTGCCAAGCAACCAGAATCGATGCACGAGAGGACCCCGGTCATCATCGGCAGCAGGACCGAGGTGGATCGCGTGCTGTCGTTCCTTTAGACCGGACTGACCGGTCGCGGATTTCGCTGTGGCGTCCGGGCTCCGAGCGGCGCCCTAGTTGACCTCCCCAACTGCGTCGATCGCGAAGTAGTCGCCGGCCCCCAGCTCTGTCTCGATCCCGAGGTAGACGTATTCCGCGTCCACGAAGTCGGCGTAGGGCAGGCGGAAGCTCTGCCAGCCAACCTTCCCCCAGTCACCGGCCGCAGCGCCAGAGTTGCGCGAGGCAAAGCCATGCCGTCCGCCAGCATCGTCGTACAGCACCGGCCGCATTCTCAGGAGCTGCGCTTCGCCGGGGCCCGACTGGGACATGTGCCACACGAGCATCGGTGTCCGGGGCTCGTCTGCGCTTCGCGCCCACTCGTGCACAACATTGCAGAAGACGACGATGTTGCCGATGGATCCGTGGAATCCACCTGGCGTCCCTCGTCGGGGTTTCATGCGCCACTCCCATCCCGCCTCGGCGGCGACGTCGAGTCGTTCCGTTTGTTCGCTCACGCTCTTCTCCTCTGTGATGTAGACGGGGATCATGTCCTCGCCGGTCGCG
>JABGQA010000157.1 GCA_018644665.1 Candidatus Poribacteria bacterium
ATCGGCGCACTCACCCATCATCAGGGCGTTTCGGCGCTTGCCTGCCTCGGCAATAAGGTCAAGTCGGCGTAGAAATACCTCTGGCAGGCGCAGGAACCCACCAGCGTTCGCGCGAGACATCTCATAGGCGATAAGCAGCGGGGACCTGTGGTTCCAGAAGAGCTCCTCCACCCATAGCCGTTCGAGGGAGGCGGCGTCTGACAGCCGCGGCGAGAGCGCAAGCAGGGCTCGGTCATCGCCGAGGGCGGCGGACCGCACGGCCGCTCGTAGCAGGTGAGCGTAGAGCGGCTCGATATCGCGATCGGCGACGTCAGGTGGTTCAGAGAGCATACAGCGCAGCCGTTCTTGGAGACCTCGTCAACTTCCGGCCCTTGGATTCGCGTCATGCCACATCGTGGGGGAGAAAGCGGGAATTGCTTGCGGTTGCGGCAGGTTCTCCGGGCCAGGCTGACGCAAAGCGTGGTCAACTCGCGTCAAGGCCGCCCAGAAGGACTGCTGCGCTGCGCTCCTCGGTCACGCCATCCCGGGCCGCTCCGACCGACGGAGCACGCCAGCCGTTCGGGGACCAGCCGATACGTCCAGCCGCACACATGCGGTGATAGATGAGCGGATAGCGACTGGAGCGTCGTTAGAACGGGGTCGGCTAGAATCAGCCCTGCCCAGGCTTTGTCCGACTGAGAACGCCTAGCGTGCGCAGAGCGATCTTAAGGTCGAGCGAGAGGGATGGGTGCAGCAGGTAATACAGGTCGTATTCAACGTGATGGTGGATCGCCTCGTTGCGGTAGGGGCTGATCTGCCACGTGCCCGTTATACCGGGTTTCCCGCGAAGGCGGAGCAGTTGCAAGGGAGAGTACTTGTCGACCAGGAAGGGCATCTCGGGCCGCGGGCCGACGAAGCTCATCTCCCCGCGCAGCACGTTCCAGAGCTGGGGGAGCTCGTCAAGTCCAAGGCGCCGAAGTGTCCTGCCGACGCGCGTTAGCCGGTAGTCTGCCGCGTGCGTGGGCGTAATCGTGTATTGGGGTGAATCCGCCGCCAGCGTCCGCAGCTTGTAGATTACGAACGGCCGCCCGTTCCGCCCGACGCGTGTCTGACTGAAGAACGCGCGCCCCTTCGAATCGAGTCGGATCGCCAGGATCACAAGGGGGGCAAGAGGCAGCGTGACGAGGAGACCTGCAAGCGCGGCCACGATGTCGAGAGTGCGTTTCGCCAGTCGATGCAGCGAGAGGCTGAGAGACGGGAGCGGTAGGCGCGACTCAATGTAGGGCGCCTGGTCGTCGTCCTGGAGGTTCTCGTATTCCTCCCAGAGACGAGCGACTTCTGTCTCTATCTGGTCCGTAGCTACCGCCATTCTAAGATCCCAAGCCCCACACCGGCGACACACCGCAACCCGCGCATGTCAACGCTCGCGGTCGTCGAATGTTCGACGCGGCCCGTAACATCATACACTATCCCCGGCCTCGACGGCGTCTACGAACTCTCCGAGCGCGCTCTCCCGCGTGAAACGGGATAGTGCAAACTCCCGAGCGGCGCGTCCCATGGCCGCCAACTCCGACCGGTCGTCCGCCAGCGCGATCATCTCGTCCACGAAGCGAGCCGTGTCGTCCCAGGTGTAGGTCAGTGCCGCGCCGGACTGTTGCATCAGTCGATACAACTCGGCGCCCTCGTTGGCGAAACAGGCCACCGCGCAACCCGACGCCAGCGTCGGATACAGCTTCGACGGAATGAACGCGTCGCTCACGCCATCCGCCTGCGCGATGTACGAAAGGTCCACACCGTTAAGAAACGCTGAGTAGTCCTTACCGCGTTGCAGCGGAAGCATCCGTACGTTCGCGAGCCCCGCCGCCTGCACCGCCTGCTCTAGCGGAATCCGATGAGCCCCGTCGCCTGCAATGACGAACTGCACGCGCGCGTCGCGTCGTGCGAAGACGCCGGCGGTCTCGATGAGGGCCTCGAGCTTCTGCTTCGCCCCGATGTTCCCTGCATACCCAACGACGAGGTGCGACGCGTCGTACCCGTGGGCGGCGCGGAATGAGGCTGCCAACTCGTCGTCGGGCTGATGGGTATCGGGGTCCGTCCAGTAGCCTGCCAGCACCACGCGCGCTGTGGGCGCCTTCGCCTGGATGTTCTCCCGCATGGCGCCGGTAAGCGTGGACACGCATCGCGCGGAACGGTACACACGCCGCTCGACCGAGGACGCGAACGAGACGAGCGCGCGCGTCAGCCCTCCTGCGTTGTCCAGAACCCCCGTGTCGATTGCAGAGTCGGGGATGATGTCCTCGACGTGGAAGATGAATTCCCGTCGAAGGATCGCCCGCAGCGCGAGGGCTGTCATGCCCTGCCCGAAGAACGGTGACATGGCGATGACGACATCCGCCCGCGCCACGGTCCGCAGGTGGCGAAGCAGGTTGAGCGCCTGGAACGCGACAGCGGACCCTTCGCCGACGAGCCGTGTCTTGATCGTGACGGCATCCCCGCGCGGCAACCAGATGCGCGAGCGATGCACCGTGATGCCATCGACGGTTTCCGTCTTGGGCGGACGCCGCCGGTACTCCTCGTGCACCGCCCACTCCGGGTAGTGCGGCCACGGGGCGAACACCGTCACGCGGTGACCCCGCTCCTGGAGCGCCTTGGCGATAGCGGTCGCGTGAGGAGCGATGCCCGTGATTTCTGGATGGAAATAGGTGGTGAGAAGGACGATGTTCATGCGGCGTCTGGCGGAGGGCATAGGCCCGTGATCATGAAGCCGCGCGGCACGCTTGCCCAATCTCGACGATCATGTCGTCCAGCGACTTCGTGACGGACCAGGCCGGGTAGTCCGACCGGAACCGGCGGGTGTCGCTGATATAGCAGATGTGGTCCCCGGTGCGGTGCTCGTCGGTGTAGTCGTAACCCACCTCGCAGCCGAGGAGCTCGGTGATGCGCGTGAAGCACTCGAGGATGGACGCGTTGCTATCGCGGCCGCCGCCCATGTTGTACACGGCGCCGGACCGAGGAGCGCGGATAAACGCCTCGCACGCCCGCACGACGTCGCCGCTGAATATCTGGTCCCGCACCTGCTTGCCCTTGTAGCCGAAGATCGTGTATTTGCGGCCTTCGACGGCGGTCTTTACCAGGTACGATAGGAAGCCGTGCAACTCGACGCCGCTGTGATTTGGCCCCGTCAGGCAACCGCCGCGGAAGCACACCGTCGGCATCCCAAAGTACCGGCCGTATTCCTGGACGAGCACGTCCGCAGCCAACTTCGACGCCCCGAACAGCGAATGCATCACCTGGTCCGTGGCGCAGCTCTCGTCGATGCCGTGGTAGTCGTCCTCGTCCGCGTAGTCCCAGCGAGTTTCGAGCTCGGTCAACGGGAGGTTGTTCGGAGCGTCCCCATAGACCTTGTTCGTGCTAAGGAATACGAAGGGAGACTCTGGGGCGTGCTGGCGCGTCGCTTCCAGCAGGTTCAGCGTGCCACCCGCGTTGACGTCGAAGTCGTCGAAGGGGCGCGACGCCGCCAAGTCGTGGGACGGTTGCGCTGCGGCGTGGATGATGGCGTCTGGCTTGGTTGCGGCGAACAGATCCAGCACTGCCTGTCGGTCGCGGATGTCCACCGACTGGTGCTCGTAGGTCGGGGAGCTCTCCTTGAGGCGCTGCAGGTTCCACGACGTGTCACCACGCGGGCCAAAGAAATCGGCGCGCATGTTGTTGTCCACGCCGGTAACGAGCCATCCAACGCGGCTGAAGTATTCTGCCGCTTCTGACCCGATGAGACCGGCTGATCCGGTCACGATGATGCGTTCGGCGCGCGCGGACAAAGGCGTGTTCCCCCACGGTTGCTGCCCGTCGTA
>JABGQA010000152.1 GCA_018644665.1 Candidatus Poribacteria bacterium
CAGGCGCGTTGCGTACATGGCTGATGTTCGCGCGGGCTATGTCGTCGATCTCCTCCCAGTCTCGTACGCGCGCCAGATCCGCTCCCCTAAGATCGGCCCCACGTAGGCGGGCCGCGCGCAGGTTTGCTCCTGAAAGGTCTGCGCTGCTGAGCACGGCCCGCCGCAGGTCCGCGCTTCCCAATTGGGCGCCGTGCAAATCCGACGACCTGAGATCCGCCCTCACCATGAACGCTCCGTCGCCGTGCATGAATCGTAAATCGCGGTCTGCGAGACGAGCCCCTTTCACTTGGGCGAAGGCGGCCTCCGTGACCTGTCCGTCTAGTCCTTCCGCTATCCAGCCCGCCGGCCTGGTCGACACATCGGCACCCCGCAGATCCGCGAACGGCGACTGTCTGAACGACAGATGTGGGTACACGTGCACCCACGTTCGCGCTGCCGGGCCTGCTGCGGGGGTGGCCTCAGATATCGCTATGGAAGCCGCGCGGAATGTGAGGAATGCAATTACTGTGATCGCCACGAGCGCACATACGGGCGTCATCCGCGCGTGCCGGATGGCTGCAGCGAGCTGCGGAACCCGCCGTGACTGACATGCTTGCGGCCTCGCGGCTTTCACGCGCAATGTTCGTCGGTACAGCCACCAAGTCGTTGATCCGAAGACTATGCACGCCGTGCTAAGGATCACATGCGGAACTGGCCACGGCGTATCCCGGCGGACGAGAATCCGGAGCCAGAACAGCACAACCGTGAGTGGGACCGCCCACCACGTGAGAGCGTGTGACGCCAGCCACTGTATCCACCACAGGGGCGGTCGATCGTGCCTCGGATGGGGAACGTGATCTCGCACTAGACCCGTAAGCATCCACGCATGCGCCCGCCCGTCCAGGTGCGTGCCGTCCGGGAATCGCGCGGGGAGGGTTCCCAGCTCGCGCCATAGGCGCCACGCGTACAGATGGAACCACAGATAGAGCGCAACCAACACAACCGGGGCCGCTACGTAGAACCCAACGATCGGGATCGCCATGCGGACGGTGGGGAGTTGGAGTAACCCCGAGTTCGTCAGGAGAACGAGGTCAGTTGTGGTCCACACCGTGAGCGACGAAACCACGCACGCGACCAGCATCACCATGAGGGCCCTATGTGCGGTCCTAGACACCTCGTCGACGCTCTTCAGCGCATCGAATCTGGCAATGTCGGCTGGAAGCTTGGCCCCGGTGACGTTTGTCGCTGCCAACTGCTGATACGTGAGTCCCTGCACGGCAGGCCCTGAGCCAACTCCATCCCGAAATGCAGCGTCCTGTAGGTCCGCTCCCCGATACACTGTGCCGTAGACGTTGGCCGACGTGAAATCCGCCTGTCGGAGGTCGGCATTGGAGAAGTCCACGTCACGAAGGTCGGTGTTGTCGAACCTCGATTCGGCTAGCTGCGCCCCTGACAGTCGCGTGTGCGTCGGGCCGCGGTCGCCTTCCTGGGCCAGCGGATGTAGTTTGGCGCGGTGGTAATTGCCGGGAAGTTCCTGGTCCTCCGCGTGCATGCCCGAGAGAATCGCCTCCTCGAATATGAGGCTATCGATGTTCTCTCCGACCGTGCGCACGCTTCCCAGGAAATACGTGTCTGTGAAGACGGAGCCGCTCAGGTCCGAGCCTTTGCAGTTCATGCCGTGCAGTTTCACGCCCTCGAAGCGGGCGTCGCGTAGCTGCGCGTTCTGGACGCTGATGTCCATGCAGCACTCGATGAAACGCACACCGTCCGCCTCTACGTGATCCAGACACGTGCCGGTAAGGTTGCATTCACGGAACGTGGCGCCCCGCAGTGACACGCGCGAGAGATTCGCGCCAGAGAGATCCACCTGGACGAACGTGCCCCCGTCCAAGTCGATCTTGCGGTCTGTATCTACGACGACCGTCAAGTCGATGTCGGTGAGATCGCGCATCTCCGACCCCGGCCGTGGTCCTAGTGAGATGGCTCGACACAGAGGGATTGCACCCTCTTTCTCGGGGTCAAACGTCCCGGGGAACCTCGTGACGTCCTTGAGGAAGACCGCGTCGGTTAGGTTGGCTTCGCTCAGTACGGCGGTAGACAGATCCGCCTCGATAAGGTTCGCACACCGGAGATCGGCGCCGTTCAGCTTGGCGTTGTCCAGTGGGGCCTGGGAAGTGAGCCGACCCGCATACAGGATGCTGTGGGACATGTCAGCATCTATCAGCGCGGCCTCATGCATATCGGTCGCGTAGAATGCCGACCTACTAAGATCTGCGTTACGGAAGTTCGTGCCCCGTAAATCGCAGCCTGAGAGATTGCAGGCCGTTAGCGTGCAGTCCTGCAGTTGGGCTCGGCCGAAATCTGACGACAGCGCGGTGAAGTTCACACCCTCGTAGGACACTCGCCCCGTACCTGACTGGTGGTACAGTTGGTGCGCGGCGATAGCCTGGCGCAGATCCCCTGCGTCCATCTTGGTCGACCCGCCTGCGTCGGTCAGTCCACGCCACAGCGGCCCGGCCCGCGTTGCCAGGTACTGCCGCCTGTGACTGCGACGGCGCTCGCGGCTGGCGTCGTCGTTGATAGCCATGGACTCATCCGTGCGGTGGGTGTGCCTGGAGCGTCCAGTGTACGGCTGGGTCGCCTTGGGCCTCCCGGTGTGGCGAGTCCGGCCCCCTCGTTGGGAGCAACCATACAGGCGATATAACCATATATCGGATGGTACCGCAATCAGCGGGTAGCGACCGGCCCACGCGACGCGTAGCATTGACGCCGCCGGCCCGGCAGGCTATGACCATACTGAACCGCACGGCTGCCGTAGCTGCGGCCGTAGAGTCATGCCACAGGCTAGGAGAGACATCGGTGCACAGGTATTTGTTCGTAGCGATTGTCGCCTGCGCGCTCGCATCGGCCGGTGATTCGCACGCCAAGCTGCTCTATATCAACGACTTCGACGGTGAGGCGATCGGGTCCGTGCCAACCGGCTGGGAGAAGGTGTTCGACGGCGCCAGCCAGGCGAGTGTCATCGACGACCCGGTGGCTGGCGGAAACCAGGTGCTCGCGTCGTCCGACCTTGCGCACGACGCGTCACGTCACGACGTCGGCGGGTCGATATTCGCCGTCGGTGACGATAGCTGGACGGACTACGTCGTAGACTACGACGCGCTGTTCCCGGCCGATTTCTACATGGGCGTCCTGCTCCGCTACAACGACGACACGAACTTCTACCTGTTCGACCGTCGGTCGGCCGGCGAGGCGGGCAACTTCGACTTCTGGCATCAAGCGGGCGCTTGGAATCGCTTGGGCACGGGGCAGTTCGACGCTCAGCCCATGGAGTGGTACAGCTTCCGCCTATCTGTCCAGGGCGATAGCTTCGAGGCGTACGCGGCTCCCGCCGCAGACAACCCGGACTTCTCAGCGGACGTGCCGTTTGTCACCGGCTCCGACGCCACGCTCGCAAGCGGCCCGTTCGGCCTGTACGGGCTCGTCTACATCGACAATCTGGTGATCGGCGAGACCTCGACCGATGTCGAGACGGCCGTCGAGGCGCGCGGCAAGCTTGCTGTGACGTGGGCGTCGCTCCGCCGATAGGCTGCTCTGGTAGATTGGGAGAACTCATGAAGCGTTGGATTCTCGCCGCGGCGGCGTGCAGCGTCGCGCTGTTCGCGGCGCGGCCGGGACAGGCGAAGCAGCTCTATGGCAATGACTTCGAGGGTACGGCGGTGGGTTCGCTGCCCGCCGGCTGGGAGAAGCTGTGGGACGCAAACTCGACGGCGTCCGTCATCAAGGATCCGGTGAATGCGGCGAACCGGGCGTTTGCGTCGTCCGACCTCGCACATGACGCGTCGCGACACGATGTCGGCGGTTCGATATACGGCGTCGGCGAGGACGGCTGGTCCGACTACATCATCGAGTACGACGCCCTCTTCCCCGTCGATTTCTACATGGGAACGCTGTTCCGCTACAACGACGACACGAACTTCTACCTGTTCGACCGTCGTTCCGCTGGCGAGGCGGGCAACTTCGACCTTTGGCACCAGGTGGGCGCGTGGAACCGCATCAACACCGGGCCGTATGCGACGGACCCGGAGACATGGTACAGCTTCCGCCTCGACATCAAGGGCGACACGTTCAAGGCGTACATCGGGACGCCGGCCGAGCGCGCGGGTTTCGGCGCCGCCGACCCTCTCTTCGAGGGGACGCAAGGTGACCTGGCGACGGGGAAGTTCGGGCTGTACGGCCTCATCTACATCGACAACCTCGTCATCGGCGAGACGGAGGACGACATGACGTTGGATGTCGACTCGCGCGGCAAGGTCGCCGTGACGTGGGCGGACATGAAGCGCTAACACCGCCGCGATGGAGGCCCGTCGATGACGTCGCGTGAGCAGTTCCTCGCCGTCATGGAACACTCCCCGCCCGACCGCGTCCCTAGCTGGGAATTGGGCATCTGGCCGCAGACGCACGATCGCTGGATCGCCGAGGGAATGCCCGAGGACAAACGCCTCGGCGATTGGTTCACCGGCGCCGACGCCGGGCGCGAGAACACCGTTGGCCTTGATGTCCGGGAGTTCGTGCCGGTCCACATGGGCATGTCGCCGCCGTTCGAGCACCGCGTGGTCGAGAAGACCGACCGCTACGAGGTGATCCAGGACGGCTCGGGCATCCTTCGAAAGGCGCTGGTGGAGGGCTCCGTTCGCGGTGGTCGCGCGTCGATGGACCAGTATCTCCGCTTTCCGGTGGAGACAGTGGCGGACCTCCGCGAACTCAAGAAGCGCTACGACCCGTCCGAAATGGCGAGGTACCCCGGCGACTGGCGCGAGTCCGTTCCAGGCTGGAACGATAGGGACCACGTCCTTATCCTCGGGCGGAACTGCTGCACGGGCTTCTACGGCGTGGCGCGGGCGTGGATGGGCACCGAGAACCTGTGCCTGGCCATCCACGACGACCCCGCTCTGTGCGCCGAGATGTTCGAGTTCATCGCCGACTTCGTGATCGAGGTGACCACGCCCATCGTCGAAGCGGTCGACTTCGACTACTTCAACTTCTTCGAGGATATGGCGTTCAAGTCCGGGCCATTGATGAGCCCAACCAGCTTCCGCGAGTTGGTATTCCCCCACTACCGGCGCGCCATCGACCACCTGAAGCGGCACGGCGTGCGGTATGTCAGCCTGGACAGCGACGGCAACACTGAGACGCTCATACCGCAGTTCCTCGAGATGGGCGTCGACGTCCATTGGCCGTTTGAGCGCGCCGCCGACATGGACCCCGTGCGCATCAAGGCGGAGTACGGCCGCGATTTGCGAATATGGGGAGGGATCGACAAGCGCGAGATCGCGCGTGGCCCCGAAGCCATCGACCGGGCGCTGCTGGAGCTCGCGCCGCTCATCGAAAGCGGCGGGTTCATCCCCGCCCTGGACCACACATTCCCGCCCGATATCTCGTGGCCGAACTTCTGTCACTACATGGAACAGAAGCAGCGGCTGATCGAGGGCCGACTCGCCGCGTAGCCGACCCGCTCCGGCGCAGCGCCCGCCACCCAATCCCGCCGGCGAACCCGCTGTACCCGTCGTGCGCGCACGGTCGTTCTAGCCGTAGCGGCCATCGTGCTCGTCGGCGCCACCTTCAACAGCCTTGTAGCCATGTGTGAAGAGCCCGACATCGCGACGCGATTCCGACAGGCGATCGACGAGTTCAACGGTCGTCTGTTCTTCGAGTGCCATGAGACGCTCGAAGCCATCTGGATGGAGGATCCCAACCCGCGCACGCGGCTCTTCTTTCAGGGGCTCATCCAGATCGCCGTCGGCTTCTATCACCTGGGCAATCTGAACTTCAAAGGCGCGCGGAACCTGTTGGAACGCGGCACGACCAAGGTCGAGGCGTTCGCGCCTGAGCGACACGGCGTGGATGTCGCGTCGCTGGTCGTCGCCGTGGCGACATGTAGGGGCGAGATCGAACGACTCGGCAGGGAGCGGTTGTCGGAATTCGACGCCGCGCTCGTGCCTACTCTCAACCTGGGAAACCTGGACGAACTGGAGGCGGAATGGAACCGAGGATCGGCGCGCACATCCGTGTAGACAAGGGCCTACATTCCGCCTTCGAGATTGCCGGCGAATACGGAGCGGACGTACTGCAGATATTCACCGCCAGCCCGCGGCAGTACCGCGCGAAGCCGCTCGAAGCGGATCGCATCGACCCGTACATAGAGGCGTGGCAGGAGGCGGGTGAGCCGTTGGTCATCTCGCACGCGTCGTACCTCATCAACCTTGCGTCGCCGAAGGACGGTGTGCGAGAACGCGCCCGCGAGGCCCTGACGCTCGAACTTCAGCGCTGCGCCGCGTTGCGCATCCCCTTCCTCGTGCTGCACCTGGGCTCCGCGCTCAACGACGATCGAGAGCGGTCGATGGCACGGCTAGTCACGGAGCTGAACCGTCTGATCCCCACTGTCGAGTCGGACACGCGGGTGCTGCTCGAGACGTCCGCAGGTCAGGGATCGAGCATCGGCTGCACGTTCGAGGAGGTCGGCTGGGTGCTGGGGCGGTTGGAGCCGGCAGAACGGTTCGGGACCTGCCTCGACACCTGCCACGCCTTCGCCGCCGGATACGCCTTCGCCGGCGATGCCTTCGACGACACGTGGGCCAAGTACGACGAGCATGTGGGGCTCGACCGTCTGGACGTGCTGCACCTGAACGACTCGAAGGGCGAGTTCGACTCGCGCGTCGACCGGCACGACCACATCGGGAACGGGCACATCGGCGAGGAAGCGTTCCGGCGTATCCTCGGGCACGAGAGGCTGCGCGCGGTCCCCTGTTTCATCGAGACGCCCGATGACATAGAATGGCACGGTAAGAATCTGGCCCTGCTGAAATCCATGGTCCGCGACACCGGCTGAGCGTCGCGGAGCTCCTGCCGGGGGTTACGCGCGTTGGCACTCGTGAATCTTCTCGGGATGCTGGACCACGCCCGACGTCACGGCTACGGCGTGGGGGCGTTCAATGTTCCGGACTACGAGACGCTCCAGGCGATCCTCGATGTCGCCGAGGAACTGCGTTCGCCTGTCATCATTGATGTCGCCGAAGTCCACCTGAAGTACATCGACCTCGATGATGTCGCGACGGTCGTCCGTCGCGCCGCGGAGCGCGCCCCGATCCCGGTGGCGCTCCACCTCGACCATGGCGAGACGTTCGAAACCGTCATACGCGCCGTGCGCGCTGGCTTCTCGTCCGTCATGTTCGACGGGTCCAGCCTTCCCTATGAAGAGAACGTCGCGCAGACGCAGGAGATCGTGAAGATCTGCCACGCCTGTGGCGTCACGGTCGAGGCGGAACTCGGGCGTGTTCTGGGCGGCGAAGGCACCAGCGAACGCTTCGAGGCGGACCCCGACCAGTTCACCGACCCCGCTCAGGCGGAGGACTTCGCCAACCGCACGGGCGTGGACGCGCTGGCGATCAGCTTCGGCACCGCTCATGGGCTGTACAAGGGCACACCGAAGCTCGACTTCGGCAGGCTGAACGAGATCGCGCGGCGAACACAGAAGCCGTTGGTCCTCCACGGCGGCACTGGCGTCACCGACGACGACTTCCGCAAGGCCATCTCGCTCGGCATCGCCAAGATCAACTTCTACACGCAGATAAGCGTCGCCGCCGTGGAACGCACGCGCGCCGTCCTGCAGGACGACCCGGAACTCATCAGCTATCCGCTGTTGCTCCAGCGCGCTCGCGAAGGGGTGAAGGAGGCGGTCGGGCATCAGATGCGCGTGTTTGGCAGCGCGGGCATATGCGACCGGTTCCCGGACATCTGCGCCGAATGCGACGCCTGCGTGCTGCCCAACGACTCGCTAGACACCGATCCGCCATCGCAGACTCCGACCGCATCGACCCAGCAGATGACTCGGGACGAAACGACGGAACTCATCAAGGCCGTGACGCGCGCGGTGATGGAAGGACTACAGCAGCAGCGATGACGCAAACCGACGTGCGGCAAGGCGGGCCAGAGACTGTCGTAGATGTCAGCAGCGATTTGGCGCTGTACAAGGGCGACGGCATCGTGGTCGGGGTGTTCGCCGACGGTGAGCTGAGCCCGACCGCTCGCTCGCTCGATGCGGCGGTCGGCGGCATGCTGACGGCAGTCTGTGAAACCGGCGATATGTCCGGCAAGAAGGGTGCGCAAGCCGTCGTGTACACGCACGGCAAGATACCCGCCCCGCGCGTTCTGATGGTTGGCCTCGGCAGAGCGAAGAACGTCGACGCCGAGCGTCTGCGCTGCGCGGCGGGCGACGCGGCTCGCAAGCTGCGGGACTCCGGCTGCCGCGGCGTGGGGATGGGATTGCACGCCGGCCTGTCGCTGTCCACCACGGATGCGGGCGAGGCGATCGCGGAAGGAGTTCTGCTGGCGCTCTATCGGTCGGACCTGCACCACACGCGGTCGACCGAGCGCAAGGAACTCGACACGCTTACGCTGCTCGACGCGGACGCCGCCGCGCGGGACCGTCTTTCCACCGGCGCGCAGTTGGGCGAGATCATCGCCGCGGCCGCGAACACCGCTCGCGATCTCGCCAACGAAGCCCCCAACTACTTGCCTCCTCTGGCGCTTGCCGACCGCGCGCGAGATGTCGCGGAGACTGCCGGTCTTACCTGTCGCGTGCTGGAAACCGAGGATCTGAAGGCCGAAGGCTTCAACACTCTCCTCGGCGTGGGCCAGGGAAGTGTGAACCCGCCCGTGTTCATCATCCTCGAACACGAGGGCGACGCCGACGAGGCTCCCTTGGTGCTGGTCGGCAAGGGCATATGCTTCGACAGCGGCGGGCTGTCGCTGAAGTCCGGCGCCGGCATGATGGGCATGAAGCACGATATGGCGGGCGCCGCCGCCGTCATTGGCGCGATGGGCGCGATCGGCTCGCTCGACCTCCCACGCCGCGTCATTGGCCTCGTCGCTGCGGCCGAGAACATGCCGAGCGCGACTGCTCAGCGCCCGAACGACATCGTCTACTCGCTGAGTGGCAAGACCATCGAGGTCCGCAACACGGACGCGGAAGGTCGGCTCGTCCTCGCGGACGCCCTCGCCTACGCGGCGCGCTATGAGCCGGCGGGCGTGATCGACCTCGCTACCCTCACGGGCGCGTGTATGACTGCGCTAGGCAAGCACACGTGCGGCATGTTCGGCAAGCACGACCGCGACACGGACGCCCTCATCGCGCGGGTGCAGGCGGCTGCGGACGCCACTCATGAGCGGGTATGGCGGCTGCCGCTGTGGGACGACTACGACGACGAGATCAAGAGCGACATCGCCGACGTGCAGAACATCGGCTCGTCGGGGCTCGGCGGGGCCATCGTTGGAGCCGCCTTCCTCAAGGCGTTCGTGGACGGGTATCCGTGGGTGCACCTGGACATCGCTGGGCTGATGACGTCGAGCAAGAACAAGGGCTACGCCGTGAAGGGCGCGACCGGCTTCGGGGCGCGTCTGCTCACCGAACTCGCCCGCAACTGGGGTGTGTGACGCGAGCCGCCCGCCGACGCCTTCACTGAGATAGCACGATCACCCGCACCTGCGGCACGGATGCCGGCCGTCGTTCGCGAGGAACACCGCGCACTCCCCAATGACCGCGAACGTAGGCCCTCTGGCCGCGCCGCGTGGCTACTCGCGCCATGCGGCGCTCACGTTCCGGCCGTCGGTAGCCACCTCGCCGGCAATCGTGGGACCCCCCGCCGTTGCGCCTATCCCGCGTGAGAATCCTCCCGGCCCGTCGGCGCCCGTCGTTCGAACGCGCAGTGCGACATCTGACGCGGTCCCGAGAACCAGGTCTGGAATGACCAGTTGGATGGCGTCGCAGGGGCCGACGACTACCTGCCTGCGGATGGCTTGCCCATGGACTTGCCAGGCCCTAAAGGAGAAAAGGCGGGTGGCATCGGCCACCCGCCTTTTACACTGTGATGAGACTGTGTTCCGCGCGGTCAGATTACGCGGGACACGAACCGTCCGCTATTCGTCCAACTGCATCGGCGTCGCGCTGATGCGCGCGGACTGCGGAGCGCTGTCCGAAACACCCTCGCCAGCGAACGTGTCCACCGGCACGTAGTCCTTGTAGTCGGACACGTTGCCTGTGGTCAGCGCGTAAACGACGACGTTGGTCGCCCAGCGGTACACACCAGGTGAGTAGTTCACCGAGCGCGTCGGCAGGTTGACCGCTTCCATCGCGCACATGTAGTCGCGACGGATCATCATCGCCACCAGCTTATCGCCGACGGAGATACCCTCGAGGTAGTTACGCTTCGGGGGACGCGTGCCCCACCAGAAGATGTCGAACCCAACCGGCGGGCCGGCGAGTTCATAGAAGGTGCGGTAAACAGGGTGATCGTTGGGCAGTCGCTCGATGCCGTATTCGGGCATCACGAGCCGCATCTGCGCCTGGAAGATCTTGATCATCGCTTGCGCGGGGGCGTTCACACCGCAGTCGTCGAAGACCAGCATCCCCTGCTTATCGGTGAGATACTTACGAAGGTTCATGGCTTCCAGGTCGCCCAGACGGGTGTCGAGCTTCTGGCCGCCACCGCCCTCACGGATGAGACCGTGGGACTGCACGATGGCCGGGTCGTGACCCGTCATCCACAGCATGGGCGACTTCATGAGGTTGGCGTCGGTCAGTCGAACCGCGCCGCCCTCTACGTTCATGTCGGTTTTGATCTGCGTCTTCTCGTTGAGCCACTTCGCGAGCGCGTTCAACGAGGACGAGTCCGCCCACCAGTCGGAAAGGTCATGCTTCACGCGGACGAGACGGAACACGCCGCGAATGTCCTTGCCACGACCGACGACGCGACCACCCGGCTCACCCTTCGGCAACGGCAGAACATCCTGCGCGCCGATGGTGATCGCCTGGGCCATGTCACCGATACCGTCGATCTCGGCGCCGACGTGGTCGACGAGCGAGATACCGGACATCTTGACCATCTGCCGACCGAGGCCAACACCGCCACCGGTCACCGCGCGACCGATCTTCGGACCGGCGCCGACGCCACCACCAGCCACCGGAGCCGAGAACGCGAGCGCGTCCGGGCTATCGGAGACGGGAAGGTCGGCGTTGGTGACTACCTGCGGGACCTGCACGTTCGGATTGACAACGCGCGGGGCCGCCGGGTTCACCGGGGCGTTGATCTGCACGGCCTTCGGCGCGAACTCAAGCACGGTTTCCGCGCGGACGTTAGACGTCTTCACGACGGCGGCCGTCGTGACGCGCGTGGTAACCTGCGGCTGAATCGCGACGGGCGTGTCCGTGATGATGACAGGCTTGGGGATCTGCCGGACTTGCGGCTTCCTCACCTGTGGCTTCGGCGGGGGCGGAGGAGCAACGAATTCCGCCGCGAACGGGTTCGGGATGATCTCTTTCTCGATCAGGATGTAGAACGTCAGCGCGACCGCCGCGACCCCGTGCAGGATCAGCGACATGACGAACGCTGTGCTCGTCCCTGATTTTCTCTGTCCAAACGCCATGCTTCACCTCCTCATGGCTTCTATGTCTGACTGGGAGCAGCAACGCCAGGCTTAGCGCCTGCCCATCGCCTACCCGCCTCTGCGGGGTCGCTCCCGCGGAACTCACGACTCTCGTCACAGTGGACCGAATCCGCCTGAGCCTCGAAGCGCTTTATGGCAACATCCGTGCCAACGCCCCGCCCCGATCGCAGTGGACGCGGCGGCGCGCAGGCCCCTGCTATCACAGGGTTTCGGCGCGCACGGCGGTCGTGCGAGGAGGGTCCGCAGAGCCCATATGGGCCTGCTGCCGCAACCGCCTGCACGATATGGGGCAGCGGGTGTCGCTCCGGCCCCGTACCGGTCAGTCCACCGGTCAGTCCCGGCGGGCGGCGTCCCGGGCCGCGATTGACATCGCCCCTCGTCGTTGCCAGTATGTACAGCGTCTCGGATACGACGGCGCGCGAAGCGGTGGGCCGAGGATTCTAGGGAGGTACGCATCGGTGGCAGAAGTAACGATCAGCGCGGGTGGACTTGAGTTCCGGATCGAATACCGCAACTTCGGCGGGGACAGAGGCCCGGCGGTGCGCGTCTTCGGGAACGTCGACGGCGAGGACAAGCAGATACTCCGGTTCGACTGCTTCGACCAGACACCGCATTACCACTACGACCCGACCGGCATGGACGCGTACCACCACATGGACCGCGCGGTGACGCCCGACGTGGTCGCCTACTCGCTGGCGCAGATGCGCGACAACACCAAGGCGATGGTGAAGGCGGCCGGCTACCCGGAGCTGGCGTCGGCCGTCGACGGCGATGCCGTCGCGACCAGCATTGGCCAGATCCGCGCGGCGATAGACAAAGCCACAGCGGAAGCGGCCGGCGAGTAGGCCTGTCCCACGCGCTGAGGCGCCCGGTCGCTACAGGTCGTACAGCGGTGTGAGCTTTTCGCGCAGGTATGTGATCAGGTACTCCGCGGTCGGGGCCTCGCCCGTGGCGCGCTCAATGAGTTCCGCGGCGCCGTACTGCATTCCGTACCCGTGGATGTGTGTTCGCAGCCAGTCGAGGATGGAGCCGAAGTCGCCCTTGGCGATGTGCCCATCCACATCGTCCACGTCTCGGCGAATCGCCGCGAACAACTGCGCGGCGTAGAGGTTCCCCAGCGTGTACGTGGGGAAGTACCCGAATAGCCCGTGGGACCAGTGCACGTCTTGCAGGACGCCGTCCGCGTCGTTCTCTGGAGCGATGCCCACGTACGTCTCCATCCCCTCACGCCACGCGCCCGGTAGATCCTCGATCGGCACGTCACCGCCGATCAGCGCGGCCTCCAGCTCGAAGCGCAGCAGGATGTGGAAGTTGTACGTCAGTTCGTCTGCCTCGACGCGGATCAGACTTGGAGTGACGGCGTTCGCCGCGAAGAGCATGTCATCCAGGCTGACGTCATCGAAGGCGCCGCCGTAGCACGTCTGCAGCCTGGGCAAGTAGAGCGACCAGAACGGCCGACTCCTGCCGACGAGGTTCTCCCATAGCCGCGATTGCGACTCGTGCACGCCCAGCGACACCGCGGCGCCCATCGGCGTGAACGCGTGTTCGGCAGGCAGTCCCTGCTCGTATAGGCCGTGGCCCGTCTCGTGGAGTGTCCCGAAGAACGACGAGAGCGGCTCGTTCTCGTCGTAGCGCGTCGTGAGGCGTACGTCCTGCGGGTGGAAGCCTGAACAGAACGGATGCGCCGAGATGTCGAGGCGCCCGGCGTCGAAGTCGAAACCGAGGTCGGCGGCGGCGGCGCGGCAGAAGCGGCGTTGAGCGTCCACGGACAGCGGGCGTCGCAGAATCGACGTGGGTGGCGCGGCCTCGGAGCCGAGGACCGCGTCCAGCAGGTCCCGCGCCTCCCCGCGAAACGGCGCGAACATCTCCGTCACCGAGGCGCAGGTGGCGCCCGGCTCGTACTCGTCCAGCAGCGCGTCGTAGCGGTGGGAGGCGTAACCCACGTGGTCAGCGACCTCGCATTTTAACGCCACGATGCGCGCTAGATGGGGTGCGAAGTAAGCGAAGTCGTCCTCGCCGCGCGCGACCCGCCATGCCTCCGTCGACAGCACGCGAACTCGGGACAATTCCTCCACGAGCGACTGAGGCACTTTGACGGCGCGATGATGCTCGCGCGCGGTTTCGCGTAGGACCGTCTGCCGCGTTGCCGAAAGGTCGTCCGCCTCATTCAGAGCCGCTATCGAGTCCGCCATCTCCGAGCATGTGAGCGCCTCGTGCGCGATCCCTGCGATCAAGGCCGAATGCTCTCCCCGGGCGGTCGCGCCCTTCGAGGGCATTTGCGTTTCCTGGTCCCATCCCAGAACGGAACTGACCGATCCGAGCGTGTGGATTCGTCTCACCTGCTTCTCGAAGCGTTCCCATTCCTGTGGCATCCGCGCTCCCTACGTGTGTCACCACACCCCGCCTGTCCCGGGGCCGTAGGACCAGCATACCATGCCAACTCCAGCCGCGCGTTCCGCGACATGGCCTGCCTCCTGACCACGTTGCGACGGCAGCCTATGACTGCTGGGCGGATCCTCGCAGCAGGATGGCAACGCGTGACAGCAACGGGATGGAAGGGGGACCGCGGGCCTCGTGAGACGCCGAGACGCGGCGCCGATGGTATGAACGGCGAGCCAGCGCGCCTGCGATCGGACAGCGCGAACCGGTCGCGCGCGGCGGCGCATCGTTGCGCTCTAGTGTGGCTACGCGGCCAGCTGATGCCACTGGATCGAGAGGATCCGTTCGACCGGCATCGTCACGCCGCTGGGCGCCCGTTTGGGATGAACGGCGACGGCGACGGCAGGTTGTCCGGTGGCGATGCGAACCTGCAGCCGATCCGCGGCGCGATCTCCTCTAGGCGCTGGAACCACGTGTGTTCCTTCAGCACGCGCTCGTAGGCCCTCTGAGCTATCGTCTCGCGCTCGCGTTCGCGGTTCAGGGCGTAGAGCGCTTTCTCCACCATTTCCTGCGGGTCGTGGGCCGTGCCCAGTTCCGCGAAGCGGCGCCGCCCGGGCGGGTCGTCGTGGAAGTAGTCCGCAAGGTCAGAGAACGGCTCTACGAGCACGTATCCGCGACATGCCGCCACCTCGACGGCCAACCGAGCGGCCAGGTCTCCGCAAACGTAACTGACCGCCGTCCGCGAGAAGGCGTACAGGAGTTCCTCGAACGGCAGATCTCCGATTCCGTCCGCGACGACGACCTCCGAAGGGATGCCGCTTCGCCGCGCGGCTTCGATGAACTCGCCCAGGTCGTGTCCCTTCGTCGACGTGAACATCCGAAGGCAGGCTTCCCGCCCGTCGTCCGCGGGCCAATACTCCGTCGGGTTGCACGCCCAACGGCACGTCAGGATGTTCGCGCGGCCGTCGGCGCCCTCGCGAACGGGTGTGAGAACCCAGTCGACCTGCCCGTGAAGCTCGTCAACGAGGAGAGGGTCCGTGATCCAGGCGAGCAAGCAACCGTCGGGCCGGCTGCCGGCAACCTCGAGGACCGCTCGGTCGTGCGCGGTTCCGGTGGGCACGAAGAAGATCAGGTCCCACGGGCCGTCGGTCAGGACGCCGTGCAGGCGCTCCGCCATGGGCACCGTCCCGCTCCTCACCGATTCGTCGAGCGGGTCGAAGTGGTGCGCCTCGACGCCCTCACATGCCTCGAACGTGCGAAGGAAGTTCCACATTCCGTAGTCGATGCCATGCAGAAGCTGACCGGAGGCGTATCGGGGGCCGATGTAGAGCGCACGCCGCACGATCCCATCCAGCGCCGGTCGGCCGCGTGGTGGCGTCGCGGCTTCACCGTCCACGGGTGGCGGGTCGTCCGATGCCTCGGTGGGGAACGGCTCGGTCCCCTCGAACGGATATGTGCGTAGGTAGTCGAACGACCACAGTGGGGGGTCGGGCGTCATGTCGTCGTGCGCTTCGGAATCGGAGACAACCCATTCCTCGTCCGGCATGACAACTTCGTCGATCGAGACCCCAGTCAGTTGGCCGTGGACCGCGAGCATCCGATCGTACAGGGCGTCGTGTGAGAACTGCCGTAATCCGCCTTCCGCGACCCACTGGTCCATGGTCTCAATCGTCGCGAGATAGTCGGCGTCCGACAGCGCGGACAGGTACGCATCCAGGGCTTCATAGCTGTCGAACCGGCGCGAGTCGATGTAGCATCCGTCGGGCAGATAGCGCTCTATGTTCGAGCACCCGAGGTAGATCGGAACCGTCCGGCACTCGAGGCAATGCAGTATCTTCTCCGTCAGATATCCGGCCGACCATACCGGATCGTAGCAATTCTCGTAGCAGAGACTGTATCGATAGCGGGCCAATGTGCCGCGCTTCTGAAGTTGGGAGCAGGGCCCGCGATAGTTCGGCAGCTCGAACGGCGGTGACCCGTAGACGTCGAACGGGATGTCGGAGTGCTCATGGAACCACGCCGCGGCCTCTACGCGCTTTGAGTACAGTTCGCCGGGAACAGGCGACTGCTTGGGCCCGTTGATCATGCATATCGCGTTCTCTCGTCCCTCCACGGGATAGAGCCGTCGACGTTCCGCCTCCGGCGGAATGCGTGTTCCGGGATCGTACGCCGGGAAGCGAATCCCCGAGAAGCCTTCGCCGCGTTCCGCTACCGGATCGAGCAGCGCAAACACGTGGTCGAAGCGCCCCCAGATCTCGCTGCGGTATTCCCCGGGCAGTACAACGGGCGGCTCCACCATGATGAGGAACTGCGATCCGTCGGTGTGCCCCGAGTAACTGAACGCATCCCAGTAGGCATAGGCGTCGCAACCGGGCCTCGGGTGCGCCGTGTGATACACGGTCGCCGCCCCGCGTCGATGCGTCGAGTAGTGTGCGGGTGGGAGATGGGCGTAGACGACGTTGATCGCGATTGGTTCGGGCATGCTACTCCGCAACTCATGTTCGGTCGCGCCGCGGCCCGGCGTCATCCGCCGGTCATCTTCTTTCCCGTCGGCCAGAGGACGCGCAACGCGCCGCCGCTCCGGCATCCGCGAGGTCCGCGCGCGTTCGCGGCGTCAGCCCAGCATGTAGATGAAGTTACATCCGGTCGCGTGCGTACGACGGTACCCGTACCGGGCCATGTAGTCCTCTGTCCGCCAGTCCCGCCCGAAGGTGTTGTCCTCGATCACGAATGCGCGTGGCCGGAACCGGTTCAGGTCGAAGCCGGCAAGGACGTCCAGTTCCGCGCCCTCGACATCGAGACTTACGAAATCGATGGGCCCGGCATGGTCGCCGAGGACGATATCCGCAGACAGAACCGGGACGGGGACCTGGACCATCCGCTGACTCTCGATCTGGCACCGTCGCAGGTGTAGAGGAGAGGTGGTCAGGAAGGAGAGCGCCTCGGAGCCGGTCGGCTCAGTGACGATGGTGAACGGCCGGACGCCAACGTGGTGGCGGCGCGACAGGGCGGCGTGGACCACCCGGCTGCGTGGCCGCGCGTTCGTGCATTCGACGTACTTCCACGGGTTTGGCTCGATGCAGATCCCTGACCACCCGACTTGCTCGAAGAAGTAGGTGTTGCTGCCGAGGACGCCGTCATACGCCCCGATGTCGAGGAAGAAGCCGTCGTTCTTTGGGCCCAGCAGATCCCACAAGATCCGATCCTCGCCGAACTGTGCCACGAACTCAGGAGCGCTCGGCGATGCGTCTCGGGAAACGGCGCCCTGGCCTCCCCCGGCCTCCGAAGTCCTCGTGCCTTGGCGTGGGACCGCGCCGTCATGATGTTCTGCGCCTACACCCATCGCGCGGCCTTCCTGAGCGCTCTTGCGGACATGGGTTCATGCTACTGTCAGGCTGTGACTACGCGAGTATACCCGTGCCGCGTCGGCGTGGCTACCCATCCGGACGCCAGCCATACCCTCTGCTAAGCCGGTCGTCCTCGCCGGCGCCCGCATCACCAGTATGGGGCCCTGGACCGACCCAGCCATATCGCCGGAGCTTCCGAAGCGGAGGCGTCGTCCGCACCGGTGCAAGCCAGGGGCCGCACGCGGTAGCGGGCCGGGTGTCTGCCGCCGGGCGGTCAAGCGACCTCTCGCGCGGCTGCTTCAGAACCGCCGGCTTGGAGTGCGGCGTCGGCGCCAAGAAACCCACGAGGCATGCGTCGACATCGCTTGCTCGTTGAGCGGCTGTAGAGACGCTCGGATCTCCATTCTCACAGGGCCCTCTATCCCAGGACAGTGCGTGGGATTGTGCCTCCATACCCCCTATGCTAGGCTCAGCGCCGACTCCACCGGGCATGGATAAGGGCATCGCAGGGAAGAAGAGACGCACATGGCTGACAAGGTGTATCGCGTCGGGATCGTAGGGTGCGGTGGCATGGGGCGGTCGCACGCGAACGCGTGGACGAACCAGCCGCGCGCCGAAGTGGTCGCCACGGCGGACATGAGCGCCGACTCCGCAAAAGCGCTCGCCGACCAGTTCGATGCGCGCTCCTATGACGACTACAACAAGATGTTCGCCGACGAAGAACTCGACATCGTCTCGGTGACGACGTGGCAGAACGTGCGCGCGGAGATCACCGTTGCTGCAGCGGAAGCCGGTATCCCCGGCTCGTTCGGCGAGAAGCCCATGGCCGAGAGCATGGGCGGCACGTGGGACATGATCGAGGCGTGCGAGAAGAACGGCGTGAAACTCGCCATCGGGCACCAGCGCCGCTATGTGCCGCAGAACGTCGAGATGCGCCGACTCGTCACGAGCGGAGCCATCGGTCAGCCGAACGCCGTCCTGCGACGCGACGCGCACGGCCTCCTGAACCGCGGCACGCACGAGATCGACGAGATGCGCTTCTGGCTGGGCGACCCCGACCCGGTGTGGCTCATTGGACAACTGTCCCGCACGACGGATCGCTGGGAGAGGCGCGTCCGCACGGAAGACCTGTGCGCGTTCCTCGTCTGTTTCGAGGGCGGCATCCGCGGGACGTACGAGAGCGACATGCCCGAGCCGGACCTGAACCGTCACATCGTCTACGGCGAGGATGGCTCGGTGAAGCGTGGACCCGACGGCACGGTCCTGCTTCTCGACACCAAGACCGCCGGATGGCAGTCGATAACGCCTCCGCCGGTTACGGGGAACCAGTTCTCCGAGTTCATCGAGTGGATGGACGGAACGCGGGACACCCACATCAACGAAGGCACGGTAGCCGCGACGACGATGGAAGTGCTCATGGCGATCTACGAGTCTGTGCGCATCCAGGGCGTCGTCGAGTGGCCCTTCACGACACGAGAGAACCCTCTGGACTTGCTCGTCGAGAGCGGCAAGGTTCCCGTCGAGGTCGAAGGACGCTACGACATCCGAGCGCCGTTCCCCGAGCAGAAGTAACCGCGGCTACGCAGCCTGAGATTCGTGCCTGGACGTTTTGAAGGGGACGCCGCGCCTGGCGTCCCTTCTTCATGGCCGCCCGCTCCCCGCGGAGCACGGACGATGAAGCCCGCCGCGGCGTCCGAGCCGCTCACCTTTCGCGCCGTAGCCATCGGGTTGACCGCCTGCTCCGCGCTCGCCGTGGCCACGCCCGTCAGCGACTTCCTGTTGAACGGCACGTGGCTGGCCGCGTGCCATCTTCCCGTGGGCGTGGTGTGCGTGTTCGTCGTCCTGCGCTACGCCCTGGCGCCACTGGTCGCCCGTCTCGGCCGCCCGATCGTGATGAGCGAGTGGGTCGTCATCTACTCGATGATGCTCGTCAGCGCCGGCCTGGGGTCGCTTGGGTTCGCGGCGTATGTCGTGCCGATTCTCGCGTCGATCCCGTACTACGCCACGCCCGAGAACGACTGGCTCGCGCTATTCGGTCAGCATCTGCCCGCGTGGATCGCCCCGTTCGACGAACGCGCGTCTCGGCTGTTCTTCGAGGGCGGAGACGCGTCGATCCCATGGGGTCTATGGGCGCGGCCGCTGCTGCTCTGGGCGGCGTACACGGTCGCGCTGCTGTGGGCGATGACCTGCATCTGCCTGCTGCTGCGCCGGCAATGGATCGAGCGTGAGCGGCTGATGTTCCCGCTCGTCCAACTTCCGTTGGAATTGCTGCGCCCGACATCGGCGGGACATGACGGTGGTCGGGCCATGCTCCTTCTCGGCGCGTCGACGCCCCTCCTCGTCCACGGCCTGAACGGCCTCCACCTCTACTTCCCGAGCGTCCCCAACATCCCGCTCTTCTACGACGCCGGCAGGTTCTTCGTCGAGAAGCCGTGGGACGTCCTTCGTCCGCTGTGGGTGATCCTGCACTTCAGCGCCGTGGGGTTCGTCTTCCTGCTGCCCATCGACCTGTCGCTGAGCCTGTGGGTGTTCTACTTCGTCTTCCACGCGCAGTCGCTGCTGATCGTCGCCACGGGCATGCCGCTGGGTCGGAGCACCGGATACGCGACGCGGGGCTTCGCGGCGTACCAGATGGCAGGCGGCATCCTGCTGATCGCGGCGTTGGCGCTGTGGCGGGCGCGGAGATCGCTGCGCGAGCAGTTCGATGCGGCAATACGACCGCCGGAGGACGAGGACGGACCGCTGTCGTCACGGGGGGCGTATCTCGGGTTGGCCGGGTCGGTCGCGCTGCTCGTCCTCGCGACGACGGTCGCGGGTGCGCCGGTAAGGCTCGCCGTGTGGTTCGTCGGCGTCTTTCTGGTGACGATGATCGCCATGACCCGGATGGTCAGCGAGGGAGGCCTGCTGTTCATACAGACGCCGTTTCGCCCGACGGACTTGCTCGTTCCGTTCGCGGGGGGACGGGTTCTGGGCGCCGGTGCCGCGACGGCTCTCGCGTATCCCGAGATGCTGTTCGCGTTCGACGTGCGGGCGTCGCCGATGCCAAGCGTGATGGACTCGCTCAAGCTGCTGGATTCGTCCGCGTTGCGGCGGCGTGGGTTCCTGGCGTCGGTCGTCGCGGCGTGTGTCGTGACGATGGCCGTGTCGGCGTGCGCGGTGTTGGTGATCGGCTACCGGAACGGCGCGGGGACGGTCAGTGGCTGGTTCGGCGTCGGAGCGCCGCAGTTGCCGTTTCGGAGACTCGTGGGGCAACTGACGAACCCGTCGGACCCCGACTACTACAGCGCGGGCTGGATGGGAGTGGGGGCGCTCGTCGTCTCGGCGCTGCACGTGCTTCGGGCACGCTTCCTGTGGTTCCCGTTCCACCCCATCGGCTATGCGATGGGGCCGAGTTGGCCGATGATTCAGTTGTGGTTCTCGACGTTCCTCGGGTGGGCGCTCAAGGTCACCGCGCTCCGTGGCGGCGGGCTGAAGGCGTTCCGGACGTGGCGGCCGTTCTTCCTGGGTCTCGTGCTGGGCGAGTTCGGCGCGGGGGGCTTCTGGGCGGTAGTGGACTTCATCTGCGGGACGCAGGGCCACCGGATATTCCTGTTCTGACCAAGAGGAGACGCCTATGGCGCGCCACGAATTCGACGCGGACAGATATGCGGCGGCGTCGACACATCAGACGGAGTGGGGTGAGAGGCTAATCGCCGAGCTCGACATCGCTGGGGACGAGCATGTCCTCGACATCGGCTGTGGCGACGGGCGGCTGACCGCACAGATCGCTCAGCTTGTGCCGAGAGGACGCGTCCTCGGGATAGACGCGTCGTCGGGCATGATCGATGCCGCCAAGGTCAACGGCGCGCCCAACTGCGATTTCCGAGTCCTCGACGCCGGTCAGCTCGACATGCCTGGGCAGTTCGACCTGATCTTCTCGAACGCGGCGCTGCATTGGGTGAAAGACCACGGTCGGTTGCTACACGCTACGTTCGACGCGCTGCGACCGGGCGGCGTCATCCGGTTCAATTTCGCCGCTGACGGCAACTGCTCGCATCTCATTGAGGTCGTGCGCGACCTCATGGCCGACCCAGCGCACGCCAACGGCTTCGACGGCTTCGACTGGCCGTGGTTCATGCCGTCGCCCGAGGGATACGAGGCCCTCGTACGCGTGCACCCGTTCCGTGAAGCGAGCGTGTGGGGAGAGAACGCCGATCGCGAGTTTCCGTCGGTCGAGGACATGGTCCGCTGGATCGATCAGCCGAGCCTCGTTCCGTTCTTGAGCCACTTGCCGGACGCCGCGCGGCCGCCGTTTCGAGATGCCGTCGTCGAGCGCATGGTCGCGCGAGCCGGGCGGGAGGACGGCACGTGCTTCGAGACGTTCCGTCGCGTGAACGTGCTCGCGACCAAGTGACGCGTGCATCGGTCTGACGTCCCATGCGGAGCCTAGGCCACTGCCGGGCGCCTGCTCCGCAGTTCCGCGATATGCGGACCAAAGCCGGCTCAGTCGGCGTCTTTGAGGCTCCAGCCGTCGCCGCCCTCGCCCCAGAACGTGGTGTACCACGCGTCATACAGTTCGTTGAGGCGCTCGTAGCTTGCGTAGCCGTCAGTGTTGCCGGTGATGTACGTGTCCAGCGAGTCGACGAAGCCGTGGTAGCCTGCCGCGATACCTACCCAATGCGTGCCACGCCCTCCAGGAGACCGAACGGCAACACGCTCCTCGGGCAGTTGCACCCAGCCACCTTCGGTCTCTTCCCACTCCGTGTCCGGCCAATACGACCCGTCACCTATTCGGTCGGTCAGCGTGAAGACGGAGCTGCCGCCGTCAGGTTCGACGGAGAACCTCTGCCAGCTTCGGTTCTTCGGCGCGTAGAAGCGGATGGCTCGGAGCGGCTCGTATTCGTCGACAACGCCTCCGTCCTGGAACCAGTCGTGCTTCCCACCCAGCCGCAGCTCTGTCTGCTGCGCCGCCATATACCACTCATCAAGGTGTTCTTTCCGCGTGACGGCCTCCCACACGCGCTCGACTGGGGCGTCGATCCTTCGGCTCCATGACATCGTGTTTCTAGCCAGGTGCACACCCACATTCGGTATATCCGGCATACTCTTGCTCCTTGCTTGGACGGTGTCAGCGTCCGCCGGTCCGAAGGCGGCTAGTCGCCGTATTCAAGGCTTGCTCCGCCGCCGTCTTCCGCCCAGAAGACGTCGTACCATCTGTCGTAGAGTTCACACAGCCGCTCGTGGCCTCCATACCCGTCGGACTTGCCGGTGATGTACGTGTCCAACGCATCCACGAAGCAGTGATACCCCGCAGCGAATCCGACCCAATGCGTCCCCAGGCCGCCAGGTTGGCGCTGATCTACCGGCTGGCCTGGCAGTTGCCGCCATCCGTCTCTGGTCTCCTCCCACGCCTCTTCCTTCGGGCGGAAACTGAAGTCGTCTCCTAGTCGGTCGGCGAACGTGAACAGCGTGCCGTCGCGGTGGGATTCGACGGCCCATCGCTGCCAAGCGTTCACGCTGGGCATACTCAGGCGGAACCCTCGCATCAGCTCGAATTCATCGACCGTGCCGCCCTGCCACCACGTGTGCTTGCCACCCAACCAGAACTCCGTCTGGTCTTCGGCCATGTACCACTCGTCAAGGTGTTTCTTCTTCGTGGTCGCCTCCCACACGCGGTCGACGGGCGCGTCGATCCGGCGGCTCCAGGAGATCGTGTTCCTAGCCAGGTGCACGCCGACGTTCGGTATATCAGGCATCCATACACTCCCTATCGTGCGGCTCCGCTAGACCAGCCTTCGCGCCTCTTCCGCGCGCTCGGCGAGGAACTGATTCCCCCGGGCCCACTGACGAATGGTCTCGTCCCTGTCTTCCGTACCGAGGAGCGTCGCCATCACATCCCAGAAGGGGTCAGCCGGCTTCTCGGCAAGCATGCGCGCAGTCGACGCCAGTACCGTGCTCAGGCGGAGGCATGCCGAGATGAGGAACATCAGCCGGATGGTGGCGGGATCTCCATGCCATCCCACGTCCGCCAAACCCGCCAGGTACCCATGGAACACGGCGCGGTCGAAGTCGTTGTAGTCCTCGCCGCGAACTTCCTTCGCATAGACGGCACCGACGATGAGCGCGCACAGATCGGCTCCGGCCGGCTCGATGCTCGCCAAGGCCCAATCTATGGCGACGAGGCGCCCTCCACGGAGGAACAGATTCCGGCGATCCGCATCCAAGTGGGCCACCGCATGCGGCGCGCGACGGTACGCGGCTAGATACGTGTCACGATGCGCCCAGAAGTGCTCGACCTGCTGCAGGGAATCGCCAGGATACAGCCTGGCTATCAGCGGCCTATGCGACTCATCCGCGAGACCCGGCGGCCCGTACTCGACGAAGCACCGCTCCAACCACCCTCTGCACAACCATTCGTGCGAGGGCAACGGCTTGCCGACCAGGTACTCGCCCTGCCACCGCCCGAACTGTCGCGCGATCTCGACCCACGTCTCCGTTGACCAGGGATGCGGCGTGTCGTTGTGAAGCTCCTCGAACCAGAGCCATGTCTCATCGTGGGCGATGTCCTCGATCGCCAGGCACTTGGGCATCGACACGCCATCCACGACGCCGTCGAGCAACCCGGATCGAATCACCTCGCGCTCACGCAGCCAGAACGCCTCCGATGCCGGCTCGGCGTCCGACTCGCCCCTTCGTAGCACCTTGACGATCACCGACCACTCCGTAGCTACCGTGTCCACGACCGCGGAACCGGAAACCCGATACACGCCCTGACCGCCCACGCCGCCGGTGACGACCCCCCACGTCCACGCAGTGACCTCCACCGAACGGGACGCGTCCAGCAGCGTGGAGACGATCGACGCCAACAGATCGGCATCCAGTGCTTCGAGGCGCGCGGGCGTGTCGGCCATGCGGACATGTCTCTTGGCGTCGGCGGGGCCGGAGGAGCCCGACCGGCCTAAGTGCGGAGGGAGCGCTCGCTACATTCCCATCCAGTAGTTCAGCTTGATGAGGAAGACATCCTCGCCGTCATCGGTGAAGCTGTCCCTGACGCTAGGCAGCGGCTTGAAGTCGGGATTGTCGAAGTCCACCGACCCATGCCGGTTCTGGCTCCAAACGAGGAAGAGCGTGCTGCCCGGCTCGTACTCCCACCGGAGAACCATGTTCCCTCGCAGTGACCGGTTACTGAAGTCCGGGTTGCCGGAGAGTTCGCTCTGATCGACCCGCGTGAAGCTGTACGTTCTCGGCGCGGCGAGTTCCTTGAACGCCGTGTAGTCGCCGTTGACGACGAACGACTGGAGGTATGTCTGCAACGAGAGCTTCGTCGTCAGGGACAGGGAGGCGCGGACGCCCAGGTCGAACACGTCCTGGTCGAGTTCGCCGAAGACGAAGCGGTCGTCCTCGCCGTCTCCGTCCGCGTCCATGTTCTCAACCCACTGCGAGTCGTCGTGACGGGTCGAGTAGGACGGCTGGATGGACACCTGCACGTTCGAGGCGGGCTTCAGCTCCACCCCAACGCCGTATCTGCTGTTCGTGCTTATCCGACCGTCTGTCCAACCGCCGCTTACTTCGGCGTCGAGCTTCACAGGTCTGCGGCCATCCGTACCTATGTTGGAGCGCCAGTCCCATGTGGGCGGGATCAACATCGGCGGCCCTCCGCGGGTCGCCAGGTCGTCAATGTGGTCGAGGTATCGGTGTATTGCCCACCCGGACTCCCAATAGTTCTTGAGGGTGTTGAAGCCCCACCCGCCGTAGCCTCTGGAGAGGCGGTCCCCGTCGAAGTTCCAATTGGAGTGCGCGTCGACCATCCACATGGACGTACGGAAGATGAAGAACGGGCGCCTCGGAACCAGCGATCCCCATGCGCCGCTCTGGACGATGTCGGACCGGAGCGTGAAGCCGAGGTCGTTCGTGTCGAATCCTCGTGATCGCACGTCGGCGTAGGCTTGCCCGCTCCATGTCCCACTCCAATCCTCGAGGAGCAGGGCGCCTTCGTATCCGCGGCTCCGGTCATCGAACGCTCCGTTGCGGCTGGCGGCAAGCCTGCCGAATACCCTCGCCCCTCCCTCGCTGAACCTGCGCGTGGCGTCGATGCTGCCGACGTAGGCAGGCGCGAACCCCTCGCCGTTCATGGCGGTCATCGTCGCGCCCAGCTTCGAGAGGGCTCCTACGTCCTGCACCGCGCGGGCGACGAAGTGATTCGTCATGGGTTCCACGAGATGGTCGCGCTCCACGCGCTGCGTCTTCCCGGTCACCGGGTTGGTGGTCGTCTCTTCGAGGAGAGCGTATTCGGCCGCGGTTAGCGTCTCCAGCACGGCGAACGACATGCCACTCTCCGTTTTCCCAGACAACTTGGCGGCGCCGAGGATCGTCGAGGCGTCCGGCCGGCTGATTTCTGCGGCGCCGTCGGGGATGCCGAAGCGTCCCGGTCGACGGCCAATGCGCCGTGAATGGAAGAGGGAGCTATACCCGGTGACGCCGAAGAGGTACACGCCCGGCATGTTGAACACGGACGACCCTTCGACGAAGAACGGGCGCTGCTCGCGGAAGAAAGTCTCGAAGACGCTCAGGTTGACGACTGCGGGGTCGGCCTCGACCTGCCCGAAGTCCGGGTTGAACGTCGCGTTGAGGGAGATGTTTGAGGAAAGTCCGTAGCGCAGGTCCAGCCCCGTCGACCCGAACAGATCCGTGGCGCGTGATCCTGAGTCGTCCCGCGCGGCAAACGACGAGCGCCCCAACGTGAACGGCAGAACTTCTAAATGCGTCGGGGGTGATACCCCTTCAATGCCGGTCAGGTGGCCGAACCGTGATGCGATTCCACCGTCACCCTCGCGGTGCAGTATCCACTGCGTCTCTTCCTGCTTCCGCGAGATGTTCCGATGCACGGTCACGCCCCACATATACTCGGCGCTCTCCGCGAACCTGAGCACGTGGTACGGGATGCGGTATTCGGCGCTCCACCCCTTGTCGGACAGCCTTGTTTCCGCTTCCCACACACCGTTCCACGTGTCGCTGCCCCAACTGTTGTCGAACAGGACGCCGTCTTTCTGCCAGCCGGACGGGCCGAC
>JABGQA010000156.1 GCA_018644665.1 Candidatus Poribacteria bacterium
AGAGCGGCCGCACGGGGCTGGCCAGCTTCGAGATGTTCGTGCGCAGACTCCCGCGGGACCGGGGGTATCTCCTGCTCGCCGGGCTGGAGCAGGCGCTGCGGTACCTCGAAACGCTGAGCTTCGACCCCGAGGCCATCGACTACCTGCGCGCCCACCCGACGTTCGCGCAGGTCTCCGACGGCTTCTTCGAGTACCTCGCTGAGTTCAGGTTCACGGGCTCCGTCGACGCCATCGCGGAAGGCTCCATCGTCTTCGCGAACGAACCGCTCCTTACGGTCACGGCGCCGCTCATCGAAGCTCAGCTCATCGAGACGTACCTGTTGACGACGGTGAACTACCAGACGCTCGTGGCTACCAAGGCCGCGCGCGTGGTATCCGCGGCCTCTGGGCGCGCGGTAGTGGATTTCGGGACGCGGCGCGCGCACGGACCGCAGGCGGGGGTATTGGCCGCGCGGGCCGCCTACATCGGCGGGTGCGCGGGCACGTCCAACGTCTACGCCGGCCACGCGCTGGGCGTTCCCATCGTCGGCACGATGGCGCATTCGTTCGTCATGGCGTACGAGTCGCAGGACGAGGCGTTCGAGGCGTACGCGCGCGCTTTCCCACACCACGCAACCGTGCTAGTCGATACCTACGAGACAGCAGAAGGCGTCCAGGCGGCCACCCGCATGTCCACGCGGCCGCAGGCGGTGCGCATCGACAGCGGCGACCTCGCGCAAGGCAGCCGGGACACGCGCGCGATATTGGACTCAGCAGGCCTCCGGGATGTCAGGATCGTCGTCAGCAGCGATCTGAACGAATACCTCGTCCAGGATCTCGTCGACGAGGGCGCTCCCATCGACGGGTTCGGCGTCGGCACGGAGTTGGTGACCTCGCGCGACGACCCGGCGCTGAGCGGCGTGTACAAGCTGGTGGAGTACGCACACGGCGGCAGGACGGTTGGCGTCGCGAAGCTAAGCGAGGACAAGGCGACATACCCGGGCGTCAAGCAGGTCTTTCGAGCGCCGGACTTCGGAGGCGATGTGATCGGCGCGGCCGACGAGGCGCTTCCCGGCGCACCCCTGCTCGCACGCGTCATGGAAGGGGGCGACGTGTGCAGCCCCCTCCCGACCCTAGAGGAGACGCGGGCGCACGCTGCGGCGGAGATGATGCGGCTGCCCCAGCGATACACGGCGTTGCGGCGCCCGGACACGTACCCGGTGCGGTACTCCGACCGACTGCGGAAGATGGGCGAGGACACGCGACCGCGTCGGGTGTGAGGGACGCCGGCGCCACCGTCGCCTAGCAGCGCGCCAACGGTCAGGTCTGTGATGGCCGCGTGAGGTTGGGTCGCCGTAAGCCCCTCAGCGGCCTTGGCTTGCCACGTGGGCCTCCGCCGCTCTGATGCGCGTAGGCGTCAGGGACAGAGGATCAGTCGTCGGACGCCTCGGACGTGAGTTCGCGAATGCGGCGCTCAAAGTCGCGCTCATCCTCCAGCGTATGTCCCAAGTGCCGGTACCGGACCACGCCTGAGCGGTCTAACAGCACGGCGCTCGGGACCGTCCCAACGGCGTAGGCGCGCACCGCGGCGGGCGCGTCGAACACCACGGGGCCGGGGATGGAACCGGTCGCGTACAGGCCTTCGCGCTCGCGAAACTCAGGCGGCGCGGCATTCACAGCGAAGGTCACAAACGCGCCGGCGAGATGTTTCCGTAGAGACTCCAGGTACGCGAGTTGCGCGCGGGAAGCCACGTTGTCTGATCGCCAGAAGGTGATGACCGTGACTTGACCGGCGACATCCGCCAGTGCGACAGGGGCGCCCGACGCCGAGACACCACGGATTTCCGACGCACACTCGCCGATCTGACCCATGCCCGGGTCAAGCGCGGCGAGGAGGACGTTCGCCCCGCGCCGATCACCCTGGCGCTCGTAGATGCTCGCCAGACGCCGGAGAGCCTGTCTGGGCATGGTGCTGCTAGCAGGCGTGGCCGGAGGCAAGTTCGCGAGCAGTCTTTCGAACGACTCGCGCGAGACCTGCAGGTCGTCGGCGAGGTACGCGACGTTCCCGAGCGCGTAGTTGTGCGCGAGGCTCTCGCGCCGGAAGTGGGACCGGAGGATGGCGTAGACGCGGTTCAGCTGTCCGTGTAGGCCCGCCCGGGCGTAGTGCTGCGCAAGCGTCATACTAACGTCCACGGTGTCGGGCTGTAACCGCAACCCCTCCTCAAGCGCCTCAACGCTCCGATCCGGTTCGCCGGCTTGGCCGTAGAGCACGCCGAGCGCGAAGCGCACCTCGGCACTGCACGGGAGTGTAGCGGCGGCACGTTCGTACCGATCGATGGCCTCCGCGCGTCGATTCATCTGCGTGTAGTAGGCGCCGGCCAGCTTCTGGTAGGCGCCCATCGTCGCGTAAGACCCGTCAGCATCGGCAGCCTCCAGGGCCTCCCTTATCCCCGCGAGTTGGTCCACCGACAGAAGCTTCATCACGCCGAACGGGTGTCCCTCTAGAGACGCCCCGTCATGCTCGGCGACGCCTCGACGGATATCGCTGTAGAGGCGATCCAGCGACCGCGGATCCGACTTCCACTCGGGGATGCCCGCGTAGACGCGAAGGTCGTCGCCGATGGAGAGCGCTACCTCGCCTTCCGTCAGGGCGTCGCCGTCGTACGCGGAGAGCGGCACATGGACGTGGTGCAGGCAGCGGACGATCGGCACGATGCCCCCGAACTGGCGGACCTGGCCGCGCCGCGTTTCGAAGTCAGACGGCGAGAGTTCGTAAAGGTAGCTCACCGGGCGGTGCGGGTCCTGCGCCCTAGTCGCCAGGGAATCGCCGCCAGCTTCGTCGGCAGGGCAGAGCAGCAACGCGTCGTCGCAAAGATAATCGGTGGCGAGGTCGGACAGCCACACGGGGTAGTCCTCTCCCGTGGCGACGCGGAACGCGCCAATGGCGGCCGCGATCTGATCCATTTGCGCACGACACGAAGCGACATGGGCAAGGTCTGCGGGATCCGCCTCCTCGACGTCGTCCTCGATCTCCCAGGCGGAGGTCGTGCGGAATTCCACGACCCCGACGGTGGCTTCATCGGCGACGCTCGTCGTGTCCAGATCCTCGGCGTACAGGCCTACGGCGAGGCCGACCCAAACGGAGAGCGCGAGCGATGTAACCAACCGCCTTCCCTTCATCTACGCGACCCCTCCGCCTCAGCAGCGGTCGCGGGGACAGTATGGTATGATGCTACCATAGCCGATTGCAGTTGCGCCTCGCCCTCAGCGGAGCATCAGTTGGACGGTAACGCGGATGTGGTCATCATCGGCGGGGGCATCGTCGGGCTAGCGACGGCCATGGCCATCACGGACGGGGGCGCCTCCCGCGTCATCGTGCTTGAGGCGGAACAGCGACTCGCCGCACACCAGACAGGCCGCAACAGCGGCGTCATCCATTCCGGTCTCTACTATCGACCCGAGTCCCTGAAGGCGCAGAATTGCGTTCGTGGCCGTGAGGCCATGTACCGGTTCTGCGAGGAGCACGGGATCGCGCACGAGCGGTGCGGCAAGGTCGTCGTCGCGACAGATCCAGAGGAGATTCCTCGCCTGGATGAGCTGGAACGCCGCGGCCGCGCCAACGGGCTGGCGGGAGTGCGAAGGCTGTCAGGCGAGGAGGTGCGCGAGCACGAACCACACGTCACGGGAGTCGCCGGGCTGCTCGTTCCCGACACAGGCATCGTGGACTACGCCGACGTGGCCGCGGCGATGGCGCGGCGCGTTCAGGAAGCGGGCGGAACGGTGCATGTCGGCGCGCGCGTTACGGGGCGAACAACGCGGGCCGGTGAGACCGTGGTCCGGTCGTCGACGGGCGACTTCGCCTGCCGATACGTCGTGAACTGCGCAGGCCTCCAGTGTGACCGTATGGCGCGGGCATTTGGAGCCCGGCTGGAGTCGCGGATCGTGCCCTTCCGCGGCGAGTACCACGAACTCGTTCCAGCCAAGCACTCGCTCGTCAAGAACTTGATCTACCCGGTGCCGGATCCACGCTTCCCGTTTCTCGGCGTGCACTTCACGCGCATGATTGGTGGCGGCGTCGAGGCAGGGCCGAACGCCGTGCTCGCGCTTCGCCGTGAGGGGTACCGGAAGCTGAGCTTCTCGCCGCGCGACGCCCTCGGGATCGCTTCGTACGGCGGCTTCTGGCGCATGGCATCCCAGCACTGGCGCACCGGGATGATGGAGGTGCACCGGTCGTTCAGCCGGGGAGCGTTCGTTCGGGCGCTACAGAAGCTGATCCCCGACGTACGGCGAGAAGATGTACGCGCCGGCGGCGCGGGCGTTCGCGCGCAGGCTGTAGCGGAGGACGGCAGCCTTCTCGACGACTTCTCCATCGTCGAAACGGAGAGCGCGCTACACGTCCTGAACGCCCCCTCGCCAGCGGCCACGGCCTCGCTCAGCATCGGCGAGACCCTGGCGTCGCGCGTGCGCGAACGACTCGACGGCTGACCCGAACCCGTCAGGCCACGGCGGCTCCCGCCGCCATTTCGGAGGCAGCATGGACACACCACGCCCCAACATCATCTTCATCATCACGGACCAACAGCGGTACGACACCATCGCCTCGCTCGGCTTCCCGCATGTAGACACACCGAACCTCGACCGACTTGTCCGCGAGGGTGTGACGTTCACCAACTGCCACATATCGGCGCCGTCGTGCGCGCCATCGCGCGCCTCGTTGTTCACGGGGTACTACCCACACACGACGGGGATACTCCGGAACGCGGACACGTGGCGGCACTCCTGGGTTGAGTCGCTGGCGGCCAGCGGGTACCGATGCGTGAACATCGGCAAGATGCACACGTATCCCTACGATACGCCGCTCGGCTTCCACGAGCGATACGTGGTGGAGAACAAGGACAGGTACCTCGAGGAGCGCTACTACTTCGACGAGTGGGACAAGGCGCTCCACGCGCGCGGCCTCGTCAAACAGCAGCGCGAGTTGTATCGCGAGCTCCCCGAGTATCGGGAAAGCCTCGGCGCGTTCGACTGGCTCCTCCCCGAGGACATGCACTCGGACGTGTTCGTGGGCGACATGGCCACCTGGTGGTTGCGCACGAAACCCACGCAGGAGCCACTGTTCCTTCAGATCGGGTTCCCAGGGCCGCATCCGCCGTACGACCCTACGCCCCGCCATGCGGAGCCGTACATGGAGCGCGACCTGCCGCTCGCCGAGGTAACGGACGCGGAGCTGGCCGGTCAGCCACGCCCGTTCCGCCTCATGCGCGAGCACAACCACGAAGTCGACCACGACTCGGTCGTTCACCTGCTCGACCCGACCGAGGAGCAGCGGCATCGTCAGCGGGCGTACTACCTCGCGAACGTGACGATGATCGACGAGAAGATCGGGGAGATCCTGTCGGCACTGGACGAGCAGGGGTACCTCGACAACTCGGTCGTCGTGTTCACGTCCGACCACGGCGACTGCCTTACCGACCACGGGCACAGCCAGAAGTGGACGATGTACGACACCATCACGCGGATGCCCCTTATAGTGTGGGCGCCGGGGCGGTTCGATGGCGGCCGCGAGATCGACGGGCTTTGCCAGCAGATGGACATCGGGCCGTCGCTGCTCGAACTCGCGGGCGTTACTCCCCCGGAGACGATGGAGGCCGAATCCCTGCTGCCGGCGTTGGCCGGGGATACGTGGGCACCCCGCGGTCATGTGTTCGCGGAGCACGGCCGCGACGGCATCCTTCAGGAAACGGAGTTCGTGACGATGGTGCGCAGCGCGGAATGGAAGCTCGTGCACTTCATCGACGACCCAGACGGACAGTTGTTCGACCTACGGGCGGACCCCGGCGAGGTCGAGAACCTGTGGCGCGACCCGGCCCACTCAGCGGTCAAGCGCGGGCTTCTGGACGAGCTTCGGGAGTGGCGTATCCGTAGCGACTGCCACACGCGGGAGTGGGCAGCGGCGTGGCGCTGACGCCGTCACGAGGGGCGAAATCCGTCGTCGGCCAGAATGTGCTTGACACCGGCATGACAAAGGCCTAGCATACTAAGTTGCGCCATTCTGCCTCTATCGCTGTGTCTTAGCCTCGCAGGAGGTCCCATGCCCCACGACATCCGAGTTGGCAAAACGGTACGGCGGTCATACGGCAAGATTCCCGAGGTTTTGGACCTGCCGGATCTTGTTGAGATTCAGCGACGCTCCTATGACGACTTCCTGCAGCGCGACGTAAAGCCCGAGGAACGGGCGAATGTCGGGCTGGAATCCGTCTTCCGCGAGATGCTCCACGCCGAGGATTTCAGCGGTACGGCATCCATCGCATATCTATCCTACGATCTTGGTCGGCCCAAGTACGACATCAACGAATGCCAGGATCGCGGGATGACGTACGCCATCCCACTCAAGGTCAGCGTACGCCTCACGATCCGTGAGAAGGGCAAGGGCGACGAGGAACGCTCCATCGAGGAAGTACGCGACTCGGAAGTGTACATGGGCGAAATACCGCTCATGACCGAGCGCGGCACGTTCATCGTGAACGGCGCGGAGCGCGTCATCGTCAGTCAGCTCCACCGCTCGCCGGGCGTGATCTTCAAGGAAGACACACAGCCCAGCGGCCGCAAGACGTACACGGCGCAGGTAATCCCGATCCGCGGAGCCTGGCTCGAGTTTGAGTCGGACGTGCACAGCGTGCTGCATGTGCGTCTGGACAAGCACAAGAGGCGCCACGCGTCGACGTTCCTTCGCGCGCTTGGTTGGGTAACGGATGCGGACATCGTCGGCATGTTCTCCGCGCCGGATATCGAATCGCTGTACGACTCTCAGGACGTGGACGTATCGGCCGCCGCGGAGTACGTCGGCAGGCCACTCGCCGCGGCTCTCGTGAACGAGGAAACCGGCGAGCTGTACGGCGAGTCCGGCGCAGCGCTCACGGAAGAGGCGCTCGCGCAGGCCCGTGAGGATGGCCTCGAAACGGTCGCCGTTGTCGGCGCGCCCAAGGCGGACCTGTCACACCTCGTGGGTCGTGTCCTGGCGCAGAGCGTGCTGGAAGACGCCGAGGAAGGCGTCACACTCGCCGAGGTAGGCGTCGAACTCGACGAAGGCCTCGTCTTCAACTTCCTCGAAGCCGGCGTGCACTCCATCGCGCTGGTGTCCGACCAAGGATCGTCGTGGCTGACGCCGGTCCTGAACACGCTGCGTAAGGATCCGATCAAGACGCAGCCGGATACCACGAAGATGCAGGAGGACGCCCTCCTCGAGATCTACCGGACCCTACAGCCGGGCGACTCTCCGACGGTGGACACGGCGAAACAGCGCGTCGATCGCCTCTACTTCGACGAGACGCGATACGACCTCTCGCGGGTTGGGCGGTACAAGCTCAACAAGAAGCTAGAGGTAGACAACGACCCGACTCTCCGCGTGCTGGGTCGGAATGACATCGTCGCGGCGTTGCGGTACATGCTCAAGGTCATGGCGGGCGAGTACTTCGTAGACGATGTAGACCACCTGGGCAATCGACGCGTGCGCGCCGTGGGCGAGCTGCTGGAAAACACGGTTCGCACCGGGCTGCACCGCATGACTCGCAATATCCGCGAGCGCATGACCATCCAGGCTCAGGAACTGGACCAGAAGACGGCGAACGACCTCATCAACCCGAAGCCGTTGGTAAGCGCGGTCAAGGACTTCTTCGGCAGCAGCCAGTTGTCCCAGTTCATGTCCCAGAACAACCCGCTCGACGAGTTGGTCCACAAGCGCCGAATCACCGCGCTGGGACCGGGGGGTCTGCACCGAGATCGCGCGACATACGACGCCCGCGACGTGCATCACACCCACTACGGCCGTATCTGCCCGATCCAGACGCCGGAAGGCCCAGGCGTTGGGCTGATCCTCTACCTCAGCACGTACACGCGCGTCAACGAGTACGGGTTCCTCGAGACCCCGTACCAACGCGTGGAGAACGGGAAGGTGGTCGAGGGAAGTATCGACTACCTGACCGCGGACCAGGAGGATCTGCACGTCATTGCGCAGTCGGACATGGCGCAAGAGGACCGCGCAGAAGGCGACAACCGAGTGTTCACGCGGCACCGGGGCAACTACATGGAGAGCCCCATCGAGAACGTCGCGTACACGGACGTGTCACCGAAGCAAGTGGTCGGCATATCGGCCGCGCTCATCCCGTTCCTGGAGCATGACGACGCTGTGCGCGCCCTCATGGGCGCGAACTATCAGGGACAGGCCGTTCCCCTACTGGCTCCAAAGTCGCCGATCGTGGGCACCGGCTCCGAATACAAGGCGGCGTTGGACTCTGGCGCGGTGGTCATCGCGAAGCGCGACGGCACCGTCGAGAGCGTGTCCGCCGACGAGGTGATCGTGCGGACGCAAGACGCGGACCTGTCGCACGAGGGTGAGCACTCCTTCAGCGACATGGGGTACGACGTCTACCGCCTCATCAAGTACAAGCGGTCCAACAGCAACACGGTGATCGACCAGAAGCCCGTGGTGCGCAGAGGTCAGCCTCTCAAGGCGGGCGATGTCATCGCCGACGGCAGCGCCACCGAGAAGGGCGAGTTGGCCGTAGGCGCCAACGTGGTCGTCGCGTTCATGCCCTGGGAGGGCTACAACTTCGAGGACGCAATTCTCATCAGCGAGCGGCTGGTGCGGGATGACATCCTGACGTCGATCCACATCCAGGAATTCAGCCTGGAGGCGCGCGACACGAAGTTGGGCAAGGAAGAGATCACCCAGGACATCCCCAACAAGAGCGAGGAAGCTCTGCTGAACCTGGACGACGAGGGCGTCGTCCAGATCGGTTCCTGCATCGACCCGTGGGACATCCTGGTCGGTAAGGTGACTCCCAAGGGCGAGAGCGAACTGGGACCCGAGGAAAAGCTCCTCCGAGCGATCTTCGGAGACAAGGCCGGCGACTTCAAGGACGCATCGCTGGAAGCGCGTCCGGGCACCTCTGGCGTCGTGATCGACACTCGCGTGTTCGCGCGCAAGGAGCGCGACCGCGACCATCAGAGCGAACTGCGCGAGGACGCGCAGGTCAAGGTCGCGGAAGTGATGCGCCAGGAACGCGAGGCGCTCATCAACCAGGGGCTGCGCGAGCAGACCAAGCGCCTCGTCATCGGCAAGGGCCTCGCGGCTCCGCTGCGTGGTGAAGACGGCGATGTTGCCGCTCGCGGCGACGAGATCACGGAGGAAGTCGCAGACGCCGCCGCGGACATCAACGAGGCGATCGTCACGGACGCCGCGACGATGGACCGGATACGGCAGATGCGTCAGTTGGCGCAGGCGCGTATTCGCTCCGTGGCCGACGAGAAGGACGAACGCGTCGAGAAGATCCGCAAGGGCGACGAACTGAAGCCAGGCGTCCTCAAGCTGGTGAAGGTGTACATCGCCACGAAGCGGAAGATCTCCGTCGGGGACAAGCTCTCCGGCCGCCACGGCAACAAGGGCGTGATCGCGAAGATCCTGCCGATCGAGGATATGCCGTACCTGGAAGACGGGACGCCCGTTGACATGGTCCTGAATCCGCTCGGGGTTCCCGGCCGCATGAACGTCGGCCAGATCCTCGAGACGCACCTCGGATGGGCGGCGCTTCAGCAGGACATCAAGGTGGCGACACCTGTGTTCGACGGCGCCACCGAGCAGGAGATCCAGGACGAACTGGAGGCCGCCGGCCTGCCGGCCAGCGGGAAGATCAAGCTCTACGACGGTCGCAGCGGCGAGCCGTTCCACCAACGGGTCACCGTGGGCGTGCACTACATGCTCAAGCTGAACCACCTCGTGGCGGACAAGATCCATGCGCGGTCCATCGGGCCGTACTCGCTGGTGACGCAGCAGCCTCTGGGCGGGAAGGCCCAGTTGGGCGGGCAGCGCTTCGGCGAGATGGAAGTGTGGGCGCTTGAGGCGTACGGGGCAGCGCACCTCCTGCAGGAGATCCTCACCATCAAGTCGGACGACGTGACGGGACGGACTCGGGTGTACGAGTCGATCGTCAAGGGCGAGAATACGCCTGAGCCGGGCACGCCGGAGTCGTTCAACGTCCTCGTCAAAGAGCTGCAAAGCCTGTGTCTCGACGTGACGCTCGAGGAACCCGACGCACCGGACGGCGAGGATTCATACTATCCTCCCCCGCCGCAGCAGTCGGACCAATCGCGCATCTTCTCCGACTGACGCACGGCGGACATCCGGTTATCGACTTCATCGACGCAGGTCCCGTCTCCAACGGCCTCTGGAGGGTGTAGCCCTTGGCTCGCTATCTACCCACGCACAGTATTCGGCACTTCGACGCCATCTCCATTCGGTTGGCGTCCCCTGAGAAGATCAAGGATTGGGCGAAAAACCCCAATCCGAACTCCTTCACCACAGGCGAGGTGAAGAAGCCCGAGACGATCAACTACCGCACGTTCCGGCCTGAGCGAGACGGCCTGTTCTGCGAGGCCATCTTTGGGCCTACCAAGGACTGGGAATGCTCGTGCGGCAAGTACAAGCGCATCAAGTACAAGGGCGTTGTGTGCGAGCGCTGCGGGGTTGAGGTGACGCTCTCCAAGGTGCGTCGCGAGCGCATGGGCTACGTGCAACTCGCAACGCCCGTGTCGCACATCTGGTTCTTCAAGAGCGTGCCGAGTCACCTTGGTCTCCTTCTCGATCTCTCACTGAAAGAACTCGAGCGCGTCCTGTACTACGAGGCGTACCTCGTGCTGGACTCGGGCGACAGCCCGCTGGAGTTCAAGGACCGCCTGACCGAGGAGCAGTATCAGGAACTGCTGGATCGGGGCTACCACTTCCGCGCGGAAACGGGCGCGGCGGCGGTAAAGGAGATCCTCGACAGCATCGACCTGTCGCAGGAAGCCGCCCTGATGGAAGCCGAATTGGCGGCGACGAACTCGAAGCAGAAGGCGAAGAAGATCCGCAAGCGGCTCGGGTTGGTCCGTGGGCTGCAGAAGACGGAGAACCAGCCGTCGTGGATGGTGCTGGACGTTATCCCGGTGATGCCGCCAGAACTGCGGCCACTCGTGGCGCTGGACGGTGGTCGGTTCGCGACCTCGGACCTGAACGACCTCTATCGGCGCGTCATCAACCGGAACAACCGCCTGAAGCGGCTCGTCGAGTTGAAGGCGCCGGAGGTCATCATCCGCAACGAGAAGCGGATGCTACAGGAGGCCGTCGACGCGCTGATCGAGAACGGCAAGCACGGCCGCGTCGTGAAGGGGCCGGGGAACCGTCCGCTGAAGTCGCTCAGCGACATGCTCAAGGGCAAGCCGGGCCGCTTCCGTCAGAACCTCCTCGGCAAGCGCGTGGACTACTCCGGTCGCTCAGTGATCGTGGTCGGTCCCGAGTTGAAGCTGCACCAGTGCGGCCTGCCGAAGAAGATGGCGCTCGAGCTGTTCAAGCCGTTCATCATCCGAAAGCTGCAGGAGCGCAACTACGCCACGACGATCAAGTCCGCCAAGCGGATGACAGAGCGTCTCGACGAGCAGGTGTGGGAGGTCCTGGAGGAGGTTATCCAGGAGCACCCGGTTCTGCTGAACCGGGCGCCGACACTGCATCGTCTGGGCATCCAGGCCTTCCAGCCGCACCTCGTCGAAGGCGAGGCCATCCGCATTCACCCCCTCGTGTGTTCCGCGTTCAACGCGGACTTCGATGGGGATCAGATGGCTGTCCACGTGCCGCTGTCGCCGGAGGCGCAGGTTGAGGCTCAGTTCCTCATGGCGTCGATCCGCAATATCCTGAAGCCGGCGCACGGGAACCCGATTGCGGTGCCGGACCTCGACATGGTGCTGGGCTGCAACTATCTCACTAAGGAAGTGGACGCCGTCATCGGCCGGACCACGGGCCTTGGCGGGCACCTACTGCGGGAGGGCGAGGAGCCCGGCCGCGAAACGCCGTTGTGCTTCGCATCGCCCGGGGACGTCGCTTACGCCTATGAAGCCGGGCACGTTCAGGTGCACGACGTCGTCGACGTACGCGTGTCGCACGATGGCGTCTCCGGGATTCTCCGGTCGACGCCCGGTCGCGTGCTGTTCAACCAGACACTCCCGCCGGAACTCCTGTTCGACTGCGAAGACACGAGCGGGAATGTCGTCCGACTGCCGTTCGTGAACCGAGAGTTGAAGACGCGTGGCTTGGAGGATCTGGTCGCCGAGTGCTTCCGCACGCTCGGCAACCGTCGCGCCGTGGAGTTGCTGAACGAGCTACAGGGCATTGGCTTCCGGTACGCGACGATCTCCGGGCTGTCGTTGGCCATCACGGACTTCGCCGTGCCGGCCGATCGCGCTCGGCTCCGCAGCGAAGCCGAGGCGGAAGTCGACACCATCCGCGAGCAGTACCTTGCCGGAAGAATCAGTGACGGCGAGCGATACAATCGCATCGTCGCGGTGTGGGCGCGCCTGACCGAAGACGTGCAGGCGAGCCTCTTCGATACGCTGGGTCGGTCTACGGCGAACCAGGGATCGTCCGCATTGCCGAGTGGGTCCGAAGCGATCCAGGACGCAGCCGCGGCCCTGCCAGAGGCGGCGACGGGAAGCAACGGCGGCACTGAGGAGCAGTACGCCGAGGGTTACAACCCGGTCCACATCATGGCGGACTCGGGCGCCCGCGCGCGGTACGACCAGATGCGTCAGATCGCCGGGATGCGCGGTCTCATGGCGAAGCCGGACGGCAGTATCATCGAACGGCCGATCTTCACGTCGCTCCGCGAGGGGCTCAGTGTGTTGGAGTACTTCATCTCCACACACGGCGCGCGGAAAGGTCTCGCCGATACCGCGATCAAGACCGCGAGTTCTGGTTACCTCACGAGGAAGCTGGTTGATGTCTCGCAGGACGTGATCGTCACGACGGATGACTGCGGCACGCTCGACGGCGTGACAAAGACGGAAATGGAGGCCGACGAAGAGGGCTCCACGCTCTCGTCGCTCCTTATCGGTCGCGTCACAGCGCACCCGATCGTCGATCCCACCACCGGTGAAGAGTTGGTGGCGACAAACGAAGTCATCGGCGTCGAGACGGCGCGCACCCTCGACGATGTCGAGCTCATTGAGGTGACCGTCCGCTCGCCTCTGACGTGCGAGACCATCTGGGGCGTGTGCCAGATGTGCTACGGCATGGACCTGACGAACCATCGACTCGTGGATGTTGGCGAGGCCATCGGGATCATCGCCGCGCAGTCGATCGGTGAACCGGGGACTCAGCTCACGATGCGTACGTTCCACACCGGAGGCGCCGCGTCAGCAGCGACTGGTGAGGAATCCCGCATCCACGCTCGCGCGCGGGAAGGCGTCGTCGTCTACCACAACCTGGAGACGACCGACCGGCCGAACGGGGATGTCCTTGCACTGCGGAACGGGACGCTGTCGATCGAGGGACCGGACGGTCGGGAGCGCGAACGCCGCCGCGTGCCTGCCGGCGCGCGCGTTCTTGTCAGCGAGGGGCAGACCGTCGTCCGCGACGACGAGCTGTTCACCTGGGCGGACGACCACGTGCCGATCCTAACGAAGGTGAAGGGCGTGGTGCGGTTCGAGGATGTCATCCCGGGCGTGACGCTCGAGGAGTTGGTCGATGAGACGACCGGGCAGCGCGAGCGCGTCATCACGGACTACCGTGAGAACATGCCGCGCGCCGAGATCCTGACCGCCGCGGACGGTGAGGTCATCGAGTCGTACGTGCTTCCCGCTGGCGCCCGACTGTCTGTGAACGCCGCTGTCGAGGTGCTGCCGGGCGATACCCTGGCGCGCATGCCTCGACAGGCCGCGAAGACATCGGACATCGTGACCGGTCTGCCGCGTGTAACGGAACTGTTCGAGGCCCGCAAGCCGAAGGACGCGGCGACGATCTCCGAAATCACTGGGGCCATCTCGTTCCAGGGCATGAGCCGTGGGATGCAGGTTGTCCGCGTGACGCCGCAAGACGCGCCCGACAACTACCGGGAGTACAAGATCCCGCTCGGGAAGTTCATCATCGTCCAGGAGGGCGACTACCTCGAAGCCGGTGACCCGTTGACGGATGGCTCGCTTAACCCTCACGACATCCTCGACATCAAGGGCAAGGATGAGGTGCAGCGGTACATCGTCAAGGAGATCAAGGCGGTCTACCGTCGTCAGGGCGAGCGGATCAACGACAAGCACTGCGAGGTCATCATCCGCCAGATGATGAAGAAGGTGCGCGTCACCGACGCTGGGGACACGGACTTCCTCGAAGGCGACGAGATCCCGCTGACGGCGTTCCGGCGCGAGAACAGCCGTCTCGCCGCTCACCCCTTGGCGCACGTGGCGGAAGTCTCGCTGGAGGCGGCGGACGAATACGTCGGCGGCGAACTGGGTGAGAACGTCGAGATCGACGGCGAAGTCGTCGCCGAAGAAGGCGGCGTGCTGTCCGGCGAATTGCTGGACCAACTGAAGACCGCTGGACTCGAGACGGTCCACTTGGTGTTCGAGAGCGACGGGAGTTCGGCCGAGGCCGCCCCGCTGTTGCAGGGCATCACCAAGGCGGCGCTCAGCACCGAGTCGTTCATCTCGGCGGCATCGTTCCAGCAGACGACGAACGTCCTGACGAAGGCGGCGGCCATGGGCAAGCGCGACACCCTGCGCGGGCTCAAGGAGAACGTCATCATGGGACGTCTCATCCCCGCCGGCACGGGACTCACGGAGCACCGCCGTCTGACCGTCGAAGCGCATCGGCCCCTGGCGAACGAGGACACGCCTCTGCCGCCACCGGACGACGCCGCGCTGGCCGCGCCCGCCGAGGACTAGGTCAACGTCGGACGATCATACTGCACGGACGGCGGGTCCTAGTTGGCCCGCCGTCTTTGCTTCAGGCGGCTTGCGGTTGTCCGTCCGGAATCGCGCCGCGTATTATTCAGCAAGCCTCATCACCCACACACAACGGTCGCACGAGGGGCCAACGGAGCAAGGCAATGTCGGAATCGAAGACTCCCAAGACGATGGTCGACAAGATCTGGGACAGCCACATCGTCCGCGCCAACGCGGGCGAGGCCACGATTCTCTACATTGACCTCCACCTCGTTCACGAGGTGACCTCTCCGCAGGCGTTTGAGGGGCTTCGGCTCGCCGGGCGCGAAGTCCGCCGCCCCGACAAGACGTTCGCCACGATGGACCACAATGTCCCGACCACCGACCAGTCCCTCCCCATCGCCGACGTGATCGCGGCGAAGCAGATGGACACGTTGGCCGCGAACTGTGAGCAGTTCGGCATCACGCTATACGATCTCGACAGCCCGGAGCAGGGCATCGTGCATGTGATCGGGCCGGAACTCGGACTGACACAGCCGGGCGCGACCATCGTCTGCGGCGATAGCCACACGGCGACCCACGGCGCATTCGGCGCGCTGGCGTTCGGTATCGGCACAAGCGAGGTGGAACACGTCCTCGCGACGCAGTGCCTCCTACAAGACCGCCCGAAGACCATGGAGATCCGCGTCGACGGCGTCCTGCCTGGCGGCGTGACCGCGAAAGACCTCGTCCTCGCCATCATCGGACGCATCGGCACGGCGGGAGGAACTGGGTACGCCGTGGAGTACACGGGCGAAGGCATCCGCGCGCTGTCGATGGAAGAGCGCATGACCGTGTGCAACATGACCATCGAGGCGGGAGCGCGCGCAGGCCTGGTCGCTCCTGACGAGAAGACATACGAGTTCCTCGCCGGTCGACCCTATGCACCGTCCAGCGCGGAGTGGGAGGCGGCGCTTGCGACGTGGGACGCGCTGCGGACGGACGACGGCGCCGAGTACGACCACGTCGTTGTCATTGAGGCTGACCAGTTGGCGCCGCACGTCACGTGGGGTACGAACCCTGGGCAGGTGACGGACATCACTGGCGGGACCCCCGACCCGGCCGCCATCGCCGACGTGAACGAGCGGCGGGCGGCCGAGCGGTCGCTCGAGTATATGGGCCTCGATCCCGGCTCTCCGATCGCCGGCGTCTCCATCGACCGGGTGTTCATCGGCAGTTGCACGAATTCGCGGCTGAGCGATCTGCGCGCAGCAGCCTCGGTCATTCGCGGTCGGACGGTACACCCGTCGGTTAACGCGATGGTCGTGCCGGGGTCACGGAAGATCAAGGCAGACGCCGAGAGCGAAGGTCTCGATGAGGTCTTCCGCGCGGCGGGCTTCGAGTGGCGTGAGGCCGGATGCTCTATGTGCCTCGCCATGAATCCCGATAAGCTCGCCCCCGGAGAGCGGTGCGCCAGCACGTCGAACCGCAACTTCGAGGGGCGGCAGGGCAAGGACGGACGGACGCATCTGGTCGGGCCCGAGATGGCAGCCGCCGCAGCGATCGCCGGTCACTTCGTCGACGTACGCACCTGGGCATGAAGGGGAACACGATGGAAGCTTTCGTGCAGCACTCGGGCATCGTCGCAACGTTGGACGCGGTGAACGTCGACACGGACCAGATCATCCCGAAGCAGTTCCTCAAGAGGATCGAGCGGACTGGCTTCGGCGAGTTCCTGTTCTTCGATTGGCGCTACAACGAAGACGGGAGCCCGAACGCGGAGTTCAGCCTGAACGCGCCGCGATTCGAAGGCGCGAGCGTGCTTCTGAGCCGCGACAACTTCGGGTGCGGAAGCTCGCGTGAGCACGCGCCTTGGGCGCTGCTTGAGTACGGGTTCCGAGCCGTGATCGCGCCGTCGTTCGCGGACATCTTCAAGAACAACTGCTACAAGAACGGCGTCCTGCCCATCGAGCTGGGTGAGGAGGTCGTTGACGGGCTGTTCTCGCGCGTCGGCGCCACCGAAGGCTATGCCGTTACGGTCGACCTTGAACGGCAGGTGGTCGCCGAGCCCGACGGCGCCGAACACGCCTTCGAGGTCGACGCGTTCCGCAAGCGGTGCATGCTCAACGGCCTGGATGACATCGGGTGGACACTCGAATACGCCGCAGACATCGACAGGTTCGAAGCTGCGGCTGGCCCTTCGGGCGCGTAGGCGTGTCGCGCGTCAGATCCACAGGAACACACAGACGGCGGCGGCCAGCACGCTCGGGGCGACGATCGTCCCCGTAAGTGCGTACGCCCCCATGAGGGCCACCGACGTGCTCACCGGGAAGCCGACGCAATCGAACATCAGGTATAGCACGAGGAGCCCGACGGGAAGCCCGACAGCGAGCTTCTGCGGCGGCCCCCCGGCGCCCCGCGTCCCTCTTATGGTGATGAACGGCACGCCGGAGGACAGCGCCTCCTTGAGCGTTCGCAATTCTTCCACGGCGGGTGGCGTGATATTCAAGGCGAGGAACACGATCACCTGCACGACGGCGAGCATCACTACGCACGTCAGGCCCGCCACGGACAGGAGCGCGGAAGCGTCGGCGAACGCTTCCAGCAGGCCCGATGCGCCAAGTGGCGCATCGCCGGTCCACAGCCACCGAGGCCAGTAGCGGCGCCACACGCCGGCTTCGACTACGTGGACCCATGCCAAGGGCCACGCCGCGCCTATCAGGATCGCGGATTCCCAGACACCTATCCGTCGGAACGCCCAGCGCAGTGGCGGCCGGTACGCGATCACAACGAACCACAGCAACCCGGAGAGGAGCCCAAGCCAGGTAGTAGCGGCGACGAGCGCCCACGCGGGTGTCAGGTGAAACCTACCGTCGATCCGACCGACATCGAGGACAACCTCGGAGCCGATCCCGACGCCCCACCGCACGAGAACCAAGACGGCGCATGCCGCGGCCGTACCCGGTTGCTTCGACGGGACGCCGCGTCGCTGCGCAGCGGCGCCCTTGGCGGATAGCGCCGGGTCAGAAGCCATCGGTGTTCACCGCGAGCGGGACAAGTAGGATGGGATCTGCCCCTACCCGGACGACGTAGAAGCCCTCCTGGCTGCCAAAGTAGTACACGTCGTCCTCTGGCGCGAAGGCCGGCTCCCACCCGCCGCGCACTAGGCGGGTCTCAACGCCTTCGGGCCTTAGCCACAACTCGTGGATCTCGCGCTCGCCCCCCACACCCGCCTCAACCACGAGGAACTCTCCCGAGGGCGACATCGCCAGAGCTTGCGTGTGCTCCGTCGCATATACCATGTCCCACATGGGCATGAACGGTTCACCGAGAGTGACGCGCCACACTCCCTCCCCGTCCGCCACGTACAGCGCCTGGGAATCGGCCTGCCACGCCATGGGCATGCCCCTCGACACGGCCGGCTGCTGCTGAGACATGAACTCGGGCGGTTCCGTCGTCTCGGCCGGCTCCGCCCATTCAATCTCGGTCGCGGCCCTTGGCATGACGAGCGCACCCCCAACTGTTCCAACGCGCCACTTCGGCAGGGACACTCCGATACTGCGCGAGATCCTGCAGCGCACATGGGCGCTGTCCGTGGACCACTGGACGCGATGGCCCCGCACGTTCGACCCGGGCTGGATCGCGGGATACGGGTGCGGCCACGCGAGCGCGTCTCCGTACACGTAGACGGCCCACCAATTCGTGAAGTCGACGGCCAGGTACGCCACCGCCTCGCCCGACGGCGCGTCCACGACCTGCGCGTACCGCGGCGTAAGGCTGTAGGTGAGCGTCGGTATGCCCGCTTCGATGTCCGTCTTCAGCGTCAGGGAGTATTCGCTCTCATCGTCAACGCGGTGCTCAGCGATATAAACCAGCGACGCGCCGTCCGGTGACGGGAGGGTGCGCCACGCCATGCCAATACGCTCAGTCTTCGCGGCGGCGGCAGAGGCGATGCTTGCGCACACGAGCCACGCGACTACGGCTTTCATGTACCCTCTCCTGCCTCCATGCCTTGCTCTTGTTGCGCCGGGGATGCGAACGAGATCCCCGCCGGCTCAGTCAGGGTGCGTGTAGAGCGGCCTCGACGACATTCGCTGGACGCTCGAATACTCCGCGGACATCGACACGTACGAGGCCGCGGCCGCGTAGACGGCTCACCCCGGCGCGGGTTCCCAGTCAGAGCCAGAGGAAGAAGCACACGCCGAGCACGAGGGTGATCGGCGCGGCGATGGAACCTGTGACGACGTGCGCCGCGACAAGGGCCGCAGTTGTGCTCAACGGGAAGCCGACCGAGTCCACTGCCAGGTACAGCATGACGAAGGCCAGAGGCCCTACTGCCATGCGCTTCCGGACGTCGCTTTCCTCACGCGGCCTGACGTTCATGCCAAAGAGCAGGAACACCTGTAGCGCCCCTAGCGCGCACGCCCCGAACAGGGCGGCGGCGGAGACCACCGGTGACACGCCCTTGCACGCGTCGATCAGATCTTGAAGCCCGAGCGGGAATCCCGCGTGGTGCGGCCACCGGTACAGAAGGCGGCGCCAGAACCAGGATTCGCCACGAGAGATGAGCGCGATAGGCCACGCGGCCACCACCAGGGCCGCCACCGTCCTGGCGGGAAGCCGACTCAGCCCTGCAGACGGCGGCCCGTAAGCAAGCAGCATGTAGGTCAGCCACGCGGCAAGAAGCACGAGCCACGTAGCCACGGCGGCCAAAGCGACACCGGGAGCCAGGGCCCAGTCGGGGGCCTGGCTGCGGTATCCGAACACCGGCGCCGACTCGACGGCCAGTTCAACCGCCAGTCGGGCGACCAACACCATGAATACCGCGACGGTCGCCCCGGTTCGCTCAATGGGAGCCTTTCCGGCAGCACCGTCTCGCGCCGCCCAGATGCCTGTGAAGCCGGTAAAAAGACGCACGCTCCGTCCCCTCGCAGTTGTCAGCGTGACCCGGGACGTCGATGCCTACTGGCCGGTGGCTTGGGACAGCGCCGACGTGCCTTACGCGCCCGCGTCGGGTTTGACGACGCTGGACGCTTTCCTCCGGGCACTTGATGGTACCTCATGGAGTCTCAGGCGAACTACACGGCCTCTGTCGGCCGAACGTAACGTCCTGGCCGGTGTCGACCGATGGGACTCGCCGTCGGAGCCTAGGTGCAGGTCGTGGATATTCCGCTTCTCCTCGACGCTCGATTCCACACCCAGGCAGCCGCCCGAGGTCGACATGGCGAGCGTCGAATGTCGAACCACCGATAGTACGTGCCCGCCCACCTCTACGGGACGCCGTGCTGTGGCAGGCGATCGGAGGCAGCGGGCAGCAGGGCCTCGACACGCGTCGGCAGTCCACCCCACCATTGCTCATCGGCGTTCACGTGCAGGATGTTCGTGTTCCCTGGCAAGTCGTTCGCGCCCAGGCCCTGCTCGAAGACGTGAACGTGCGGGTCGGCGAGGAACATCTCGCCGATGGCGCGCTCCAGGCGCTCCTCGGACCGTATGGCGTAGACGCGCGCAAGCTCCGCCTCCGAGCGGTCCAGCAGATGGTCGACGTTCCAGTGGAGATGCTTGCCCTTGCGAGGTCGTAGGTCGCCCGCGCCTAGACCGACCTCGGCGAAGCGAGCGATGAGAACATCTCGCATGACATGTGGCTGCCGGTCGCCGGTGCGCGACGCATGGCGCACGAGACGGCGCGCGAGGGACACGCCGCCCTTCTTCGCGAGCGCGGAGCCTATGTAGAGGCAATCACCCGCGGGCACATCAATGACCTTGCCCTTACGGAAGCGGCCGAAGGGCATGGCGAGGGGCTCCCGCACGCGGATGCGCAGGACGTACGTGCCGCCCTGGGATTCGTCGCCGATGACGTCGACGCGGTAGCGGGTGTGAGTCGGCACGCGCCGTCCTCTCGGGTATGTCCATCGGCGGCTGCGTAGAACGGGACGCCGGGTGGTCGGAACCGACGGCTGCCAGAACGCCACCCCGACCGTCGCGAGCGAGCGAAAGACGTGCGCGCCTAGGACGCGGCGCCGGGTGTTGCGCCGTCCATGGTAGCGGGCTTCGCCGCCGCGCCGCTGCTATACTGTAACCCGGCCTGCGGGCCGCGCTCACGGTCTAGAAGGGAGCCCTCCGTGCCGACCCGTGCGCTCTACGCCGCGTTGCTAACCGTCGCCTTCACGGCCTCCGGCGAGCCCATGGAGCCGTATGCCCGGTGGTCGCAGGGGCCGCCGTCGGACTCGGCCCACTTCCCCATCGGGGTGTGGCTCCAAGCCCCCCGCAACGCGGCGCGTTACCGCGACATTGGGATCAACTTCTACATAGGACTGTGGAAGGGCCCCACCGAAAAGCAACTGGCCGAACTCGCCGATGCGGGCATGCCGGTCATCTGCTCGCAGAGCGACATCGGACTCACCAACATCGACAACCCCACGATCATCGGGTGGATGCACCAAGATGAGCCCGACAACGCCCAGAGCCGCCCTGATGGGCAGGGCTACGGGCCGCCGGTCGCGCCGGCGCGTGTCCGGGAGGACTACGACCGCTGGCGCGCTGCCGACCCATCGCGGCCGGTGCTGCTGAACCTCGGCCAGGGCGTCGCCAACGACGAATGGCGAGGGCGCGGCGAATGGGGGAAACCAGAGGACTACCCCCAATACGGCGTCGCTGCGGACATCCTGTCGTACGACATCTACCCCGTCGCCAGCCGGTATCAGAACGTGCATGGGCGGCTGGAATACGTCGCCAAAGGCGTGCGACGGCTGCGGACGTGGGCGCGGGAGGATGCCGTGGTCTGGAACGTCGTAGAGGCGAGCCGCATCTCGAACACCGACGCGAAAGTCACCGGCCCGCAAATCCGCGCGCAGGTGTGGATGTCCATCATCAACGGGTCGCGGGGGATCGTGTACTTCGTGCACCAGTTCGAGCCGCGGTTCATCGAGGCGTCTCTCTTCGAGGACGAGGAGTTGAGCGCCGCCGTCGCCGAGATCAACGCCGAAGTGACGTCGCTGGCTGCGGTCATCAGCTCGTCGGAGGGACCCCCCGACGTGACAGCGGTCTCATCGCACCCAGAGATGCCCGTTGACGTGCTCGCCAGACGTAGCGGCGACGCCACCTACGTGTTCGCCGTCGCAATGCGCGACATGCACGCGGATGTCACCTTCGCGCTAGACGGACTCGCCGCGGGCGCCCGCGTGGACGTGCTCGGCGAGGAGCGCACGCTGACCGCTGCGGGAGGACGCTTCGAGGACGCCTTCGGCGGCTATGGGGTTCATCTGTATCGGATCGAGGATCGCTAGGCGCGCGGGGCAGGCGGGGCGGGCGCGGACGCATGAGGCGTCCGCGCCTCTATCGAACCGTCAGGAAAGGCAGGAGACCCGTTCGGGCTCCTCTGCAGCACTGTCGCGGCCCCACTGTGCGAGTAGGCCTCGCACGTAGCATCTGCGCGCGACGTCGGAGGCCACCCGGCGCTCCGAGGCGATGAGCCTGTCGACCTCGCTGGTGGACATCCCACCATAGAGGTCGGTAAAGTGCTGCCGAAGCAGAGAATATGCATGCTCTCTCCTGCACTCTTTCCCGCGTTGTATCGTTGAGACTGCCATCGCAGACTCCCTTCTTCACATGGCGGCGAGCAATACTCACCGCACGGGAGCGGCCTAGCAATAGCCGTGCCAACGCTGGTACTGAGGGACGTGGCGCGTCCGGCGGCAGGTAGGGGCAGGAAGCCGGCGGGCAAATGGCGGGGAATGCGCACGACGGAACGACGGCATGTTCAGCTAATGCGCATACGACGGGGTGTGGGCGGGGGCTGAAGCGGCGAAGGGCCCGTCCAACAGGACGAGCCCTCACCATGACCGTTCCGACGAGTCGTGCGACCAGTTACTTGATCTCGACGCTCGCCCCAACGGCTTCCAGCGCTTCCTTGATCTTGTCGGCCTCGTCCTGCGGGACGGCCTCCTTGATCACGCCAGGAGCCGCCTCGACGGCCTCCTTGGCTTCGCGGAGGCCGAGGCCGGTGAAGGCCCGGACTTCCTTGATGACCTTGATCTTCTGCGAGCCGATCTCCGTCAGGTGGACATCGAACTCGGTCTGCTCCTCGGCTTCCTCGACGGCGGCGCCGTCTCCGGCCGGGGCGGCTGCAACTGCGACCGGCGCGGCCGCGCTGACGCCGAACTCGTCCTCGATCGCCTTGACCAACTTTGCGAGGTCGACGACCGTCAGCTGCTTAATGCCTTCAAGAAGCTCTTCTACGCTCATTTCGTTCCTTCCACTGTACGCGCCACGTTACGCGGCGACTATTCTGCCGCCGCTTCGCCCTGCTGTTCGGCGACGCGGCTGAGAGCGAGGGCCAGGCCGGAAATCATCGCGTTCAGCGTGCCGGCCAGCGCCGTAATGGGAGCCTGGAGAACACCCGCGAGTTGCGCGATGGACTCATCGTACGTCGGCAGATCCGCGAGCGCCGCGGCCTCCGACTCGTTCAGCACCTGCGTGCCGAGAAGGCCCGCCTTGATGCGCACCTTATCGTTCGTCTTCCCGAAAGCGCGGAACACCTTCGCCGCCGTAGACGGCTCGTCCGGGCTCACGGCGATCGCCGTAGGCCCGGTGAGGTACTGTTCCATGCCCTCGAGACCGATGCGTTGCGCGGCCAGGTTCACCATGGTGTTCTTATACACCCGGAACGACACGCCCGCGTCGCGGAGTTGGTTACGGAGGTCACTCACCTCGGCGACCGTGATTCCGTGCATCTCCACGAAGAGCGCGGACACGGCGGCGTTGAGGCGCGCCTCAATCTCGTCCACTGCGGCTACTTTTTCCGGTCTGGGCTCGCTGCGGTCTTCCGCCACACTGCCCTCCTTTCAACTCGCCTCGATGCGCCCCGAAATCGGCATCAAAAAAGCCCTCCGTATCGAAGGGCGCGACGTGGCACGACGTTCAGTCGTGCCCATCGTGCAGCCCGTCTCGGCAGGCGTGACTTAGGCGGTTACCCGCGCCTGCTGTCTTCGATCGGATGCGCAACGGCAATGGGTGTACGGTCAACTAACCAGAAGCCCTCAGGTGCCACCGAATGCGGATGGATCTACGCGCACGCCTGGTCCCATCGTCGGGGACAGCGCAACCGTCCTCAGATACTGCCCCTTCGCGGACGCCGGCCGCGCGCGAACCAGTGTATCAACGACGGTGCGCACATTCTCGATGATGTGATCCTCGCTGAACGACGCCCGACCAACAGGGGCATGCACGATCGAGCAGCGATCGACGCGGAAGTCGATGCGACCGCCCTGGATCGCACGCACCAGGTTGCCGAGATCTGCGCCGATGGTGCCGGCACGCGGGTTGGGCATCAGCCCACGGGGCCCCAGCACTCGACCCAACGGCCGGGAAATCCTGGGCATCATCTGGGGTGTTGCCACGGCAGCGTCGAATTCGAGCCACCCACCCGCGACGCGTTCGACGAGGTCGTCCGCGCCGGCGGCTACCGCGCCCGCTTCGAGAGCTTCACGCGCCTGCTCGCCTTCCGCGAACGCGATGACGCGTGCCGTCTTACCTGTGCCGTGCGGGAGATCCACGGTGCCGCGAATCATCTGATCGGGCTGGCGCGGGTCGACGCCGAGCCGCACAGCGATGTCCACGCCCTCGTCGAACTTTGCCGTGGCGGATTCCTTCAGGAGGCCTACCGCCTCGGACAGTCCATACGTCTGGTCGCGGTCGATCTTCTCGCGTGCCGTGTCGTACCTCTTACCTCGCCCCATCTACTAGCCTTCCACCACGATGCCCATGCTGCGGGCAGTGCCTTCGATGATGCGCATCGCGGCGTCCATGTCCTTCGTGTTGAGATCGGCGAACTTCGTCTCCGCGATCTCGCGGACCTGGTTCTGCGACACGGTCCCGACCTTGTCACGGTTGGGCTCCGCAGACCCGCTCTCGATGCCCGCTGCCTTCTTGAGGAGAATCGACGCCGGGGGCGACTTGATCTCCAGGCCAAACGAACGGTCCGCGTACACGGTCACGACGGCGCTGACGATCAGCCCGGCTTGCGACGCGGTCTGCGAGTTGAACGTCTTGATGAACTCGCCCAAGTTGATCCCGGTGGGCGCCAAGCTGGGGCCTACGGGCGGGCTGGGCGTTGCCGCTCCGCAAGGCAGTTGAAGCTTGACCGTAGCCGTCACTTTCTTCGCCATGTCGCGAACACACCTTCATCTTACGGGAGGAGTGGTATCCCCCGGCTCACACACGTTCTACCTGGAGGAAGTCCAGTTCCACCGGCGTGGCGCGGCCAAAGATCGATATGGTCAGCTTCAGCTTCTGCTTCTGCATATCCACGTCGTTCACCTCGCCGGTAAACCCGGCGAACGGCCCTTCGATGACGCGCACGACGTCGCCCACGTCATACTCGATATGCGTGACCGTCTCAGGCTCTTCGACCTCTTCGGCCTCGACCATCGACGGCACGTCTTTTTCACTCAGAGGGGTAGGCTCGTTGCGCGACGGCACGAACCCCATCACCCCCGGCGTCTGCCGGACAAACGGCAGCAGGCCAACGGTGTCGGTCAGGCTGTCGGACACCGACAGGAAGACGTACCCTGGATACACTGAACGTTCGATGGTGCGACGGCGGCCGTCCTTCACCTCGGCGATTCGCTGGGTGGGGATTCGAACCTCAAGGATCTCGTCCACCTTGCCCTCGGCGCGCACGCGCTCTTCGAGGTGGGCTTTCACCTTCTTCTCGTGGCCCGAGTATGTCTGGATCACGTACCAAGGCATCGGTCGTGCCCCATTCCAGGGATCGTGGTGGACTCTACAGCCTATAGAACAGCCTGGTGACGCCCGCGAGCCCCCAGTCAACCACAAAGAGGTACCCGGCGGTGATCGCCACGGCCAGTATCACGACCCACGTGTGCGCGACGGCCTCTTCGCGCGAGGGAGTGGACACGCGCTTCCACTCCTGCCGCACGTCCTGCACGTAGGTGATCAGCCGCGTCCGATACACGCCCGCGATCGCGACGCCAATGACGACGAACACGCCAAAAGTGAGCCACGCCAGGTGCTTGGCGACGAATTCCCACATAGCTAGCAGCCCTCGCTGAACGTCACTCGACGATTTCGGTGACTACGCCCGCGCCAACCGTATGACCGCCCTCGCGGATCGCGAACCGGAGCTCCTGCTCCATCGCGATCG
>JABGQA010000018.1 GCA_018644665.1 Candidatus Poribacteria bacterium
CCGGATCTCCTCGGGATGAAGCTGGACGGCGAGTTCCGGGGCATCGTCGTCGAACTCCTCAGTGAGGAACTACGCGCCGCGGGCGAGAACACAGTGGTCGCCCTACTTGGCGTCGCCTCGCTCTACGGCTTCACGCGCGTGTCGGAACTCGTCCGTGATGTGGAGCAGGTCATCCACGGCCGATTGCTGGTGCTCTTCCCCGGCACGAAAAGCGAGAACAACTACCGACTGCTCGACGCACGTGACGGGTGGAACTACCTCGCGCACGGCATCACGGCCCACGGCGGAGATCACGCCTGATGCGACTACATGAGATATTCGATCGCGACCCGCGCACGGCTCGCCTTGCGAACAACGGCCAAGCTCGCATTACGGACCAGGTGGGCGATCAGGCGCGGTTGGAACTCCAGGCAGAACTCCAGACCTTTGTCTGCGAGGGTGAGTTCGCGCGGGCGGCGCAGACCATCCTGGAGCGATTCCTCGGCAACCTAGGCCACACGAAGCAGGACTCCGCATGGGTGAGTGGGTTCTTCGGAAGCGGCAAGTCGCATCTTCTGAAGATGCTGGCCCACCTGTGGGTCGATACGCCGTTCCCCGATGGCGCGACGGCAAGGGCGCTCGTTAGCGGCGGACTCCCTGACGAAATCCAGGCGCTGCTGAGAGAACTCGACACAGAGGCGCGCCGCACCGGGCTCCCTGCCGTTGCCGCCGCTGGGACGCTGCTGGGTGGGACCACAGGGCGGGTGCGCGAGGACGTGCTGCGCATCGTGCTGCGCGGCGTGGACTTGCCCACGCAGTATCCGCAGGCGATGTTCTGCTTCTGGCTCCGGGAGCGGGGATGGCTCGACGCCGTCCGAGGCGAGGTCGAGTCTGCCGGCCGGGATTGGCTTCATGAACTGAACAATCTCTACGTCAGTCCGCACATTCGACGCGCGGTCTTCCGCGCCGACCCGGATCTCGCCGAGGACGAACGGGGCGTTGGCGGTGTCTTGCGCAGCCAGTTCCCCCAACTCACCACCGATATAGGGACCGAGGAGTTCACCGACGCGGCACGGCAGGCCCTCTGCCCCGACGGAACGATGCCGCTGACGCTCCTGGTGCTTGACGAGGTCCAGCAGTACATCAGTGAGGACAGCGGGCGGGCCGCGATCATCGTCGAAGTCGTAGAAGCCCTGCAGACGCAGTTCAATAGCCGTGTCATACTTGTGGCTGCGGGTCAGTCGGCACTCGCCGCAGAGACGTCGTCGCTTGCCTGGCTCAAGGACCGCTTCGCCATCACCAGGCAGCTGTCCGACGCGGATGTCCACACGGTCGTGCGCAAGGTGCTGCTGGGGAAGAAGCCCAGCGCCGAGCCCGACATCGGCTCGATGCTGAACCAGAGCGCCGGCGAGGTCTCCCGACACCTGCGCGGCACTAGGGCGGGTGAGAAGTCCGAAGACCACGACCATAAGGTCGCGGACTATCCGCTGCTGCCAATCCGTCGGCGGTTCTGGGACGCGTGCTTCCAGGCCGCGGACGCTGCCGGCACGCAGAGCGCGCTACGGTCACAACTGCGCATCCTACATGACGTGCTGCAGGATTCCGCTGAGCGGGACCTGGGGTTCGTGACGCCGGCATCGGCGCTATACAGCGCGCTTGCCCCCGACCTGGTGAACACCGGCGTCCTCCTGAACGAGCTCCATGCCCGCATCCAGAGTCTGGTCGACGGCACGGCTGCAGGTATGTTGCGCCGCGACCTCTGCGGTCTCGCCTTCCTCATAGGCAAGCTCCCACGTGAGACGGGCGTCGATCTCGGCATACGCGCGAACGCCACCATCCTTGCCGACCTGATGGTCGACGATGTCACGAAGGACTCGGGGCCGTTCCGCAAGCGGGTCACGGATGCGCTGGAAGACCTGGCCGAGGCTGGCACGCTCATGAAGTTGGGGGATGAATACCGTCTTCAGACAACTGAAGGAGCCGAGTGGGACCGAGCCTTCCGGGAGCGTCAGGCTTCCGTCAATCAGAACGAGATGGACATCGCCACCATTCGCGACCAGCTTCTCGGCGACGCAGTGCGCAAACGCGTGAGTGAGGTGAGGCTGCAACACGGCAACTCGAAGCTGCGCCGGACCGTCGTCGTCCACAGCGGGGACCAGCCGCCTACGCTTGCCGGCGACCAGGTAATTATCTGGCTGCGGGACGGTTGGGCAAGCTCGGAACAGGCGGTCGAGGCCTCCGCCCGGGAGGGAAGGAACGACGATCCGACGTTGTATGTCTTCCTGCCCCGCAAGGACGCCGACGATTTCCGCCGGCGTATTGCGGACGTCGCTGCAGCCGAGCAGGTTCTGGCACTACGCGGTGCGCCGTCCACTCCCGAGGGCATCGAGGCGCGCGAGAGCATGACCAGTCGACTGCGCGCTGCCCAGGATGCGTGTGATGGCATCGTGGGCGACATAGTCGGGTCGGCCCGAGTGCTACAAGGCGGCGGCGCGGAGGTGTTCGCGGACACACTCGCCGCGAAGGTGCTGGCGGGCGCAGAGGCCTCCCTGGCTCGGATGTTTCCGAGGTTCGAAGATGGCGACCACGCCGCGTGGAATCTCGCGCTCAAACGGGCGCGGGACGGCGCGGACGATCCGCTGAAGGTCGTCGGCTGGGAACAGCCCACGGAGGACCACCCTGTCGCGAAGGAGGTCCTGGCGAGGGTAGGCGCCGGCGCGCGCGGCAGCGACGTCCAGAAGGCCCTCACGGCGACTCCCTACGGCTGGCCACAAGACGCGATCGACGCGGTTCTGATCGCACTCCACCGAGGCGACCATCTTCGGGTGACGCGCAACGGGCAGCCGGTTGCAGCCGGCGCTCTGGATCAAGCGGGTGTAAAGGCGGCGGAGTTCCGTCGCGAGACCGTCCACCTGTCGACCCAGGATAGGATCGATCTTCGTGGCCTGTATCAGGCCGCCGGCGTCAAGGTGAAGGCCGGCGAGGAGCAAGCAGGAGCGCTGGCGTTCCTGAGTGCGCTCCGTGAACTGGCGTGTTCAGCGGGCGGCGAGCCGCCAATGCTTGCCCGGCCAGACACCGCGATGCTTGACGAGCTGTCGGGGCTGACCGGATCGGAGCAGCTGGCCGCCATCCTTGGACGCCGGGACGACGTCTCTCGATCGGTTGCCGAATGGAACACGCTTTCCGGTCGCGCCGAGGCCCGGATGTCCGTCTGGGAGAAAGCCCAGGCGCTGTGCGCCCATGCGGAACAGCTGCCGGTCGCACAGGAGGTCGGCGTCGAGTTGGACGCGATCAAGCGGCAGCGCTCTCTGCTGTCGGACGTGGATGGCGTAGCGTCACAGGTCGCGAAGCTCACCGCTGCGTTGCGTCAGGAAATCACCGTGAGACGCCAGCAGCTGGTTGAGGCGGTGCAGAGCGCTGTCGGCCAACTTGAAGACGATGCGACGTGGGGGCAGCTAGATGCTTCTCACCGGCAGGCGATTCTGCAGAATAGCGGCCTCGCGCCTCCTGAACCCCTGGACATCGCCACCGACGATCGACTGCTGGCGAGCCTAGCAGGCCGCAGCCTTTCCGGGTGGAGAGACGTGACAGACGCGGTCGACTCGCGCGCGGCGCAGGCGTTGACGACGGCGGCAAAGCGCGTGGGTGAGAAGCGACCTGGGGCGACGCCAGTAACGGTTTCCGTGCGGAAGGGGACATTGGCTGACGCCGACGCGGTCGATCGATGGATCGAACTCCACCGCGCGAAGCTCAGCGAAGCCGTGGCCAAGGGGCCGGTCATCGT
>JABGQA010000091.1 GCA_018644665.1 Candidatus Poribacteria bacterium
AGTCGTTGTATGTCGTCGAGTACGCGGAGGACGCGAAGTTCGTCGAGGCGAGCACGGTGTCTGCCTGGTCTAGCACCGTGAGGTTGCACGTCTGCGACGAGTCCGCGGTTTTGTAGAGCGCCTCCGCCCGCACAGGCGTGATGGAGCCCACCAACGCCAGCTCCGTCGACACGGCTCCCGCCAACGTGGTGGACGCGAGGATGTGCAGTTCGTTCTGCGCCGCGATCGAGTTCGCCGCCGCGTATATCGAGGAGTTGGCCTCGGCGGTCCACCCCTCGTTGCTCGCGCTGAAGTTGGCGCGTCCGCTGACGGTCGGGAACAGCTTGATGCCGTGACTCATGCCTTCAAACCCTGTGTGGGAGCGCGTCTAGGGCGCCCCGCGTCGGTGACTACGGCGGTCATGAGTTAGGCTAGAGCGCGGGTGCGGGTCGGTTCAAACCGAAGGTTGGCGGTCGGGCAAGAGACCACGCCGAGGCGTCTCACACGGACGGAATCGGCGAGACTCCGGAGCCGCACGCGACTAACGCCAGCTTCTGCCTCAGGGGGATAGCGCCACCGTCGGGTCGCGCGTGACATGACTGGAGGGCGCCGGACGCCAGGCGGAGCTAGACCGATCGAGTACGGCCACTGATGCGAACCTGCGCCACCCAAGACACACCCTTGCGATCTGTGCGACCCGAGCGGCCGAGCGCGCGGAGGGTGTCGACGCGCTGTACTCGATTGCCTGAACCGTAGGTCGTCCGAGGCCCGATGCGGGGAGTTCGCGAACGTGAGGCCAACCTTGGACGGGCCCTGCGACGGTCTACCCTCGCGCCATCGCCGCCACGGCGCGGATCTCAAGAGGTCCGGTGTCAACGAGGAGTACGCGCTCGCATCTCTGGACGGACGCGAGTCGCGCTGCTTGGCGCACGGACACCCTGTCAGCCGCGCTTCGCTCTCGCGGTCACGCGCTTGCGGCGCCGCCGCGGCACTCGACCATAATCTGCTCGAATGCGTCCCAATCGAAGCCAGGCGTCGCGATGATGGACACCTCGTCGCCCTGGTCGATCAGTTCCGACGGTGGCGGACACACCAGGGGGCCCGACTGTTTCACGAGCGCCAGCGGATTCGCCAGAACCCCGCACCGCTCAGAGGCCTCCATGCAGTATTGACCGAACTCCATCCAGGACCAGCCCACCGTTCGTTGCGCCGCGACGGTGTTGGGATTGCCACCCGCGGTGTTCAGCAGCAGGCGCTGCACGATCGACGCGCTGTGCGGATCCTGACATTCCTGGACGAGAGCTAGCACTTCCAGGCTCTCGATGACCGCCGTGGAGTTTATCCCCTCGAACATCCAATCGTTATCGGCGCTGACGAGGACGTGTAGGATTCGCGTCTCATCCTCTTAGGTACCTAGACACGAGGTCCACCACGGTGCGGGTCGTCCCATCGGATTCGGGGACGGACGATTCCGTCGGGAACACGATCACGGCTTGGTTGTCGCGCAGCCGCGCCTGATCGTACGTGCGCCGGTCGAGGATGGATGCGCGGATGAAGTGCACGTTCGACCGGTTGGCCGCGCTTGGCGGAAGTTCGTCGAGCGTGTCGTCCACGACACATATCGGCACGCCGCTCTCGATGTGCCGTATCTCCTCCACGAGCGCGCTGAAGCACGCGACCCCGGGGAAGTTGAACAGAACGTAACCATTTTCATGGGGGTTTTCCATCTGCCCCGTCCGCCTCTTCGTCTCCATTTCCTCGCGCTGTTCGACGAATCCGGCGCCCAGGATCCCCACGGGAAGCGCAAACATCGCAATCCCAATCAGCGATATGACCATCGCGAGCGCCTTGCCCCAAACGGTTATGGGCACGATGTCGCCATATCCGACGGTCGTCAGCGTTGACATGCCCCACCACATCGAGGTCGGGATGTTCTTGAACACGTCCGGCTGTGCGTCGGTCTCGACGAAATACAGCACGCTGGACGCGACGATCAGCAGGATGATCTCGGCGAAGAACGCGATGACCAGTTCTTCCTTCTTGCGGACGAACACGAACCCGAGAGTGTGCAATGATGCGGAATAGCGGCCGATACGGATGATTCGGACCAACCGCAGCAGTCGCCCCGCTCGGGCGAACCGTAGATCGGCAGAGGGCACCAGCTTCGGCAGGTAGAACGGCAGGATGACGAGCAGATCGAGCAGCATCATCGGTTGCGTCGCGTACCGGAGCCGTCCACGAATCGGATGCGAGAACGCCGGGTCTGCAGTGCATGACCATATGCGCAACACGTACTCGGCGGTGAAGATCACGAGGGAGAATACGTCGAATAGACGAAATGCGCGGCCGTACTTCGCGTCGATCGAGTCGACTGTCTCGAGCATCAACGCGAGGATGTTGAGGATGATGAGGAGGGCGAGCGAAACGTCGACCGTTTGGCTGAGCCGGTCCTCGCCAGCCGCCTTCTCGATGACCTCGTTCGTACGAGTCTTGAGGCGTGCGAGAAGGGGTCTGCTGTTGCCGGTCATCCTCATCCCTAGTTGCCATGTAAGGCGGACGATAGAGGCTACGCATTCAGTACTCGGGAAGTTCCGAACGCATCCTTAATGCGCGGTAAGTATTATACCCGGAATCACCGCGAGCCTTGACGTCGTGTAGCACGGAGTCAGGCGCGCTAGACGCCATCGGAGCCTACATCGACGCACAGTGTAGCGGAACACGGCCCGGCTGTCTTACCGCAGGGCGGCACCGCCTGAATGCCGCTGCAGGTTCCCATCGCGCGACGAAGCGCCGACCCGAGAGACCTCAGCGCGCAGAATCGGCAGTCTTGACGAGCACGCCCGTTGGGCAGAGGCGGGCCGTCCACGTCACAGCGACGGCGGGAGCCACCGAGCCACGCCTATGACCCCGCCGCCCCGAGGCGCTTCAGCCATCCCCACATCGCTGCGCGCTGGCCTACGGCAGAGGCGCCAAGTGGCACAGCCGGGTCGAACCAACTCGACCCCTGTACGAAGGTGAACTGCTCGTCCGTCACCTTCCGAACGATGCGCCCGTCCAGGTCCATTATGAACAGCCCATCATCCCCGTCACGTGCTGACGTAAACAGGATCTGCGTGCCGTCCGGCGACCAGCGCGGATCGGTATCCCGCGCGGGATGCGTGGTCAGGCGTCGCTCGTCGGCTCCGTCGGGCTTCATCGTGTAGATGTCGGCGCTACGGTCGTCTTCACCCCACGAAACAAACGCGATCGCTTTGCCGCGAGGATGCCAGTCAGCAGACAGGTCGTGCGGCCGTCGGTCGGTAAGTTGGGCCAGGTGGAGCCCCTCGCTGTCCATGATGTGAATGTCGGAGAAGCCCGTCGTGTGGGAACTCTCGCTGTACGCGATGGCATCTCCGGCAGGCCTCCAACTGGGCTCCTGCGCGACCGTATCCACGCCGGTGATCAGCGTCTGCCGACCGCCGTCGAGGTCGGCCATGTAGATGCCACCATTCCCCTTGCGGCTTGACGTGAAGACGATAGCGTCGTCGCGTGGAGACCACGTGGGGCCGAAGTCGCGGGGTCCGTCCGAAATCCGTCGGACGTGGCGTCCGTCCGCGTCCATGAGGTACAGGCGCGAAACGCCCCCGACCCCGGACGAGAAGGCGATCGTGCGACCGTCGTGCGACCATGCGGGGTAGGAGCCGCCCGCTCCGGGCTCCGTCAGGGCCTCGAACCACGCGCCGTCGGGGGTTGTCACGTAGATGGCGGTGCCATCGCCCGCGAACCCTCCGAACACGATGCGCGCGTCGTCCGAGGGCCAGGAGTTCGGAGCCGCGAAGGCGGCGAACGCGAGGGCCAGCGCCGTCAGGGAACCGCATACGCGTGTCGCGGTCATAGTGCGACCCTCCCAGGCTGTCAGGGCGCCGACGCCCGGAGACGCTTCAGCCATCCCCACGTCGCCGCGTGCCGGCCGATCGGGGAGACGCTCCGCGGGAATTTGGCGTCGAACCAACTCGAACCCCACACTTGCACAAACCGCTCGTCGGTCACTCGCTGGATCTTGCGGCCGTTGGGGTCTGTGATGAACAGCGCGGGGAGGCCGTCCCGGCGCGATGTGAACAGGATCTGCGCGCCGTTCGGCGACCACTGAGGATCGTAGTCCCACGCAGGATGGTCGGTTACACGGCGCTCGCCGGATCCATCGTCCCGGATCGTGTGGATGTCCCCGCTGACGTCACCATCTTCGAGTACGGTGTCCCACGACGCGAACGCGATCAAACCCTCGCGGGGATGCCAAGTGGGGGTTGTGTCAGAGGTCTCGGTGTCGGTCAACTGGATCAGATGGCGGCCCTGCTCGTCCATGATGTGCAGGTCAGAGAAGCCCTCCCTATCCGACACGTACGCGATGGCGCCACCACCCGGTCTCCAGCTAGGCTGGGACGCGACCGTGTTCAGAGTTGTCAGCCGGGTCTGTGCACCGGTGTCGAGATCCGCGACGTAGACGCTAGAGCGTTGAGGGCCGTTGCGACCGGAGCTGAAGGCGATCGCGTCGTCGTGCGGAGACCAGGTGGGGACCCAATCGCCGGGACCGTCCGAGATCGGCCGCACGTTGCTCCCGTCGGCGTCCATCAGATACAGACGCTCCGGCTCCCAGTTGGGAGTGGCGGAGTACGCGATGGTCCGACCGTCGTGCGACCAGGCGGGGTATTCGTTCATGGCATGCTGAGGGGTGTGCGGAGTCAACGGTTCGAACGTCGCGCCCTCCGGGGTGGTCACGTAGAGACTCATCACGTTATCGGCCGTGGCCCCTCCGAACACGATTCGCTCGCCCTCCAGCGGCCACGCCTGCGGAGTTGCGAAGGCGGCGAACGCGAGGGCCAGCGCCGTCAGGGAACCGCATACGCGCGTCGCGGTCATAGTGTGAGCCTCCCAACCGGGCTGTCAGGGAGCCGACGCCCGGAGACGCTTCAGCCATCCCCACGTCGCCGCGTGCCGGCCGATCGGGGAGACGCTACGCGGGAAGTCCGGGTCGAACCAACTCGAGCCCTCGATGTACATGAACCGGTCGTCGGTCACCTTCCGCACGATGCGGCCGTCCAATTCCATGATGAAAAGCCCGTGGTCGCCGTCACGGTCCGAGGTGAATAGGATCTGCGTGCCGATCGGCGACCAGGTGGGGTCGGTATCGCTCGCGGGATGCACGGTCAGGCGGCGTTGGTCGGCGCCATCGGGTGCCATCGTGTAGACATCAGAGCGATTGCCCTCATCCCACGACTCAAACGCGATCGCCTCCCCGCGAGGGTGCCAACTCGGTTCCGTGTAGTAGTCTGGGCCGTCGGTCAACTGGGCGAGGTGGCGCCCCAGGCGGTCCATGGTGTGGATGTCCACGGAGCCGGCCCGGTCCGAAGCGTACGCGATGACATCGCCTGCCGGACTCCAACTGGGGAACTTGGCGTACGTGCCACCCGATATCCTGAGATCCCCGCCGCCACGGTGGAAGTCCGCCGTGTAGACGCCCTGGCGGTGGGAGCCGTCGCGGGCCGACCCGAAGGCGATCGCGTCCTCTTGGGGCGACCATGTGGCGCCGGTGTCCCATGGCCCGTACGACATCGGCTTCTGGTTGCTACCGTCCGCGTTCATGCGGTAGATGCGGGTGGGAAGCGCGCCGTCGCTGTAGTCGAAGGCGATTCTTGAGCCGTCCCGTGACCACTCGGGGTAGGAGGCCCAGTCCCCGTGGTCGGTCAGTTCCTCGAGCCCGTCGCCTTCCGGCGTAATCACGTAGATGCTGTTGGCAAAGTCGCGCGTCACTCCGCCGAACGCTATGCGCGGCCCGTCCTCCGCCCATGAGCGCGGAGCGGCGCACGCCAGGAGAGCCAGCGCGACAGCCGCGATCCCGTTCGCCCGCGCGGGTTCCGCGATCTGTTTCATTGTGGTCGATGTCCCTCCCGCGGTTGGGTGACACGGTAGAGGGTCGGAATCCGTGCGCGTACAATCTAGCGCGTCCATAGCGTCGCGCGCCAGGTCGTCCACCCCCTGCACTAGCTGCGGCCGGGGCGCTGCCTACACGGTCGCTACCCTGTAAGCGGCCACGCCGGCCGCCTATCTGGGCAGGTCTTGGGCTCTGGCGAAAGGGGAGACCCGAGCCCACCTCGGCGCGAGCCCGGCAGTCGTACACGGCGCGTCGTCGCCCGGATGGGCGTCAAGCATCCGACGCGCGCCAGGGGATAACGACGTCCCGCCCAACACGCTATCCCTATGATGGGATACCGGCCGAGCACGCCCCAATAGCCCGCGCCGACCACGATCCAGGAGGGGCGCCACATGATCGGGCTGGATCGACCTTTCGCCATTCCACCTGTGTTGGCCTGGCCGGTCGTCGTATGCGCAGTCGTGGTGGTGGGGTTGGCGTCCGGATGTACCGGCGGAATCAAGCAGGAACACGCCGCTCTCATGGCCGAGAACGAACGGCTTCGCGTCGACATCGCCGCCATGCGTGGCGAGATAGATGCGCTACGTCGCGCGCCTACCCACCTGTATGCAGAAGCAGTCCGAATCCGGCAGCAGCAACGCCACCGCGACGCGCGCAACGCGTTCGCGGGTCTGATGGAGCAGTACCCAACCAGCCCGGAAGCGCAGGAAGCGCGCGACCGCATCGCTGAACTCGACCAAGCGCTCCAGGACGTCGCGCGCCAGCGACAAGAACGGAACGAACTGCGGAAGGCGAAAGCCGCCAAGAAACTGGCGCAAGAGGAGGCCCCGGACCCCGACCCGGCGCCGGTCGACATGTCGTGCGGATAGAACGTGATCTCCACCGTGCTCGACGGAGCCGACGTTCATCCCGGCAGGAACTTGTACCCCGTGCCGGTGATTAGGCCGACCACGAGGAACGCCGCCGCCATGATCGAGTCGCCAACGATGAGACCGAGGAAGACGGGCCGCACCTGACGATGGAGCCGCGCTCCCCCGACTCGGAGCACGATGAGCTTCAGCATCCAGCCGACGAGGAGCATGAACCACAGATTGCTCATGTGGTACTGGCCAAACGCCAGATACCCGATGGGGTGCGCCGGCCACCACACGAAACGGAAGCGCATCAGACACAGGAACAGCATGAACAGCGCCCCGCCGCCCATGATGGACACATTGGTCCAGTTCGTCGACTCGGGAGCGTTCAGGTAGCCCGCGGCGCGAGTGGGGAACTCCACCGACGACATCATGAACGTCCAGAACTGGAGGTTCAGAGCGCCCCGGCTGTAGATGAGTTCGAGCGATGCGGCGAATCCCACGGCGAGCGCAACGACGAGCGCGAGCGCCATGGCTGCCACTACATGCCGCCGATGCACACGCGCAGCGTCCGGCGCCCGCATTCCGTTCATGATGCTCGGCATTGCGAACTCCCGCGAGTCCCACATCACCGACCGCTCCACGATGGCCGGGATCACGACATCGGCGCCGCCGAATGGGCGAGCGCCCAACAGAGGCACGACGAACTCCGACGGAGACACCAGCGTCGAGACGAACAGCAACCCGGCGTCGACGACCATCCAAGTGACCACGAGGAGCAGGACGTAGAACAGGAGGATCATCATGAGGGCGGCGACGTACGACATCCCGACGACCGTCAACATGCCGGCCGTCGCGGCGGTCGAAACGATCAGCCCTGCGACGGCCCACCGAAACGGCATCGACTCACCCGCATCACCCGATGCCCTGGCGGCCCCGAGGAACGCGGCCCACGTCCTGCGTAGGTGACCTCGGGCGACCCACAGGACGAAGCAGCACCCGGCCAGATACGCGCCCAGTTCCTGATGGCGCGCCATCGTCCCCCCGGAGATGGGGAAACCCGTCGCGTGGATCGCCACGTCCTGCGCGCGATACATGAGGTGGAAGAACCAGAAGCTGAACGCTACCTCCTGCGTCACGAGGTAGCTCACGCCGATCACCGACGGAAAGACCATCGCGACGAGGTTCCCAAACGGCGTCCATGGCTCTTCCGGGAACAGGGGACGCAGAGGGAAGGACATCGGCAGTTGGGGTACCGCCGGGAAGTACGTGTGGAGCCCGTTCAGTGTATGGATGACCGCGGGGATGCAGCACCCCGCCCACATCCACCGATCCCGAAGAAAGCCGTTGAGCCTCCTGCCCGGCTGGGGCTCGACGGCAACCTCCATAGGCGCCGTCATGAGCGGGAACGTGAATCGCTCATGCTCGACCCACTGCCGACGCAGCACCGCGCACATGCAGAACATGGCGCAGTAGAACAGCAGCAGCAGCGGGGTCCAGAACAGGATCGGCTTGACCCATCCCGCCCAGGGGACGCTGTCCGCGCCCTCGTAGAAGCCGCGTATCACGGCGGGATCGGTAGGGGTTAGCCACTGCGATAGATGTGGGTGCAACAGGCGCGCCCACTCGTTCTCCGGGGTGGCGAAGTACCGGGGAGCGATGACGCAGGCTAGGACGTACCGGAACAGCCCCGAGGACGGCACGCCCGACGATACGAGGGTCATCACCCATACCGTGAGCAACTCGCCGGAGGAGAAAGGCCGGCCGCGTGGCCACCATCTCAGGCACGGGTTCACGACGAGCGCGAACAGGAGAAGCACGCCGAACGCGCCGATCGGCAGGTGATTGCCCGCTACGTACGTGCCGCCGATGTACAGGTCGTTGTACGGCGTCACGGCGACGAGTAGCGCCGTGGAAAACACCCCGGCCAGAACCGCGCGCGACGTGACGCGAACGGTCCTTCCCGTGGGCATGTCTCTCCCGACGTGGGGCGGCCAGCAGGCGGCGACTACTCGCCGATTATACCCACGCCCGGCTGCATGTCACGATTGCGGGTCCAACTCAGCATTCAGGCCAATTGCGCGGCGATTTGGCGCATCCTGGCGCTGTGTAGTATGCGTGCGAACCCTCGCGGGCGCTACGGCGTCCCCGACGAATTCCGTAGTGCGCGTCGTTGGCCGGCGCCCGGCTCGCGAACTCCGCAGCGAGTTCGTCTCGATCGTAAAGGGCGTCGACGCAGCCCTAAGGCAGCGCGGGGAACAGCGTCACGCGGTTGCCGTCGGGATCGACGAACGCAGGACCGTCCGACGTCGTGATGATTTCGATGCCGCGCTCCTCGATCAGGGCACAGACACCTTCCACGTCGGCACAGAGGAAGCCAAACGAGTATCGCGGCTCGTCAGCCTGGCGCAGCCGCGTCGGGAAGGAGTATCGGTTTTCGCGGGCCGGTCGGGTGAAGAGCGTCGCAGACACCGGAGTCTGGTCGATGATCTCGTGGCCCATGCCTCGATAGAAGCGCACGCTGGCGTCGAGGTCGGTCACGTCCAGACAGACCACGAGGTCGCCCAGGGGCAGGCTCACCGGCGCGTCCATCGTGTTCCGTTCATGGTGATTGCTGGCGCCTGGCTCCATCGTCCCGTTTTTCCACGCCTCGTAGCCCAGTCGCTCCCCGGCGTGAGTGTTAAAGAAGATGCGGTGGCCGTCGGGATCGTAGACGAAGAAGCCGCCCGCTTCGTCATCTCTAATGTGCGTGATCGACGCGAAGCCGTGCTTCAGCGAGTAGCCGCGCTTCGCAAGCTCGAACCCCGTCGCGAGAACACTCGGCCCCCTGAAGTTGATACACGGTTGGGGTTGGAAATCGAAAAAGGCGATCACATTCCAGCCTTGCCTGACCATGCCAGGCAGCTCAGGGTCGCGCACAAACCCCAGCCGCTCGTAGAAGCGCGTAACCGCTTCGGTGTCCTGCGCTGTCATGCACAGTCCCGGGTGACCGAGGTCAAGGGCCTCGAAGCGTTGGCGTCGACCAGCGATCTCTTGTGGCAACGGAATGAACCGAGGCCGCGGCTCCGAGGGGACCCCGTCTCGTATGACGACCACGCTCCGCACGACGCCGGCGTCCCCCAGCACGAACCGGAATCTGTGCGGGTCGCCGACAGCGTCGAACGTGTGTTCCGACACGGCTACCAGGGGGTAGGACTCGCCGGGCTCCTCTTCGCCGTGGAGCTGGTTGCGAGCTTGGCGCTGAACGGCGAGATGGTCGCCTGCGACCAGGACGTTCCAGAACTGCTGGGTGTGCTTGCCGTCATTCCAACCTTCGGCGGTCAGGTACCACCCCTCGTAGCGGCGCAGTACTGAATGACGGTCGCTGCTGTCGGTGATCACGCTGTCTCCTACTTCCGGTCCGGAGGCCACCCCAAACGCTTGCGTCAGCCTGCCGACGGCTTGCGCGCCATGGTCGTGGTCATCGTGCGCAAGTGCGAGAGTTCCGTGAAGCACGCAGGTCAGAGCGGCAGCCAGCGCTATCCGATTCACAGGCGGGACCTCCAAGAAAGGCGCGTCGAGGGCTCTGCGACCACGGACGTGTACGTACTCCCCGCTTCGCGCGTCAAGAGAACGGCCGCGCGTCGGCAGACGTTCCACAGCAGCATGGACTGCGCAGACTGGGACACGGCCTTGCCGACCGACGCGGCAGCCTATCTGTGACCCGAGCGGCGCTGTTACCCAGGCGCTTCAGATTGCAGGTCCGGCAACCGCAGGGGTAAGCTCCTGACCAGATGCACTATCACGCGCGAATGAAGGAGACACGATGCGCACGACTTGGTACCGATCCGCGAGTGCGATCGCGGTCGTCATGGGGGTGGCGATTACCGCCTCGGCGGGAACTCTGTTCCACGACGACTTCGACGCCGCGACCTTAGACAGCGTCTGGTTCCTCGACCATCCTCAGAACGGCGCCGGTGACGGCCCGCCCGTGTGGGTCCACGCAGGCGGCGTCCTCAGTCAGACAAACCCCAAGCCGGGTGACCCCACGTACGCGGTCATCGAGGGCGACGGCTGGCCCGAGAGCTACGGCGTCGTTGCGAAGGTCCGCATCGACGAATGGGAAGACCACGATAGGTCGCGCGCCGGCGTGGGCGTGTGGCTGGACGATACCGACAACTACCAGGGGTATACGTGGCTGATCCACGAACGCCTCACGGACACCAACATGGAGTTCCTCAACGACGGACGCGCCTGGTTTGGCGCCGAAGAGACCTTCGAGGTCGCTCTCGGCGACTGGTACTGGGTGAAGACCTTCATCGATGCCGGCTCCGGCGACATCATGGGCAAGATATGGCCCGCGTCGGCGAGTGACCGCGATCCATCGACTACGGGCGAGCCGGCAGACTGGATGTCCACCTTCGCCTTCGGCGGGTTTGGTGGCGTGCGTCCTGCGACATCGCGCGCGGGGCTCAACGGCGGCGCCGGCACGGACGGTGGATTCTCGACGGCGTCCTTCGACGATGTGTTCGTGTACGACGGCCCTGGCCCTGACGAGCTAACGGCGGTTGACGCCGCGGGCAAGGCGTCGACAACCTGGGGCGCTCTGAAGTCGCGCTAGCGAGGCGTGACACCTACATTGGTCGGCGCAAGCCAACCTCCAGTGCGACAGGGTCGGGTTCTCCCCGGCCCTGTCGTGCTATAGGCCTACCGTCCCGATTCCACGCGGGCTCCCGCCCCACCGTTCACAGCTCTTGTCCAAGCGCCCCACCTACCGCCGCGTCCGGGAAGCTCCCGCCATCCTTGCGCAGGCACGTCATTGGACGGTGTCGCTCCCAGGGTCAGGAAGCCGTTGCCGTCGGCGAACGGCGCAGCGGCGTCTGGGTCGGAGAAGTCCGTTGTGCGGGTCACCGCCTGTTGATACGGTGCTCGACGAGGCGCCCAACCGACGTTCAGCGATGTCGCGTGTCGCGCCCCGCGGTCACCCCAAGGAGTTGCTGAATGAAGTCTCGTCGAACGCTCTTCCTGAGCGCCGCTGTCTTCACTGCCGCGGTCATCGTGTCCGCCATCTGGCAGACGGGCCCCCTGGCGCGCGCGGACGAACATACCGACGCTACTGTCGTCAACGGACTGGATGTCACCGTCCTGGGCGGATTGGTGAACGCTCTCGAGGCGTTCCCCGGAGGCGGCTATGTGACGTTCTTCTCGGATACGGCATGGCAGGACGGCATGCGCAGCTTCACGTCGTTTACCGGGTACCGCATTCACGGACAAATCCACCACCAGAACGAGCGCAAGTTCGTCCTTCTAGGTGATGCGGGCGTTGAATTCAGCGGGACTGACGCCGCGCCGGGAGCCGTCGAGGAGTTGATGTATGCGATGGGCACGTGCATCACCGCCATGGCCAATGTGAACGCGGCGTTCATGGGTGTTCGTCTCACGCAGTTTGAGGTCGCCCTGGAATGCGACATCAAGATGCACGGACTGTTCAACCTAGATCCCGAGGTTCGCCCAGGAATCATCGACGGCCGCGCGACGATCACCATCGCGGGCGATGCGGACGAAGACACACTGAAGAAGATAGCGATGGCGGGCTACAACTTCTCGCCCGTATCCGATTCTGTGCGCAATGGCATCAACATGACCCCCACCATCGTGGCCAAGTGATGGCGCCGCGCCGACCTGGCCGCGACGGGACCCGATAAGCCTCGTGGTTCCGCAGGGATCCCGCCCGAAAGGCGCGGGTCATTCCTTCGATGACATCCGGGCCCGCACCCCGGTTTACTACGCGGATCTTGTCAACGACGAGCATCCCGAATGGCGAGACACGTCGCGTGACGAGGCCAGGCTCCGCGCCGCGAACGCCCCATTGCGGCTGCCAAACCCACACCAATACACGACCGCGTAGCCATCGGTCAAGGGCGGCGAACGCAGCCATGCCCAAGGTGTGCCCCGAGTCGACCGGCCGGGCGCTATCGGAATGCGCCTACGCTTGGGACTTCCGCAGTCGGATAGTAACCTGTGGGACATAGCCCACTTCCCCTCACTGGAAGGCCGCCCGCGTTTGGGTCAAGTCATGAAATCCCGCGGACGGACATCTCGACGGTTGGCGATCCTCGTGCTGCTCGCGGCGATGGCGCCTACCGCGGGCGCCGAATGGGAGTCGACCAACGCCCCATTCGGGGGCTCAGTGCGTGATCTACTCGCAACACCGGACGGGACGCTCTACGCTGCCCTGGCGGACCGCAACGGTGTTTGGCGGTCGGACAACGATGGGGCGACATGGCTCCGCCTGCCCATCCCTCAGATCGAACACGGGTCCAGGGGCCTCGCGTACGGCAGTGGCCGCCTATACGCGCGCGGGTACTTCGGGCCGCTGGCCGTATCCACTGACCGTGGGGAATCGTGGGCGCAGATCTTCCCGCCGGGCGGGTGCAACTTCCTCGCAGCCAACGACCAGGCGCTTTATTCAGGCGCTATCGAGGATTGGGGCAGCATACTGTATCGCTCCGTGGACGGCGGGGAGAACTGGACGCGGGTGTTCAGCCTGCGAAAGTGGACATCAGTCGGACCTATGGCGTTCCAGGACCAAGACGTCTACTTGGGTTCGAGCGAAGGCCTGTTTCGCACATCGGACCTCGGGACGACATGGACGGACGCGCTCTCCGTTCAGCCCGTCATATCAGTGCTGGCAAGCCCAGGGGCCATCACCATCGCTGAGTGGGAGGGAGGCGTCCGCCGCGCCGCGGACCCGGCGGCGGGCTGGGATCGCATCGATGCTGACCCGGGGTTGCGGAATCCGTCGGCGCTGGCTCGGTTCAACGGCGCCCTCTATGTCGGTACGCGAGGTCCCGATCACGAACAGGTGACTGCGGGGGTGCTCAGGCAACGCGCCCCACTATGGGACGAGGTCAACGAAGGACTCACCGACCTGCTCATCACCGACTTAGTGGCAACGCGGGGAGCGTTGTTTGCGGGGACCGACCACGACGGCGTGTTCCGTACCGTCGACGGGGCCACTTGGGAGTCTGTCAGCCAGGGCCTTGTCCCTCTGAGCAGGTCTGTCCAGGCCATCAACGGCTCCCTATACGCGGCGGGCTTCCGTTCGGACGACGGCGGCGATACATGGCTCAAGGGCCTGATTCGGCCGCCCTTCGTGGCCGTCGCCTCTCATCTGTCGCACGGAACCGTCCACTACGTGGCAAGGCAATACCTTGGTGGGGTCTGGGCATCCGTCGACGACGGTCGGACGTGGCAGCGGTCGGCTGAAGCAGGCAGTGCCGACCGGCTGCTCCAGCTTGCGGTGTCGGGCGATTCGCATGCGCTGCTGACCGACCAGGGCCTGCTCATATCGGAGGACGGAGGGAGATCGCTGCGCTGGGCGCGCGAGCCCAGTGGGGCGTCCGGCGCGTCGTTCCTTGGGTATTCGATGGGGGCGCTCCATGCGGGATTCAGCCGCGGGCAGGTGCGCCGGTCCACCGACGGTGGTGACACATGGGAGGAATTGCCCGAGGCGCCACCACCCGAGGCAACGTCGTATGATCGCCATGTGTGGGCGGTCGTCGCAGCGGGCGACCGTCTGCTCGCCGCCACGTCATCCGGGCTGCGCGCCTATAGTCCTGGCGCCGCGGCCTGGGAACCTGCCGCAACCCAACTCCCTGATGTCCGCCAGCTTCTCGCGGGGCGCGACGGCCGCGTCTATGCAAGCGCATCTGATGAAGTGTATTCGTCGGTCGATGCCGGGCGAACGTGGCGGCTGGTGGGCCGTCCACTCGGAGTCGCCGTGGTCCAATCGCTTGCTCAGCTCGACGGACGGCTCTACGCCGGAACGAGCGAAGGCCTGTACCATATCGCTCTCGATAGGCAGCTTCCAGAGGCGATGCCGAGGATAGCCATCATCGCGCCGTCGCCAGCGGCCGTCCTGGACGACGGAGCCGCGTCCGTGGATCTGTCCTTGGACCTCCGGGAGTACGAAGGCCCGTGGCAGTGGCAGGTCGACACGCCCTTCCCCTACGAAGGCGTCGCGGACGGGACGCAGGTGTATGGCCCTCGCGCGGTGGCTACAGGCCTCAGGTCCGGCCGGATGCACACGATCCATGTCACGCCGACGACACCCAGCGGCGTCGTGGCATTCCCAGGCCTGGCACGCTCCGTCACCGTGTACGTTCGACCCCCGGACTGGGATGGCTCTCGCGACCTTGGCGATACTAGGATCGCGGCCCGGCTAGGTAGCGACATCGTCGTCGTAGGCGCGACCGGAGCCAACATGCGGAGAATCGACATCTCACAGGGGGCGGGCCGCCCGGACGGGTCGGTGTCCTGGTCGCCTGACGGGCGCGAGTTGCTGGTATCCGCCCCGCCCCACCTCCCGAGGTACGCACGGCTGAGCTTGTTCCGTGTGAGCGTCGCGTCGGGTGAATCCATCGCCCTAACGGCTAAGGATGTCACCGATCAGTGGCCCGCGTGGTCGCCTGACGGAGATCGCGTCGCCTACATTGCATACGGACCCGCTCCTGCGGGCCGGTCGTGGAGAGGGCTGTACGCGATGGACCTTTCCACGGGCCGCCTGCGGCTGGTTGCCGACGGCGTACTTGCCCGCACGCCGAGTTGGTCGCCGGACGGCTCACGACTCGCATACATCAAGGACAACAACGTCTGGATCGCCTTCGCCGATGGGAGCGGCGCCCAGAGGCTGTTCGATGGGCCGGAGCTCGCGAGTTGGGTGGCCTGGTCTCCAGATGGCGCACGCATGGCGATCGTCCGAGACGGCCAGGTGCACGTTGTCAATGCGGACGGCTCGCAGATGGCGCGACTTACCGACTTCCCGGGGCGGGTGGGCCTCTGCTCCTGGGCTCCCGACGCGTCACGAATCGCTGTTGAAGGCATGGGTCCCAATGGGGTCGGCCTATACGTCATGAAGGCCGACGGAACGGATCTAACGCTGATTCTGCCGGATGCCAAGTACCCAAGCTGGTCCCCGTTCCTCACGGCGGGGCCACGGCCTACGCTCACGTTTACCACGCCCGAACCCGGTCGCACGATGCTAGCGCCCGCGACGGACGATGCCGCCCGCGTGCGAGTCACGATGAGCGGCCACGACGAAGGCTGGAACTGGCGCGTCGACGAGCCGTTCCCGGTCGCGGGGCCAGCCGGTGGACGCCACGTCGAGGGTCGTGAAGCGACGATCACGGGCCTGGCCGCCGGGGCTACCCATGTCATTTACGCTACTCTCGTCGACGCGGCCGGGAACGTGCTCACGCCCCCTGTACTCGCTGTTGCCGCGGTGCGCGTGGCTGCGGTGGATGCTGGCCCGTTGGACGACACTCGGATTGCCTTCCGAGCGGGACAGGCCATCTACACCGTCCACCCGGCCGGCTTGGACCCGCAGCGTGTCACCAACGCCTCCGAGACGGGCGGTGTGTGGTCCCCGGACGGCGGATCCCTTGCGTTCGTGGAGGACGTGGGCGACGAGAGCCATCTCGTCGTCACGAACCCGATAGGCGGCGACAGGCGACTCCTATACACGGCGCCCGGCTTGCGTGACCCCGCGTGGTTTCCTGACGGGAGCGGCATTCTCGTCGCGACAGACTCGGGGGTTCTGGCCGTCAAGGTGGCGACGGGCGAGGCGACGCGTATGACCCAAGCCGCGCGCGGATACCAGGCGCCGGCGTGGTCGCCCAATGGAGCGGACTTTGCGAGCCTTCGGTACGGGACCGTGCGCGTCACCGACGCGGCGTATCAGGAACGCGTTGTGGGGGCCACACTGGGACCGGTTCGCTCGTTTGCGTGGGCCCCGGATGGACGGGATCTATGCCTAGGGGCGCGCGACGGCGTATGCGTCGTCAGTGCTGACGGGGCCGCCGTCACGCATGTGGGCGAGGGTGCCGGCCCCAAGTGGTCGCCCGACGGCACGCGCATCGCCTACCGCGATGCCGAGGGTGGCATCACGCTGTATGCCGTTGCCTCTGGCGTGGTAGATAACGTCGTTCCTGCGAACCATGGTCACGTGATCGGCGATCTAGCGTGGTCGCCCGACGGTTCGTCAGTGGCGTTCGTGGACATGTACTACGAAGACCTCTCGTACCTGTACGTCATTGACATCGACACCAGGCATAGGACAATCCTCTCAGAGCGATCAAGGGGCGCCACGGCCGTGGCGTGGTCCGCTCCGTCTACGCGAGCGTCGGCGCTTACGGTGCGTGCGCCATCGGAAGGCGTGATCCTCCCTGCGGGGACCACGTCCACGCAGCTACTCGTGGACAGCGACGGCGATTGGGCATGGGTCCTCGACAGGCTGTTTCCGACGAGGGGCGTCGTGACCCGCAATCTCGGGATGCCCGACGGAGCGACGGTCGATCCACTCCGAAGCGGCCGCACGCACACGCTCAGGGTAGCCGCGATCGACAGCGATGATCGACTGACACGTCCGCTCGACATTGTCACCGTCCGATTCAGCGTAGCCACGCGCGAGGACGCGAACGCGGACGGGACAGTGGACATCCGCGATCTGGTGTTCGTAGCGTCTCGGTTCGGGGTCGCAGGGCCGTTTGACACTGGGAACCCCGACGTAGACGACGACGGCACCGTCACCATGCGCGACCTCGTCCTGGCCGCCGCGAGCTTCGGCGAACGCCTCGAAGGAATGCCAACGGCCGCCCCGGCGTTGCCCGGCCGTCGCCATGGCGCCGAACTCGTCCGGTGGACGCGCGATGCGGAACAGCTCGAGGCCACCACACGTGAGATGCGGAAGGGCGTCGCCACACTGCGCGCGTTGCTGGCCTCGGTGGCGCCTTCGACGACGACGCTCTTGCCGAACTTCCCGAACCCATTCAACCCCGAGACGTGGATTCCGTTCGATCTCGCAGAGCCCGGTGAGGTAATTCTGCGCGTGTACGACACACGCGGACTGCTGGTCCGCCGTATCAGACTGGGCCCGCTGCCGGTAGGCGAGTACCGGGACCGGCTGAATGCCGCCTACTGGGACGGGCGTTCCGACATCGGAGAGCCCGCCGCCAGCGGCGTGTACATCGTGGAACTACGCGTGGGATCTCACCGCGAGACGCGTCGTCTCACCGTCCGCAAGTAGGCCCAGCCACGCGCGGCCCGCCGCCCCAAGCGCGCACGCAACCATGGTCGTATCCACCCCACGCTAGTTGCGGGCGCGCACGCCCATTGTCCCACCCTTAGCGTGTGTCCCTGTCCTCAGACCCTACGCCGTCGTGTCCTAGAGGGACCGGTGCAGTCAGTGCCCTGGCGTTGCTATTCCGGCACTGTCCCCACCCGGTCTGCTACGCGGGCGCGTGGAGCGGTAACACTGGCGTAGGCACCCGCCCGCGCGGCAAGAACCCGGCCCAGCGTGTGCGAGGACAACGCGCTCCACAGTCTCTCGGCCGCATACCACAGACGCGGCAGAGCTTGCGAGGAAGTCGTCGGGCAGTGGAAAGGGCGTGCCCGCCTCGCGCCGACGCATCTCGGGCTTCGCCCTAACGGCCGGTACCGGCGGCCCACATCATCGGTGTCGGGTGGGAGTCCGGTATCCAGATGGATTGCGGAGTGGCTCCCGCCGTTGGTGGAGAAGGCTGGTGACCTGGTGATCGCCAAGCGGCAGAAGCAGAACCAGGGCATGCACTGGAGCTTGTGTGGCTCCGAAGCGGTGTCTACGGTCCGCACGATGTGGCTCGGCGACGAGAGGGAGGAACGCTGGCACCCCAGTCAGCAAGCCGCCTGGCGCGAGCCAGTACGCCGATCTACAGCGTGGATGCGCCCACCGTAGACTGAGACTGACCGACCGAAGCAGCAGCACTCTCGAACTCCACGATGAAGCCCGGCTCGTAACCTGTCGCTGACCGACCGTCCCACATCAGGCGCGTCTGGGAGCGTCCCCGTGCTGGCGCCGAGGGAGCGTTACTGTAGGTAATGAGACGCCAGGTCCCACCCCCGCTCCCAAGCGGCCCGCTGTCGAACCACGAGGTATAGTCCCACTCCTCGCCGGTCGACCACGTCCATGGGCGTTCAGCCCCGTTCACTCCGGCGGGACGCTTGATACCCAACCCCCGAGCCAGAAGCCGTGGTGCGCGAAGGGGGATTCCGCAAGGAGGAACTCGCCCTCCTCGTCGCTGGTTATCGTCGCAAGGTGACCGACGAGCCCCTCGAACTGCATCGCCTCCGCCGCGTCGCCGGTGGTTGACCTCGCGGTTACTACGGCGAAGTAGGCATGTCCCGTCTTGGGGTGCCGCGCCGGCCCAACGATGGTCGGGGCGCCTAGCGCTGGCGTGGTCCCGGGCCCAGGTTCTGCGATCGGCCCCGCGCTGGGGAACCGAGCGTCCGCGACGGCCGTGGAGATGCGTGTCATCTCCCCGGTGCTGAGCGACAGGCGGTACAGTCGCTTTTTCCTATCGCCGCTGCGCTTGTCCGTCACGACGACGGCGTTATGACCGTCGAGCCACGCCACGCTCTGGCGCCGCTGCCCAACTTTACTGACCAGCAGGCCGACCACGGTCGACTCTCGACTCGTCACGTCCAGGACGCGCAGTTCATGTGGATCGTTAACCGTAGGCCCGTGCACGAGGTAAGCCAGACGCGCGGAATCGGGAGACCACGCTGGCCGTGATTGGAACACGCCTTCCGGCTCATCGTGGTGTATCACCTGCTCACCGGTACCGTCGGGGTTCATGAGCGCCAGGTCGTGTCCGGCCGCCCCCTCCCGCGCGCGGATGTAGGCGACCGTCTTCCCATCGGGAGACCATGAGGCGTCCCTTCGATCCACTGTGTCGTCGGTGAGTCGGTGGTATTCCTGCGTCCTGACGTCGAACTCGTACAGGTTCCGGTTGACGTCGGTCCCCCCGTGCCGCGGACTTCCCTTGCCGGTCACGATGACGTACTCGCTGTTTGGCCCCCAGGTGGCGCCGCGGGGTTCCCAGGTTGTACCGCTCAGCGGACGCAGCATCTCGCCGGTGCTCGCGTCGAAGATGTACGAGGACCAGCCCTCGATCTCGGGTCGCCATGCAAACGCTGCGATGCGTGTCCCGTCGGGCGACCAGCATCCCTCTTCGTAGTGGGCCCCGTCGTCGGTGATTCGGCGCACGCCGGAGCCGTCGGAGCGTGCTGCGTACAGGTTGAAGTGGTAGTCCCCAGGGTACTTGGTCGTGAACAACACCTCACGCACGGGCGCCTCTTTCCGCGTGATCACGTCGTACCCGCGCTGGGCCAGGGAAGAACCGGGCCCTCCCGCGCCTGGCAGGGCGACCAGCGCCAAAGCCGCGACAGCCGCGACCGACACCCCCGACACGGAGGTGGCGAACGGCCCGTTCTGCTGCACGAGCCGGCGAATCCGTGCGGCCGTCGGGATGACTCCAGGCACCAGAGACTCGAAGGAGTGGCGCGTCGCCCGTTCCAAGACGCGCATCAGACAGGACGAATACATCAAGGCCGCCGATGCCGTGCCCTGCCGATACGCCAGGTTCACGACCGCCTCGTCGCACACGTTCTCTGCCTCGATCATCGCCTTGTGACCGGCGTACCACACCGCAGGGTGAAACCACAGGAACACTTCCATCGCCCGACGCAAGCCGAGGAACCAGTGGTCTCTGGCGCGGTAATGCATGCCTTCGTGCAGGAGTATGTACTCCAGGTTGGGAGGCGTGTTGTCTTCCAGGCACCATGTGGGCAGCAGGATCACCGGGCGGAAGAGCCCGTAGATACAGGGCTCGGATATCCGAGTCGTCAGCCGCACTTCGACGCGCTGTACAAGATCGGTGACGGCGTCTGAGTACTGCTCACACACGGCTGCCAGATCGTCTACACCGATCGGCGTCCCCCTCCGCCGCATGTGCATCAGCCATCCAACGCCGAGAAGTGTGTACAGACCCAGCCCCACACTTCCTATGACCCAGATGGCCCCAAGCACGGCGAAGCCGGTTATTCCGCCTACACCTGCGACGTGCACCGTCATGCGCGTCGGCGATTCCGTGACCGTGTCTGCCGCGGGCCCGGGCTCCTGTGCGACCTGCCTTGCCGCGCCAGTCAGGAAGTCATCAGGAGGGATCGCTTCCCTGAGCCTTGGGATGTCCACGCCGCTCTCGATGACAGGCTCTTGAAGTGGGGCGATGCGCGCGTGCCGGCCGCCACCGACGGCGAGCGGCCACGCGACCAGCAACGTCACCAACGGCTTGACGACGGCCAGTGTCCATAGCCACCTACGGGTCCGCGACGAGCGCACTCCCGCCCACTTGGTCAGAGCGTACACGATGGCCGTAAGGACAAGAATCTCGATGGACACCCAGCCGATGTCGTTCACAAGCCATCTACCTAGCCTGTCGAACTGATCGAGACCCATCGGCTTCATACTCCCCGCGCTCTACAACTAGCGTCGTCGGCGCCGCTGCTTCGCCGGCTTACCAAGCCTCACGCCAACACAGGCATCCGTCAGGTTCGTCCGGCGAACTGAGACAACCCGCCTACGCGTGGGCAGGCCGTCGCCCGGCGATGCTGAACACTGTCGCAGCATCTAGGCCCGCCGTGCTATGGCGCTAGCTCACGTCGGCCTTCTCCGTGGCCTTCTCGATCAGCTCCCTGAGCTGATTCAGATCCCCAAGACTCATAGAGCCGCTATCGACGATATGCGCCGCGAGCGACTGTGCCGATCCCTCGAAGAACTGGCCGGCTACTCGACCGACGCTCAATTCCGCAGCATCTTCCCGGCTCACAACAGCCGTGAATCGGTTAGCCCTCCCCTCACGCTTTGCGGAGACTACTTTGTCCTCGCCAAGCCGCGTAAGCACTGTGAGCACGGTCGTATAGGCTAGCCCACGGGATTCTTGTAACGCTGAGAACACTTCACGGGCCGTGGCCCCGCCTCGCTCCCACACTACGTCCATTACCGCGAGTTGCAGATCCGTTAGCGTCGCTTCTTTTCGGCGTGACATGAGTCTCACTCCCTCTAGGACTATGCCCACAATATACCACGCCCCAAGCCCAAAGTAACTACGAATGTAGTACCCATGGCGCGGCGCGGCTCCTCGTGGAGGAGGCAGCATGTCCTACATTCGTAGTGGAATCGGCTGTTCACACACCTTCCATGTCGAGTGCTCTGCGCAAAGACTCGCCATCAAGTTCGGCGTGCTAAGTGCCGGCGTGTGCACCTCGAGCCTCCACCATCCGTCAGGAGAGCCGTCGAGGCGATCAGCTAGGCGAGGGGCGTTTGCCAGCAGATCACCATGGGTGACCTTTCCTACTTCCGCACCGCGATGCGTCGAGTGCTCCGGTACTCCCCAGCCCTCAACTCGACGAAGTACACGCCGCTGCTGACGAGTTCGCCCTGCGCGTTGCGCCCGTCCCAATGGGCCGCGCGGTCACGCGTGCGGTACGTGCCGGCGGGATATGCACCCAAGTCGAGCCTGCGGACGATGCGGCCCTCGGCGTCGTGGATGGAGATAGTGACCTCAGCGCGTGCGTGCAGGTCGAAGGGGATCCACGTCTCCGGGTTGAACGGGTTCGGGAAGTTCGGGAGGAACGCCGTCTCGCTCGGCGCAAGCGCGGCTCGCCTAACCTGCGCCCACGTGGCGCGCGCCTTCCCCTGTGGTTCTACCGCCGTCGGGATGTCGATAGGAGGATAGGTGACACCCCAGAGAAAGAGTCCCATGTTGCCGGTGGCCAGGAGCGTGCCGTCGGGGCTGAACCCCAACGCCCCTGGGAATCCCAGGTCCCTCCCTTCGATGGTCCCTATCTCCGCGCGCGACGCAACGTCCCACAGCGTTCCATTGCCACCGTTCCCCGTGCTCGCAAGGATCCGGCCGTCGGGGCTGAATGCGATCGCTCTGGACCTGTCGGGAGCGTCCAAGCTGGCGACCTGCCTGCGAGTGGCGACGTCCCAGAGCCTCGTAACCCGAAGTCGATCGCCGCACGCAAGGAGCTTTCCGTCCGGGCTGAAATCAAGATCCAGGATCTGATCCTCGGACCCATACCATCGCGCGAAGTCGGCAAGGAGAGGCACGTCCGGGCCAATCGCGCGCGCAGTGTCGACCGTCAAGGCAACGTCCCAGAGCCAGACCCCTTCGCGGGGGATCCGCGCCTTGTCGAGGCCGCCGCCGGCGAGGATGCTGCCGTCTGGGCTGAACGCCAGTGTATAGGTTCCATCCGCGTGCCCAACGAGCGTGGCGATGCGCTGCAACGAGGCGGCGTCCCACAGCGCGATGAACCCGTCGCCGCCCCCGGTTGCGAGAATGGTCCCGTCTGGACTGAAGGCGATACTGCCCCAGGATCCCGCGAGCAATGCCTCCGACTGCCAGGACGTGGTATCCCACAGGGTGACGCCCCCTCGACTGTCCGTTGCGAGGGTGGCCCCGTCCGGGCTGAATACCGGGTCGCGGATCAGTGTGTCCGGGCCCGTGAGAGTAGCCACACGGCGTCCTGAAGGGACATCCCACACGGTGATGCGGCGGCCGTCTGGGGCTTTGGTCGCGATGAGGTTCCCGTCCGGGCTGAACGCGAGCTTCTGCACCCGGCCGGCGAGACCTCCGAACGAGTCGACCTGCTGCCGCGATGCGAGATCCCATACCCTGATGGCGTCCCCCGCCGATTCGACGTCGCCATACGCGTCCAGGCCACTACCACTTACGACCGAGCCACCGTCGGCGCTGAACGCCACCATCAGGATCCACGACTCGTGCCCCGTAAGCACGGCCGTCTCCCGGGCCGATGCGACGTCCCATAGCCTGACCGTGCGGTCGTAACTCCCCGTCGCGAGTGTCTTCCCGTCGGCGTCGAACGCAATGGCGGTCACCCGGTCCGGATGTCCCGTGAGTGTGGCGATCTCTCGCCGAGCGCCAACGTCCCAGAGCTTGACGGCGCCAGCGGTACTGCCGCTCGCGAGGGTCGCCCCATCTGCGGTGAACGCGGCGACTACGACGGCATCCGTGTGTCCGGCGAGGGTGGCGATCTCTCGTCGCGACGCGATGTCCCAAAGCCGGATGGCGTCATCGTCTCTCCCGCCGGTCGCGAGGGTGGTCCCGTCCGGGCTGAACGCTAGCAACCGGACTCCTTTGCCGGCGCCAAGGACGGCGATCTGCCTCCCGGTCGCTACGCTCCACAGTGCGAGGTCTGCGCTGAAGGTCACATTGTCCCCGTTCTCGTCGAACGTGGACGCGACGCCGGCGACGACGCTTCCATCCGGGCTGAACGCCAACGAGTGTCCGCCTCCCTCGAGTCTGCCTGTTTCCCGCCCGGATTCGATGTCCCAGAGGCGAATCCAGTCCCCTACGATCTGGCCCGCGATGTATGCGCCGGGGCTGGCGAGAGTCCTCTCGTCGGGGCTGAAAGCCACTCTCCCGTAGGGGTTCGCGAACAGGGCGACCGGCCTGCCGGTCTTCGCGTCGATGACCTGCATTCCATAGGTTGTTCCGACGGCGATGAAACTGCCCTTTGGCGAATAGACCATGGAACCCGCGCCGGCCAAGCCGAAACGTCCGATCGCCTTGAGTTCCACTGCCGCGGCGTCGGCGGGAAGGAGCGGGATCGCGAGAATGGCGATGAGGAGGGCAAGTGGCAGCCGTAGACATGAACGCGGCGTCCCTGGCCGTCCGAAGCGAGGTCCGCCAGCTCTTCTGTCGTCACGCCGCACGCGTCCAAACGCGAGGGACTTCGTATTCCGCGTGAAGTGCATCGAACCCTCCTCGCATGCCGTCCCATAGAGATGTGCCGCCCCGCTCGATGAGACAATACGCGAGCGGAGGCATGTCTTTACTGCGATTCGTAGCGTATGGGCCGGTGGGCGACCACGTAGCTCATGCAGGGCGGAACCACGGCGCCGCGACAGGACGGGGCGGCAGCGGTCGACAGCTTCCGATGAGGCCCACTACGAATCCGAACACCGCTCCACGGATCGCCTGTGCGAGGGCAGGGGCGGCGACATAGGACCTGATCCCGGAAAGCTCAGTCGTCTAACAGCCTGAACAGCTTACGGGCGCCCGTAGACTCGCTGTTCGCGTTCGCCGCTTGTTGAGACAGTTCCCTCAGCGTGCGCTCGATGCGATCCAGGCGGGCTTCTACGTCCTTCTTCAGCTTCCCTACCTGTCCGCCCAGAACCCCCAACACGAACGCATTCATGCCAAGTACGAACACGACGACACACACGTATTCGACGATTCCGTCCATGCTTATGCTCCATCCGTGCAGGGACGCGTGCCGTTCCCAACCGCCCCGTACCATCCATTTCGGGGTGGGATTCCCGTACCCAAATCAGTTGCCGTGCGATTCCTGCCCTGTGCGGGAGTCGATGCCGGCCCTGTGTGGCGCCATACGCTAGCTGGCGTCCGCGACCACCTTGCGGGGCCGCTGTCGGGGGCCGTTGAGCATCGTGCCGACGACGGTATACCGGACCACGGTCTGGTAGGCCAGGAGAAGCACGCCCGTCACCACGAGGCAGATCATTGCGAACTTGACCACAGACGGCAGCGGCCAGTACCGCACCCACGCCTGCGCCAGGATGATCAGCGGCAGATGGGCGATGTATAGCCAGTAGGACGAGTCGGAGACGTACCGTAACGCCCGGCTTTCTGCCTTAACCAGCGCTTGGAACATGCCCATGAGACCGAACGTCATCAACCAGGCGTAGACGACTTTCAACGCCGTTGCGCCGAGGCGTAGAGCCACGAGTCCGACCGGCGCGTCGATCGCATTCTTTAGGTCGCCGTCTAGCGTCAGGGCTAGCGGCACGACGGCGAACACCGCCGTCGGGACCGTTATTGGCCACCACCTGTCGGCGCGGCCTTGGCCCTCGTCGCTGTCGTAGTAGAGGACGCCATAAAAGAAGAAGATCGCGTAGTAGCCCAGCACAGGCGGCATTGGAAGGATGCCAGCCGAGGTGTCCGGGCCGAATCCCAACATGAACCATTGGGGGACCATCGTCACTGGGACGAGCCAGAGCCAACGCGCTGGCGACAACATCACCCGGCTGGACAGGCCGCGCCACCCGAACCCATCTGCCAGCGTCGCGTAGATCGCGAACGCGAGCACGAGCCAGCAGAGATGCCAAAGGAACCAGAGGTGATGGAACACCGACGCATGCAGAAGCCAACCGAGGATGCCCG
>JABGQA010000085.1 GCA_018644665.1 Candidatus Poribacteria bacterium
CCGGAAAGCGCCTGAGAAGCCCGTGACGGCGTTCTGAACGCCGAGGACGGGTCCCAAGGCGCAAACGCGCCACGGATGTGAGGGCGAGACAGCGTGGCTAGCGCCGCAACTTGCCCTTCGTCAGCAGACGGAACACAGGGCCGGTCACCGGGCGACTGGCGATCGCGTCGATGTCCTGGCGCATGTTGCCGAGTTCTTGCTCCCGGTCCTGCAACGCTTGCTCGCGCTCGGAGAGGGTGGCGTCCTTCTCCTCGACGGCGGCCTGTAGCATCGGCACGCGTTCCGCGACCGGCGCGAGTTCGTAGATGCGCGCGTCCGCTTCCTGCTGACGGTCGACGAGGTCGGCGATACGGTTCGCCAGTTTCTCGTTTGCGTCGGCTCGCTGCTCTAGAACTTCGCGCACCTTCGCTTCCAGGATGGCAACCTGGCCGCGTAGGTCGGAGACCTCGGTCTCTCGTTCTGCCTGCATGTCGGCCATGCGAGAGTCCCGCACGGTGAGTTCGCGCTCCAGGTCGATGACGCGCGCCTTCGTCGCCTCAACGCGTTGCGCTGACTCGACGCGTAGTTCAGCAATCCGCGCGTCGTAGTCAGTTCGCATGTGGTCCGCGGCGTCGACGTGGCTGGCCTCGGCGTCGCGGAGCGCTTGCTCGCGTGCGGCGATCTGGTCGCGCAGATGCGCTTTGTCCTCGTCCAGGCGTTCGATACGGGCGGTCAGTTCCGTCAGAGCGCTTTGACCATCCTGCCCGCCAACGGTGTCTCGTATGTCTCGCACCGAGGCCTCGGGCGTGCTCGGCATGTCTCGCACCGAGGCCTCGGGCGTGCTCGGTATGCCTCGCACCGGGGCTTGGCTGTGCTCGGGTAGCGGAATGCCGAATACGACGCGCCCTGCGCCGTCTATTGCCTTGGTGTAGAGACCCCGTTTCTCCCGCCGATACACGGCTGCGCGGGAGATCCCTTTGACCTTCATCGCTTCGGACATAGAGAGCCACTGTCTCGTCCGGGTGTCTCGCATGTCTCGCTCGGGTGTCTCGGTCGAGGCCTCGGCGAGGCCCTGCATGTCTCGGTCAGATGTCTCGCTTGCCACGCGTGTGTCTCCCTGCGGACCAGCGAGGCCTCTGTGCCCGGTGCGAGGCCTCGGTGCCCGGTATCGAGGCCTACGGCGAGACATAGCGAGACGTTGCAGGAGGCTGGGGGCGAGACACGAGACTAGCTGTCGGAGGGAGGCTTGGGCTTCCGCCCTGGCTTCAGGGTGGGGACGACGTCTTTCAGGAAGCGGCCGAGATCGTCGGCGTCGAACCGGTAGATGCTTGCTTGTCCAGAGATGACTACGCGGCAGGTGTGCTGCCTGTTGGCCTTCGCATCGACGTACGGCAAGATGGTGGGCGAAATCGCGGTATGGAACGCATAACGCCGCCCCATGCCTGGAAAGCAAAGGCGGCGCTATAAAGCTCGATCAAAGCTGGTGTCGGAGGTCGTGTGGAGCGACCGAAGCACCCGGATTGATCACCCGGTGGAGTGTGCCCGACGCGAGGATAATACCAGACCGCTGGGGCACGCGCAAGGAGTCGACCAGCACGCCCAGACATAAAGAAACCGCCATCGGATCTGACCCCGACGGCGGTAACTAGAACATCAGACGGTGACCCGCCCGAGGCTCTGCATCTACCAATAGCGTAGCTGTTCGGGAGGGTTCCTGTCACGCGAAGGAATCATCGATGGCCGCTATGCCCGCTCGCGTCTCGTCCGACCGTCCCGCCCACAACTGGTTCCATCTGTCCAAGGGATGGAAGCGTCACCCGCGATGGAAAGCCCTCACGCCCGCACATCGCGTGATCTTCTATACACTCCTCGATATCGCCAACGAATCGTGGTTCCCCACGAGCGTCCAGCTCTATGAAGCGGAGCTCGCCGAGGAGTCCGGGACATCGACCCGCACGGTGAAGCGCGCGCTCGCGGAACTAAGCGACGCCGGAGTGCTGCACTTCGGGACCGTTACCGAGGACAGCAACCGCAGAACATCGGTGCGCATTCGCATCGACTACGACGCCCTCACCAGGCTCGGAAGTCGGCGTCGTGCCGAGTCAACGGTGGGGAAGTCGGCAGAATGCCGACTCGATATCGAAGAATCCCAGTCAGAATGCGGGTCTCCGCCGCCCCCAATACAACTCCAGAAGAAACTCCAGAAGAATTGTCCTGCCGGACAACTTCGCGTTGCGAATATGGGAGGAACCGGAGAGGATCTGCGTGAGGGCGACCTATGTCCTAAGTGCCAAACGCATGCGCTTAGGATCCGCTTCAAGACCGACGCGGGATCACGCACTAAGCAGCGTTTCCTCGCGTGCAGCGGATTCGAGTTGGGTGGATGCCGTGGGTTCACGTGGAACCTCGGATCGTCCGCCTACCAACCTTCTCAGCGCGTGCTATCACAGGCCTTAGTGGGCGCGCGGCACGTTCCTGGCAGACCGCCCATGGTGACCGGCCTCCTGGCGCCGCAGCGCGTCGAGGAGGCGTCGGAGACCGTGGAGTCTCGCCGTCCGGAGAATCTCTCGGAGTGGTTCACGGGGGCGCGTTACCTGCCGTTGGCGCTGATGCTGGAGTCGCTGTCGGAGGTGGACTCAGAACTCGCGGAGCGGCACCGCGCGCTGGGAAGTGAAAAGCAGGCGATCCTGCGTGACGCGCGCGCTCTCGCCTCGGGAGCGTGACGTAGGTGGGGACGTGTCCGCGTAGGCTACTGTCGGCGTGTGGGGAGCGGCATGGTCGTCGCGTCGCGTCCACTTCGCTGCGCGAGGGAATCATCAGATGTCTTGGACGCCTTCGGCCCGCGCCTATCGACGTGGAAGCCGGCGGCGTCTCTTGGTCGCCTCGACGGGAACGGAGACGCGGCGACGAGTTTCAGTAGGGGCTGTCCCGGCCCTCGCGTGTCTTGCGCGCGACTGAGCGTCGTCGCCGTTTCCCACTTCTCACGCGGGCGATCCAAGTCGCCCGTGTAAGCCCATGCGGTCGGGCGCCGCTATCGAGCGATCAGAAGGCGTCGACTGACACGGTAGAACCTCGCGCGCAACTCAACGACATACGTCCCACTGGACGCCGCTTCGCCAACCGCACCCGACTGTCCCAATGCGCGGTGCCGGGCCGCCATTCCGACATCCGAGAGCTCCTTTCGGGCCCGTCTGTACGCGGCCAGGCGCACTTACCCGCCGGATTCACTTTCTACGGCATGCCGGTTCCAAACCTCGTCCCTACGAGGTCAGGTGCACCTACGCCTGGTATGCGCGCGTCGAGCAGACAGGGTTTCGAACCTCGTCCCTACGAGGTCAGGTGCACGCAATACATTGCTCGGCGTCGCTCGCTATCGCGGGTTTCGAACCTCGTCCCTACGAGGTTTGGCGCACTCACGGCGAGGACTCCCGCGATGAGAGTTCTGAAGTTTCGAACCTCGTCTCTACGAGGTTTGGCGCACTCGAAAACGACGACGCGAGCAATCGCTTTGACCTGTTTCGAACCTCGTCCCTACGAGGTTTGGCGCACAAAGCTGGATCGATGACCCGATTGAAGATCCGGCGTTTCGAACCTCGTCCCTACGAGGTTTGGCGCACTCGAAGGAGACATCGGCTACACCAGCAACCAACTGTTTCGAACCTCGTCCCTACGGGGTTTGGTGCACAAGCGGGGGGACGGCAATCAGGGTAGCGTGAGCGTTTCGAACCTCGTCCCTACGAGGTTTGGTGCACTGACGTGTGTGTCGCG
>JABGQA010000159.1 GCA_018644665.1 Candidatus Poribacteria bacterium
TGGTGGGTGATGCTCGGGAGCGAGGTGTGGCACTCGACGCAGCTCACCATCGCGTCGATGTTCTGGAACGCCGTCTTCACGCTGTTCCTGGTGGTGATCGGCGGCGGCGTATTGCGATGGCTCGCGCCGCGCGTCGCGCCGACGCGAGCCGAGATCCTCGTGCTGTACGCCATGGTGGTCATCATCTCCACCATCAGCGGCCACACGATGATGGGGTACCTACTCCCCGCGATCGAGCACTCCTACTGGTTCGCCACGCCCGAGAACGAGTGGCCGCAGCTCTTCGGCCATCACCTGCCCGACTGGCTCGTCGTGAAGGACCGCGAGGCGCTGCGCGGGTACTTCGAGGGCGACGCGTCGCTCTACGACCCGGTCGCGCTACGCGCGTGGCTGCCGCCCGTGCTGGCCTGGTCGGGCGTCATCGTGGTGCTGTGGACGGCGCTGATGCTCACGGCGACGCTGTTGCGGCGTCAGTGGACCGAACACGAGAAGCTCAGCTATCCGGTCACGCAGTTGCCGCTCGCGTTGACCGCCGACCCGGTCCGGTTCTTCCGCAGTCGGTGGATGTGGATCGGCTTCGGGATCGTGATGGCGCTGGACATCTGGAACGGGGTCTCGTTCCTACACCCCGTCGTGCCGTCGCTGCCTATCAAGAATCACCGCGTTGCGACGTTCACTACGCGGCCGTGGAACGCCATTGGTGGCGTGTCCGTGTCGTTCTACCCGTTCGTCATCGGCCTCATGTACTTTACGCCGTTGGACCTGTCGTTCTCGTGTTGGTTCTTCTATGTCTTCGGGAGGCTCTGGCAGGTTCTCGTGGTCGTGCTCGGCGGTCAGAACGGGTACAGCTATGAACAGTCCATCGGCGCGTGGGTGGCGCTCGGGCTGATTCCTATCTGGCTCGGACGCCGGTGGTTCATGGAGATGGCCCGGTACATCGTGAGAGGGCGCCGGGGTGGACGTCGCATCGACGCGGATGAGCCGGTCGGCTATCGCGCGGCGCTGGTGGGGATACTCGCGGGGGTGGCGATCCTCGGGCTTGTGTGGATCTCCGCGGGCATGTCGTGGTGGGTGTTCGCGCTGTACTTCGCGATCTACTTCCCGATGGTGATCGGCATCGCCCGGTCACGCGCGGAGATCGGCCCGCCGGTGCACACGCTCATCTACGTCGATCCCGGCCGGACGCTCGTAGCGGGCCTGGGCACGCAGCCGTTCGGCACGCGGAACCTGTCGCTGATCACGCTTCTGTACCCACTGAACCGCTGCTACCGAGCGAACCCGATGCCCAGCCAACTCGAAGCATTGCGGATCGCAGAGCGCGCCGGGGTACGACCTCGCGCGATGGTCGTCGGCATGACGATCGCCACGGTCGTCGGCTCCTTCCTCACCTTCTGGATCTACCTGCACGTCCTCTACGAAATGGGCGCGGACAATCGCGCGCGGGGTTGGCTCGTGCATATGGGGTATGAGACGTACAACCGTCTGCAGTCGTGGCTCGTGAATCCGCGCGATCCGCGGCCTCTGGAGGTCGCCGGAATGTACGGCGGGTTCGGGTTCACGATGCTGCTGATGTTCTTGAAGTCGCGTTCCCTGTGGTTCCCGTTCCATCCGGGCGGGTACGTGCTGACGACAGGTGGCGGCTTCGGTCGCGAGTGGTTCGCCACGTTCGTGAGCTGGGCGCTGAAGTTGGTGATCCTGCGCATGGGCGGGATCAAGGCGTATCGGGCCGCCGCGCCGTTCTTCCTGGGGGTCCTCCTCGGCGACTACACGATGGGCTGTCTGTGGAGCCTCATCGGGCTCATCTGGGACACGCCCACGTACGGCGTCTGGCACTGACGGCAGCGGGCAACGCTACACGGCCAGGCGTTCGCGGCCGTAAGCGATGGCTGCGTCTAGCGTCATCGCCTGTCCGTCCGCCGTGGCTCGGTCATACGCGTCGTCGCCCATGTCGCGGCGCAACTCGCCGCGCGCCATCGCGGCAGCGTCGGCGTACAGGCTTTCCAAGGCGTCGGTCTCGCCGACATCGCCCTCGTCCCGACACGTGGCGGCCGCTCCGAGCAGCACGGCGGCCTCGCCGTTCAGTTCACTGAGATGGGCAACGGTGGCGAGCGCCTCCAGGCAGAGCGCGCGTTCGCTGTCCTTCAACCGTCCCGCCATCGCGTGGCTGAGGGCGTGACGGGCCTCTGTGGCGTTGCGGTCGGCGACCGCGATGTCCACCAGCAGGAGTCGAGCCCGTGCGGCTTCCTGCGGCTGGTCCAGCTCCGCCCTGAGTCGTTCGTCCTCCCGTGCAACACGGCGCGCGTCCGCGACCCGCCCACCTCGGCGCGACGACACGCCAGCAGACCGAAGAGCCTGGGCGACGTCCAGCCGCGTGCCTACGCGCCTTAGCACGTGTAGTCGCTCCGAGTGGTACAGCGCGGCCGCGTGGTGGTCGCCCTCACGCCCGGCAAGCTCCGCCTGCCACAACAGGTTCGACGCCTCGTGTCGTCCGGCCCCCACACGTCGATGGACGACTAGAGCCTCGCCGAGAGCCTCCCGCGCGTGCGCGTAGTCCCGAGACCGCGCGGCCGCGATGCCTCGGAGCAGCAGCAGCGCCGATGATGCCTCCTCCCCGGCGCCCGCGCGCAGCCCCCCGACCGCGTGTGCCATCGCCTTCTCTGCATCGCCCGCCAGCATGCTCGCCGCCGCGAGTTCGGCAGCCGTGACAGCGGCCTCTTCGTGCCGATCCAGGCGCCTTAGGCTTGCCAACGCTTCCTCACAGTACCGCATGCCCTCCTCGGCAGATCCGGTTGAAACAAGCGCCTGCCCCTTGGCCCGGCGCGCGAGCGCGACGCCACCGCGATCGTCCAGCGAGCTTGCGTGCGCAAGCGCGTCGTCGGCGTCGCGCAGGGCGCCGGCGGGATCGCTCAGTTCGAGACGCGCCCTCGACCGCGCCGTCAGCGCTGCAGCCAGGAGACCGACGGCCACTCCGTCGCGCTTGGCCGTCAGGGCGTCGAGCCATCGCGCGGTGCGAGCCCATTCGCCGCGATCATGCCAGAGTTCGGACGCGTTCGTCGCGAGGCGGAGGCCCACTTCGGCATCATGCTCCGTCGCCCACTCCAAGGCGCGGTCGACATCGCCCGCGGCCGCCTGCAGCTCTTGACGCGCGCACGTCCCGAAGTACTGCGCGTGGCGGCGACGCAGTAGGTCGGATTCACCTGCGCGCTCAGCGAGGGTGCGCGCGTGCGCTCTCACGGGGCCAGAGAGACGGTATCTACCCGCCTCGTCCGACTCCGCCATGAGCCCACGTTGTGCCAACGAGCGAACACCTTCCGCTACGTCCGTGGGGTCGATCTCGTCGCTTCCGCACGCGGCCTTCGCCGCCGGCATCGAGAACGCGCCACCGAACGCGGACAGGCATCGGAGAATGGCTTGGTCGGATTCGGACGTGCTCTCAATCGCCCACACTACCGTTGCCGAGGTTGTGTCCACCCGGGCGTGGTCGCGGCGTGCCATATACTCCCGCAGGGAGGCTCTGACCTCCTCTGCGGATGTGTGGACGGCGGCTGCCGCGGCGAGCTCGATTGCCAACGGCGACCCGCCGACGGCGGCGCAGATGTCCGCGACCGCGCCGAGAGCAGCCTCGGTTAGCCGCAAGCCGCGATCCGCTTCGTAAGCCCTCCGCTCGAAGAGTTCCACGGCGGGCGAATCGCGCAGGAGCACAGGGTCGGCATCCGAGGCAGGCGACGCCAGTCCTGGGACGGACCAACTCTCCCGCGCGCCGACGGGCATCGCGCTCGTCGCAAGGATGTGCAGACGAGGGCAGGCGCCCAACATGCTCTCGACACATTCGGCCGCCTGATCTGCGACGTTCTCGCAGCCGTCTAGGACGAGCAGCGCGTCGCTGTCGCGCAGGTAGAGCGCCACGCGATCTAGGAGCGGTTCGGAGTCGTGGTGCAAGAGGCCGAGCGTCCTCGCGATCGTAGGAGCGACGTCCGACGGCCCGCAGGCGCCGGACAGGTCGACCACCCAGATTCCGTCGGCGCGCCGGGCCCTCAGGCGCTCGGCCACTTCAAGGGCGAGCCGCGTCTTGCCGATGCCTGCGGGGCCCGTCAGCGCGACGAAACGGGACGTCTCGAGTCGGCCGGCGATGTCCGCTACGGCGGTGTCTCTTGCGACGAACCGGCCGCCCACCGTCGGTAGGTGGTGCGTCGGGCGAAGCGCACGGCGGGTAGACGCGAGTTGCTTCACACGCGTCGGGGTCGAGCCGTTCCCCGCATCGCCGCGCACAAGCGAGAAGAGCCGCAGTGGCAGGCCCGGTTGGACCTCCACCAGTCCGATGTCCGACAGCGCGTCTGCCCATTCCGACGTCCCCATGACGCCAGCGGCGGTCGTCTCGGACACGAGTACGTGGCCGATATCGCCACACGCCATGACGTCGTGCGCGACGCCCGCCCCCGGGCCCTCGACGCGCGTCGTGTCCGCGACCTGCTCCGCGCGACGCACAGGCCCGCCGTGGACGCCTACCATGAATCGCGTCTCGCCGCGGCCGAGGAGCGCTCCGGCGACCTCTGTAGCGCATGCGACCGCCATCTCCGCTGGCGCGAAGAACGCGACAGCGAGGCCCTCCTCGCCGACCTGATCCAGCACCGCGTGCAGCCTGCGAGCCGTCTGATACGCGGGGGTCCTCCGCACCGCTGCGCGCAGCTCACGCGCTTGCCTGCGTCGGTCCTGCCGAGACGACCTGCCGCCGCCGACCTGTACGCACAGCACATGCGCGGTCGCCGGAAACGTGGCGTTCTGCTGCGAGTTCGGCACGATGGGTAGATTCCTGTGTCCCGTAGGCGCGGGACGATTGTGGCAGGATGCCCGGTGGCCGACAAGAAACAGGCCGCCGACCACGCGTTGCTCGCACTTGGCATGCCGCGGGCCGACGCGCTAAGTCTGGCCTGCGGGTCGGCGCCCGAACGCCCACGCGAAAGGTGTCCCATGCTGGAACTGCCTGAGGTCGTCACGATCGCGCGTCAGATGCGCGGGGAACTGGTGGGCAAGACGGTCGCGTCCGCGCATCGCGAGAACAGCCCGCACAAGTTCGTCTTCTACGGCTGCGACCGGGAGACGTTCGAGGCGACCCCGAGAGGCGGCCGCGTCACTGACGTGTCCGCCGGCGGGAAGTGGGTGTACGTCACGATCGGCGGGCATACGCTCATGTTCGGGGATATAGGCGGCCGCGCGCTGTACCACGAGACGCCCGCCACGCTGCCCGAGAAGTACCACGCGCTCCTACGCTTCGACGACGGGTCGGCGTTCTCGATCACCGTTCAGGGATGGGGATTCCTGCGCGTTGAGGACAACGCCACGGCGGCTGGCCACGAACAGTACGGCGACAAGGGCCTGTACACCCTAAGCGACGACTTCACGGCGGAAGAGTGGGTGCGGCGCCTGCGCGACTTCGGCGCAGCGAACGCCAAGAGCATCAAGTACTTCATGATCAGCGGGCCGAGCGTCCCGGGCATCGGGAACAGCTACCTGCAAGACATGCTCTACCGCGCCGGCATCCATCCGACGCGGCCCGTAGCGGACATCAACGACGCCGAGGCCGAGCGCTTGCACGCCGCGATACGGGAGACGCTGTCCACCGCGATAGACCTGGGCGGCCGCGACGAGGAGCGCGACCTCTACGGCAGGCGCGGGGGATATGCGCGCGTCCTCGGCAGCAAGACGCGCGGGAAACCGTGCCCCGAGTGTGGCGCCCTGATCGAGAAGATCCAGTACCTCGGCGGGGCCGCGTACTTCTGCCCGCTCTGCCAGACGTAAGAGGTCCGCGTGCGGACACCGGCCCATAGGCGTCGGTCTGCGGCCAGGCGGGGTGACGGTCGCAGTTTGATCGCCCACAGTGTCTCCGCGTAGAATCACGCGAAGCGGGAGGGGAACACCCATGCACGCACTGGCCAAGCTCGCAGTGGACACCGCGCGCGGTCGTGGCGCGACGTACGCTGATGTCCGCATCATCCACCGACGGCGACAGAACCTTAACGCCGAAGACGCGCGCATCAGCCACCTGTCGGACGATGCCGACGCGGGATTCGGCGTCCGCGTTCTCGCGAACGGCGCGTGGGGGTTCGCGGCAAGTGGCATCCTCACCCGCGACGAAGTGCAGCGGGTAGCCGACCGTGCGGTCGAGGTGGCGAAGGCGAGCGCCAAGGCCATCGCGAAGCCCGTCGAGTGGGCGCCGGAGCCCGCCGCGGAACTGACCTTCAACAGCCCCTGCGAGATCGACCCGTTCGACGTCAGCACCCCTGAAAAGGTCGAGCTCCTCCTGGCCATCAACGCTGCCCTGACGAAGCACGAGGGGATCAAGAAGGCGTTCGGCCGCATGGGTCTGCGGCGCGACACGAAGCTGTACGCAAACAGCGACGGCTCCGTCATGGAGAGCGACATCACCATGACCGCCGTCGAGTACTCCGCCACGGCCGTCGGAGAGGGCGAGGTCAAGTCGCGCGCGTATGTGCCGCCACCCCGCACGCTCGGCTACGAGAACATCGACGCCGACGACCTCATAGCGAACACAGACCGCGTTGCTCAGCAGGCGATCGAGCATCTCTCGGCGAAGCAGTGCCCGGTCGGTCGCAAGGACCTCGTCCTCGACCCGCACAACCTGGCGCTGACGGTGCACGAGTCCGTCGGCCACGCGACGGAACTGGACCGTGCTCTGGGCATGGAGGAAAGCCTCGCCGGCCGCAGCTTCGCGACGCCCGACCTCCTGGGCAACCTGCAATACGGCGCTCCGCACGTGAACTTCGTCGCGGACAACACGCTGCATGGCGGCCTCGCCAGCGAGGGGTTCGACGATGACGGCGTCCCCTCCGGCAAGTGGCACATCGTGAAGGACGGGGTCTTCGCCGGCTACTCGTCAGGGCGTGAGGTCGCCAGCGCCATCGGCCTCGAACGGAGCGTCGGTGGGTGCCGCGCCGACCACTGGAGCAGCATCCCCATCGTCCGCATACCGAACCTGAGCCTGATGCCGGGCAAGGAGCCGCTGACGCCCGATGAGCTGATCGCCTCGACGGACGACGGCATTTACATCGAAGGCATGGGGAGCTTCAGCATCGACCAGATGCGCTGCAACTTCCAGTTCGGCGGGAACGCCTTCTGGGAGATCAAGGGCGGCAAGATCACCGGGATGCTCAAGAACGTGACCTACCAGTCGATCACGCCGGAGTTCTGGAACGCCTGCGACGCCATCTGCGACGAGCGCTACTGGGTGCCAAACGGGGTCACCAACTGCGGCAAAGGCGACCCGATGCAGATCCAGAGGATGACCCACGGCGCGGCCCCCGCGAGGTTCCGGGGCATCTCAGTCGGTGCGGCGAAGGTGGGAGGGTAGCACGATGGCGACGCAGAGCCAGACACGCGAGCTGATGGAACGCGCCCTCGCACACGCCACCGCGGATCACGTCACGGTGTCTGTGGATGAGTCCGAAGAGTTGGCGACGCGCATCGCGAACAGCGCGATAACGCAGAACGTCGAACGGCGCGATCGGTCGATCACGGTGTCCGCAGCCTTCGGGAACAAGGTCGGACACGCGTCGGACAACGACCTGTCCGACGGAGGCGTCCGCGCCGTCGTGCATCGCGCCGAGGAGGTGGCGCGGTCGGTGTCCCCGGACCCCGAGTACGTCCCGCCGCCCGAGCCCGCCGGAGCATACCCGCACGTCGACGGCTGCGCCGAAGCCACGCGCGCGTTCACCCCCGACGAGGCGGCCTCCGCCATCGTCGATGCGGTTCGGGAGGCAGACAAGGCCGGCGTGACGATCGCAGGCCGCTACCGCACATCGTGGTCGTCCGACGCGATCCTGAACAACCGCGGCCTGTACCACGCCGAGGAATCGACCTGGGCGCAGTACACGAACACGGCGATGACAGACGACAGCTCCGGCTGGGCGACATCCGCCGCGCGGAGCGTCGCCGACGTGGACGTTGGCGCGACAGTGCGTTCGGCCATCCACAAGGCCAAGACGGGCACGGCTCCGCGTGACGTCGATCCCGGCGCCTACACGGTCATCCTCGAACCCAACGCGACGTACGACCTGCTATCGACGTTCTACGGCGTCCTCGACGCCAAGGCCGCCCACGAGGGCAGAAGCTGTCTGAGCGGCAAGGAAGGCGCGACCGTCGCGGGTGAGAACATCACCATCGCCTCGGTACCGACGCATCCTGACGTCGGCCTCTCGGCGACCATGGAGGCTGGCTTGCCCGCGCCCGAGGTGAAGTGGATAGACGGCGGGACGCTGGCGAACCTGCGCTACTCACGCTACTGGGCTGGCGAGAAGGGCCACGCGGTGACGCAACCCGTGAACTTCGTCATGGACGGCGGGACCGGTTCCGCAGCCGATCTGGTGGCGTCGACGGAGCGGGGCATCCTGGTAACGCGGTTCTGGTACATCCGCTTCGTGGACCCGATGACGTTCTTACTCACGGGGATGACCCGCGACGGGCTGTTCTGGATCGAGGACGGCGAGGTGCGGCACGGCATCACGAACCTTCGGTTCAACGAGAGTCCGTTGCGCGTCTTGGGGAACGTCGAGGCGATGAGCGCGCCTGCGCGCGTCGGGTCTCCCGCGACGGTCCCGGCCCTGAAGGTCCGAGACTTCCGATTCACCAGCGGAACGTCGTTCTGATCGTACATCTGGGCGGCCGCGAGGGAAGTAGGCGCGACGCCCCGCCACCACAGGGAGCGCACACGTCGTGGAATCCCACGTACCGCTCATCAGCACACGCGCGACGGGGCCGCTGGGGATCGCACATCTACCGAGGCTGTGGCTCAAGATGCTGCTGGCCGCGAAGGGCAAGCTGGCCGAGGGATACCGCTACGGAAAGGGTGGGTTCGATGGCGCGGTGCTCGACGCGCTCGCACTGGACGCCGACGACACCTTGGCGTACGTCGCCGAAAACGAGCCCACATACCTCGCGTTCGAGGCATGGGTGAGAGAGAACGCGAGCCAGGAGGGCCTCCAGCCCGAGGCTATCGCGCGCTTCAACGAGCGGATTCTTACGTTCGCGAAGCCCGAACCCGCGCGTTCCGAGACGCTCGAGCTACTCGGCCTCCCCACTGACGACACGGTGTGGCTCGGGACCGACCTGAACGCACTGGAGGACTGGCACGGCTTCCACCAAGCTCTCGTAGACGACACGTGAGGGCCTGACAGGGAACCGACCCTCAGTTAGCGCCGCGGACACGCCCACCAGAGCCTCGACGACGCCCGGCCCTCTGCCCGTCAGCTACCGGCGCAGCGCCGCCCACGAGGTTGCCAATTTGCCGCCAGGGCGCACGGCTAGGATTCGGTCGAAGAACTCCACGGCTTCCGTGTCAGATGGCTGCGCGCCGTCGTTCCGGAACGAGATCACCTCGATGCGCGGATAGTTGTCGATGCCGGACTCGCGGATGCTGAGTTCGCACCAGTTCTCACCGACTTCCAAGGGCGGGTCGATCTTGCTGTCCGGGGCGCGGGGGCCGTTCGCCGTCGCGCGGTGATTCTCCCAGAACCATGGCAGTGCGTCGCCTTCGTCGGTGAACACGGCGTCGATCCCATCGATCGCGTCAGGGAACAGCAGGGCGTTGTTCGCGCCGGCAACGTCGTTCCACAGCAGGTCCGCGGACCCGCGTTGGTCGGGAGTCCAGTCGCTGCCGTTCGGGCCCACGCGCAAGAACATAGAGTTCGCGAGGTTGCCCGTGTTCAGCGATTCCGGCTCATAGAGCCGGGCCCATGCGACCCAGTCCTTACCGTTCGATGTCGCCTCGCCCGGTTTGACGTCAACGGGTAGCTTGATCGTCAGGTGCGGGCCGCCGTTGGCAGGTATGTTGCCGCCGGGCCCTCCGTAGGCTGTCCCGAAGAGCGCGCCCGGCTCGTTCGTCTCGACCCATTGGTTACCACCGACATCGGTCTCGAATTTGCTCTTCGCCGGAACGAAATCCGAGACCTTCACGTAGATGACCTGGTCGGCGAGTGCGCTGGCCGCGATCATCAGGCCGCTCAGCAGGGACAGGATTACCGTTCGCGTCGTCATAGGGCGCCTTCCTACTGATGTTGGTCGAGTCACTCGGCGGCAGCACGTCAGGAAGACGATGCCCCAGACGTGGCTAACGCGCAACTCTTCGCCTTCGTCTGGCCCGACGGCTGCGTGGTATGCTTCGCGGCCTGAGGCGCCGCGACATATCGCGGGCGTCGGTGCGTCGGATGAGACCGGTGATGCGGTACGCCGTCGACCGCGTGGCGGCAGGAAGCAAGGGACCGGAATGGCCGATACGGGAGACGTCTTGGACGCGCGCCACGTCGGCATGATCGCGCGCGAGGCCGGGTGCCGGGCGGCGCAGGTGACAGCGGCCGCGGCGCTGCTGGCCGATGGGGCGACCGTCCCGTTCATCGCGCGGTACCGCAAGGAGGCGACGGGAGGTCTCACGGACGCGCAACTAGAGGAAATCGCCAAACGCCGCGCCTACTACGTCGACCTCACACAACGGCGGGACACGATCCTCGCGAGCCTCGGCGAGCAGGGCGCCCTCACGGACGAACTTGCGGCCGCCATAGACGCCGCGACGAGCAAGCAGGAGCTGGAAGACCTCTACCTTCCGTACCGCCCGCGTAGACGCACCCGCGCTCAGGCGGCCCGAGAGCGAGGGCTGGAGCCGTTGGCCGATGCGCTGTTCGTGTCGATGCGGTCGCCGAAGCGGCCCGCGGACCTCGCTCGGGCGTACATCGATCCCGACAACGACGTCCCGGACACGGATGCGGCGATCGCAGGCGCGCGCGACATCCTCGCGGAACGCGTCGCCGAGTCGGCGGACAACCGCGCGAAACTGCGCGACATGACGGGGAGAGAGGGTGTGCTCGCTGTGCGCGTCGTGCGCGGGAAAGAGGCCGACGCTCGCGTCTACGAGGACTACTTCGAGCACCGCGAACGCGCCGACCGCGCAGCTTCTCATCGCCTGCTTGCGATCTACCGCGGCGAACGCGAGGGCTTGCTCGCCAGCTCGTTGGGTGTCGACGACGAACGTGTTCTGGATGGACTCGCCCGCGGGTGGGACGTGCTTCCGCGCACGCCGTGCGGCGCCGAGGTGATGGCGGCCGTCGCGGACAGCTACAAGCGCCTGCTCGGCCCGTCCATCGCGAGTGAAATCCACGCCGAACTGCGCGCTCGCGCCGAAGCAGAGGCCATCGCCGTCTTCCGGGCGAACCTTGAGGCCCTGCTGATGCAGGCGCCGCTCGGCCGCCTCCCTGTGATGGGTGTCGACCCCGGGTACCGGACGGGGTGCAAGATTGCGGCCGTGGATGCGACCGGCCGGGTGGTCGAGACGGGCGTGGTGTACCCGGGGCGCTCCGCGGGCGAGGACGAGAAGGCCGCGGAGACGTTGCGCTCGCTCGTGGCGCGTCACGCCATCGAGGCGGTGGCGATCGGCAATGGCACGGGCGGCCGCGAGATGGAGTCCTTCGCGCGAAAGGCGCTCGCCGACGCCGCGGACGTGATCGTCGCGCTCGTTCCAGAAACGGGGGCATCGGTCTACTCCGCGTCGGAGATCGCGCGTGAGGAGCTGCCAACGCTGGATGTGTCGCTGCGTGGCGCAGCGTCCATCGCGCGACGTATCCAGGATCCGCTCGCGGAACTCGTGAAGATCGACCCGAAGTCGCTCGGCGTCGGTCAGTATCAGCATGACGTCGACCAGAAGGCGCTCCAGGCGGAACTGGACGCTGCGGTTGAGAAGGTGGCGAATCAGGTGGGGGTGGAGCTGAACACCGCCTCGGCCCCGCTGCTGAGACGCGTGTCGGGGCTCACGAGCCGCGTCGCGAGCGAGATCGTCGCCCGTCGCGACGCCCATGGCCCGTTCCGCACGCGGCGGGAGTTGCTCGACGTGCCAAGACTGGGCGCCAAGGCGTACGAGCAGGCGGCCGGGTTTCTGCGCATACGCGGCGCCGAGAATCCGCTGGACAACACCGGCGTACATCCCGAGCGATATGGCGTCGTCGACGAGATGGCGCGCGCGCTGGGTGTGAAGACGAAGGAGTTGGTCGGCGCCCCGCATCTGGCCGACACACTCGATCTCGCGCGGTTTGTGGACGAGGCGAGGCAGCTCGGCCTCTATACGCTGGACGACATCCGTGCGGAACTCGCCCGTCCGGGCCGGGACCCGCGACCGGAGTTCGAGACGCCCGAGATCCGGGAGGACATCGCGACGATCGCCGATCTCGCCGAAGGGATGGTCCTCGAAGGCCGCGTGACGAACGTGACCAACTTCGGCGCCTTCGTGGATATCGGCGTCAAGCGAGACGGACTGGTGCACCTGTCCGAACTGTCCGACACGTGGGTCGACGACCCGCGGCAGGTCGTGCAGGTCGGGCAGATAGTGACCGCGGTCGTCGTCGACATCGACCGGGAGCGCGAGCGCATCGGCCTGTCCATGAAGGCAGTGACAGGATCGGGCCGATGACCGGCCCCCGCGATTACAACGCGATAGCCGCGCGCATCCGGGCGCTGCCCAGCAGCCGGTGCACGGTGGATCTCGCCGCGACCGTCCGCGGCCACCCTCTCTACGTCCTGCGCTCGCCTCCTTCTCCTAGCCGAGGCCCGCGTTTGGCACTGTCGGCAGGGACGCACGGGGACGAGCCAGCCGGCGTCGAGGCCGTGGTTCGCCTTCTCGAGACAGGGGATTCCACCCTAGCTGGGTTCGACTGGGTCGCCTTCCCGTGCCTGAACCCAGCCGGGTACGCCGAGGGCACGCGCGAGAACGGCGCGGGCGTGGACATCAACCGATCGTTCGAGAATGAAGAGGTCGCCGAGGCCCTGGCCGTTAAGCGGGTCTTGCGTGGCGCGGCATTCGACGTGTTCATCGAGTGCCACGAGGACTGGGAGGCGTCGGCATTCTACATGTTCGAGTGCGGCGACGCGGCCGGAGCGCTTGGCGGGCGTGTGATGGCCGAAGTCGCGCGTGAGTGTCCGGTAAGTCACGCGTCGGACATCGACGGCATGCGCGCTGTCGACGGGGTTATCCAGGTGGACGAGGAGTTCGCGGAGTACGGCCATCGCTCGCTGGCGCTCTACATGTGGCGCTTCCACGCCAAACGCGTGTTGACATGCGAGGCGCCTGGCTCATTGCCGTTCGAGCAGTGTGTGACCGCCCACATGGCGGCGATACGTTCGGCGTTGGCCAACGCCGGCCTGTAGGTGACTCCCGTGACAACGCCCACCGCAACGCACTCGCCGCCGCGGATCGGCCCCGGCTACAGCAGCGCCTCGTATACAAGGCGCGCGCGCACGATGAGCCCCTCGGCGATGTGATCGTCCGTCGTAGCCTGGGCCTGCCAGTGCCACGATCCTCGCTCGCCAGCGGCGAGCTGCGTTGGATAGTCGACCAGCTTCGCGCCGAGACCGTCGCGCTCGGACCATGCCGCGCCGGGATGCGACGGCTCCAATACGACCTCGAACAACAGAATGTCGGCCGGCACACGTGCGCTGAGTGTCCCCGACGCGGTGACCGTCGCGGTCGTGACGCCGTGTTGGTCCTCGCGCAGGATTATGTGGACGCGGTCGACGACGGCAGTGACTCCTCCGTCGGGAGAGAGGACGATCAACTCCGCGCGCCCTACGAGGTCGTTCGGCAGTTGTCCGGTTGGCCCGATAAGGACAGGCGGCGACTCGACCAACGTGTGCGTGGCCTCGCCGCAGCCGAACGCCGCAAGGAGGGCAACGAGGACGAGCGACGGGAAATGATGGCGCGCTCTGCTCATGTTCACCAATCCAACGGCGAGTAACGGGAGCGCCGTTGGTGTGTGGGACGCATACGTCGTGCCAACACGGGCGTGCTGGCTCTGCGATGCTTGAATGCCGCTGCTAGGGGCTTCCGGCGACTCATGCCCCTTGGGATCGAGTCGTCGTCATCTGTCGCAGGATGCAACACCGTGGCCAGGCGCGGTGTGGCCGCGCGCGGAGGAGGCCGTGGAGATCACCCGTCCCAGTCGAGGACGGACTCGACGAGCGCGACAAGCCGCTCACCACCCCCGGCGTCTGTGCGCCGTTCGGGCAGCGGATCCAACCCGACGCCGTCAGGCGTCTCGGCGCCCACCAAGACAATGGGCGTGGCGCCTGCGGCGTCGAGCACGTCCGACGCATCCTCGCGCGGCAACGCCAGATCGATGATCGCCAGGTCGACGTCATGCTGAGCCATCAGGTCTCGGGCGCGTTGCACGTCGGCCGCGTGCGCGACGCCGCCGAGTTCCGCCAGAGCCCGCCCGGTCTTACGCGCGAGTTCGGCGTCGGCCCCCACATGCAGAATCAGCGGCGTGGGTGCGCGCTTCCGGCGCGCCGCTTCGGTCGCCAGGGCGAGCAGACGCTCGCCGTCGAGTGCCCGGGGGATGCAGTCGATGAGGGTGAACCCTCCCGCCAGGTGCGGGTCAGCGCCGCCGTCTGACGACACTCGCGAGACGACGATCGGAACGCCTCGTAGGTCGGGACGCCTGCGCATGCGCCGGACGAGGGTGCACGGCCCCGGGGCGGCCAGACTCGCGTCGAGCACCACCACATCGGGCGTTTCGCCGTCCGCGCTCTGCATTAGCTCCTCGACATCCGCCGCGATCTCCACGACGCGGTCGTCCGCGTCCAGCGCCTCGGCGAGGACGCGCGCGGCGGCATCGTCGCCAGCGCAGACGAGGACCGTGGCCTCACGCGGGTCGGGCGCCTGTGGAGCTCGCGTGCGCAGGTCGAAGAAGAACGTCGACCCGATGCCGACCTCAGATATCAGATCAATGCGCCCACGCAGCCGCTCCACGATCACCTTGGCGATGGCGAGCCCGAGCCCTGTGCCCGCGTGTTCGCGAGTCGTCGAGCCGTCGACCTGGGTGAACCTCTCAAACAGGTCGTCGCGGGCAGACTCCGGGATGCCAGGGCCGTCGTCGGCGATGGATACCCTCACCCAGCCATCGCGCTCGTGCATCGTGACCGTCACGGCTCCGTGCGAGGGCGAGAACTTGACGGCGTTCGATATGAGGTTCGCCATGAGTTGGGCAAACCGGCCGGCGTCAACGTCGACTTCGACACCGGGGATCGCTCCCTCGAACACGAGTTCGACATCCAGGCCCGCGGCGAACGGTCGGTTCGCCTCTATCGCGGTGTCGATGAGGGGCGCCAACTCCATCGTCTGCATGTCGAAGGCGACACGGCCGGACTCGATCTTGTCGATGTCCAGGATGTCGTTGACCAGGCGGGTGAGCCTCCGCCCGTTGTCGCGGGCGATCTTGAGCAGCGGCAGGCTCTGCTCGGGCAACTCGCCCGCCGAGCCCCCGACGACGAGCTCGAGCGCGCCCAGTATGGACGTCAATGGTGTGCGCAGCTCATGGCTGACCGTCGAGATGAACTCATCCTTCATCTGCTCGACCTGCTTGCGCGCCGTGATGTCGGTACAGACGCCGATCAGGTTCCACCGGCCAGGCGCCACCGGGTCTATGTGGACGTCCTCGTACAGCCAGCGCGTAGCCCCAGTAGCGTCGACACAGCGGTATTCCTGCGTGTAGCCGGGTCTCCCGGCAAGGAGGGCGTCTGCGGCGCGCGCGCGCATCGGTTCTACGTATTCGGGCACTACGGAGGCGTACCACGCCGATCCGTACGTGTCGCCGTCGGCGATATACAGCTGCATGAACCTCTGAGCGGCGTCCACGTCGAAGGCGCGCGTTTCCCACTTGAACTGGTCGGACTCGTCCACGTGTGTCTCGCGGGCGGCCACGGAGGCGTGCCACAGCAGGCAGTTCGCCCCGATCATGACCGCGCGCATCTCCTCCCGGGCCGTCTGCGTCTGCCGGTAGAGCAGCGCATGGTCGAGCGCGACCGCGACCTGGGCGAGAAGACCGGACATGTCCTCGATGCGCTGTAGCATCTCGGACTCCTGGTCCGCCTGGCTGCCGGTGGCCAGCACAGCCAGCACCCGCCCCTCCTTCATGACCGGGATGAAGTAAGCCACGGTTCGCGCGTGTCGCTCCGGGTCACCGTAGCGGTCGTCATAGCGATCGTCCCAACCACGCACGACCTGCATTTCCCCGGTACGGGCGACTTCCGCGGTTACGTTCTTGTCGTCAAGGCGGTAGACAGCGCCAATGCTCCCGCGGCCGCCCGCGACGATAGCCCCGTCGGCCTCCCGCGTAAGGCCGCGCACCACCTGGATGGTCTGGGAACGCTCATCGACCAGCGCCACCATCAGGCTGCGGAGAACACCCGTCTCAACCACCTCCCGGGACAGCGCGTCCAGGATCTCGTCGAGGTCGAGCGTAGCAAGGAGCAGACGGCCGGTGTCCTCGTACACCCGCAGCGCCCGGGTCTGTTCCGCGAGAGCGACGGCCACGCGCGCGCGATCCCGCAGACCGACGAGGGAGGCCGCGACCGACTCCAGAGTGCCCAGGGTAGATGGGAGCATGCGCCGCGCGCGATCGTCGGCAACGGAGACCGTCCCCAACACCTCGCCACTGTGGCAGATCGGAACGCTGGCGGCCAACCCGACGTCTATGGCCGCGACACCGGTCTGTTCGGCCTGTCGCGCCGCTGCCGCGAGGTCGTCCTTGTACACTTCGGCGTCCCCGTGTCGCGCGTCCAACCGGGCTCCGCGCACCGTGGGATGCCAGAGCGAAACCCGCGCCATGGGGTAGTCGAGGTGGCGTGCCAGCACCTCGGCGATTCTGTCGCAAACGCTCTCGATGGGGTCGTCTGCGAGGAGCGCGTACGATGTCTCGACGATGGTTTCGCTTGCCGCGACGACGGAACGCCGCTCGGTCGCGTCCAGGAGCATGAGGAGCGCATCCCGGTCGCCGGTGGCCACAACCCGACCCTCGACCACGTGACGTTCGTCGCCCTCCCACACGATGTAGTCGAGGCGCTGCATCTCGCCAGACCGCAGCGCCCGCGCCAAGAGCCGCGTTGTCTCTTCTGCCTGGTCAGGCGGGAGGGCCTGCTCGACGGGGAGCCCGACGATGGCATCCGCGAAGACGCCGACGCGCCGACCCTGAGTAGGGATGTGCTCGAGGAATGTCCCGTCTCTCGACAGGCGGAAGATGACGTCCGGGAGGTGGCGCAGCAACGGGCGGACCAGGTCTCGGCCGACATCGGTCTGTACATCGGCCGCGTTTGGCTGCATGGTCCTCCTCGGCGCGAGCCGGGCGGTGACGGGAACGACGGCAGGCGCCGCGTCGCGACGCCCTATAAGCTTAATACACCTTGGCGGTCGCGGTCGTCATATATGTCAGGCGGACCGAGGGGGCGTCAGGCGTTGCCCCGCACGCGGGGCGCGGCCCGAGCCGGGCGACCGGGGGCGTACTCCGGGCCGGCTGAGACGGCGACGACGACTCACCCGACACGCCACACCACGGGCGGCGGGGATCAGGGATCCGTGGCTGCCTCTACGAGGACGTGGCCGGCGAGATCGGTCGGCGGGCGCACGCGGACAGTCGCGCGCGTGTCGCCGCCACGAATGCGCTCGTATGCTCTCACGAGGCCCGCGGCAATCTGGTGGAGGAAGTCGGAGCCGCGGTAGTCCTCGGGAGGGAGTCGCACCGACCACAAGGGCCCGCCCTGCCCATCGCGCGTGCCATCGACCCAAATCTCGGTGACGGAGGCGTACTGCATGGCCCATGCGCGGAACGCGGCCTCCGCGTCGGCCGGGCTCAGGGGCATGGCGGGCGAGGCCAGGGCGCCTGCGGCCTCCCGGAGTCGGGTGAGCCGTTCGTCCGATAAACGGCGTTTGGCCTGCGCTGGGAGGACTATCTCCGCGTAGTGACCGCGTGCCTCCTGTGCAAGGGGGTGGGTCGGGAAGTAGGTCGTGAGATCTCGGTGCGCAGCCTCGATGCCGGGCAGATTACCCAGTCTGACGGCCCATCGAAGGCCGCTCCGAAGGTCGGTGGTGTTGGGATGCGTGTTGCGCGACATGGTGGCGTCGTACGACACGGCCTCAGCGACGGGCGCGCAGTTCTGTGCAGCCACAACGAGGTGGAGGTCGGACACGACGGTCAGCTTGCCCGTGCCGGGCCAGATGGCGTCACCGCTACGCACGTGGATGCCGGTCACCGGGAGACCTCTGGACCAGCGCCGTAGAAGCCCCTCTGCGACAAGGTCGTCGTCGATGTATATGTCGTACGCGCCCACGCGCGTGTCGTGTATGAGCCGGATACGAGTCCTCTCGCCCGAGTAACGCGCCAGGCGTCTCAGGGGACGGAAGTCCGATCGGGTGGCCCCGCGGGGTTTGGGATCGTCGTCCGCGCATGCCCACCAGTTATCGCGCGTCTTGACGATTTCCGGGGCGGACGTGTAGGGGTCCATGCGGCCATGGTCGATGTCCAACGCGATGACGACCTCGGCGCGCAGGTTGAACGGCGGCCGGGCCCGCAGGTCCAGCGTTACGTTGCCGTACGCCGGTTCTACCTCACGGTGTGTTCCGGTCGCGTTCACGATGTGCAGGTCACGTGGATTCTCCGAGGACACCGACGGCCGGCCGGCGTCGTATGTCGTGATTCCCACGGCCCAACCGGCCGCGGCCGTGGCGGGTTCCAGTCGCGTCTCAAGCGCGGGTAGGCGAGGGACGGGCCGCGCACCGGCGTCACGCGGCCGGGCAGCCTGCGCGAGAACCACGTCTGCGCCCGAGCCTGCATCGCGAGCGGGCCAGGCAGCGGCCTCGGGGGCGTGCAGTCCGACGAACGCGCTGAGCACCACGCCGATCGTCGTGGCCGCCGCAGCGATGCACGACAGCAACTCGCCAGGAGCTACACCCGCATGGCGCACCTTGGGCGGGGGCATCTCGCCGATGCGGGCCATCGTCCGCTCCACGAAATCGGCCCCGAGGACAATCCCAAGGCCGCGCGTCCGCAGAATGTCGAGGCAGTCCGTCGCCTTGTCCGTGTCCGCCAAGTGCCGCCGCATCATGTGGAGTGCGCGCTGGATGCGCTTCTGTACCGCGTTCTCCGTCGTGGCCAGGCTTTCCGCGATAGCTCGATGCTTGCCACCACCTACGTATTTCATGAGTAGCGGCGCCCGAAGCGACGGAGGGAGGATGCGCAGGGCGTCGGCGAGGATGCGTCTCAACTCGGCGGTACGCTCCCACTCCTCCTGGCCGCTCGCCTCCGACGGCCGGTCGGGGTCGTGAACGTCCATCTCCACGCGCCTTCTCTGTGCAGGATCTCGATGCCGATCCATCGCCACCGTCCACGCTATCCTGGTCACCCATGCGCGGAAGTTCTCGTGGGCGTTCAGTTGTTGCAGGCGTTCGAACGCGCGCTCGAACGCCGTCTGCGCCGCATCCTCCGCTTCGTGGTGATCCGCCAGTACCCCAAGGGCGCAGGCGTACACACCGTCCATATGCCTGCGGACGAGTTCGCCAAAGGCTTCCCGGTCGTCACGCTGAGCGCGTGCGACCAGGGCCCGGTCACTGGGTTGCGCGAGGTCAGTTGCCATATGCACGTACGTAGACGGCCCGCAGGTGGGAAATCCGCCAACTAAATCGCGGCGCGCGCGACGGCCGCGCTTCCGGGTGTCACACGGCGAAGGAGCCGTCGCGTAGGACTGTGTCGTGGTAGGCGACGTAGTTCCGAACGGGGATGTCCGGGCCGATGGAGTGCGCGCCGATGATCGCGCCACCGTCGCTCGCGATGTCCACGATTTCGCGCGTCTGCGCACGGATGTCGGCCTCCGAACCGAAGGGCAGCGTCTGTGAGTTGCACATTCCGCCGATGAACGACAGCCGGTTGCCGTACCGCTCCTTCAGCGTCGGCAAATGCATCCCGGCCTTGGGTTCGACGGGGTTGATGCCGTCGATGCCCGCGTCGATCAGCATGTCGAGGAGCGGGGCGATGTTCCCGTCGCTGTGCAGGATCACCTGAGCGGCGCCCGCGTCCTTGAACGCGGCCACCATACGCCGGTACCCCGGCAGGAAGACACTCTCGAATGACGCCGGCGACGGAAACGGCTGCAGGTTGTGCGCCATGTCGTCGTAGATCCAGAGGCCCGTGTCGCACAGCTCGCCGCGCCTCAGAGATTCCACGCCGATTTCGATGATGTGATCGGCCACACGATCAGCCAGGGCCTTCGCGAAGAGCGCATCACCCGCGATGTCCATGAGGAAGTCGACTTTTCCCCGCATGAACGACGTCCGTAGGAACGGCCCGCCAGTCTTGCAGAACACCGCGCGCTTCCCTCGGTTGGCATCGACTGTTCGCAGAAAGCCGGCATACCGAGCGTCCAACGCTGGCGGGTCGAATACGAGCCGGTCGAGATCGCCCTTCCCCTTGATCGGCACGTCGAGGACCTCGGAGAAGTACGCGCCCGCGCGTTCCCGGACGACGCATCCCCAGCCGTCGCGACGCACGACCTCGTCGCCATCGCGTGACAGCGTCTCGGCGCGGGTTGGGAAAGGCGTCTCGTCGGCGACGGCGATTGAGATATCGATGCCGAAGTGGTCGTCGAGGTCGATGTCGGACGCGAGGCCCAACTCGCTACGGGCCCGCGACGCGAACGCCGCCCAAAACGAGTCGAACTTTGGGATGCGATCCGGCGGGCGATGCTCCAGCGCGGCCATGACGCGTTCTCGGGAGTTCATGCGCGTCCTCACAGCGGATCGGGTACGGGTTCCAGGATGGCGCCGTTGGCACGTAGCGTGTTCCGTAGCGCCTCGACGTCGACTTCACGTGGCGTGGTGTCGTCGGCCGCGGCCACGGCCGCGGCCGTCCCGGCCGCTTCACCGCCCGCGAGGCAGCACGCCGTGTTCCGCGTGCTGTTGTGAGCGACGAGGTCCACGGTCATCATCCGCCCGGCGATCAGGGCGTTGTCCAGGCCCTGCGGGACGAGCGCCCTATACGGCACGCCGTACGCGCCCGCGTCCTCGACGAAGTGCCGGCCGTTGTCGATGAATCCGAAGCACGCGATCTGATCGTGGAACTGCCGGCCTCCGGTGCAGTCGTCCTGCGACAACTCGTAATCGCAGTGGATCGCGCGCCCGCGTCTCTGTCCGGCGGTTGGGGCCGGGCCGGCGGCGTAGCACTGCTCGCACCCCGCGAACTGCTCGCGGAACATCTCCGCCACGCTCAACATGCGCTGCCGCAGGTCGAGTTCAGCGTTGGTGAGCGCGGCGGGGTCCAGGCCGTCGTTCGGGCCGTGGTTGATGCAGTTGCAGTACGTCAGTTCGCGGGGCCGTAGCGACGACGACAGGAAGTAGCCCGGCGCCTCTGAGACGCCCTCGTCGCGGAGCTTCCGCATGTTGATTCCGAGCCGCACGAGGTCCGGCGTCGACATTCCCGGCTTGACCGCATGCGCCAACTGAGAGACCAGCCCGCGCGCGTCGAGATCGGCCTCCAGCGCCGCAAGGTCCACGTTGCACAGGCGGAACGTGAACCCGGCTGAGTAAGCCCCATGCTCGCCCGCGGCGAACGTCGTGTGCGGAGCGCCCGCGTACGCCGCGAGGTCACCGTCGCCAGTGCAGTCGATGTACACGGCCGCGGTGATCTCGTGAGCCCCGGCCTTGTTCCAAAGGCGCGCCGCGACTATCCGGCCCGCGTCCGCGTCGACTCCGTGCAGCGTCGTGTGCAGAAGCAGGTTCACGCCGACCTCGCGGCACATCTCGGCGGCGACCACCTTGAACACCTCGGGCTCGACGGGGGTGAGCATGCTGACGAAGTCGCCGCCCCGCTCCATCCGCACATGCCCGATGCCGCCGCCTCGTGCGGCGACGCGGTCTACCAGTTCCTGCGCGATCCCGCCGACAACGCGCGTTCGCGCGGCTCCCGGCACGGCGTCGAAGACGTTGAAGAAGCTGTGCAGCCCAGTCGCGCCCGTGATGCCCATGCCCCCCAGCCAGCCGGCGTTGTCGATCAGCGTGGTTTCCGCGCCCGACCGCGCAGAGGCGACCGCCGCCGCGATCCCGGCCATGCCGCCGCCCGCGACCAACACGTCACATTCGTGTCGCTCCATCGTGTCGTCCTTCCCGCGGCCGTTGCGCGCCGCCGCTGCAAGTAATGACGCGCGCACGCGCGTCAGGCTAGGGCACGGCTTGCCCGACTCCGTCGCCTAGGCAAGAATCCGCCTAGCGTCGCACCCCAGTCTCGACTACGCGCATCCGATCGGCCTCCCATGCGAGCCGCTCCGTTCAACCTGGCTGCTATGGTCCTGATAGCGTGTTGCATCAGGGCCCGCGCGCAGACGTCGCTCGACCCTATCCACGTGGTCGGGGAGGAGGACGGCCGGGCCAAGACACTTACCGGCGGCGGTGCGCGGGGCGAGGTCGGCGCCTTGTGGGACGTCACGAGGGCGTTCGCGTCACGGCCCGGCGTCGTCGGTCCGTCGGATCGCACGACCAACCTGTCCGTCCGAGGCGGTGACCCCACGGAGAATCTCGTCCGCATCGACGGGGTCGATGTCCCGAGCATCGGCCACATGGCGTGGCAAGGGGAGACGGGCGGCGCGATCAGTATGCTCTCGCTCGGCGCGATCAGGGACGCGACGTTCCTCACCGGCGCCTTTCCGGCGCGCTATGGCGGCCGTATGTCCTCCGTGCTGGACATCCGCCTACGTGAAGGCGACAGGAGCCGCACGCAAGTGTCGGCCGAACTGTCGCCCGCAGGCGCCGCAGGCGTCCTGAGCGGGCCGATCGCTCGCGGGCGTGGAGCGTGGATCGCGTCGTACCGCGCTGGCCTCCTCGATCTCGTCCGTCGGTCGGCCGCGCTAGTCGCCGTGCCGTCCTACCGCGACGCGCACGCGAAGGTCGTGTACGACGTCTCGCCACAGAGCCACCTGAGCGCGTTCGCGCTGACGGGCTCCTCGGACATTGCCGTCGGGGCGGTAATGTCCGACAAGCGAGACGAGTTCGCGTCGACGAAGCGGGTGGTCGGCGCCACATGGGCGCGTCGCTACGACGACGGGGCGCGCACGCGTCTGACGCTCTCCGACGTACGGGTCGCGTACGACGCCATCGCCTGGCAGCCGCCCATCCTCGAGCCGGCCTACACGAACGCCTCGACAGAGCGGCGGACGGGCGTTGAGGCGGCGGCGGATTTCGCCCTGTCCGACGCGGTCGACGTTACTGTGGGCGCGCGCGTCGATCGCATCCACTTCTCGCATGGCATCACGTCGCGCCCGTTGCGCGGGTTCAGTGAGAACGCTGCGAGGATCGTCTGGCTGGGTCGGCAAGACGTCGATGTCGACCGCGTTGGGCATCGCGTCGCGGCGTATGTCGAGGCGTCTCACAGTCCTGCGCCGCGCCTGAGGCTCGATTGGGGAGCGCGTGCTGCACGTCTGAGTCTGACGGGCGCCGCAGGCGTCGACCCGCGGCTCTCGGTGACCTACGAGCTGCGCGAGCACACGACGGCGCGGGTCGCGACTGGCGCGTACCGGCAGTCGCCCACGTACCTGGAAATGACGCTGCACGAGGGCAACGCGTCGCTGCCCGACGCGCGCGCGACGCACCTCATGACGGGGCTGACACACCGGCCGTCCGAGTCGGTGACGCTCGCCGCGGAGGCCTATGTGAAGGCGTACAGCGGTCTGCGGACGCTTGTCGACGAGGGAGCGCGTAGGCCGTCGGGGGCGTTGCTGGGCCTGCGGGAACGTCTAGTGCGCGGCGTGGAGCTGGAGGCGCGCGTCGGACGGCCGCGGGGGCACGTCACGGCCGTCGCCTCATTCTCACGCGCCACGGCGCGCGACGAACCGGGATCCGCGACCTATCCCGACGACTTCGACTACCGACTCATCGCGACGCTGAGCGGCGCGTACGACATGGGTCGCGGGTGGGCCCTGGGCGCGAGATGGCGGTTCGTCGGCGGGCGGCCGTATACGGCGTATGAGGCGCGAGACACCCACACTGGGACGTTCGCGGTTATCCCAAACACCGCCACGCGCAGCGGCGAGCGCTATCCGAGCTACCGCAGGTTGGACCTACAGCTGACGCGGCGCGTTCAGTGGGCGGGACACGAGGCCGGCATCTTTCTCGAGGTCGAGAACGCCCTCGATCGGCGCAACGTCTACTCGTGGCGCTTCGACTCGGCGACTGGCGTCTTCACGCCCGTCTACCAGTTCCCGAGGGTGGTCGTGCTGGGGCTGACCGCGTCGTTCGCCGGCTCCTAGGCTAGCGCGTCGGCGCGCTCCGGCCGCTCTCGCGGTAGCCGTCGAGAAGCGCGGTCAGTCGCGTGACAACGTCGGGGCGCTCGTCCCACAGGTTGTCCTGCTCCGCTGGGTCGCGAGCGATGTCGTAGAGCTGGCCGGGGGCGTCGAAGTCCGTGCCGCGGTCCGACGGCGGCGGCCATCCGCCCGACGCCTGCGTGCCGAGCACGAGCTTCCAGTTGTCGCGCCGGATCGAGAACGCGCCCGTCACGGAGTGGTGGATCAGGTCGGGCCGCACGGGAGCGTCGCCGCCGAGAAGTGCTGGGAGGATGTCGAAGCTGTCCTCAGCCGCGTCGTCCGGCAACTCCTCGCCGACGATCGCCGCGCAGGTCGCCATGAAGTCCGACAGGCACACCAACTGCTCCGAGGCGGACCCCGGCTTGATGTGGCCGGGCCATCGCGCGATGAACGGCTCCCGATGCCCGCCTTCCCAGATGTGCGACTTGTAGCCGCGCCAGTCTCCACAGGACTTGTGGTCGTACAGGCGATACGCGTCCATGCCTTGCTTGCCAGGGAGCCGGTCGCCGGGGAGCGCGCCGTTGTCGCTCGTGGCGATGATGAGGGTGTTGTCGGCCTGTTCCGTCCGCTCGAGCGCGTCCATCACCTCGCCGACCATCCAGTCGAAGAGCCATACCTGATCGCCGCGTGGACCGGCGTCGCTCTTGCCGCGGGCGAACTCGGGGTTGTCCTCGTCGGTGCATGGCTCGTGCGGCGCGTCGGACGTGAGGCAGACGAAGAACGGGGCGTCGGAGCCGGCGCGGCTCTCGATGTACTCGACCGCCTTGGCCGCGATCTTCGGGTCGGCGTCCTTGTGCCGCCAGCCGGGCGACATCATGCCAGGGCGGCTCGTGAACACAGGATCGTCGTGGTATTCGGATGGTGGGTCGACGAAGCGGTCGTCTTCGATGAAGCCGTAGGGCGGCTGACAGGTTGGGCAACCGGAGGCGCCGAAGAAGTAGTCGAAGCCCAGCTCCGTGGGGCCGCCGGTGATCCGCGCTGTGAAGTCGATCTGCTCCTCGAACTCGCGCGTGGCGTTGCCCCAGGGCAGCGGCCGGTCGAAGTCGACGTCCTCGCCCGGCTTCGCCGAGTATCCGAGACCCAGATGCCACTTGCCGATGGCGGCCGTGTGGTACCCCGCGCGCTTGAGCAGCCCCGCCACTGTCAGCCGCTCCGGCTCGATAAGGGGCGGCTCGTAGCCGAACAGCACGCTGTGCTTCAGCGCCGAACGCCAGCAGTATCGCCCCGTCAGCACGCCGTAGCGCGTCGGCGTGCACACCGCGGACGGCGAGTGCGCGTCGGTGAACCGCACGCCCTCCTCGGCGAGGCGGTCCATGTTGGGCGTCGGTATCTTGGAGTCCGGGTTGTAGCAGCCGACGTCGCCGTAGCCCATGTCGTCGGCCATGATGAAGACGATGTT
>JABGQA010000095.1 GCA_018644665.1 Candidatus Poribacteria bacterium
CCCGATGAAATTGAAGCAGGGGCAGTTATCGAAACCGCGTTCTCGACACCCGCGGGAGTGGAACCCGAGGACCGTCGGCGCAGCGTCAAAGTAGTAGTACAGCGCCTGGTCTACGTCCGACAGCTTCGCTTCCTCGGTCCGCCAAGCTATGGTGGGCACCGGGCAATCGCGAAGGCCACGGGGTAGGAATGCAGCGTCGGGCTGCAATAACAACACCCAGTCCGGCGTCCCGCCGGTCAGGTCGAACAGCTGGCTGATCTCGGCGTCAGGCGTGGGCGGCGCGATGTATGCACAGTCGGGCTCTAGCCGTTTGAAGTCCCTTTCGTACGGGCTTTCGACGTGCGGGCCAACACACACGACATCGTGCCCAAGCGCCTTTAGGCCCTTCTCAAACCCGTAGAGGCACGGCGTCGGGGGGTAGTGGTGCAGCAGTAGGACTTTCTGCCGCTTCGGCGCGTGCGTGGCAGACGAGCCCGTTGGGGGTGATGTGGTCTTCACTGGCGCCCAACGATAATCGGTGAGCCAAAGCCTTCGGGGGCAGCGACCCGTTCGATCTCGAACCCGGCGCGCTCGAGAAGGGCCCGCGCGTTGGCTAGCGACGACACATCCCCGAGCGGCGGCGGATGGTCGTGGCTCGCCTGTAGCACGACGTGGCTCACACCAGCCGCCGAAAGCTGCTGCAACACCTCAAGGTATCGTGCTTCGCCCAGGTGGTAGAACACACAGAACGCGCAGACCACATCCGCCTCGATCTTGTCGAAGCGATACGTAGCGATGTCCTCTGCCATGAATTCCACATTGTCGTAGTCACGGCCGTCGGCTAGCTCGAACGCCCGCCGCACGAACTGCGCTTGGTTGACCACGTTCTGCTTGGGCAGGTGAACGTTGGTTGGCTGTACGATGTGCTCGTTTCGATCAATGCCCACCACCTTTGACGCGCCCAGCCGCGCCAACTCCATGGTGAACAGTCCTGCGTTGCAGCCGACGTCGTACACAACCTTGCCACGCACGTCGGGTATCGTGTCACGGATGACATGGGCCCACTTCGCGCGCCCCCGCGACGGATCGGTGTCCAACATGGACAGGAAGTCCGGGAACGTGCGGGAGTGCACGATGGTGTCGGCATCGGTACCGAATTCAAGCGGTTGGTACCATTCGAGGAAGTCGTCGCGGAACTCCCGCACGAATGACCGGAGCGTGCGCGCTGGATCGTACGCGGATTGCATCACCGCACAAAGCACGCTCGTGACTCCTCGCACCTGCAGCAAGACAGCTCGATGCAGGCCATCGAGGATTCGATAGACGGCCTCGCGTTCGGAGTTGGAGCCTTCGATGACGGTGATGTATTCGCCAGCGTGATTCGGGCGTTTCAGGTACTCGAACGACGCCTCCAGTGCGCGATAATCGCGTACCCATTCCTCGCCCGATTTCTGGGGCGCGGTGGTCGCCGCATATTCCAAGTACGCCGCCTCGCCGTCGCCAACCAGGAGTCGGTAATGGGGCGTCGCGGTCAACGGCGCCATCTGCACTGAGGAGTCATCGGCCGCCAGGATCGCTGCGTATAGCCGCGAGATAGGGATCCGTCGCAAGCCCCAACACCCACGCGATCCCGCCGGGCCTTCCGGCAGTAGGTCCGCAACATGGGGTGGCACGTCGAGGTCCATGGACAGCGTCCCGAAGTCGACGCTGAGATCCTCCGGGCGAACATCCACTGCGTCCGTCAAGGCATGGGGGAATCCGAACGTGTGATCAAACTCCTCCTCGACCGAGCGTACAGCGTTCACCACAGGCGCTTCGCGAGGGAAGAGCGCCAGGATGTCGCCCAGGATCGACTCGGCCTCGGCTGTCAACCCTCGGCGCATCAGGCAACGCGCCGCCTGTGCCCGGCTATAGACGTCCTCGGGCGTTTGCGCGACGCGCTGATGGAAGCAGTCCGTCGCGGTCTGCCACTCCCCCAACTCCATGAAGGCCTCGCCGAGAAACACCAACGCGCCAGGGTCACTCACCGTACCCACCTTGGCGCGCCTAACATACAGCTGCGAACGGGTCGCTGACCCCATGCCGAGGAGAGCCAGCGCCATGCCAGCAAAGGTCGCCGCATCGTCAGGTACCGCACGCAGGATGGAGCGGAACACATCTAGGGCGGCAGCCGCGTCGCCACGCCGGCAAAGCAGCCGCCCGGAAAGTCGCGCGAGTGGCGCCGGGTACTGTTGGACATCCGTTCCACACCCGGCCGTGAGCGCGGCCTCGGCGCGGTCGTAATGACCGCCGTCCAAGAGCGCCGCAACGTGGCCAGCTACCGCATCGTACAGGCCGCCTCCCCCTGCTGATGCCTCTGCGTAGCGCGCCGCAGCTTCATCGTATATCTTAGTCGCATGGAGCGCCCGAGCTTCCCACAGGCGCTGACCCGTCGCTGCGGACGTCAAGTCTTGTATCCCGTATGGAGCAGTGATTACGGTGCTATTGAAGATCAGCAACAAGCCTGGCACTGCGCAGCCGAGGAATGAACGCAGGGCCGCGTATGCCATCGGGAGCGCTGAGTCGAGGTGCGCCAAGCACGGAAGCGATCGTCCTCGCAATGGTTGAGCGTGTCAAGCCGTTGCGACCACTCGTACCGGTACGACCGGGACGCGTCGGCTACAGATACAGGTGCGGTCGGATGTACAGCCTTCGCGTTCCTCGATCCACACCGGGGACGGCGCCGATGCCGTAATCGGACCCCGGGGCCTTGGAGTTCATGTCGGCCACCTTCCGACACCGTCCGACCACATTAGACGGGCATATGTGCGTGCTTCGTGTGCTCGAGTCCCCCGAGCGACGCCTGTAGACCTCGATTGAGTCGACGACTAGCAGCGTGACGCGCATCCTAGCGAAGTGAGCACAAGATGATTCGAGTTGTGGACCTTCCCGCAGAATTTCAGACGATCAGAGACGAGGTGTTCGAAGCGATCACGCCGGTCATGGAATCTGGGCAGTTCGCGCTCGGGTTCGCCGTGCAGCAATTCGAAGAGGACTTTGCTGCGTACTGTCGCGCCGAACACGCCGTCGGGGTGAATTCCGGGACCAGCGCGTTGCACCTGGCGCTGCTTGCTGCGGGCATCGGCGAAGGCGACGAAGTCATCACCGTCTCCCATACGTTCATCGCGACCATCGCCGCCATCCGATACACCGGCGCCACGCCCGTAATGGTCGACGTGGACGCCGACACGTACAACCTCGACCCGGGCCGGATCGAAGAAGCCATCACGCCACGCACGCGCGCGATCATCCCGGTGCATCTATATGGTCAACCCGTGGACATGGACCCGATCATGGAAATCGCCCGTCGGCGCGGCCTCGTCGTGGTCGAGGACGCCTGTCAGGCGCACGGAGCGGAGTACAAGGGCCGTCGATGTGGGAGCATCGGCGACCTTGCGGCGTTCAGTTTCTATCCGGGGAAGAATCTCGGCGCATTCGGTGAGGCAGGCGCTGTCACCTCGAACAACGCCGAGTACGCCGACAAGATTCGCTCCATGCGGCACTGGGGGCAGACCCGTCGCTACTACCACGACCTGCCCGGATACAACTACCGCATGGACGGCCT
>JABGQA010000161.1 GCA_018644665.1 Candidatus Poribacteria bacterium
AGGTGCGTTGCCTGGCAGGCGACATCCGCTACATGGCCATCACCGGCTCGTGTGGCACGCTCTACGGACTAGCGTCGATGCGGCGAGACAAGGCGGTCGTGCTGACCGAAGGAGTGTTCGATGCGCTTACTGTGGGGCAGGAGGCCAGCGACCAGTGTGACGCAGTTGCTACCGGCTCTGCGGGAGTCGCCCCGCGTCCTGAATGGGCAGCGCGCCTCACTGCCACCCCGGCTGTGCTTGTCGTGTTCGACGCTGACGATCCGGGAGACAAGGGAGCGGCCCCCTGGGTCGATGCCCTGCCCAACGCGACACGGTGGCGGCCTGGTCGGGGTGACATCAACGAGATGGCCCTGGCAGGTGTGGGCATCCACGGTTGGGTGGCCCGAGGCCTCGATCACGCACGCTCGCGGTGAGGAGGCGCGTGCGCGCATCCCGCGATGGAGCTTCGACCCATCCGGTGGCTGGCTCCGCGAGTCACTCTCATCTACCGTAGATGGAGCATGATTCCCGGCCTCTCAGGAGTCCCGTCGAAGGGACATGCATCGCGTCCCGGCCCCAGCACGCCTCTCAACAGCGTCTTCCTGACTAAGAGGACCTCGGGACGTGTCCCGACTATACCAGACCGCCCCTGCGCCGCTGAGAGCGTCGCCATTGTCCGGTCGTTGAGGAGATCGGGACGGCGACAGCCCTCAGACTCACCTCGGAACCCCTCGAAGAGCATTATCACTGGCTCTCTCAGCGTATCTGGCACTGGACTCTAGGGATAGTCGCCTAGCCCGTCTCTGGCCTGTTTTCCCGTCTCTACTGATTCCGAGAGCCTGTTGAACCATGGGGCGGTTCGCCTTAACTCCCAGCCTCGAGGGACAACGCTTCTGCGGCTTGCCTGCCAGAGGCCAGAGCTTCCTGGAGTTCAGGCTGCGCCGCCAGGTAGTCCTGGAAGCCACCCACGAGCTTGTTGGTGAGTCCGATCTCGCCTCGTAGCTCACGAAGCCGCGATGCCACCTCCATCATCGTGGACGAGCGGCTGGACTCCGTGGCGTCGATCTTCGCTCCGATCTCGTGGAACGCAGCGACCAGGTCCGCCTGTGACTGGTCTGCCGACGGTCACCCGTCGCTGTCGAGTTCGTCGTCTCCATCGCGCGGCGATACATCCGCGCGCGTCCAAGTCAGCGCCAGTGCGACGCCAGCCACTGCTGTCGCTGCGACAATGCCGACGAACCACCTCTTCATATCGAACTGAAACGTGCCACGGACCCGCCAGACGGCCTCGTAGCCCCCAGATATTCCCGCCTGCGCATGCTCCGTAGGGACGAAGACGCAGAGCAGCACGACCGCCACCGCGTATGCGATCAGCACCATCTTGGCATTCTGGTTCACCAGTCGTAGCTCCCTATTCCATCGACCTATCTGGTTTGTGTGCCGTGCCTGTCCCAGGTGTTGATCTCGCCGTCGCCCTCTGGGTTCGCAGTGACCACCGCAACGATCTCGCCATCAGCACTAAAGACGGACATCATGCCGCCCACCGGGGTGGCGACCAACGCCGATACCGGCGTGCCACCGGACTGACTGACAGCCACCAACCCTCCTCTGCGGCCTACCCCCGCAGTCACGACTGATGTGCCATCAGATTGGTGGACGTTCACCTCTCCGCCATAGGAGGACGTGCCAATGCTCGCGGCCACCATACCGTCGGGTTGGAAGACGTTGATTGTCCCGCCGGACCCCTCTGACACTATGGCCGCAGCCGGCTTACCCTCGGGGTCCACGACACCCACGCCGCTAGCCGACTCCGATGCGAACATCCTCGCCCCTATGGACCCATCAGGGCGATGGGCGGACATCAGTCCGCCGGACTCCTGTGACGACATCCTGGCCGCGACGATGCCGTCAGGGCGATAGACTTCCAATCCGCCTCCTTCGGGGAACGCACCCATGACCGCGGACGTCGAGCCGTCAGGCTGAAAAACGTCGAGCCGCCCACCCGAGTCCACTGAGGTTAAGAGGGCGGCCATTTCGCCGTCAGCGTGACTGATGGCCAGCGCTCCGGCCCCTGACTCCAAAGACAACAGCGACGCGGCGAGCGTCCCGTCGGGTTGGAGAACGTCCACACGTCCCCGCAACTCGCCTGACGACATGCTCGCGGCCACCTCGCCATCAGGATGAACAACAGCGACCTCCCCGCCTGCCTCCTGGGATGAAATGCTCACCGCGTCGTCGCCATTGTGCCGAGAGAGCTTCACCGACCCTCCATACCCGTTGTCCCCCCGAATCTGCACGAGGCCTCCGCTGAAGAAGCGATCTTCCGGGCGCACGGGATGCCCTTCCATGCCCACGGATATCTCGCCCCCTCGCTCGGAGGCAGCCAGCGACAACTGCACGCCGCCAGCTTCATCGAACATACGAACGAAGCCCCCGCCATTGCTGGCGTGCAGGTCGATAGCACGCTGGCCGGAGTCCTCGTCCACCACGACAAGCTTCCGCACTGTCACCTCGTTGAACTCAGCGTCCTGCAACCCGCCCTGAGCAGTGGCCGACGGCACGATCAAGCCCGGCAAGACGTGACCAGCAAGGACGAGGACGCCGCCGAGGGCCATGTAGGCGAGCTTGGGCTTCAGACCCATCAGTTGTTCCTTCCGCATACGAGCTTGCATCGCGCAGTATCGCAGTCGTCGGTCGTCGGTCGTCAGATCGCGTGGACCCGGCCCGCACCCATGGATCAGGCGCGAGATCACTCCATGCCTAGGGAGCCTGAGACTCCCCCTGCTGCATCTACTGTCATGACGACCCCCTTGCCTTCACTGATAGCGACGACCGCACGGGGACGTCCTTCTAGATCGGCAACCCCGATTCGTCCACCGGCCTCATCGCTCTTGAGTTGAACGGCGACCTTATCGCCCGCCAAGAGGTCTACGTAGCCGCCACCTATCTGCAGTTGCCTGCCGTCTTCTCCAGTCAACCAGATCGCGTTGAGAATAGGCTGAACCATGATCGTCCCACCGGATGAACCACCCATTACGATCATGTTGCTTTGGAGCCAGCAGTAGCGCAGCGTAGGGTCGTCCTCAGTTGGCTGTCCGGTAAGATGTATGGAAGCCGTGCTGGCCCCGCCGTCGCTGTAGGACACCTGCACTGCTGCGACCTCCAGGCCATTCCTATCTCGGAAATCCGCCAGCGTCTCGGTGCCGCGTTCGTCTACCTGATGACCAAGGACGGCGCGGACATCGCCGCTATCATCCAGTAGCTCAACGGCGGTCGCCTGTATCGTCCCGAACCGGGCATCTCGGCTGCTCTGCGCCTCCGCGCGAGGCACGACCAGTCCTGTCAGCACCTGCCCAATGATCACGAACGCGCACCCGAACATGAAGAACGCCAGCTTCTGTCTGAATTGCATCTCGATCTCCTCGTTCCCACGACCCGCGATGCTGCACTGGCGCAGCGCATCGTCGTCCTCGTGTCCCACGTATACAAGCACCAAACTGCGCACGGCGCAATGTTGCGAATATGCGACAGACATGCGGATAGCACGGACCCACAATCGCCGGCATGGAAGACATCGCGGTGAGATTCGGGGATCGCGTGCGCGAGCTACGTCGTGAACGTGGCTGGACTCAGGAGACTCTCGCCGCGAAATCAGGCCTGAACCGCGCATATCTCTCGCTGGTCGAGACCGGCAAGCGCAACATCACGCTGCGCCAAGCTGAGGTGATCGCGAACACGTTCGGAGTGGCCCTAGGCGCGATGATGCGTGACCTCTAGCTTCCTCGAACACCCGAGTTTTCACCGCCCCGGGGCCACGCCAGAGCGTGCCAGGCTCGCAGGCGCTGTCAGACGCATCAAGTCCGGCATCTGGTGAGAAGTTGCCTAGGACATGACCACGCTCCGTCGTCACCCTCGCCGCATCCGCCCGGCACGAGCAACCGCCATGGGCGAGCAGACTGCGCCTGCTGCCGTTGTGTCGATGTGACACAACCAACGTTACCATGTGCTATGATCATGTCGCGGGTGGACGGCAGACGCAAACGCGCTGCGCCACCGCATGGAGTCAGCCGCAGTCTTGGGTCATTCGTGGGTCAACTGCCATGCTGATGGACGCGCAAACCCGCTTGTGGAGCGTAGCTCAGTTGGTAGAGCGAGTGGCTGTTAACCACCAGGTCGTAGGTTCGAGTCCTACCGCGGGAGCCATTCTGTACGGATGTCCGCCTGAGTGCCGTCTTCGGCCTTAACTGTCGCCCATTCGATGTTCGCTGCATCCAGTAAATCAGAGCGTCTGTGGTATTCTGGACGTGGCTGGCCGTCTCGCCACGGCAAGTTCGAGCGTACGTGTTTGGCCAACCGACTCCGTTCCTCGACGTCCTGCCGCGCGTACTGTGCTGGCGCAGCTTTGGCGAGTTGTAGTATGCGCGCACCCTCACCCTAGCCGACCCACTGCGAAAACCCACAGCGCTCCCTCCACGACCGCCCGGTTGTCCGCAGCGGTTCGCCCCGGCCGCGTTGCTTGCCCGGGACAATGTCCCGGATGCACCCCACAGGGCATCAGTCAGCTCATGGCGTCCCACGGCGACGCCTTCGTCTGCCCAAAACGCCAGGAAGCCTGACCGCGCTACAAACACGTCAGCAGATGTCGAATCGCCCTAGATGTGGTGTGCTGGGCCGCGAAGCGGCGTCGCGTGTGTGGCCGAAGGCGCCCGCCTCGGGAACTCTGGTCGCGGTCACGGCTATCCTTGTCCTGAGTTAGGCTGCAGGGCATGGGGTCTGCTTAGCGCATGCGCCGCTAGCGGGACGGCTAGGTATTCCACACGCAGGACTGCCGTGTGGCCGAGGGTGCGCTATGGGCGCCCTCGTCTGCCAACCCCCGGGTAACAAACGGCTCGCAGCGCCAGGAAGCGCGAGGGGAGTCCCATGCAAGACACAGACTGCGACACAACCGCGGAGGCCTCGATTCGACGCCTCGCTGCGGTTCCCGACCAGATCGAGGATACCGTCGTGATCACCGATCTGCAGGGTGACATCATCTATGTGAATCCCGCGATGGAGCGGCGTTCTGGCTACACCGCGGACGAGTTGATCGGCCAGAACCCGCGCGTGCAGAAGTCCGGATCCCACCCGGAAGAGTTCTACAGGGAACTGTGGGACACGCTCCTCGCCGGCGAGACGTTTCGCGGAGACTTCATCAACCGCAACAAGGACGGATCCCTTCGCTACGAAGAGAAGACGATATCGCCCATTCGTGATGAAAGCGGCGAGATCACATGCTTCGCCGCGACGGGCAGAGACGTTACCGACCGAAGGGCGGCCGAGCAAGCTCTCGCAGACTTGGAGCAATTCGCGTTTTCTGCTTCACACGACCTCCAGACACCTCTGAGAAGCATCGCAAGGTATGTCCAGATGCTTGATCGACGCTACGCCGACCAACTCGACGAGCGCGCGCGGGAGTACATCCAACGCGCCGTCGCCGGATCGAAGAGCATGGAGACCCTTCTGCATTCCTTGCTCGAGTACTTCAGCGTCGGGTCGCGTGGTGAGGAGTACCGCCCCACTGACACCCGCGAGGTCGTGGACGACGTCATCGAAGGCTTGTCAACATCGCTCGTGGAGGCTGGGGCCGAAATCGTACGTAGCGGGCTTCCCGTAGTCACAGCGGATGGGACGCAGCTTCGCCAGGTATTCCACAACCTGATCGACAACGCCGTGAAGTTCCGCGGCGAAGAGCCGCTGCGCATAGAGGTGTCCGCGGAATGCCACGATCACGTATGGGCGTTCTCCGTTCAGGACAACGGCATTGGAATCGAACCGGAGTACCACGACCAGATCTTCGGCATCTTCAAGCGCCTGCACGGCGGCGGACAGTACCCCGGAACGGGAGCCGGCCTCGCGCTGTGTATGCGCATCATAGAACGGCATCGCGGTCGCATGTGGGTGGATTCCGGTCCCGGTGCAGGATCCTGCTTCTGCTTCTCACTACCAGCTTGAGGAACCGTGCAAGGGCGGTCTGCCTATGCGTGGTTCAGGTTCTACCTTCACCGGATCGAACTCAGTAGGATGTGCGAACGGCGCCCGCCTTCGCCGATGACACACACCTGGGGCGCCCACACCGGCGGCGCGGGAAGTACGGGAGCGGGGATCGACCCGATGTAAACGTCAACCGCGTCCTCCCGTACCGACAATAGGACGTGGCTGAAGGAGCGCCCGCCGTCCACACACGGAAACGTCGACGCGCCGCGCGACGGGGAGTTCGACGCGTCGACGCGTTCTCGCGCCCGGCGCAAAGGCGCTATCGTCTCCGGCGGCAGGCCAAGCTCGCGCCGGGCCCTTCCCACCACATCCCAGGGCGACGGCCCAGATGCCTCGCGCCCTTTGGATCTGCGTACACGCACGCGCCGACGCGTCGTGCAGGTGCGTGTAGCCCGTCTCCACGGAGAAGACTGCGTCAAGCAGACCGTGCCAATCATGGTCGCCGATGGAATCCCTTCGCCTTGCAGGCCGCTCATCAAGGCCGACCGGCCGTCACCTTTGATATTGCAGTGTACAACTCCTCCATCGTGATGGGCTTCGATGCGACCATATCGACGTTTTCCGGCCGCTCGTCCATCATCGGACCGAATCCGGTGAGCATAATAACGGGGGTCTGAGGCGAGACGTCCTTGACGGCCGTTGCCAACTGATCCCCACTCAGTCCGGGCATCGCCCGGTCGGTGATCACCAGATCGTAGGAATCGGGAGCGAACGCCTCCAGCGCTTCGGCCCCGTCGCTTGCCGTCGTAACCTGATGCTCGGCGACAGCCATATACTCCGAGAGCAACTCCCGCACCAGTGGTTCATCGTCGACGAGGAGAACTCTCAGGGTCGTCGCATCCGTGTCACTCGGGTCCGCCGCGCCGCCGTAGGGTGGCTCGGTATTCGGGAACCGCAACGTGACGGTCGTGCCGAAACCCGCCTGGCTTTGCACATCGATGGAACCCTCATGGCGCTTCATTGTGCCGTATACCATCGCCAGTCCCGTCCCGGTGGATTCCGTCGGCGTGGTGGTGAAGAACGGCTCCAGACACCGACTGCGAGTGTCCTCCGACATTCCAACCCCGTCGTCCACGACCTGTAGGAATGGACCGTCCGCGTCCACTCCGGCGCGTATCGTGATGGTCCCTCCATCGGGCATCGCCTCGCACGCGTTGAGTATGAGATTGGTGAGGGCATCGCGTAGCTCCGTCGCGGCGCCCAACACACGGGCATCGGCGTCCGCGTCCGCAAGGACGATGATCTCACGGGCATTCGCCCTCGCCTCCTGCTTCCACTTCGGTTCAGTGAGAGCAATGGCTTCGGCGGCTACCTGCTGCAGGTCGACCGGCAGGACAACTTCTCCGTCGTCGCGCCTGCGGTAGAACTCGCGCATTCTGGCCACGACATCCCGCGCATCCTGCGCAGCGTCGCGAATCAGCCCTAGGTACCGACGGGTCTTCTCCTCGTCGTGGAGGTTCTCCGGCCGTGAGAGCAGTAGGTCAGAGAATCCCAGCACCGGCGCGAGCGTGTTGTTGAAGTCGTGTGCGATGCCGCTGGCCATCTGCGCTAGAGCCCGCAGTCTCTCTTGCTGCATGAGTTGGTCCTGGGCTTGACGCAACTCCTGCAGCGTCCGGCGCAGCTGATCTTCATTCTCCCGCAGGATCTCCGCTTGTGCGGCGTGCTGCGCGCCGATGGTAGCTACTCGCGCATGGAGACGGGCGTGATCCAATGCGAGCGCGGTCTGCGCCAAGAGACCGGACATCGCCTCAATCGCGTTGAGGGTGGCTTCCTGCTCGTCAGGTTGACCTCCGGTGATCAATACCGCGATCACGGTGGCGCCCGTCCTCACCGGGATGGCATACGCGATCCGTTCGTTCCCGACAGCGTCAGGATTGCGGCGCGCCATATCGGCGCGCGCACCACCATGGTCGACAACCTGCGTCTGCGCCGTCCGAACGGCCACGGCGACGCTGGACGAGCCATCGAGTTCGTAACGGCGCCCCACCGCCGCGAGGTCGTCGCGGTGGATTCTCCCCTCGTCATCTCGAGGGATGTCCCGCACGACCGTCGCCGCCTGCGCGTCCTCGTCGACCAGCGCGATCATCAACCGACGGAATAGCCGCGCCTTTGTGAGTTCCTCCCCCAGCGAATCCAATATGTGGTCAATGTCCAGTGACGATCGGACGGCGTCGGCGATCCTCTCGAAGGCTTCCAGTAGTTGCATCTTGGTCGCGAGAGTCTCGCGGGTGATGTGAAGATCTCTCAGGTCCTCTACGCGCGTCATCGCCGCTGAGAGCATGCGGGCGATCTCTTCGAGGAACGCGACGTCCCCATCCGAAAACGCGTGCGGGCGCGTGCTGTTGACCCCCAGAGTGCCGTGCGAGAACGGCACGCCGACAACGCTCCGCACGATGTCCGTCAGGCCCGTGTGGTTCCGCTCCTCTGTGGCCGGAGCGTCGTCCGGTTCCTCCAGTCGTACCTCCGTCCGCCCATCTCGCCACCGTCGGACGGTGCGCCGCGCGGATGGCTCAGGGGGTTCGTACACGACCCATCCTTTCGATGGGCTGATGGCGTGGATGAGCGCCAAGGGTGGGTCGGCGGAATCGTCGATCGTGGTGATCGTGCACACGTCGAACATAACGCCGACGCGCGTGAGCCCGTCATGCAGCGCTCTGAGCACCGGTTCCAGGTCGCCCGGCCCGCGCATGCGCCAGAGTTCCTGCCGAATCCCGCTGACCGCCTCGTATTGGCGATCGGCCACCTCATCCCGCAACGTCCGTCGGAACGTCACGAGGGCGTGCGACGCGGCGCCGGCAGGTTCGCGCAGCGCGAGGGCGCACATCTCCAGGGTTTCTCGTTCACCTGCCCGCGGAAGCACGTGCCACCGCGAGGCCGGGTCTTGGCCACTAAACGCCGAGCCAAGAACCTGCGCAACCGCGCCGGTCATCGGCTCCGGGGTCACGTCTCGCAGCGACCGGCCCACCAGGCCTCCGATGGTCCACGAGTCGTCGGACACGACGAGGTCGCGGAACGCCCTGTTGGCCGCCAGGAGGACCCCATCCGGCGTGACGACAACCACCGCCTCGGGCATAGCAGCAACGACGGATTTGGGATCAAAGGTCGGCACCGCGTCCACGCTATCCCTCCCACGCGATCAGGTATCGACGCCCCGTCATCTTGGTAGCGCCGCGATCACCGAGCCTATGGGCCTAGCCGCTTCTGCCGGAATTCGGCGTTGGCTGCGTCCGACGGCGACTGTCCCCGCGGGCGTCCCAAGACAAGGGCACGTTCGCGCTCCCTCCGCCGGCCGGGGATCAGTTGGGAGGCAACTGGCCGACAGTGCCCCAGAACTCCGTGATCGCCTTCACCGCCCCGATGAACTCGTCTAGGTCCACCGGTTTGACGACGTATCCGTTGGCGTATGACTCGTACGCGGTGAGCACGTCGCGCACCTCGTTGGACGTCGTGAGGACTGTAACGGGGATGCTCTTCAGGTCGGGGTCCGACTTCAGTTCATCCAGCACCTGGAACCCGCTCTTCCTGGGAAGGTTCAGATCTAGGAGGATAAGGTCGGGTGTTTGCACACCCGTATGCTCCCCTTCCTTACGTAGGATCTCGAGCGCGACGACGCCGTCCTCGGCGATCACCAGCTCGGTCTCCACGTCGCTCTCTCCGAGCGCCACGGTGGTGAGATCCCTGTCGTCCGGGTTGTCTTCCACGAGCAGGATGCGGAGGGCTGCCATGAGTTCTGTTCCCTAGGTTGGCAGTGAGAAGTAGAACGACGATCCCTGGGTCGGCTGCGAGTCCAGCCACACTCTCCCGCCGTGGCGTTCGACCATCCGCTTGCACAGGGTGAGGCCGATGCCGTGGCGGGATACTGCCCTCGACCGTGCAGGCGCTGGACTATCACAGAGGTCCTGTCGTCGACCTCGCGACCTAACCCGATCCCGTTGTCACGTGCGCAGAACACCCACTCGCCGTCTTTCTGGTCCGTAGAGACGTCCACCCGCGGGGCGTCGAGGCCCCGGCGCTTGATGCCGTTACCGGTGAGGTTCTGGAACACCTGTCGAGTTTGGGTTTCAAGCGCCGTCACTGTGGGGAGCCCGTTGCAGCTTACCATCCCGCCCGAATCGTCTAGCGTGAAGGACAGGACCGCCACGACCTGCTCCACGAGGAGCGTGTGGATGAGCGCCTCCACGCGCTTCAACCCGGATACGGCGCGCTCGAGGTACTGCCGCCCCCGTTCGTCGATCAGGTCGGCGGCGCGGCGCTCGAGCACCGGCACGAACCGAGCGACCGTACGCAGGGGCTCTTGTGGGTCGTGCGACGCCACCCAGGCGAACTGCTCGAGGTCTGCGCTGCATGTCGCAAGTTGGCGGCTGGCGGCGGCGAACTCACGATGGCTGTCATGTAGTTGGTCGTAGAGGATTCGCACTTCCAGCCGGTTACGAATACGCAACGTGACCTCGGTCACATCAGAGGGCCTCGTAGGGAAGTCCCTCGCCCCGGCCGGTAGAGCGCGCAGTCGCGTCTTACGGTCCTGCTGCCCGGGGAGAAGCAACACCGGAACGCACCGCTCCGGCTCAGAGTCGGCAGTGCGCCGCATGACTTCGTGGCCGTCCATCACTGGCATGCTGAGGTCGAGAAGGACGACGTGCGGTTGGAACTCTGGATGTACTGCCAACGCGTCGCGCGAATCCGTGCAACTGGTGGCCGACGCGTATCCCTCGTCCAGCAGGATAGACTCGATAAGCAGCGTGTTCGCCTGTTCGTCGTCGACGACCAGAATTCGCACATCAAGAACCTGCCTGGGGTCTAACATCCTGCGCTAACCCCCGGCCTGCACAAGCATCATCCCGGAAGCCACCGGGTCGAATCCCTCGGGGAAGATCGTCTGCTCGTTGTACTTGGCCCGTCGCGCGCGCGACTGACCCAAATCGGCGCCTGTCATGTCTGCGTTCCGCAGGTCTGCCTCTGTCAGGTCGGCCCAGAGGATGTTGGCGCCCTGCATCTTGGCGTACCGTAAACTCGCGCCGTGCAGGATGGCCCCCTGCAAGGCAGCATCTCGGAAGTCGCCGCCATCTAGGTGCGCCGTGCGGAGGGTCGCCCCGTATAGATTCGCCCCGACGAGGCTCGCGCCATCCAGATACGCGCCGTTGAGGTTCGCGCCGGTGAGGTCGGCAGACTTCAGGCTCACGTGGGCGCAGTTGGCGTCCTGTAGATGCGCCCACTGGAGTTTCGCCCGGTCGAGGTTGGAGTCGTCGGCGATTCGGTACATGGCCGCTGTGCCGCGCGCCCAGTCCTTTGGCAACGCGGTCTTGTCATTGTAGATGGCGCCTCGCACTTTCGCCTTCGCGAGATTGGCGCCCGTGAGATTGGCGTCCTGCAGGTCCGCGTGCTCCAGGTTTGCGCCTCTCAAGTCAGCTCCGCGAAGGTCCGCGCCATGAAGGTCCGCTTCGTCGAGCGGGGCCCCGTGCAGGTCCGCGTCGGGCCCAAGGCGGCGCATCCCTGACTTACATGGATCCAGCGTGCGCCCGAAGATCGTCTGGTCGTCATACAACGCGTGCTCGAAGTTCGATTCGCGGACGTTTGCTCCGCGGAAGTCGGCCCCCCGCAGGTCTGCATATCGCAGGTCGGCGCTCGACAGCACAGCATCGCGGAAGTCGGCGCGGTGCGCCCGGATCTTCACCAACCTCGCCTTGTGGAGGATGGCTCCCCGCAGGTTGACTCCGTCCAGGCGCGCCCCGCGTAGGTCCGCTTCGAGCAGCGCGGCCCCGCTTAGGTTCGCCTCATCCGCGTGCGCGAACCGCATGTCGCACCCGCTAAGAATCGACTCGCGTAGGTCCGCCCACTCGATATTCGCGCCATGCAGGTTCGCGTCGGTCATGGTCGCATTCCGAATGATGGAACCCTGCAGCACTGCATTCTCGAGCTTGGTTTCGATCAGTTCGCCTCCGCCCATGCTCACGCCGTAGAGGTACGCGCCGGTCAGATCGGCGCGACTCATCTTGGTCCCGGCCAGGTTGCATCGCGAGAGATTCGCGCCCGCCAGTGCCACGCCGATCATGTTGGCCCCCGCAAGGTTCGCCTCGGGGAGCACAACGCCCCTTAAGTCCTTGCCGCCAAGGTTCGCGCCACCCAGATTCTCGATGACCTCCAGTGCTGCGACATCTGCACCGCGCTCGCGTTGCGCCGTGGCCGAGACTCTCTCCCCTAACATGGCTCTTCCTCATCCGTCCTGCGGGTTGTCGCGAGCGGCGATCGCTCGGTGCGTATAGACGGAGACACCGTCAACGTCCTTATCCAGGTTTGCGAACTCGGCGCTGTTAGCGACGGAGTGCAGCGTGTCTTCCGAGATCTCGAGGCAGTCTGTTGTGGCGTGCTTCTGCAGGTGTCCTGTAATGTCCAGAGTGGATGCGAACATCTCGCTCACGTGACCCTCATCGTCGATGATGACAGGCCCGGTGTGTATTCCGCTGCGGAGCACGAACGGAGATCCGAGCCGGTTGTCCCTCCGGTTGAAGTCAGGCAGCCGCCCATACAGCACGACGCCTGCGTCTACAGCGTCCTGCGCGATGTCGAAGCAGCACATGATCCCATCGCCCGCCGTGCCATGTATGAGACCGTGGTGCGTCTTAACGATGTCAGCGACGAAGCGGTGGTACTCCATGAAGGAGAACTGGATGAGGAAGGGATCCTCACCCTCTTTGATCCTGGTCGATCCGACGACGTCCAGGCACAGGAACGTCCGGATCTTCATGTGCGTCATCATCTCCGCGTGGAGGCTGACATACTCGGCGAGGCGGTGCTTCAGTTGCTGACGCTCGAAGAACCGCCCAATGACGATCTCCATTTCCTCCATCGATGCGAACGGTTTGACGAAGTAGTCCTCGGCCCCCTGGCGCATCGCTTGCACGGCCTTCGCTACGGTGACTGTGCCGCTGATCATAATGACGCCGATGTCCGGGTTACGCTGCTTGACCATCGTCAGGAGCGTGACTCCGTCCACGTGGGGCATCTGTATATCGGTAATGACCAGGCTGACGTCGCACGCGTCGTCCTGGATGATCTCCCATGCCTCGCGCCCGTCGCCCGCAGTCAGCACCGTGTAACTGTCCGACAGGAACTCCTCGAGCAAGAGGACGATGTGTGGCTCGTCGTCCACGGCGAGGATGGTGGGTCTGACTTCCATGCGCCTACGTCCCTGAGCTGGACATCAGTTCCTGGTAGCGGGTGAGGAACGCCATGTTGGGGCGAGCCCCGGTCTCATCCATCGAATACTCGGGCTTGAGACCATCGACGAAGAACATCTCCACGACGCCCCTGTGTTTGACAGGGATACCGCCTCTCGGCGTGATCTCTACGAATTCCTCGATGCGCTTGCGGGTCGCGTCGGAGACGTTGATCCGGCCACCTTCGCTGTTGGACTCTAGCCGGCTCGCCAGATTCACCGTGTCGCCCCACACGTCGTATGCGAACCGTTCCTTGCCGATGACCCCCGCCACCAGCGGGCCTGTGTGCACTCCGATCCGGATGTTCCAGTAGTCGTGGTGAGCGGCGCTCTTCTCAGCGAGGCGCCCCTCCATGAACCGCCGCATATCCAGGGCCGCGAGCACGCAGTCCAGGGCGTGCGTGGCGCTATCCTCCGGCATCCCTCCGGCACACATGTACGCATCACCGATCGTCTTAAGCCGCTGCAGATTCCGCCGCTGGATGATCGTGTCGAAATACGTGAACGAGACCTGCAGTTCCTGAATAAGCTGCTGGGGAGGCATGTCGGCCGCAACTGCCGTGAACCCCTCGAAGTCGGTGAACAGCACCGAGACGTCCTCGTACCGCGTCGGCGTGTGCGATCCCAACACCTTGAGGTCCTGCACCACGTGCGCAGGGAGGATGTTGTGCAGGAGCCGGTCCGATTCCTCGTAGCTGTCGGTGAGATGCTTGTAGAGCAGGCGCACTTCTACGAGGCTGCGGATACGCATCCGCGCCTCAATCATGTCGAATGGCTTTGTAAGAAAATCTCGTGCGCCCGCGCCCAGCGCGCGGAGGCGCGACTCGTGATCGGTCATCGCGGTCAGCACGAGGATGGGCAGTGACCGCGTATGCTCGATCTCCTTGATCTGCTCCATGATCTCGTAGCCACTCGTGTACGGCATGTTGATGTCGAGCAGCATGAGGTCGGGTCGGAACTCACGATACAGGTCCACGGCCTCCCGACCGTCGCTAGTGCCGCGCACGTTCACGTAGCCGGCGGTAGCCAGAATCTCCTCGAGTAGCATTAGGTCCGCCGGCATGTCGTCCACGACCAGGATCTTGCCCTCGAGGATTTCCTGCTCGGTGAGCGTCTTCATGTGGCGACCCCTGCTCCCGCCGTGACCGTGAGGGTGTCCACAGCATCCAAGAGCTTGTCCACGTCGATGGGCCTGGAAGTCAGCGCATCCACCCCTGCCGGGAGAGGGCCGGCACTGACACTTGGGTCGGCGATCCCGACCACGCCGACACGGTCACCGCCCTCCTGCCGGCTCAGGCGCGCCGTGACGCCGGCGCACACGTGTGGGTAGCGGTCGAGGTCCGCAACAACCAGCGCGACCCGGCCCGCGTCAAGTGCGGCGTCGGCCTCGTCCACATTCTCGACACGCTGTGTCGTGAAGTCCGGTCGGAGAGACAGCACATCGCGCAGCAGGTCCATGTCCGCGCCGTCGACGATACAGAGGACGACGCGCCCTTCCGCTGTCCTCTCGTCAGGTGAGTCCCGTGTCACAGTTTGGAAGTGGGCGCAAAACGTCGTGGTCTCTCCAGAGCCTACGGTCAGGCTTCCTCCCATCTGATCCATCACATGCCGGCCGATCGCTAGGTCCGTCCCGAGAGACTCAGATCCAAGCGCCTTGCTGGCTGCGCGGCTGAACGGTTGGGGTAGGGCATCCGCCTGCTCGCCGGAGAGGCCCGGACCATCGTACGCGACGCGGACGCCCACTTGCCCATCGACGCGTGTGTCGATGTGGACCTGCACCCCTCCTCCCTCGTGTCGACGCGCACGCGCACAAGCGACGAGGGTGTCCACTACCTGTCGAGCTCGGACCGCATCCGCTAGCACGGGCGCAGCCAACTCCGCGCACGGAACCATCGCCACGGACGCGTCATCGCACGCGTCGACTGCTTGGCTGGCGACGTCGCGAATATCGACATGGATGAGCGAGAGCGTTAACTGCGCAGCCTCGGCGCGTGTGAAGTCGAACGCGTCGGCGAGCAGGTCCCTGAGTTGCGCGCTCCCGGCCATCAGTTGGTCCACGTACCGGCGCTGCTTCTCGGTCAGGGAAGCGTCCATGTCCAGCAGTTGGGCGTACCCCATCGTCGCGTTTATCGGGGACCGCAGCGCGTGGTTCAGTCCAGACAGAAATGTGGACTTCTCGTGGCTCGCGCGTTCCGCGTCTGCGCGCGCTGCGCGGAGTTCGGCCGTCCGGTCCTCCACGCGCTGCTCGAGGGCGCGATTCGCGTCCTCGAGCGCTTGCTCTGCTCTGCGTCGGTCTGTGACGTCTCGCCCGGTGGCTGCGAAATGGGTGATCTCACCGTCGTCATCGCGGATGGGAGAGATCGTCTTCTCCTCGTGCCGGAGGCTTCCGTCCTTGTTCCGGTTGACGAAGTCAGCGCGGAACGTCCTGCCGTCCAGGATCGTCTCCCACAGCCCCTTATAGAACTCGGGAGGATGCTCTCCGGACTTCTGCACGCTCGGCTTCGAGCCAATCGCCTCCTCCTCGCTGTACCCCGACCGACGCGCCATCGCTGGATTGATGTATTCGATGACGCCACGTCTGTCCGTGATAACGACCGTATCCTCGATCTGATCGACGACCGCCGCGAGGCGTCGGATCTCGTCGTCAGACTTGCGTGCCGGGGTCGTGTTCTGCATTCGGTCGGTCCCTCCCGTCGCTACGCCATGGCTCACGCCGCGCGCGTCTCCGCTTCCACGCGATCCATGCCAGCGCCCTCTGCGTCGAAGTCATCTGGAAGCTTCGTCTCGTCGTCAAACACCGCCGTCGCCATGTAGGCTGAATCGAGCGATGCGTTCCGCAGGTCCGTGCCACGGAGATCAGCCTTGCCCAGGTTGGCCCGCGCCAGCGACGCCCCGGCGAACGTGGCCCAGCGGAGATTGGCCCCGCCGAGGTCGGCTCCTGTCAGGTCAGCTCCCGTCAGGTCGGCCCACTGCAGGTGCGCACGGCGCAACGAAGCCTCCTCCAGCGTCGCGCCGCGGAGGCGGGCCAGTTGGAGGTTTGCCCCATCGAGGGACGTCCGCTGCATCTGGGCGCCGTCTAATGTGGCATGCTCGAGGTCGAGCGCTGTGAGTGTCTCGCCGCGGAGGTCGGCCCCGCTAAGAACGACCCGACGCTCGCTGACCATTCGGGCCGCCTCAAGAGCGCGCACGTGTCCCTCGGCCAGGATCTTCTGCCGCGCTATGGCGAGTTCGACCGAATGCTGAAGGAGCGGCGGCGTGACGCGCTCCTTCACCAGGTAATCCTGCGCCCCGCAGCCAATGACGCTCGCGACCATGCTTGGGCTCCCGACGCCGTTGACCACAACGAGGGCCGTGTCCGGGGCCGCCGCGCGGATCGAGCCCACCGCGTGGACACCGGACATGTCCGGAATCAGCAGATCGAGCAGAATGACGTCGCAGTGGTTGTCGCTCAGGAACGCGTGCGCCTCCGCAACCGTCTCGACCTGCCGCACCTCGTACGCGCCCGGGGCAACCTCGTCTAGACAATCGATCGCGAAGAGAGCGTCCTCTGGGTTGTCTTCGACTATCAACACTGTCGGCATTGAGCCTCATTCGTTGTCGTCAGCGGCGGATGTGCGTGACCGCCTCAAACCACGGCGGAGATTGCCGCCCGCAGTTCGTCGAGCGTCACCGGCTTGGACACCACGGAGTCCACGTGTTCGGGGCAGTCGTCCATCACCGCCCCGAATCCTGTCAGCATGATGATGGGCGTCTCGACGCCCTTCTCCCGGAGCGCTGTCGCGAGCTGGTCTCCGCTCATTTCCGGCATGGCGCGGTCGGTGATGATGAGGTCGAACGTCTCGCTCGTGGCGACATCTAGCGCCTCGACGCCGTTCGTGCACACATGTACGCCGTGTCCATCGCCGCGCATGTACTCCGCAATCACCTCGCGAACGAGCGGCTCGTCGTCGACGGCAAGGACAGACAGTGGCTGGGCAATCTCGGCCGCTGCAGAGCTTGCGCGCTCTGCCGTGGGCTCTTCCCTACGGGGGAACCGCAGCCGGAAGGTGGACCCTTTCCCTTCCTCGCTCTCGATCTCGACTGATCCAGCGTGCCGCCCCATCGTGCCGTAGACCATGGCCAGACCCATCCCCGTCCCGTGGGTCTCCTTGGTCGTGTAGAACGGCTCGATGCAGCGTCGACGCACCTCTTCTGACATCCCCATCCCGGTGTCTGAGACCTCCAACACGACCTCGTCCCGCGGCCCGGTGCACGTGCGGATCGTCAGATGGCCGCCGTCCGGCATGGCGTCGCAGGCATTGAAGATGAGATTCGTGAGCGCCTCCCGCAATTCGGTGGCGTCACCCAGGAGCGTCGGCACAGGCTCGAGTTCCGTGTGGACCTCGATCGGCGTCCCGCGCGCGAGTGCCTCGTCCTTCCACCGCGGTTGCGTGAGCGATATCGCTTCGCCCACGATCTGCTGAGGATCGAGCTTCTGGAGGAAGTCCCCGTCACTGCGCGGGCGGTAGAATTCCCGCATACGCGCAACGATGTTCCGAGCGTCGTCGGCAGCCGTGCGGATCGTCGTCAGGTAGCGAAGGGCTTTCTCCTCGTCCTGCAGCGTCGCCGGCCGTGCGAGGAGCAGGTCCGCGAACCCGAGAATCGGCGCCAGCGTGTTGTTGAAGTCGTGCGCGATCCCGCTCGCCATCTGACCGAGTGCGCGCAAACGCTCCTGTTGGAGCGCCTGTTCCTGCGTGTCACGGATCTCCGCGAGCGCGGCCTGCAACTTCCGATTGGTGTCCTCGAGGCTGCGCTCGAACTCGTACCGCTCCGTGACGTCTCTGCCCGTGGCGGCGAAGTGGGATACCTGGCCACTTGGGTCCCGTATAGGCGTAATCGTCTTCTCGGTGTGGAAGAAGGCTCCCGCCTTGGTGCGATTCACGAATTCGGCCTGAAAGCTGTCTCCCCTGAGGATCGTCGCCCACATCTCCTCGTAGAACGCTGCGTCGTGCTCACCCGACTTCAGGATTGCAGGTGTCCGGCCCAGGGCCTCCACCTGCGTGTAGCCGGTCGCCTGCTCGAACGCTGGATTCACGTACTCGATCTTCCCCTCGGTGTCGGTAACGACCACCGTATCCGCGATCTGGTCCAGCACGCTCGACAGTTTCCGCAGTCTCTCGTTCGCGTACCTCTGGTCGGTGACGTCAATGCAGACGCCAGTCAGAGACCACTTCCCAGGCCCTTGCGCCTCAATGCGCGCGTCCTCGTACAGCCAACGCGTGCGCCCGTCCTTGTCGACGCATTGGAACTCCTGCTCGTAGCCGGGGAGGCCGTCACGGATCGCATCTTCCGCGGTCTTGTCCATCTGCGCGCGGTTCTCGGGCAGCTTGGCTTCGTCCCACGCGGATCCGTATGAGCTTCCCGGCGGCACGTGGAGAGGCAGGAACTGCTGGGCAGCGTCTTCCGCGACTGCGTTCATCTTCCAATCGAGACCCCGCTCGTCGTCGGTTACGGTCGCTCGCCACAGCAGGCATCCGGCGCCCTCGATGACGCGCTGCAGCTCGCGCACTCGTTCCTGCAACTCCGCGTCCAGGGTGGCGACCTGGCCTTCGGCGGTCTTCCGATCCGTGACGTCCATCACGGAGATGATGACGGCGCGCACTTCTCCCGCGCTGGTCTTCTCCGGTGTGTACGTGCCGCTCAGGTGCCGCAATTCGCCGCCCGGGCGAGGAACATCATCCTCGAACTGCACGATCTCCCCGGCTAGCGCTACGTCGAGGCGCGGCTCCACGACCGTGTAGAGTTCTGGGCCGAGGACGTCCGCCATGGCCTCGCCGACAATCGCCTCCGCATCACGGGCGACCCACCCCGCATACGCGCTGTTGGCGAAAACGTACCGCCTGTCGGAGTCGATGCGCGCGATCAAGATCGGCGTCGCATCCGTCGTCAGCCGTAGCTGATCCCGACTTGCCTGGAGGGCTTCCTCGTGCCGCGACTTCTGAACGGCCAACGCGTAGAAGCTGGCGAACCGCTCGACGCAGACGAGGTCGTGCCCTCCGTAGTCTGCCGCGGGGTTAGCCAGTGCGATGATGCCGACTAGCTCGTCACCGGCCACCGCGGGAGCTGCGACAAAGCGGCGGATGGGTTCGTGGCCTTCCGGCGCCGGCGCGGCGCGATGGTCCTCTTGCGCCTGGTTGAGGAGCAGTGACTCGCGGTTGTCCCAGACCCACCCCCAGAGCCCGCGCGGCTCGTGAAACACCAGTGGACCGTCTCCGGCGCCGTCGTTCGGCATCACACCGGGCGTGTAAGCCGGGGCCACGAGATCGCCTGTTGTCGGATTTAGGGCGCCCACGAATCCGACCGAGCTGTCCGTGAAGCGAAGGGCGTGATCGAGCACGACGCGCGCGATCTCAGCGCTGTCGTCGGTGGACAGGATCGTGGTGCTCAGGTCCGAGGTCGCGGCGTTAAGGCTAGCTTCCCGGACCAGCGACCTCTCGATTCGACGCTGCTCGAGCGCATACCGTATGGCCCGTGTCAGTAGCTCCGGCGTGGATTCGTCCTTGGTCAGGTAATCGGCCGCTCCGGCCTTCATCGCCAACTGGTCTATCTCGATATCGCCCTGCCCCGTTACCAGAATCAACGGGATGTCGCACCCTCGCCTCTTCGCTTCCATCAGGAGCGATAGACCATCTCGTTCCCCTAGTCTGTAGTCGAGCAGCGCCACGTCGAACTCGGAGCTAGCGAGCGCCTGTAGCCCTTCGTCATACTCCCCTCGCCAGCTCACGTGGAACGACCCTCCGCCGCGACGCAACCGCTGGCGCACGAGGATCTCCTCGTCCGGGTCGTCGTCGATCACCAGCACCGCGACGGATTCGCTGTCCATTGCTCCACCCCATTGCACGGTCGGCTTAGATCGGCAACTGTACGACTTGGAACCAGTAGTCGCCGACGTGCTGGATCAGTTCCACGAGTTTGTCGAACGTGACGGGCTTCGTTAGATAGGAATTGGCGCCGATCTCGTAAGATTGGAGGATGTCCTCCTCCTCCTTCGATGTCGTCAGCACGACAACGGGGATCTGCCGAAGATTGGGATCGCTCCTGATCTCACTCAGCGCCTCGCGGCCGTCCATCCGAGGCATGTTCAGGTCCAAGAGGATGATTCCGGGGCGTGGAGCGGTCGCGGGGTCGGCGTACTGGCCGACCTGGCGCAAGTAGTCGAGCAACTCTTCGCCGTCATTAACGAATCGGATGGTGTTGTGCAGGCGGGCGCGCTTCATCGCGGCCTTAGCCAACATCTGATCCTCTTCATCGTCCTCGGCATACAGGACGGTTACATGCTGCTGTGGCGTGCTCATTGCGGCCTCTCCTCCTGCTGGCGCGTCGGCATTGTGACTACGAACGTCGCACCCGTCCCCGGCGTGCTCTCGGCGGTGATGCTGCCGCCGTGGCGCTCCACAAGCTTCTTGCAGATCGCCAGACCCATCCCCGAGCCCGCGTACCCTGAGCGACCATGGAGGCGCTGGAACGGGGTGAATATCCGGTCAAGGTACTTCTCGTCGAACCCGATCCCGTCGTCGCGGACAAACAGCCTCCACCCACCGTCTTGGGCCTGGCTGGGCTCCTCGACGTACACCTGGACCTTGGGGGGCAACCCGTCTTTGCGGAATTTCAGCGCGTTGCCGATAAGGTTCTGGAGCAACTGTCTCATCTGCACGGGGTCCGCATGGACCTCTCCCAAGTCCCCGACCTCGACGGTGGCGCCGGAGTCTGCAATCGCTGTCTCCAGGTCTTCGACGACCTCGCGCGCGATCTGCGTGATATCTGTGGGCTCGAAGGGCAGCGCCCGTGTCGATAGGCGGGAAAGCGTAAGCAAATCGGAGATTAGGGCACGCATTCGCGTGGCAGCGTCCTGCATCCTCCGCAGGTAGTCGGCCCCCTCCTCGCCAACCTCGTCGGCGAGCAGATCACCGAAGGATAGGATCTTCCGAAGAGGCTCCTGCAGATCGTGGGAGGCCACGTAGGCGAAGTCCTCCAACTCGCGATTGCTACTCTCGAGCCGGCTGGCGTATCCGGCGATCTCCTGTGTGCGCTCTGCCACCCGGTCTTCGAGAGAGCGATTCAGTTCCTGGAGTTCCGCCTCAACGCGCTTGCGCTCTGTGATATCGGCGACCATGCCGATCACGTACTGGAGCGCGTCGTCGTCGGCGAACACCGCAGACACCCCGAGGCTGCCCACGACGACTTCGCCGGAGCGGTGGTGGTAGCGCTTCTCCATCTCGTACGCGGGGATCTCCCTGGCGACGAGTTGGCCAAACGCCCTGACATCCTTCTCGACGTCGTCGGGATGGGTGACATCGACAAACGTCATGTCGAGCAGTTCGTCGGCGGCGTATCCCAGCATGTCCTCCAGCGCTCTGTTGACGCGGAGCAGCGCCCCTGAGGAATCCAACAGGGCCATGCCGATCGGGGCGTGCTGGAACACCACGCGGAACCGCTCGCCCTCCGCTCGCGCATCTTCCTCGCGTTCGGCGAGCGCGACTGCGGTCTCGCGCTGGTCGCGGACGGCACGCACGAGTTCGGCGTTGGCCGCCTTGGAATCGATGGACTGGAGCCACGACTTCTGTGCAAGGTGCGATGCGGCGGCGAGCAGCGACGCGAACGCAATCCCCACGGCCAGGACGACGCCAGGGAGAGGGGTGCGGGCGTCTGCCACCATCGCGGGGTACGGTGTGAGCCGCAAGGTCCACGTAGTGCCCGGCAAAGACGCCTCGGCCTCATGGGCCATGCTGGCGATACCCAACGCGAAACGATCCGGGGACACCAGCGTGGCCCCACGCTCGAAGGCAGCCACGTCGTAGAGCGTGCGCCTCTCCTCCGAGACCACCTGTGACAGGAGGTCCTCGACACGCAACGCACCGAGGATGAATCCACCGAAGCGGCCACCGTGGGCAACAGGCGCCACGACGATCAACCCGGCTCCTCCGCGCAGGACGTCGACGGTCGTGCAGACGCGGGTTTCTCCGGTCTGGCGCGCGCCGTCCAGGGCGACCCGCAGGTTGGTCCGGCCCGCAGAGCCAATTGCATGCGCCGGCTCGTGCCCTGCCATCGGAACGACCCACCGGACGCCGGACGCCTCGTCTACGCGCTCTATCGCCCGATACGCCGGCGTGTGTTCCACATACAGACCGGCGTCGTGCTCCCACTCCTGCTGGGACGGGCCTGGCTCGGCGCCCACTCGACGGGCCATCCGCTCCAGCCCTTGGACATGTGTCGCCACGGCGCGCTCGGTGTCGAGCGCGAGATCCGCCACCGTTGAGCGTACTGTCTGAGATATCCGTGAGTGCTCGTGTCCTTGGAGCGCCATCGACATGCCGAGCGCCGTGAGTAGTCCAGCGACGGCGATCGGCAACGTGACGGCTGCGGGCAGCCTCCTTCCGTCCACGGCTAGCCTCAGCCACACCATAGCGACCAGGCCAGTTCCAAGAGCGACGAAGCCCACCGAGGTATGCGCCGCCATACGGGTCAAGTTGCCCCATCCGTATGCCGTGGGCACGCGAGCGACATAGCCGAAGAGGGCCACAGACCCCAGGCTCACGATAGCGGAGCCAAGAAGCACGAGGACCATCGTGTGGCGTTGGGAGCCGTGGGACCGGGCCGCAACTGCAATGGCGGAGCCCGCGAGCGCAAAGCACAGGGCGGTGTTCGGCGCCATTCGACCCGGATGCGACGTCTCGACGAGGACGTAGTGGTCCATCAGCAGTTGGTCGATTCGGAGGTCCACGCCCAGGACGTACTCGACAAGCGTGAGCGCTCCGACCGTTCCGCACGCCGCGCCGAACGCCAGCCCCAGCCGAGGGCGACCGCGCATCACGAGAAGGGCGGCCACGGCGCCCAACAGGAAGCCCAACGCCGTGTTGTATTGCATTGGCACAAACGCGGGTCGGACCTGTATGAGCGGCAGATAACGCACGTGCCATCCGCTTATGACCAGGGCGCCCAGAATCGCCACCAATGACAGGAGCAGGATGCCAGCGGCGCGCAAGATGCTACGAAGGCTCATCACACGACGCATTCCGCCACCTCCCGATCCAGATCCAACACGCGTTCTGCGCTGTGTGACGCCGCTGGAATGACCACCACGAAAGTCGCCCCGACGTCTGGGGAACTGGTCGCCTCAATGCGGCCGCCGTGAAGCTCCACGATCCTCTTGCATATCGCGAGCCCGATACCGGTTCCGCCGCTAGTCTCGACCGAGTGAAGCCTTTGGAACGGCGTGAAGATCCGGTCTGCGTGCTTTTCGTCGAAGCCGACGCCATTGTCCTGGACCGAGAGAACGCACCATTCCCTGCGTCCGACGAGACCCGCCGCGCGGGGATCTCCGATGTCGACGATTTCACCCTCGACCCTGACTCGGGGAGGACGTTCGGGGTGATGGAACGTGAGGGCGTTCGCGATCAGGTTTTGGAGTAGTTGGTGAATCTGAGATGGATCCGCGATGACTGTCGGGAGGGGAGCAATGTGGACGAGTCCGCCCACGGCGCTGATTTGGGTATCGAGGTCCTCCACAACATCATCCGCGACCTCCGAGAGGGGCACGTCCTCGAACGGGCGCGCGCGGGTGCTGACTCTTGAGAGCTTGAGCAGAGCGCCGATGAGGCTCTGCGCTCGCGCGGCCGCCGCCTGCATCCGCCGCAGGTAGTCCTTGGCGTCCCCCTCGAACTCGGATCCATGGTCCGTGACGAGGAGGTCGCCGAACGCCTGTATCTTCCGCAACGGCTCCTGCAGATCGTGCGAGGCGACGTACGCAAAGTCCTGGAGTTCGCGGTTGCTCTGTTCGAGACTCGCGGCATACCGCAGTTGCGCCTCCTCGGCCTCCTTGCGCAGGGAGATGTCGCGGAGGACTGAACGGCCGTGCAGAATCTCGCCAAACTCATCTCTCACCGCGCTCACGTCCAGGCTTACGTCGATGCCGCTGTCGTCGCCTGTCATCAGCCGCAGTTCCACGCCGCGGAGTTCGCCGGTATGTAGGAAAGCCTTGAATGCTCGCTCCGCCTCGGCGCGTGTGTCGGGCGTGTACAAGTTGAGCATCGGACGGCCGACGATTTCGTCCTTGGCGAGGCGCGTCGCTTCGGCGAACGTGTCGTTGCAGAGCAGCACGGCCCCGGTCACCGCGTCGACCAGGCAGTACATATCCGGCGCGTTCTCGTATAGATCGCGGTATTGCGCCTCGGATACATGTAATGCCGC
>JABGQA010000169.1 GCA_018644665.1 Candidatus Poribacteria bacterium
GTTCGAAAAGGGGGCGTGGGAGTGTTCCGCCCGGGTCGACGCCGGGAACATCACGACCGTAGAGGCGCGCGACTCGGACCTGGGAGCGGATGTGGTTATTGTGTCTCGCCCGGCGGGAGCCGCCGTGTTCATGGACGACGGTTACGTCGGCGTAACCTCCTACGGCAAGCCGATTTCCACCGCACAGTCTGACTGGCCGCGACGCGCGCGGAACGACCCGGCTCAGTTGGTCGTCCGTCGTATGCCGTATGGAACACACACGCTTCGTCTACGGGGCGCGCCAGATTTCGACTTCGGGCCTGAGCAGGAGATCGAGGTCGAGATCACCGTGCGACACTCGGACACGGTGCTGTTCGTCGACATCCTGCGTGGCCACGTGCGCGACCACACTGGGGAAATCGTCGGCCGCGGCGCGACGCGGGACCCGTTCTCCGAGCTGGACGGAGACAAGTAGGGTCCGGCTCCCACCCCAACATGAGTGAGGATTGATGCGGAACCGAACTGACAGAGCGAGGGCTCAGCGGGGCCGTCGGCTCCCCCGGCTGCTGAGCGCGCCGCCGAGCGCTCTCGCTGTCACGCTCCTGATATTGGGCGGTGCCAGTCCCTGTACCGTGGACGCTATGGAGGTCGTGCGCGCCAACTCGCCCCTGGAGAGTTGGTACGAGAGCCTGACGACGCACGCTGTCGTTCACCACACACAAGCCGACATCCTGCTAACTGTCGCTCAGGGCCGAGATCTGCTCGTCATCGACGGTCGCACGGGGGAACAGGCCGGCCGAGTGACCGTGGACGCCCTCATCCACGTAGCGACCGACGACGGGACCGTCCTCGTCGTCGATGGCGAACGCGGCCTGCTTCGCTATGACCGCGGCAGATACGCAAATCCCAGCGTGTTCCTACCTGACCGCCCTGCGTTGGAGGAGGTCGTGCGCGCGCCGCTCTACGACACGCGGCGTGGCCTGGCGTACATCATCACTGAGGCCGATGGTGTGTACGTCTTCGAGTTGGCTCCGCGGGGAGAACAGGGCGGACGGGAGATCAAGCACTACCCGAACCACCTATTTGCCGGAACGCTCCAGGCGACCCTCGACGATGCCGGTCCCAGCTCCGTCCTCGTCGCCGCCAGCAGCGCCGGACTGATATACCGGCTCGATCCGCTCGGGGGCGACGAAGTCCGAACGTACAGCACCGGCGGCAGCCCTCGATACCCACCCGTGGTTTACGAAGGGATGGCGATCGTCTTGCTGGACGGCTGGCTGGTATCCGCTACGGACCTGTCGGTGGAGGCCGGGAGCCCCGTCTGGCAGCACCCCCTGCCCGCGGGGCCAAGCGCGAACATGACCCTGGCGAGCGTAGCGGGCGCTGCCTATGGCTATGTGCCGTGCGGTGACATTCTGCATGCGTTCTCATTTACGTCCGAGACGGTTGAGGACGCCTGGGAGCGTCGTCTGGATGATCCGATCAATGGCCCAGCGGCGATCCACCGCGGTCAGGTCGTCGTGGGGACGACGGAGGTCTACCGGGAGCAGGTCGTCGTGGCGACGACGGACGTTCACGGCATCGACGCCGCGAAGGGAGGGCCAGACCTCTGGTCGTACAACGGCCTCATGCAACACGAGAACAAGAACGCAGACGAGACGATGCGGCAGGAGCTAAACAGCGAGATATCGCCCGGCGTGCGTCTGCAGATCGCGCGTTGCTTCCCCGGCATCGAGGGATCGCTACGCCCGTCGTCGAACAGGCGAATAACCGTATCCGATGGCGTCATCTTCGCGCCGCTTACAGAGAGCAAGATGCTGGCATTCACGCCGTTCCATAGCCAGGGAGATGTCGGCGCCATCGACCTCGCGGGATGCGCAGGGCTGACGCCGATTCGCAGCCTGTACTGGCGTTTTGAGCCGCAGGAGACGTTCAACGCCGCGCCGGCCGTGATCGGCAAACGTGTATGGGTAGGATCCAGCAACGGGGGCCTCTCGGCCGCCCCGATACGGAGAGGGTTGGACCTTCCTCTTGAGGAGACCTTAGGAGAAGAGGGCATCGTCGCGTTGCTTGCGGGCGTCGATGGTGTGGTCTATGCCGCGACATCGAAAGCGGCCCTGTATACCCGGGCGGCGGGCGTGTGGACTCGGTCGATCGCCCTGTTCGATACTGTCGTTGCCCGTCCCGCGTTGGAGGACGGGATTCTCGCCATCGCCAGCTCAGGGAAGGCGCGGCTGTACATCGTCGATACGGCGCGCGGGCGCCAAGTGGGCACAGCGATTGACGTGGGCTCGCCTGTCCGTTCCGCCGGGAGCCTGTCGCGCGGTAGCTTGGTCTTTGGGGACGACCTCGGGCGTATCCACGTGTTTGGCGTGACTTCGAGTGGCGCGCGCGCGATAGGCTACATCGACACAGGCGCGGCGGTCCGTGGTGGAGGGTCCACTGCGGTCAACGGCGTCGTGTACGTCGGGAATGAAGATGGCTTCGTGTACGCCGTGACGGCGGACGCCATGGCTGCCTGGCGCCAAGTCCCCGAGCGCGCGCCGATCCGCCGCACGCCGGCCGCGGACGGGCGCTATGTCTACGTGCCATACACCACGGGACTGATCGTGGCCTTGGACTATGCCGGCGACGAGGTCTGGCGGTTCCGACGCGAAGGAGCCCCCGTCGAAGCGCTCAGCCCGTTGCTGCTCGGTGACGAGATACTGCTCGTTCCCTTCGCGGACGGGCGCATCGCGGCGTTGGATCGATACGATGGGCAGCGACAGTGGGACCACCAAATCCCTGGCAGGCTGTCCGCGGACGGACTGCTCGCCGACGGCAGGCTGTACGTGGTCACCGTGGACGGCGACCTGCATACGCTCGACCCCGCCGGAGCTCTCACATGGTGACGGCCGCACGCCGACCACGCATGGCGATACCGCTCGCGATTTGCGCTGCGGCATGGTGGTTGTCCGTGGCAGGCCCGGGCATGGCGGACGATGCGTTCGCGCGTCGGCAGATAGCCTCGATGCGCTGGGTGGGGGCCAAGATCGACTTCGCGCTCGACGACCTGGAGGATCTGGAAGACCCGTCGAGCGCTGCGAGTCTGATACGCGACGGCGAGTGGGAGGCCGCGGTCGAGCGTATCGAGGCCGTCGGCGTCAGCCTGGTCAGCATTGCACCGCTCGTTGGGAAGTCCGGAGCGGCTCAGCGGAAGCTCGCACGTGCTGAGAACGGTCTACGCAAGAGTGTGCATGGGCTCGCTCTCGCCTGGATGGAGGCGGATATCAGCCGGGTGCTCGAAGCACGGCCGATCCTCCTGCCTGCCGACCGGGTGGAGGACGCGCAAGACGAGGTCCGCAGGATATCAGAGCGGTTGCACGAACTCGCGTCGCGCGCCGACGACACGGACAACACGACAGTGCCCCCCGACTTCGGCCACGAAGCGCTACTGGATCACCTTGCGACGGCGTGGCCGGCGAACGACCACGCCAATCCCGCGCATCCGCGCAAGCGTCTGTGGCTAGCGCTCGTCAAGCCCGAGCGACATCATCTCGGCGCGGCGGAGGTAATAGAGGTGGGCAACAAGACCACCGATGCTCACACTTGGTATCTTGCCGGGCTGGCCCTCCTAGAGCTAAGTACCGACGCGCGCCGGGACGCCAAGCTGACGGCGCTACGCGCAGCACAGCGCTATATGACACAATCGCAGGCAGCCGAGGCCGCGGGATCGGAGGCCGCGCGGCAGTCCCGCGGATATGCAGAGCAGGCGAGTCTGCAACAACTCGCGTTGGCCCTGGGCGCCGTCAGGACGGATGAGGCTTTCTGGAGTGGGTGGCGCGCCGCCCTTGGTGGGGACGCCGCGAGCCGCCCCTTGGATGGCCTTGCCGCCTCCATCCCCGACCTCCGCCGCATTCCACCGGGACTCCATGCAGACGTGGTCGGGACGCTGGGTCGTAGCGCCGCGGCACCTGAACACGGCCGAGCCCTCGCGGACTACATGCGCCAGAGCTCGTCGGTGGACACGGACGTTCTTCTCGGCTGGTTGTGCACCGGCCTCGGACTGTACGAATCTGCCGTGCCGTATCTCACCGCCGCGCGTGAGGCGGCCCGGGGCGCAAGGTACATCCACCTCAGCTACCTCCTTGGACGCGCCATCGAGGAGACGACGGTCCCTGCCCCCGCCACGGAGAACTCACTGTATCAGAGTGCGAAGGTGGACGCGGGAAACGCCTCGTTCGTGCCGCTCGACTGGGACTATGACGGCGCGTCGGATGCGGCGCGGGAGACCTACGCCACGGCAGTGCGACAGGCCGCGGGTCTGCCGGCGTTACCTGCGGCTGCCGACGAAGAGGTCGAGTACATGGCGCAGTGGCTCGCCGCAGATAATGTCCTCGATACCCTATCGAGCGCAGATGCGCCGACGACAGGGGATGTGTTGTGGGCCGCCATACGGGCGATGCGCGCATGCGATGCCAGTTTCAACATACGCTTGCGATGCTTCGACCTCTTTCGGCGCCGCCACTACGAGTGGAACCAGATGCGCGTCATGGTTTACGGGGCAACGACCAAAGGCTCAAACCTCAACGGTGACCTGAGCTACTTCGAGATCGCGCCGACACGGCCCTCCGACGGCGGGCTGATGCGACTGATCCAGAGAGTTGCGGTGGCGCAGTTCTTTGGAGGAGTCCGGTTAGGGAGCACGGCCCCGCTGTCAGTTGACGAGATGCAGCACGAGGAGCTAACCAGCGATTGGCTGCGGACCACACTACTGAACACGCCACCGTATAACGCCCTCCCCGACATCGCCGCGGCGCCGTCGGAGTGGAACGCTACAATGCTGGCTCTCTACCGCGGAATCCCCGCGTGGGCGCAGTTATTGCCGTTGCTCAGCGTGAACACCCACTATGACCGGGCGGCAGAATTCGTGAGGCAGGATATGCCGATCCTGGCGGCAAGGGAGTACATCAAATCGTACGCGCTGATACCTACGGACAGGGCGGCAATCGGTCTGCAAACCGTACTGACCGAGTTGCGACCACCCCTAGCGGCCGTGAGGCGTAGCGTCCAATGATCCGAGCGCTTCCCCCATGGCTTGTGCGACGGGCGAACGCGCGCGCCTCATTTGCGCTGTTTGTCGCAGTTCTCGTAGCGTTCACCCTTGTGGAGGAGGCGCGACCGGAGGTGCTCCGAATCGCCGACGTCAGCCTCGTCCCGCTGACTGCCGACGGGCTGGTACTTGAGGGAGTGGGCGCCATTCCACAAGACAACCCCGAGTGGCAGATGCCGCCTGGCATATGGGATGACGGCTTCCACGGGACCAGCATCGAGCTCGACCTTTACTGGCAGGACCAACGCGCCGTGCTGACCGTAGCGCCGACCTCGGACGTCCGACCCGACACGGCCACGTTGCCATACGCGCCCAGCCAGCATCGTCGTCTCACGTTCGTCGACCAGCGGGTCGATGCCTTCGTCGTGTCCCTGTGGGAGTACGGGCCTAACCCGCAACTGCCATCGGGCCATCAGGGCGTGCCATACCGCTTACGATGCGTGGTGCGGCGCGCCGAACCGGAACCGGCGGAGGAGATCGACCCAGCGGAACTCGCCCTCGGGAAATGGATGCGCGCGCCGAGCCCGTCAACGGCGCCGGACGCGTCGGACGCATCGCAGCGCCAACAAGAGCACTGGTGGCTTCTCGGCCGATCCCGCGGCCGGGAGGCGCGTAGGGCGGAGGGGAGGTTCCCCAACATGGTCCTGTTCGTTGCCGTCGAGCCCACTCCGGGAGAGGCGGACCCGCAGGACCTCGCCCGATACGACCTTCGCATCTACGACGCCGTCGAGACGAACGAACGCGTCCTCCTTCCGCGCCTTAGGAAGACCTCCCTTCGGGGCCCTCAGCCGATCGCCGGGCGGTCGGAATGCGTGATTGCGGTCGAGGATACAGGCTGGCTCGGCGATCCGTCCGAGAACCCGAGCGGGAGACGCCTCCTCGTCCGTGTTCGCCAGACGGAAGGGCCCCAGAATGGCTACCGCATACACGCCAACCTGTTCGATGTTGTCCAGGGCGCCGACTCCGCTCAGCGCAGTGGGTTATTGGCCGAACGGCGCCACTACGAACTCGAGACGCTGGCCGACCTCAAGCAGTGGCGCCGTCGGACGATTGGCGGCGGCCAATGGCGCGCACGCCGCCACTACGTGAGGCCGCCGTACCCTGGCACGCTCTACGTGTCCTCGGGGATCTCTTCGCGTAAGAAGGGCGTGACGTACACCGGGAAGGCCGCGGTCGATATCCAGGAAGTCGGCGCATCGCTGCCCGGCAGCGGCTTGATCCGGGCCTCTGACGGCATGTGGACCCGCGACGTGGATGCGGGCGATTGGAGCAACGAGATCGTCCTCGAGGTGTCTGCCCGGCGCGGCCGCGCCAGGTACTACCTGACGAGCCTGGTCGTACCCAGATGGCCCCCCGTCACGGGACGACCACATACCGACGGCTCCCTGGCATATGGGGACCGGCGGCAGACTCTCGCCACGTGGACGCCAAGTGCAGGCCCAAGAGAACTGCGCGTGGCGACGCAAGGAAATGACGGCGAGGTCGACATCGAGGTGTTTTCCCGTGAGTCCGGCGCCACCGCGTGGGGATTCGAGACGCGCGCCTCCACCTCGCCGATGAAGGTCGACGGAGATACCGGCACGACGTATTACCGGTCGGCGCGATACGCCGCGCTCCCTGACTACGAATACGCCGGCCTGCTATCGCTCAATTCCCGCGCCCAGGGCGCGGTCCAGTTCACGCTGACCGAAGGCGCGTGGCAGCAGAAGCAGGGGCCCACCGAACTGGCGCGGGGCCGCGTCAGGATCGCCCCAGCCCAATCCACCTGGCGCCTCGCCGAGGACGGACCAGCGGCTGTGACTCTCCACGTCCAGACTGCCGGCGGCACGTTGGCCGGAAGGGCCCCCGACATAGAGATACTCCGGGACGGCGAGAAAATCGAGCCGCGCCACCGCCTCCTTGGATCCACATCCCAATACGTGCTCGACGTTCCGTCAGGCGGAGGCGCGTACTCGATACACCTTCGTGATGATAGAGAAGCCTTGCTGTACTATACGCAGCAGCCCTACGTCGCCCGGCCACGCGTTGCGGCGGCGAACGGCAGGCCAGACCGCGCCGAGAGCGTTCGGATGCCACGTTGGAGCAAGATGACATTGCAGGGCGCGCTGACCGGTGACAACGACGACGCGGACGTGTGGCGCGTCAGCAGTGACCCGGGAATGACGTCAGCGTCCGTTAAGATCAGCGTCGGCGAAGGCGAAGGCGATCCCCTGTTTCTCGAAGTGTATAATGCGTTGGGAGATCTCACCCACCGGCTCGGGACAACACCTGAGGAGCCGATGCCCGTCGCGACACAACGCGTCATGTATCTTGTCGTCGTGTGGGCCGGCGCGCGCGCGGGACGGCGAGCCACATACGCCATTGACGTCAGCGACCCTCAGTCGCGTCCGCCGGGGGACGCCACCCCCGCTCCCACGCCTTCGACGTTCGTGGAGTCGCTGGCGGATCTAGAGTAGGTTGTGGTGGAGCGGCCCAATCACTCGGGGACGGAGCTATGAGCATCCAATCGCGAGACACGGGCGCGGCGTCGACCAACGCCGCATCGTTGGACGGCAGCAGCTTCGCGTCATCGGTGCGACCGGCGGCCGCGGCGTTATTGGCGGCCGCCGCGCTTCTCTCGGGGGGTTGCGCGCACACGCTGATGGGCACGGTGACAGACGGGCTACGCGCCCCCGTGCCCGGCGCCACCGTGACGGTGCAGGCGGTAGCCGGCGATATGGACACGCGTGAAGCGACCACGGACGCCGCCGGGAGATACGCCGTGCCGGGCCTGGCCACGGCCGAATATAGAGTGTCCGTCTTTCGCGAGGGGTACGGCGAAGTCGACCCGATTAGGCGCTTCGTCACGGACGACCAGACGGAGGCGGACTTCTCTCTGCGTGAAAGCCTGCCGCTACACGGCATCGTCTACAGAGAGGACGGCACGACGCCCGTCGTCGGAGCGACAGTCGTTGTAACGCGCGCGAACGCGCAGACGGATGACGCCAAGACGGACGTAGACGGACGGTTCTCAATGGACGGCTTCTACCGGGGAGACACGTTCGATGTCGAGGTCAACAAGCAGTTCGGGCCCTCGTCGTATGGCGGCGCCAAGGCGTCGCATCTGCAACTACCTGTCGACGCGCTGCTGGTTGTCAAGCTCGTGACCCTGTCCGGCGGCCCCTTTGTCGGGGACATCGATTGGTACTACGGCGGAGACACAGGCCCGGAACGCGACGAGTAATGCCCGCTCCGCCCGCGCCGGCGGAGTGAATAAGGAGGACGACCATGGGGCAGCCAACAGGGCGTCACGGCTCACGTAACTTCCGCCCGGCGCGCGCGCGCCGGCGCTCGGGCAGCGCCGCTCGGCGCTTCCAGCCCCTCCGACGCGCCGCCTTGGGGCTCGTACTCCTCGCCGCCGTTGGCTGCAGCGGGTCGCTCACGCTGGGCGGCACAGTGAGAGACGACTTCCAGAATCCCATTCCGCGCGCGGCGGTGGAAGTGACACCGGTCGACGAGACTGCGGCGAGCAGCGCGATGGGGTCGCTCCAGGTCACCGCGGACAGCGAGGGAGCGTACGCCGTTCCCGGGCTCGCCACCGGCAACTACAGGGTCGCCGGCTACGCGGACGGCTACGAGACAAACGAGCCAGAGGTGCTGTTGGTCGCCGATGGCGCGACGACGCACAACATCATCATGCGCAAGCGGCTCACGTTGCGGGCAGTTGTGTACGAAAGCGACGGCCTGACGCCGGCGAACCAGGCGACTGTACTGATAACCCGCGCGAACGGCGTGGCCGACGACGCTACAACGGAACGCGACGGACGGTTCTCAACTCCTGGGTTCTATAAAGGGGACAGATACACGGTGCGTGTAATAAAGGACACTCGTGTGGTTGAGCTGTCCGGGCAGGTGGACGATGACGAGGAGATCGCCCTCACGTTGTCGGGAGCGGCCACCGGGCCCGGTACCCGCGAGGGTGAGCTCGATCCACACTCCAAACAGGACACCGACCCCACTGACGATACGCCGTAGCTACGCGCGCGCTTGTAAGGGAGGGCGTAGATGAAGATGCGAGTTCTGCGGCGCTGCCTCGTCGCCGTCCTGCTGCTCACGCTCGCGGGGTGCGAGGCGTGCAACCCGACGTTCACGTTCACGTATTCCGTTGTCGACGCGGACGGAAACAGGACCGACGTGGAGATACCGGAGGCGAACGTTCACATCTCCATTGGGGAAACGAGCCCGGTCGAAGTCCGCAAGGTCGTAAGCAGCGGGGGCTCGATAACGCTGGACAGACCAGGCGCTGGCGCGTCCTTCGTGACTATCACGGCCAAGGCCGAAGAGTATCCGGAGGTAATCAAGCAGGTACCTTACGCGTCGGAGAAGCTCAAGTACGACGTGCACATCGAATTCTCCACTGTCCCAGTGCATACCGTCAGGCTACGTTTCTGGCACGTGCACCCCGACACGCAGCGGCAGATCGGCACGCTGGATGGAGTGCGCGTCGAACTGCCTGCCGGGTTCACGAAGCGTGTGTTCACGCTGAATCACCGTGGCTTCCTCACGTTCCCGCCTCCTGCGGACCTGACCCAACCCATTCGTTTGACCGTTAGCAAGCCCGGGTACGAAGTGCAGGGCGAGATGCCCGAGTTGGTCCTCGCCAAGTACTCGACCACGACCACGACGCACGCCTTAGAGGTGAAGTTCGTCTACGAGGAGCGCACGTACGCGCTCCCGATCTCCGCCCACGCCGGTAGCGCACCCGTCCGTGGCGTGACCGTGACTGCCAAGGCGAAGGGCTCTCCGCTGGCATCCGCGACAACCGGCGCGGACGGGGCCGGTGCGATCCAAGTGCGCGGCCGGAGGGGACAAGCTCTTGAGCTCAGCGCCGATCACGGTCTCTTCAGCCTCGAGCCGCCTACGAAGATCGACGAACTGCCCGAACCCCTCTTGCTTCCGCCCCTGGCGATTGTGGTGAGCGCCACGACGCTCCATCTGCAGATCAAGACCCCGGCCAGCACGCCCGCCGACGAGCGGGTGGTGGTCGCCGTCTTCCTCCGACGCAATGGCGTGGACACGAAGCTCGCGGCGCCGCCGCTGATGTCCGCCTCGGGAGCGCGAGACATTCCGATCCCAACGCCAGAGACCGGCCAGGTCGTCGTGACGGTCACGCCGGCCAACCAGGCGGATACTCTCCTTGCCGGAACCGAAGTGATCGTGCCCGTTGGATCCAACTCCGATATCGACGCCGTAGTGGAGCTACAGGAGGCGCCGCCGGTAACGGTGTCTATCACAGTAGACGCCGGTACACAGACGGTCAGCGGCCTCGTAGTGAAAGCGAGCGGCGTCCCGCTACAGGCCGTGGGCGGCGGCGTCTACCGTAGCGAAATACACGCTATCGAATCCGTGAGCATCTCAGCGGAGGGTGAAGGGCTAGTCTTCACATCCGACGGCGCCAGACCACTCCCATTGACGCTCCCGATTGGGGGCCAGCCGAGTGTTTCTGGCACGATCCACGCCCGGTGGGAGCCTGTCACGTTCAGGTTCAAGGTCGTGGCGACCGTTCCGGGTGGCCCGAGCGGGCCCCTCTCAGGCGTCTCGGTCAGCGCGCAAAACCTGGACGGTCCATCGTCGCAGGCCGCGACCACCGACTCGAGCGGCGTCGCGACGATCAGGTTGGATGCCGACGCCGATGATCGGATCCGCTACTCGCTCTCCACGGACGCGGCCGGGATCACCGGCGGCGGGACCGACGAGCAGAACACGAGCTCGCTTCGCGCATACGACGTGGACTGGTCCTTCCAACGCCTCTGCAAGCTGAACCTGGCGCTGCGAGACGCGCGCACTGGAGTGGCCGTCCGCGGGGCGACAGCGCACGCAGGTGACAGCCTATTCGCACAGGCGGGAGACGACGGAGTCGTCTCGGAGTACGTGCCCGCGGGGGCCGCGCTCAACCTAACACTGCAGGCGCCGGGCCACTTGTCTGAAGATTACCAGCCGACCGTCCCCAACCGGATGGAGTTCAATGACACCCGGTTCATGATCGATATCCGACCGCCGCGACACACGGCGGCCATAGCGGACGTCTTCTTCGACGAAGAGCGCATCCCGATCGATTCACTCATCCACGGAGCCGAGAAACTCCTCGGCGCGCGCGTGCGGAGCGCTCTGAAGGCCGGGATCGACAGCGCGCAGCGCATAGATCTGGTCGATACGCCCGTCGAGGGGAATCCTACGGTTGCGAACTGGCTGCAGGGCGCGACCACACAGTGGGTAGTCTTGCCAACAATGCGAGATCCCACCGGCGAGGAGATGCGACTCTCGGTGGAGGTGTACGAGGTAGAGACCGGGACGTTGCTGGCATCCGCCGAGGCCAGCGTCACGCCTACGAGCATCGGGACCGTCATGCTCAACCAGATCCTGTCACGCCTCGTCCAGATGCTCCCCGTGTCCGGTTACGCGGTGAGCAGTCGGGCCGGAAGCGCTACGATCAACATAGGCGGTCGCGCAGGCGTCAGACGTGGTCACAAGTTCAGAATCTTCCCGGCGGCCCGGGCCCCCAACGGGAAAGTGGTAGACCCACCGTCCAACAGGACGGGCCCTGTCGAGGGAGAGGTGGTGAGCGCCCCGGCGGACAGCGCCGAAATACGTCTCCCCAATGGAGTCACCATAGCCCGCGGCAGCCTTCTCGAGCGTGTTCCTCCGAACGGGGCCCTTCGTGTCGTTGTGGTGGGCATTCTCCCGAATCGTATGGGCAATACCGTGACTGTGGAGTGGGCAGCAGAGAGCTCCGACACTTGGCAGGTCGGCGGCCGCGGCCAGGTGACGGCCGCGAGGATGCCGTTCACGTTCCCTACGGGCAGAGGGTCGATACAGCTCCGAGTCACCCACTCCCGCGGATCGTCGACGCGAAGCCTCGCGAGCGGCCCCAGACCCGACGAGGTGGTCATCCCCTGGCCGCCCGACGATACGTTCACCATACGCGCCGAGACATTGCCACCGGGCTTCGACGTGCAAATATCGGGCGTGCACGTGGACGGAACGGAGACCCCTGGCCGCAGTCTGCGGGGCCCCAGCCAGAATTGGCGCGTGCTCGCAGGCGCCTACGCGGTAACGGCATATCCGCCGCCAGAAGCCAGCCAATACGTCGAGACGACCGTCCGCGGCAACATCGGCCTCGTGCAGCCAGTCGACGACAACTGGGCCGGCGCGGAAGCGGGACCCGACGCCGGCAGGGACGGGATCGACACACTCATAGTGATCCCCATGAAGGCCGATCACCTTGGCTGCATCGACCGCTCAGACGGGTCATACAGGGCTATTGAAGCGTGCGTGACCGGTATGCTTGGCGACCACCCACAGTTTCGTGAGGGCATGATGAAGCTCGGCGGCGCGGCGCTTCCCGACGAACCGGCGCTTGCGATCGCCGCCTACAAGCGCATCCTGGATGTAGACCACCAGGATCCATTCGCGCATTACAACATCGGCTATGCATCATCGCTGATCCCAGAGTGGGATGAGAGCATAGCAAGCTTCTTGGAGGCCCGCGCGTACCTGCACCGGGTAGCTGATGGCGAGTTGCGCGAGCAGATGGACTTCGATACGCTCCGTGAACTCGTCATCGCACGCTGCAGGCGCGGCGACGGGAACGCCATCGAGGCCGCGTACGGTCAGTTCAAGGATGCGTGCGACCGGCGGATGCAGGTTGCCTCGACCGCCAAGGAACGCGCCGCTCTCGAGGCCGCGCTGATCGCGGTGAAAGCCAAGCTGGATACGTGTCCGTAACTGGGGCCTCACCGCGGCGTAGCGACGCCGGGCCAAACCCCGTAGAGAGCATTTACATGGGTCCATCGCGTGTGACGAAACGCGCTCTGACATGGGGCCTGAGCGGCTTGCTGGTCGCCGCGGCCACACGTGCGCCCGCGGATGCCCTCCTCCCGCTCGGGCCGCCCGGCGGGCCCCTGCGCGGAGCCGAGGACGCGTCGGATCGCAGGCCGGAGCTGCGCTTCAGCCCGTTCGATGTGCTATCTCCCAACGGCGACACGCAGGAGATCCGGGACATAGACGCCTTCGCCAAGCTACTGTCGGATGACCCTCGCATCCTGGCCACCCGCCAGATCGATAGCTTGACGACTGAGACCGACGGCAACCAGATCATACCGTCGATCTCCGCCGATGGTAGATACCTCGCGTTCGTTGCGATGGAGGCGCGATCTAGCCGGATGTGGTACGTGGACATGATGCATGGCGCCCGCGGGCAGGTACGGGTCGGCGCCGGCCAGCCATCCTCGGCCGTTCCCGAAGACCGGCGAACCCGGTTGCGGAACCAACGCGGACTCGTCCCCGACGAAAACGAAAGCCCCTTCGAGTTGACATGGTCGAACACGCACCCCCGGAAATACGCTTTCATGGCCGAGGGACGGGTCTACCTGGGATCCCCAAGCGCCCGTAGCGCCCGCATGCTACTTGACGAGAAGGCGTACGTGGCGTTGCCGCGATGGAGCCCGAAGGACCGCGCGCTCGTCTTCTCGTCCGCAGGCGAAGAGTCCGGTGACATAGTCCATGTGGGCAACCTGAGCGCTGTTCTGGAGGATTGGTTGGACTACCCGTTGCTCAGGCCAGCGGACGATCCGGATCCACGACGCGTCTCCGCAGCTCGCGAAAGACTGACGGGGGTCGACTACATTGACCCCGCCAATGACGCCATTGAGCGCTCCAATGGGGAAGACTTCGCCTCGTGGGTAGATCGCAGCCGCCTCGTGTACCACTCGTATAGAGGCGCCAACGGCTACGACCTTTCGCTCCTCGATACGGCCTCGGTCGTCACCACGGAGACAGGACACCGTCAGGCGAAACGATGGGTGTTCAGCGAGTCGTACAGACATGAGATGTATCCTAGCATGTCCCCGCGGGGCGACCGCGTAGCGTTTTATCACAACGCGTGGCGCGACGCCCGCGGCGTCCCGAACACGGACGACGTCACCAAGTTTGCCCTGTTCGTTTCCGCTCTGACCGGCCGCCTGGATGGCGGGCCATACGAGGCGAGCGACGTAGCGCGCAACCAGGTCAGTGCGGGCTCTGTCCTCGAGCCCAACTCCTCCAGATACCCCAGGTGGAGTCCTGACGGCGCGCACCTGATCTACATCGCCGACAGCGCAGACGAGAAATACCCGATATACACCATCCCGTACGTCGAGGGTGGCAGCCCTGGCGCCAACGCCCGGCCCTTGACCGCGATCGGCCGCGAAGTCAACTGCACAGCGGTCGACATCGCCCGCGACACCGGCAAGCTAATCGCATTCTCGTCGCAGGTCGGATCACAGAGGAAGGTCAGCCTCGCCGTCACCAACTTCGCCACCCGCCTGAGGTCTGGAGAGTAGCGCATGCGCCAGTGTTCGCGGGCGGTTGATAGTGTGCGCGTCAGCCTCGGCCATGTTTGGCCGCTGGCCGGGTGCTGCGTCCTGTTAGTCGTGCTGCCGGCCCAGGCGCGCGCGCAGCAAAGCGAGGCCGACGATGCGTCATGGGCTCTGTTCACTGGTCACCGCTACCGTGAGGCGCTCCACCGAGCCGGCTCCGCGGACGCGTATCTCCGCGCGCTCGCCTGCATGCGCCTGGGGATGCTCTACTCAGAGCTCGGCGAGATCACGACTCCGTTGGCCGGGGACTACCTGCGCGTCCTGCAGGCGCTGGGCGAGCGTGAGGACAGGCACACCGCGCGCAGCGCGTATACGCCGTACTACCTGTCGCTCGTCCTACGCAAACTGGGGCGCAACGAACGAGCGGCCGATCTGCTCGAGGCCTTCCTCGGGGACCCAATCGTAGAGTCGTCCATGTTGATCGGGTTCGCGACCTGTGAATTGGGCGCGTGTCTCCACGCCATGGGTCGCGAAGACGAGGCCGACCGCCAGTTCGACGCGGCGTTCGCGCTCGCCGAAGGCGACCTGCACATCGCGGCGTATCTCGCGCTGCTGTGCCTCCGAATCGGCGCGCGGCAAGAGCAGGCCGACATGCTCATCTCGCGCGTCACCCGGAGCCCGGAGGAGTGGTCCGGGGGAAGCCCGTACAGCGCCTTGAGATTGTCGGTCCTGCTGAGCGCGCGCAACGAACACGAGGCGGCGCTGTCGTTGCTCGACAGCGCGTACAAGCGCCCCTGGCGCCCCACGCCGGAGACCGTAGACACGCCCGAGCCCTTGCAGAGGATGGAGTTCTTTCCCGCAGCCATGTTCGAGCTTGTTGCCGAGGTGTACCTGCGAGCGGCATTGGATGTCTTCTCTCGGCTGCGCGATGACGACTTCGCCTACGACATCCAGTTCGCCCGCGCGCTTACGCTCTACATGGTCGGCGACCATGTGGACGCGGCCGCAATCCTGGTGACCATGCGCGCAGACGCGGCGCTGCCCAGCGAGATGGCGCCGTCGGTAGCAGTATTGCTCGGGCGGTGCTACGTCAAGCAGGGACGGGCCACAGATGCGCGCGCGCTGTGGAACGACGCGAGCGACGATGGCCCGAACGCAGGCGTCGACGTAGCGTACGCCCGGGCCGCGGCCGGATTAGAACCGCGAGAGGCCGCGCTCCTACTGGCGCGGGCGATGGACCAACTCCAATCACCCAACGGCGGGGCGCCCGCGACCGCGGGCGTCCCGGAGCTGTACGCGCCGCTCGGCGCCTACGATCCGCGCGAGATCTACCGACGCGCGGGCAAGGCGGCCCTTCTGCTTCGCGAGTACGCCGAGGCGGCAGTCGATGTCGTCGACCTCGGCCTTCAGCAGGAGCAGGAGTTGATCGACTACGCGGTCCTGTTGTTCCGTCTCGGCAGGAATGCGCGATATCCGCATGCCATCGATGAACCCCAATTCGGCAACGACCCCTTGCTACTCGTCGATGTCGGGTATACCGCATACGAGCGGGGTTTCGATCACTGGGGCGAAACAGCGGAACTCTACGGGATTATCCAACGAGACCTCCCAGAGATCTACCCGCTGCACATGATGGTCCAAGTGATCTATACTATCCAGTTGAATCTACATGAGGACCTACGAGGTAGGTAGAGTGAGCAGAACGCGAACTGCGTGTCGTACGTGCTCGAGGATGGCCGGGGCCCGCATGGCGGCGATCGTCGTGTGGTGCCTCGTCGTGGCGGGGCCGGTGGTCGCTCAGCCTTTAGCGTCTGCGTGGTGGAGCGTCGTTGCATATGACGTGCCCCCGGGCCTCATCGAGATATACCTTGGACCTACGAAGATAGATGGACGCGGCGTACGGTCCGACGGCGACGCGCGCGTCTGCCGACTCCAACTGCTCATCCGAGTGCCCGATGTGAGCGACCTGACGCTCCTCGAGCTCAACGACGAACTCCTGTCGCTGGACAGAGCCAACCTGGCGCGCGAGGTATTCATGCCGCTGGGCCGGCACACGATCATCGATCTCAAAGTCAACGGCGCATATCGCCTCGTGGTCGAGGGCGAATACCGTCGCCCCGCGGGCCGCGCTTCGTCCGCGGTCCAGGATGCGGCGGCGATCGCCGGTCGGATGCTCGTGGCAGACCCATATAGTCCACGGGCATACGGGATTCTCGCGCGAACAGGCGCCACACGCGCCGATTTCCAGGCGAGGTGTCGCGGCGAAGTCGCAAGGTCGCTCTCCACGGCGCATACGGAGCCGACAGGAACTTCAGCCGTCGGCATCAACGTGCCCGCCCTCCACGCTCTGCTGACGACCCTCCCGGAGGATGGGCAAGTCCCTGGGCTGTACGAGCACTTGCTGCTTCTTTCCCCGGTGTTCGGGCCGGCGCACGCTCGCCTAGCCGCGATCTACGAGGGCAAAGGAGACCTCGACCGCGCGATACACCACCTTCACTCAGCGAATCTATCGAACCGAAACGACGTATTCGGCATTGACCAGGAGCTCCAGGACACGGGCGCGAGGCTGCGCGAGAGCCTTCGCCTGGCGGCAACGCGCGACTCCGCCGACGTGCTACGCCGCGGAACGTTGGAGGCGGCGATGTTCACGGAGTTGGGCATCGTCGAGGAGTGGTACGCCGCGGCCCGAGACGACGAGACGAGCGGGCGGGTAGACCACAACCTCCGGCTGTTGAGCCGTCGCCGCACGACGCGTCAGCCGCAAAGGAGCCAGCCGCCGCCGGAGCTCGCCAGTCCGTACGACGCCGGCGCCGCGGACTTCGACCGCGAGTTGGTGCGGCACGGTGATCTTCTCGCCATGGCCGTGGCCGCCGGAAAGCCGGGCCAGGCGGCCGTGTACAATGCCGCGCGATGGCGACGCTCACAGACGAATCCACCCACAGACCAGCAACGCGTGCTTGACGAGTTGGTCGGCGCCCCCACGGCGACCCGAGACGAGGTGGAGCTGGCACAGGCGTTTGTTCTCATAGGGTCGGATTCGCCGCGGCATGCGAACAACCTCGCCGCTGTGTACGCGCGCCACGGCTTTCTCGAAGCCGCAATCCGCACGCTCTACCACGCGATCGAGATGGCGGCCACCACGCGTGGACCAGAAACAGCCGAGCAGCGGCGCGGGATCTATGGCGATGTGGTCCACAACCTGTCCCTGTGCTACGAGGCTATGCTGCGTCACGGATACGCCGGAGAACTCGAGAAGATCGCCGCCCAGCTGCAATGAAACTGATGCCGAGGGTGAAGCGCGAGATGTGGAGGATACTGGTGACGACTCATCGAGCCCGGGCGCGCCTCCTGTTACTGGCGCTGTCCGCGCTGCTGGCCGCTGGCGCGCGCGCCCAACAGCAACAGGGCGGCGGGTTCAGCTACGGCGAGGTAATGACGAGCCAGTCCTCGTACGATCCGATCCACCGCGGGTCGGCAGTGGCGCGCCGCGTGGGCATCATGCTCTACAACAGCCTGATCGCTTTCGATCGGGACGGAGAACCGATTCCCCACCTCATCGACATGACCGCCGAGCGACTCAGAAGCTACGCGCCGCTCAATGGCGTCGAATACGAGTTCGCCATCCGTGACGACGTGAGATGGCACGACGGCCCGGCGACGGTTCCCGGACCCAACGGCCGCCCGGTGGCGAACCCCTGGCGTGCCGGCCGCCCTGTTTCGCCCTACGACGTGCTGTTCACCTACCTGGCGATGAAGAACAACGCCACGGCCAAGAGTAGCGTGGAGTTCATCGCGAGGGTCCGCGTCCTCGATGACACCCACGTGCGGATCGTCCTGCGCCAGCCCATCCTCAGAGCCTTCGGGCGCATGGCATTCCCACTCATTCCTCACTATCCGTTCGTACCCAATCCACTCGAGATCAGGGCGGACAACCCGGCCTGCGTTGTTCCTCCGACCCACGCCTACGTCGGCCACCCAGTCGGCACGGGCCCCTTCCGTGTGGGCGTACAGAATTTGATGAACCTCAATGAGCTAGGCCTGGAGGCCAACGACCGCTATCCGATATTGCCGAGTCCGCGCACGCGGGCGTACGTGGACTCGGTGCGGCTGCTTCTGAAACCGAACGAGGCGACCCTCGCCAACGACTTTGGCTACGGCAGCATCAATATGGTCGTCGCCCTGCCTCGCCGATATGCCGAGCCGGTGAGGAAGGCCTCACCTGTCCCCATAAACGAGGATCGCTATCCCTCGACGTCCTACTACTATCTGGCCTTCAACCACCGGCATCCTTTCCTCGGCGGCCCAGTCAACCGAGAGGTGCGCCAAGCGATCAACATCGGCATGAACCGGGCGCAACTGCGCACGACCGTCGAAGGTGGCGAGGGGGATGGTGAATTGTCCCATGGGCCGTTCCCCTATGACAGTCCCTACATCGATACGGGAATCGAACCGTACCTGTACGATGTCGCCGTCGCCCGCAAGCTGCTTGCGGACGCCGGCTTCAGGCCCGGGTCCAACCGAGTGCTCGAGAAGGACGGGCGCCGGTTCACGCTTACGCTGGTCCAGAAGGGCTCGCCCGTCCACAGCACGATAGGTGAAGCGTTCGTCGCGGACATGCGGACGCTAGGCATAGAGGTCCGTGTCGAGACGGCGGGCAGCCAGGACGCGTGGGACCAGCGCGTGTGGTACGAACACGACTTCGACATCGCTCTCGGACGATGGTCATTCGGATTGGGTGGCGGACTGTATCCCCTGTTCCACTCCACCCAGTCGCGACCTGGGAGCAAGAACTACGGCAGCTACGAGAACCGCTTGATCGACCAGATGCTCGAGTTCGCCCGCGAGCAGACGGACCCGGTGAAACACAGGAACCTTATGCTGATGCTCGACGGGGCCCTGCACGAGGAGGCCCCCTATGTGTTCCTCTGGACGCCGATACGCACCGCGATGTGGCACTCCCGAATACGCGGCGTGGATCTTCACCCGAGTGGCTTCTTCAACTACGTTACAGACTGGTGGGTCGACATGACGGCCGGTCAGGCGGCGCGCTAGCGTAGGGCCCCCGCGGCTACGCTCCCAGATCCCGACGCGGAGGCGCAGACATGTACGCGCTGATTCGCAACATCGTCCGCAACATGTTCATTCTCCTGGGCGTGACATATCTCGTCTATGGCGTGGGCCTCCGCGCAACGACGGTCCCCTTTGCCCCTCTGGTCTACGGAGAACTGGACAAAGCCGATCCGACGCTCCGATTGCGTCGACTACGCGAACTCGCCCAGGCATACACGCAAGCCGACGGCGACCTCGACGACGCCGCGCTTTACGATCTCGGAGTGGCAACGGCGTTGGCGCTCAACGACGACCCCGGCCAGGCGACGACGATAAGAAGATACTTCCAACCCGACCTCGACATCTCATCCTACATCCAAGGCGCGAAGATCATCATGGACACGGCGCCCGTGGCAGAGGCGCCTTCGTCAACGGACGTGTTCGACAGAATCCGCCGGCCGGAGGCGTTCCCGGATATCGACTTCTACCGCGCCGTCGCCAGCTATGGTGGCGCCGGTAGCCGCGATCGCAGTCGTGACAGCCGTACCGAGCGTGCTTCCGCATACTTCCGAGGGCACGCGCGCGCCCACCCCAGATCCGTCTCGGGCCGCCTGGCCCTGGCAAACCATGCGAGTCTGCGCGCGAGTCTGCGCCAGGACCTCCCTGAGATCCAACGCACGCTGGCCGCCGCCATTCCCGTTCTCGACAGCGAAGCGCTGACCGCCCTGCTGATGCTGGCCGCGGCCCAGGTGCACATCGCGAGGCGCGAGTTCGCCGACGGCGTCCGCGTGGCCAGGATGGCAAGCTCCACCGACAACCCTCGGATTGCCCACGAAGCCAGGCTTCTTGTTGGGATGGTGGAAGACCGCGCGCTGGAGGCCGGGTACATGCAGCGGATGCTGCAGATAGTGCGGCTTGACCTGGCGCCCACGAAGACCATGCAGGAGGTCTGGCCGAGGCTTCGACTCTATCTGCGTAACACCCTCACCTTGGCGGCCCTGGCCACCATCCTCGCGCTGGCCATTGCCGTGCCGGCGGGCATATGCCTCGCGGCGGCGCCTGCCTCGCTTGTGACCCAAGGAGCCCGCTGGGCGCTGTATCTCGTAAGTGGCGCGCCCGTGTTCCTGCTCGGGCTCATTGGCTTACGGTACTTTCCGCCTGTCGCGGGCTCGGTGGCCCACCATGCCCTCGCGGCGGCTTGCCTGGCGTTCGGGAACTCGCTCGTCAGCCAGATAACGCAGCGCGTGGAGCGAGAGGCGAGCGTGCTGCTTCGCGCCGATTTCGTCATGGCCGTCAGGGCTCGCCAGGCACCCGTATGGCGCCATCTCATGCGCAACCTCGCCCGGCCAGTACTCGCCACGTACGTGGCATATGTGCCGGCTCTCCTGAGCGGGGCCATCGTGGTCGAGGAAGTGCTGGGTAGGCTCGGCGTAGGATTCTGGCTGTTGCAGGCTGCTAAGGAGAACGACTTCGCCGTGCTGCTGCCGTGCTGTGTCAGCCTCGTCCTCCTTGTAGTGGCGGCGAACACGGCGCGTGATATGCTGTTGGTGATCGTGGATCCAAGGGTGCGGACGTGAACCTGCCTACCGGGAGAACGCCGGCATGACGGATCGCGACGCATTGGCGGGTTCCTTCGTAAAACGCGGGACCATCGGCGCAACGTGCATTCTGCTGTGCACCGCACTCATGGCACTGGTGTCCTTGCTTCCCGGCTTTGCTCCAAGCAACCTCGTACAGTCCTATCCCGCCCCACTGCCGCCGTCGTGGTCGCATCCTCTGGGCACCGGCACGAACGGGTACGGTGTCTTGCGAGACATCATTGCGCGTTCGCCGGCGTATCTCCCGCACGGACTACTGGCCGTGGCCATCGCCGTCATCAGCGGCTGCGCCCTCGGGAGTGTGGCGGGCTACTTCAGCGCCACCGGAGCAGTCGCCGGAGCGCGCAACAACACCCGATGGGCCTGGACGGACACGCCTATCCGGTACCTCTTCGGGCTGTTCGACAGCATGCCCCGGCTAGTTGTGATTGTCCTCCTCTTCGCTGCGTTACCGGCCGACACGCGCCCCTTCTATGTGTTCGCGGGAATCATCGGTCTGACAGGCGGCATGCAGCTCGGCGGTGTGATTCGGAGCGAGACGATCTCGTTGCGGAGAGAGAACTACATCGAAGCCGCAGTGGAACTGGGATTGCGGGATGTGTGGATCGTCTGGAGACACCTCCTCACGACCCGTCTGCGTCCGGTAATCATCGGCCAGGCGTTCCAAACGGCGGCGGAGGTGATGCTCGTGGAGACCACGCTCCGATATCTCTTCCCGCAATTCAACGCTGAGAAGACGTGGGGTGGCCTGCTCGCGAGCGCACGGGCCTACGTGGGTGCGCCGGCATTCCACCCACACCTTCTCAAGGCAGACGGGGATGGCGTGCAACTCTGGTGGCTGTGGGTGTTCCCCGCCGCCTTCATCACGGCGAACATAGTCGCGCTCTACCTCCTGTCCGACGCAGTCTCCAGAGGCCGCCATGCAACCGACTAAAGCAGACGTGCCCCAGGACGGTGGCGAGGATGCCTCGGGCTTCCGCCAACTGGATGTACGGGAACTGAGCGTTTGGTTCGATACGCCCCAAGGGCCCCTCGTTGCCGTCGACCGCGTCAGCTTCTCCATACGCCGGGGAGAGCACCTGGGGCTGATCGGAGAATCAGGAAGCGGGAAATCCGTCACCGCGCTGGCGACCCTGGGGTTCGAGCGGGGAACGCCGGGAATCGTATCCGGCCGCATCCAACTGGACGGACAGGACGTGCTGCCGTGCCTGGACCACATCTACCCACGCGGCCAGACTCAACAGGCGCGAATCGACGCGAAGCGCCGACTCCGCAGACCATGGGCAAGGGAGATATCCCGACGTATGGGCGATGTCCGAGGCATGCGCATCGGTATCTCGTTTCAGGAACCGAGCCTCATGCTCGACCCCGTATACACCGTGGGACGGCATCTCCACGAAGCGCTGGTCGTGGGGATCAGGGGAGGCGCCGATGGCGGCGACCTACGCCAACAGTCCCTGGAGTGGCTGCGGCGCCTACAGTTGAGCGATCCCGCATCCGTGCTGAGGGCGTACCCACACCAGTTGAGTGGCGGAATGTGTCAGCGCGTCGTCCTCGCGATGGCGTTGGCCTCCAAGCCCGGCCTCCTGATACTTGACGAACCCACTGCGGCTCTCGACGTCACGGTAGGCAGTAGGATCCTCCTCCTCCTGCGGGAGCTGTGCGATGAGGAAGGGCTTACGCTGCTAGTCATCTCCCACGATTTGGCGGTGGTCCGCGAGTTGGTTTCCCACGTCGCCGTGATGTACGCGGGACAAATAATCGAGCGGACCCACTTCGTGCCGGATGCCGACGGAAGAGCGCGGCTCCTGTCTCGCCACCCATATACGCGCGCGCTGTTGGATTCACAGATCACGGAAACGCTCATCGCTGGGGACGGGACATTACCCCAGATGTCGCGTGAGTTCGTGGAGGCGGATCGGGACACGGCGGGATGTCGCTTCGCGGCGAGATGCCAGACGCTGAGGAGCAACCTGGACCGCGGGTACAAGGTACCCGCCTCCCGTTGCGTAAACGAAATGCCGGCGCTGCTCCCGCCGCCGGATACGTCGTTGGGCGTTGATGCTGTCCGCTGCTGGGATCCCACTACCGAGGGTATCGACAGTGAGTGACCAGGATATCCTCACGGGGATGCAGTTGAGCAAGCATTTCCCGCCCAAGGGCGTTGGCGAGAGAGCGTGGATCACGCTGACGGAGCGCGCGGCCCACGGAAAATCACATCGCGCGCGCTGGCGGGCGCTTGGGGAGCCGAGCAGGGCAGTGGACGGCGTGGATGTGAACATCCGACCGGGCGAGATTCTAGGCCTGGTCGGAGAGAGTGGGAGTGGGAAGACTACCCTCGCCCGCGTCCTAGCATGCCTGTCCCCGCCGACCGAAGGGCGCGTTCGGTTCGAGGGCGAGCTGGTTTCCGCCCTCTCACCGGCCGACATGCGGGCACGCCGCTCCCGGCTGCGCATGATGTTCCAGAGCCCGGCGGCCTCGCTAAACCCCTATCTGACGGTACGCCACGCTCTCTACGAGGCCATCGGCCGCCAGCTGCAACTGCCCGCGTCCGAGCGCGAGACGCGCGCTCGGGATCTGCTCGCGATGGCACAGCTGGACGCGGCGGCTCTGGATCGCTACCCGTCGGAACTCAGCGGAGGTCAGCAGCGGCGTGTGGGCATTGCGCGGGCCTTGGTTGGGAACCCGTCGCTCGTCATAGCCGACGAGCCCGTCGCCGCCCTGGATGCGTCGATACAGGCACAGATCGTGCGGTTGATCCAGAAGCTCAATCAGGAAAACCACATATCATTCCTTGTCATATCGCACAATCTGGCGATAGTACGATACTTGGCCACACGCATGCTCGTCATGTTCCAGGGCCGCGTGGTGGAGGAAGGCGATGCCACAACCCTCGCCAACGCAGCGCTCCACCCATACACGGTCGAGCTCATGCGCGCGGCGAACTACAACCTGCCGGCCGCAGGGGTGCCTCCTGAGGCGTTCCGCGTTGTCCCGGCCCATCAGGTGGGCTGCGCCTACCAGCACAGGTGCGCGCTGTACCCCACCCTGGGCACCCGGATCCAGGAGCTCTGCCGACACACGCGACCCGCTCTGACGGCCGTAGTCACCGCTCGCGATGGGTGCCAGAATGTGTCTTGCCATGCGGTGTCGGAACGGGCGGGCTAGTGCCCTACCACGGTAGTCTTCCGGAGATCCTTGGTGACTACTCAGCCGGTCAGGCTGGTGCTGGCATGAATGGTTGACCGAGAATGGCATTTCGGATGGCGGGAAGAACGGTGACGTCCTGCTGGCGCGCGGTTGAGATGTAGCTGCGGATGGCACAGAACAGTTCTGCTCCTTGCCAG